>NZ_JAYMRT010000003.1:0-572471 GCF_038900515.1 Burkholderia sp. JPY481
GCCCACACTTATCGGCTGTTAGTTTTTAAAGATCGATCCGCCCAACCCGCCGCGCCTGAACCACCACTACCCGGCACCGCTTCGTTTGCGTCGCTGCGTCTGCAGCAGAGAAACGAGATTATGGAGAACTTCCGCCGGATCGTCAACAGGTTTTTATCACCCGCTTAACCTGCTCACGCCGCTAAAGCCCTCGCCATAAAGGCTTCCCGCTTCCCCGCGCTCCGGTGTCCGGAGCACGAAAGAGCGGAATTCTAGTCGCCGCCAATGCGACTTGCAAGCGATATTTTCACGCTCCACCCGCAACCTGCCGCGCCCCCAAAAACACCTCGCCTCACGCAGTCGCATGCGCGCGCATCGCCCGTTCGACGACGGCCAAATAATGGTCGATCCCCGGCGTCGCGCGATCCCTCTCTTTCGCGCGATCGTCCCATCGGCGCAAACGCATCGCGTCTTCCGCGTACGGCTTCTGCATAAATGCCTGCGCCTCTTCCCTGCTAAAGATCCCGCCCTGCAATTGCAAGCTGCGCACCGAATCGGCGGAAAGCTGGCCGAAATACGCGGCGTCGATCGCGCACAGGCAGCGCTTTGCGTCGACGTGCAGACGAATCGGCTCCAGCACGGCATCTGACAACGCCGGCCGCAAAAACGGCAAGGCGAAATACTGATGCAGATCGTCGACACCCCGTTCCGTCGGCGTCTCCCCTTGCAGGTTCAGCAGATGTCCGAGGTCATGCAAAAACGCCGCGGCGACCAGTTCGTCGCTCGCGCCTTCCGCCTCGGCCAGCGCGCCGCTCTGCAACGCGTGCTCCAGCTGCGTCACCGGTTCGCCGCTATATGCGAGGCTGCCGTGCCGCTCGAAAAGCGCACGGATATCGTCGAGACTCAATGCCACGGGTCACTCCCAAGGTAATGAAAACGTCTTCAGATTGGTAAAGCTCTTCATCGCTTCCTGAACGCCTTCCTTGTAACCAAGCCCGGAATCCTTGATGCCGCCGAATGGCGTCAGCTCGATCCGGTAGCCCGGCACTTCCCAGACGTTGACGGTCCCCACGCGCAGCTCGTTAATGAAACGCGTGATCGCGTCCTGCCGGTTCGTACACACGCCCGACGACAGCCCGAACGGCGTCCCGTTGCTGATGCGAATCGCGTCGTCGAGCGTATCGAACGCGATGATCGGCGACACCGGCCCGAAGGTTTCCTCGCGCACGAGCGTCATCGACGGATCGACGTTGTCGAGCACCGTCGGCGCATACAGCGCGCCGCTGCGCTCGTTGCCAATGCGCAGGCGCGCGCCCGCGGCCACCGCCTCGTTCACGCGCGCCTCGAACAGTTGTGCGGCGGCGGCGTCGATCACGGTGCCCATCTGGTTCGACGCATCGAACGGATCACCGAACGTCCACGCGCGCGTCTTCTCGACGACCCGCTCCGTGAACTCCGCCGCGACGCGCTGTTGCACGAGCATCCGCTTGACCGCCGTGCAGCGCTGCCCCGAGTTCTTGTACGACCCTTGCACCGCAAGGGTCGCCGCCCGCTCGAGATCCGCGTCGTCGAGCACGATCAGCGGGTCGTTGCCGCCCAGCTCCAGCACGACGCGCCGATATCCGGCCTTCGTCGCAATGTATTTGCCGATCGCGACACCGCCGGTAAACGTGACGAGTTCGACCGACGCGTGCGTAATGAACTCGTCGGCGATTTCGCGCGGGTCGCCGGTCAGCACCTGCAGCATCGGCGCGGGTAGCCCCGCCTCATACAGCAGATCGGCCAGATAAAGCGCCGACAGCGGCACCTTCTCCGACGGCTTCACCACCACGCGGTTATTCGTCGCGATGGCCGGCGCGATCTTGTGCGCGACCTGGTTCATCGGATGATTGAACGGCGTGATCGCGACGATCACGCCCGCGAGCGGTTCGCGTTGCGAGAACACGCGACGCTTCTTGCCATGCGGCGTCAGATCGCACGAGAAGCTCTGACCGTCGTCGCGCAACGCCTCGAATGACGCAAAGCGGAACACGTCGGCAACGCGGCCGATCTCATAGCGCGAATCCTGCTTCGACAGCCCCGACTCCAGAGAGATCAGATCCGACGCCTGTTCGATGCGCTCGCGCAGCAGCACCGCCGCGCGCTCCAGAATCTGCGAACGCTCGTAGCGCGACAGCGTCGGCCGATACGCGAGCGCGTAGTCGAACGCGGCGCGCACGTCGTCGATGCTGGCGAGCGGCACGGTACCGACGCGCATGCCGGTATAGGGATCGAATACGTCGAGCGTGCGGGCGCGCGTCGCGCGCTCGCCGCCCAGCCGCAGCGCTTCGGCGCGGAACCCCGGATGGTCCCGCAGCACCGGGTTCATGATGTCGACAAGCGATTGAGCGCAACGTCGAAGATATCGAAGTTGCGCAGCCGCTTGCCTTCGCCGCCACTGGCCGCTGGCTGAACACGCCGGTTGAACAGCAGCGGCACTTCCTGCTCGGAAATCCCGCCATGCGAGCGCAGCGGCACGGTGAGCCCGGACAGGTCGTGCTCGTCGCGCCGCGTGCCGAGCACGACATGCTTCGTGCCGATCACGACCAGATCGCCGATACGATCCTCGGGCAGCCCGAAGCGCACGCACGCTGCGTTTCGGTCGAGCACGACTTCGATTCCCGGCAGGCGGCCGATCCGCGCAATCACGGATGCTGCATCCAGCTCGCGCGGCAGATAGACGGTCGCGAACGAACCCAGCGCGCCATGATGCACGACGTACGGATCGGTGATCGGCAGAATCACGCGCGTCGTCGATGCGCCGAGCCAGTCGTCGAGCAAGTCCTGCAGATAGATCACGTTCGGCTCGCCGGTTTGCGGATCGTGCTTCGCGTTCATGCCGTGGTCGGCGGTGAGGCCGATCACCCAGCCGAGCGCGTCGAGCTTCGCGAGATAGTCGTCCATCATCGCGTAGAAGGCGTTCGCGCCTTCGGTGCCGGGCGCCCATTTGTGCTGGATATAGTCGGTGGTCGACAGATACATCAGGTCGAGCTTGCGCGTTTGCGCGAGCCGCACGCCGGCCGCGAACACGAATTCCGACAACCCCGCGCTATACACGTCCGGCAACGGCAGACCGACCAGATCGAGCACGTCGTCGATGCCGTTTTCCTCGACCGTCACCTTGTCGGCTTTCTCCGCCGAAAAACAGATGCCCTTCAACTGCGAGCCGAGCAGCCCGCGCAGTTTGTCCTTCGCGGTGACGACGGCGACCGCGGCGCCCGCGTCGGCGGCGGCCGCGAGCAGCGTGGGCGCGCGCAGGTAGGCGGGGTCGTTCATCATCACCGCCGCGCCCGCGCCGTTGTTCGCGTTGGTGTCCCAGAAGTAGTTGCCGCAGATCCCATGCACGGACGGCAGCACGCCGGTCACGATTGACAGGTTGTTCGGGTTCGTGAACGACGGAATCACGCAGTCGCCGCGAAACGCCGCACCGCCTTCGAGCATCGAGCCGATGAAAGGCGCCACACCGGCCGCGACCGACGCTTCCAGATACTCGAACTCGCAGCCGTCGACACAGACGACGACCGTCGGTTGCGAAGGCAGCCGATAGCTCCGGCCGTTGACTTCGATCGTGCGCTGCTCGGGGTGTGTCATCGCGTGGTTTTCCATTCCAGGGGTGGTCATTGCCAAGGCCTCATCGCCCGCGCGAGCCGGCCGCGCCCGCGGTTGCCGGGAGGCGCTGTTCGTGCGCCGCATCGCACGCCGCATGGGCGCGCTGCAAGCCGCCCTGCACATGCGCGCGCATCAACTGCGCGGCCTGCTCGGCATCGCGTGATGCGAGCGCGGTCAGAATCGCGCGGTGCTCGGCGAGTGAGCGCGCCATCGCATCGCCTTGCACGACCAGCGCCGCTCGCCGAAACAGGCTCAACTCGCTGACGAGCCTGCGATATGTGTCGTACAACTTCGTGTTACCCGCCGCCGCGACCAGCGCATCGTGAAACGCGACGTTCGCGCGCGCATACCCATCGTGATCGTGCGATGCGAGCGCGGCGCGCATCGCATCGACGCAATCGCGCAGCACCGCGAGCTTGCCCGCGTCGATGCTGACCGCGAGCATCCGGCACGCCGCCTCTTCGAGCACCGCGCGCACCGCGTAAATCTCGTCCGCTTCCGCGAGCGACACCGTCCGCACGAACACACCGCGATTTTTCTCGGTACGCACGAGCCCCGCCTGCTCCAGCGCGCGAAACGCCTCGCGCACCGGCCCGCGCGACACCTGCAAGCGCGCCGCCCAATCGGCTTCGTTGAGCTTGTCGCCCGGCGCCAGCGTGCCGTCGACGATATGCCGCTCGATCTCGTCGCGCACCAGCGTCGTCAGCGAATGGCGGCGCACGACCTCGATTGGATCGACGGAAGCAGATTGCATATATTCGGTCACTCTGACAAATTTTGCCACACCGACATCGAATGCCCACCGGCAGTGTGCATGCTTCAGGTCAAGCAAATCGCCCGCGAATCAGCCGTGTCAGCCAGGTCAGTCGATCCGCCGACGCGGAGCGCGCGCCGCGATCAACAGCAGCGCGACCAGCGAGACCAGCAGCAGAATCAGCGACAGCGCCGAAGCCGGCAGGTAATAGCCGCGCTCCACCTGCCCGACGACAACGATCGGCACCGTCGCGAAGCCCGGCGGATACACGGTCAGCGTCGCGCCGAGTTCGCCGAGCGACAGCGCAAAACCGAGCGCGAGACTCGCGCGGATCGCCGGCACCAGTTGCGGCAACACGACACGGCGCAGCACCATCGACGGCGGCGCTCCGAGGCTCGCGGCCGCTTCGCGCAGCACGGTCAGCTCCGGGCGCAGCGCGGCGGCCGCGCAGCGGTAGCAGAACGGCAGCACCAGCGCGAGCTGCACGAACACGACGATCGCCGCCGAGCTCGACAGATCGAGCGGCCGCTTGTGATAAGCGATCAGCACCGCGAGACCGAGCACCACGCTCGGCACGCCGTTGGGCATCATCGCGATCGTGTCGACGATGGCGCCGAGGCCGCGCCGGTCGCGTCCTTCGAGCGCGAGCGCGAGCCACAAACCGAGGATCGTGCCGAGCACCGCGACGCCCATGCCGACTTCGAGGCTCGTGGTCAGCGCGTCGAAGTCGCTCGAACCGAGGCGCTCGAACCAGCGCATGCTGAAGCCGTCGGGCAGGATCGTGCCGGACCAGTGCGACGCGACGCTCGATAGCGCGACGACCAGCACCGGCAGCACGAACAGCCAGAAGCACAGCAGCGCGGCGAAGCCGAGAAAAAGACCGCCGAACAGTCGCACGACGAGACTGTGCCGCACCGGCCGGCCCTTCTTGTGCATGACCGGCAGCACGGTCGGATCGAGTTCAACGGCCATGACCGGCTCCTTTCACCTTGCGACTATTGACGCGCCGGTACAACGCGTACAGCGACAACGACATCAGCAGCATCACGACCGCGCCGGCGGCTGCGGTCGGCAGATCGAGATCGACGGTAGCGGCGCTATAGATCGCGACCGGCAGCGTGATCAGATGGGCGCTGCCGAGCACCAGCAGAATGCCGAACTCGTTCAACGTCAGCAGAAAACACAGGATCGTGCCCGCTGCAATACCCGGCCACGCGAGCGGCAGGATCACCTTGAACGCGACCATCAGGCCGTTCGCGCCGAGGCTGCGCGCGGCTTCGATCAGCCGCTGGTCGAGCAGCGCGAACGAGGCCAGCGTCGGACGCACGACGAACGGCGTATAGAACACCACTTCCGCGAGAATCACGCCGCCGATGCCGAACAGAAAGTCGAGCGGCGGCGCCTGCAGATTGAACAGCCGCTGCAGCCCGATGCTGACCGAGCCCTGCGAGCCGTACAGAAAGATCAGCGTGAAGGCGACCAGAAACGAAGGGAACGCGACGAACAGTTCGAGAAAGCGCGTGACCATGCGCGCGCCGGGAAACGGCTTGAAGAACAGCAGCGACGCGAGCGCCACGCCGAGCAGCGACGCGAGGCTCGCGCTCGCGAACAGGATGCCGAGCGTGGTGCCGATCACGCCACGCGTTTCGGGGTTGCCGAAGAACGTCACGTACGCGTGACCCGACAGGCCGTGCGTGCCGGTCAGACTCAGCATCACGAGCCGCACCAGCGGATAGATGACGAGCGGTCCGAGCACCACGACCGCAATGAACAGCAGATGCCATTGCGCGAGACGCTCGCGCCGCTTCACCGCGGCCGCATGCGCCGCGGCGCTCGCGAGACGGCGTGCGGCGGCGGCTTCGACTTCCGCTTGCGCGGCGAGGTCGAGCGGATTGGACGTATCAGGGCTTGATAAGGACGACATCGCCAGCCTCATAACGCAGGGAAACGCGCGCGCCCTTCTCCGGCGTCAGGCCGAGGCCGCGCTGCATCGTGACGAGCACGGGATCGTTCGGCAGCGCATCGAGCACGACCGATACCGACAAGGCCGCGCCATACCACTCGACCGACGCGATCGCGCCGTGCAGTTGCCCCTCGCCGAGCGGCACGATGCGCAGCGCCTCCGGACGCAGACACGCGACACGTTCGCGCTCGTTGTGGCGCGCGTCGTCCATGCCGAACGCGACCTGCGGCGGCAGCAGATTGGCCGCGCCGAGGTAGCGCGCGACGAAGCCGTCGACCGGCGTGTCGTACAGCTGCTGCGGGGTGCCGAGCTGCGCGATATGGCCGTCGCGCATCAGCAGCGTACGGTCGGACAGCACGAGCGCATCGTCCTGATCGTGCGTCACGCAGACGATCGTCAGATTCGGCAGACGCTCGTGCAGCGCTTTCAGTTCTGAACGCACGGACGCGCGCAGATTGGCGTCGAGCGCGGACAACGGTTCGTCGAGCAGCAGCACGTCGGGCTCGATCACGAGCGCGCGGGCGAGCGCCACGCGCTGCTGCATGCCGCCCGACAGTTGCGCCGGCATCACGTGACCGGCATCGCCGAGCTGCACGAGCTTCAGCGCCTCGGCGACACGGCGTGCGACGTCGCGCGCCGGAATCCGCCGTGCGCGCAAACCGAACGCGACGTTCTCGAATACCGTCAGATGCGGAAACAGCGCGTAGCTCTGGAACAGCAGACCGAGGTTGCGCTTGTGCGGCGGCACGTGCGTCAGATCGCGGCCGGCCACCGTCAGCGTGCCGGCCAGACCGTCGGCCTCGATGAAGCCCGCGATGAAGCGCAGCAAGGTCGTCTTGCCGCAGCCGCTGCGGCCGAGCACGGTGAGCAACTCGCCGCGCTGGATGGTCAACGACAGATCGTCGAGCACCGTGCGCGCGCCGAAGCGCACCGTCAGGTGATCGATCTGCACGCCGCCCGGCGCGTCCAAACGCGCGGCGTCGAGCGCATCCAGCGGAGCGCCTGGCGCGGCGGGGTGAGCGAGACTGGCCGTATTCACCGGGGTCGTCCTCCAACAGAATTAATGCTGATGCGGCGCCGCGCAGTAGCTGCGAAGCGCCGCCTGGACCGACAACGTCAGACGTTGCTTATCTGAGTCACTTACTTCGGCTTGACCACTTCGGTCTCTTTGCCCGAGGAACCGATCACGTCGCTCTTCCAGCGCGCGGTCCAGTCGGCCTTCTTCGCCATCACGTGATTCCAGTCGACCGGAATCAGCTTGACGCCGCTGATCGCCTGCTTGACCGTTTCGCCGTTCTTGCCCGCGAGCGGCACGTCGCTGCGCGCCGGAATGCCGAAGACGTCCGGCACCTTCGACTGCACTTCCGTCGACATCAGATAGTCGATCAGCTTCTTGCCCTCGGCCTGGTTCGGACCGTTCTTGATCAACGCGATCGCGTACGGCAGCTGGAACGTGGTCGGCTGGCCGCCGGGCGTAGCGGCGAGGAACACCGGCTTCAGAGACAGGCCGCCGTTGGCCGCGTCGTCGAGATCCATCTGCAGATCGCCGTTGGCGACCGCGATCTCGTTACGCGATAGCAGCACGTCGAGATAGCCCGTGCCCTTGGTGTGGAACTTGGCGCTCTGCTCGAGCTTCTTCAGATAGTCGAACGCCTTGTCTTCGCCCATCAGCGACGAGGTCAGAATGATCACCGCCATGCCGTCGCCGGCGGTCGCCGGATTGGAATAGGCGACCTTGCCGGTGAAGTCCGGGTGCAGCAGGTCCGCGAACGTCTTCGGCTGGTTTTTCGTGACTTCGGGGTTGATCGCGAACGAGAAGTAGTTGTTCACGAAGGTGGCCCATGCGCCGTTCGGCGCCTTCGCGATGGCCGGCACGTTCTTGTAGTTGGCACTCTGGTACGCCTGCAGCAGACCGCTCTGGTCGGCCTGCTGGATGAACGGCGGCAGCGTCACGAGCACATCGGCCTTCGGCTGATCCTTCTCGATGGTCGCGCGGTTCACGACTTCGCCGCTACCCGCCGTGACGATATTGACCTTCACGCCTTCCTTCTTTTCGAAGGCAGGCAGCACATCCTTGTACAGATTTTCGAGGCCGTCGGCCGTGTACAGCACGACGGCGTCGGCCGCATGAGCCTGCATCGCGGCACCGCCGAACGCTGCGGCGGCGACCAGCGCCGGCAGCAGTTTGCGCGCGAGACCGGCCGCGGCGTGAAGGGAATTCGTCTTTTTCATGTCGCTCTCTCCGAAAGGCTAAAAACCAGACGGTCGGGATAACCCCATACCTGTAGTGATTGAACGGCGGCACGCGCCGCCTGGCGTTGCCCGCTGCGGTTGCCGCGCCGGTCTGTCGTGGATTGCAGATTGCCGACAACTTTGCCGCTTCTCGCCCAGCCTGACTGACAGCCCGTCTCCGACACCCGCGCTGCCTGCCGCGCCTGAGCGGGCACGGGAAGAATCACAGGTTTCGATGACAGGGCCGTGACGATTTTGCCGAATTCCAAAAAAAGACACAAATTGCCAATTCAAGCCAACCGAAGGAATTCGTCGCGCCGCCCAAAATGAAACCCCGCGCGCCGATCCCGTGTGGATCGTACATGGCGAAAATGACGATGTATGCACGATGCATCGACAAAATTGCGAAGGTGCGGGGCTGCTCGCGGACGCGGTGCTCGCACGGCGCGCTGGCCGTGCGCGTCGCGGGCCCGGCGGTTGCCTCGGCTGCGGTGGACGCGCTCCTGACAACGGCGCGTATTGTGCCCGGCCGTTCCAATTTCTGGAGCGAATCCCGCGGCTTTTTTTAGTTAGATTTTGGCGGGTGAGGAATGGCGTTCAGCGCGAGTAGCCGTCTCACGCGATCAGAATCTCCGGACCATGCGCGGTGATCGCCTTCGCCAGCGCGCGCTCGGGCGCCAGTTCAGTGACCAGATACCGCGCCGACTCGATACCGTTGATGCGCACCGGCGTCACGCGTCCGAACTTCGAATGATCGGCGACGACCACCACCAGGTCGGCCGCGGCGATCATGCGGCTGCGCACTTCGGCCGCCATGCGGCTGTAGTCGGTCAGATAGCCGTCCGGGGAAATCCCGCCCGCGCCGATGAACGCGAAATCGGCGTGGTACTGCGTGACCTGGTGGACCGTGTCGAGTCCGAAGGTCGCGTCCTCGATATCGGACAACTCGCCGCCGAGCAGCGTCACACGATTGTCGTTGCGTCGGCCGAGCAGCAGCGCGATGCGCCAGTCGTTCGTGTAGACCGTCAGCCGATGCCGGTCGAGCAGCGCCCGCGCGACGGCCTGCGTGGTACTGCCGGAATCGATGATCAGCGACGCGCCGTCCGGCACGAACTCGGCCGCGCGCTCGCCGATCGCACGCTTGGCGCCTGCGTTCTCCGCTTCGCGCGTATCGAGATCAGGCTCGCGCCGATCGCTCGACAACGCGCCGCCGTGGGTCGTCACGAGCAGGCCGCGGCCGGCCAGTGCGTTGAGGTCGCGACGGATCGTTTCGCGCGATACGTTCAGTTCGCGCACCAGTTCAGCGACCGACAGCGCGCCGTTCTTTGCGACTTGCGCGAGGATGTATTGATGACGTTGTTCTGCGAGCATCTGTGCGCCGTGGTTGAGGAAGGCCGCCGTATTGTATTACGCGTACTGTGCGTTGTTGGTGCGGGCGCGCAGGTTGCGCTGATGGCGCACTCATCGCGCGCTCAGGTTGCGACGAGCCGCCCCTGCACGCGAACACGCCCGCCACCGCGCCGACCTGCTAACCTTGACGGCTGGACTCTTCGGCCATGCGGGCAACACCACGCCGCTGCCCGGCCGAGTCCCACGCACAACGCCTCGCCCGTCAACCGAACCGCCGATGCCGCCACTGTTTCGCCGTCTACTGCTGCTGTTCCATGCGCTACGTTACGGCGCGCGCCTGATCTGGCTCGCCGCCCCGCCCGACCACAAGCTGCATTGGATGATCGAGCTGATCGGCCGCGTGCATGCGTCCGAGCGCAGCGGCGCGCAGTTGCATGGCCTGCTGCCGGCGCTCGGTCCGCTCGCGAGCCGCTTCGCGCAGACGCTCGCCACTCGCCCCGAGCTCGCGAGCGGCACGCTGCACGACGCGCTGGACGCCATCGATCACATGGAAGCGCCGCTGTCGCCGGACGACTCCGCGCTGGCCTTGACGCGCGCGTTCAACCGGCCGCTCGGCGAGCTGTTCAGCGCGGTCGACCTCGTGCCGGTGCGCAGCGGCTTCGCCGAGCAGACCCATTTCGCGCGGCTCGCGGTGCCGGTCAAAGGTCACTACGAGGTCGCCGTCAAGCTCGTGCGCGCGCAACAGTTGCAACAGATCGGCGATGAGCTCGCGCTATTGCGCTGGGTCGCGCGCTGGCTCGAAAAGCTGTCGCGCGTCGCGCGCCGGATGAAGTTGCGCGCGCTCGCGCAAACCTTCACCGACGACATCCTGCGCCGCTTCGACCTGCGCGCCGAAGCCGCGAACCTGAGCCAGACCGGCCACCATTTCGACGGCGACAAGCGCATCGTCGTGCCGGACGTGATCTGGGAGCTGTGCACCGATCACACGCTGACGATGCAGCGCGTCAATACGCTGCCCGCGAGCGACCTGCCCGGCCTGCACGCGCACGGCATCAAGCTGGCGCCGCTCGCCGCGCATATCGTCGAGGTGGTCACCGAGCAGGCATTCGAGCATGGCTTCTTCCACGCGACGCTCGATGCGCGCCGCGTGCGCGTCAGCATCGAGCCCGACACGCTCGGGCGCCTCGTGCTCGCCGAGTTCTCGATCATGGCGACGCTGTCGAGCGGCGAGCGCGAGTTCTTCGTGCACGGCGCGACCGCGTTGTTCGACCAGGACTACGCGCGGCTCGCCGACATGCATCGCGAGGCCGGCCACGTGCCGGACGACACGCGCCCCGAGATGCTCGAAGCCGAACTGCGCACGCGCGCCGAAGCGCACTTCGCGGCGGCGCCCGAGGATCGCTCGGCGGGTTCGCTGTTTCATCATCTGCTGCACGGCGTGCAACCGTTCGACGGCCAGGTGTCGGGCCAGCTCGCGACCGCGCAGCGCTCGTTCCAGCAGGCGGAGATGCTCGCGCGAACACTGCATCCGGGCGTCGATACGTGGAACATCGCACGTGGCGTGCTTGCCGATATCGCGCGACGCGATCTCGATCATCGCGGCTGGCTCAAGCGGCTGTCACACGAGCTGCCGCATCTCGCGCATATGCTGCCGCGCGTGCCGCAACTGGCGGTGCGCTATCTGCAGCAGCACGATCGCGCGGGTACGCCGCAGCAGAACGCGCAACTGCTCGCGGATCTCGCGCGCGAATACCGGCGCACGCGTTGGCTGTTGTGGGCGTGCGTGGTCTGCGGCGGCGCGCTCGGAGCGGGGATGACGCTGATCGCGTGGTGACGGTCCCGCGCGCATTGCAGCTTTGAACAAGACGCGCGCCGCGCATGGGGCCAACATGGCGGCTTTTTTAACCTCCTGCCGCCCCGATGCTCGCCACCTTTGTTGCCGCCGTGTTCGTCGTGCTGTGGTCGACCGGTTTCGTGGTCGCCCGCGCGATCACGCCTTACGCCGATCCCAATCTGTTTCTGCTGGCCCGTTTCGGCGGCACCGCGCTGATCTTCGCGCTGGCCGCGCTCGCCGCGCGCTCGGCATGGCCGACCGGACGTAACCTGGGCAAGCACCTGACCGCCGGCGCACTGCTGCAAGGGGTCTATCTCGGCGCCGGCTACTGGGCCGTCGCGCAAGGTCTCAGCGCGGGCGTTATGGCCTTGCTCGGCGCGCTGCAGCCGCTCGCGACGGCCGCCGTCGCCGCGCCGCTGTTCGGCGAGCGCTTGTCGCGGCGCGGCTGGTGCGGCATGGCGGTCGGCCTCGCCGGCGTCGTGCTGGTGCTCGCGCCGAAGCTCGCTGCCGCGACGCCGCCCACGCACGGCAACGCACCGGCGTGGCTGGTCGTGCTGATATCGATCGTCGCGGTGGGGGCGATCACGGCGGGCACGCTGTTCCAGAAGACCTCGCTCGCCAAGGCCGATATTCGCAGCGCAAGCGCGGTGCAGAACGTCGGCGCGGCTGTCGTCGCGGGGGTGCTGGCGCTCGCGCTCGGCGAGCATCGCTGGATCGCGTCGCCGACGCTGTGGGGATCGCTCGCATGGGGCATCGTGATGCTGTCCGGCATCAGCGTCACGTTGCTCGTCTGGATGGTCCGGCGCGGGGATGCTTCGCGCGCGACCGCGCTGCTGTTTCTCGCGCCGCCGCTTGCGGCGCTCGAAGGCTATCTCGGGTTCGGCGAGACGCTGCTGCCCGTGCAAATTGCCGGGTTCGCGGTCGCGCTGGCTGGCGTGTTGTTGGCGAGGTCGTGAGGGGCGCCCCGCGCTGGTATTGCGACAAGGACAAGGCGCCAGTCAGTCCGCCGTATCCGCGTGCGCGGGCATCTTTGCGCGCGCGACCGCGCCGGGGACTGGCGACCACGCTGGCCGGCTCTTGCGCTGCGAATCGACGACGACGATAAAACGCCCCGCCCACGGCATGATCTGCCGATCGCTTTTCAGCACCCACAACGACTGGCCCGAATCAATGAGCTGCTGGTATTCCGCGTCGAGAATCCCGTAGTGATCGAGAAACGTGTTCAGCGACGCGGGAATTCGCACGCAGCCCTTCGAATGGCGAATACCGAGCAGTGGTTCTAGCCGATCGGGGTCGGTCGCGTGCATCTGGAAACGCATCTGCGACATGCCGCCCTTGCCCCAGCCGCGTTCCCCCTGGGCCCAGCCGAGGTCGAAGATACGCATATCGCGCCGGCCATAACCGCGAATGTGGTTTTCGTTCTCTGTGCCCTCGGAGCGGAAATCCATATTGTCGGGCGTATGTTCGAACACGCCGAGCGGCGTAATGAAGTGGTCGTACTCGCCTGGCCGTCCGGTGGATACCGGCGATGCGCCTATCATCTGCCAGTCGTCGGCGGGCACCGCGCGGAAGTAAATCAGGAGCGCCTGCACGTTCGCGTTGCGATCGACGAGCACTACGTACTCGCCCGACACATTGCCAAGCTCGTTCTCGTTGAGCGCCGTCTCCAGACGGTCGGCGTACGCACGCTGCTCCGCGGCGGGCAGTCTGAGCCGGCGCGTCACATCCTGCGCGAAGACGTCGCGCAGCAGAAACGCGCGACGCGGATCGACGATGCCGGCCGCGTCGGGCGCGGCGACGGTGGCGGCGTCGATCGTGCCTAACGGCTGACTCACGCCATTCCACGCTTGCGCCGAAGTGGTCGCATTCACCGTATGCACCGCCGATGTTGCGGATGCGGGCAACTGAGCAGTACCGGTCACCGCTGCATGAACCTGCGCCGCTATCGCGCCGGCACCTGCCGATATGACGATTGCGCACATCCAAGCGCAAATCCTCAGGTGGTTCAATCCAGGCTGGCCACGCCGATCTGGGTATCTCATCGCGTCCTGAAACAAACATGATTATTATTGATTGACACGCCGGATCCCTGTGGCGTTCGGTACGATCGATGTTACTCAGCGAATTGACGCGTGTCGATGAATATACCCTCTAACTTGCGACCTCTTCAAATCGATGGCTATTTCCCCGCAATCGACGCATTAGTGAAATGCAATTAATTCGCAATTAAATCGGTCATCGGAAAATCAGGCCACGAAAGCGAAGGACGATTTCATTTTCGGACGAAAGATCGCCCGAATACGGTGGTAGATCCCGATACTCAAACGGTTTTTCAGCCGGCTTTCAATCTGTTTCACGCCGTTTCAACCGCTTTTTCTCCCGCGAGGACAACAACGATCATGGCTCCATCCGATCCCGCCGCCCGCCAGGCCCGCATCGCGGCCGAAATGCACGTCACCGCTAAATTCGACGCAAGCCGCGAAATCGAGCGCCGGGTCGATTTTCTGGCGAACTATCTGCGCAACAGCCACCTGAGAACTTATGTGCTCGGCATTAGCGGCGGCGTCGATTCGACGACGGCCGGGCGTCTCGCGCAACTCGCGGTCGAGCGTTTACGGGCGAACCATTACGACGCGCGTTTCGTCGCGGTCCGTCTGCCTTACGGCAAACAGCGCGATGAAGCGGATGCGCTGGAGGCATTACGTTTCATTCGCGCCGACGAAAATCTGACTATCGATATCAAACCCCCCGCCGATGCGATGCTCGAGTCGCTCGATAAAAGCGGCGTGTCGTTCAAGGACGAATCACAGCGGGATTTCGTGCACGGCAATATCAAGGCGCGCCAGCGGATGATCGCGCAATACGCGGTGGCGGGTGCGCGCGCCGGTGTCGTGATCGGCACGGACCACGCGGCTGAATCGGTGATGGGCTTCTTTACGAAGTTCGGCGACGGCGGCGCCGACGTGCTGCCGCTCGCCGGGCTCAGCAAGCGCCGCGTGCGCGCGCTCGCACATACGCTCGGCGCGCCCGACTCGTTGGCGCACAAGGTGCCGACCGCCGACCTCGAGATGCTGCGGCCGCTTCGTCCCGACGAAGACGCGTACGGCATCCCGTACGACGCGATCGACGATTTCCTCGAAGGCAAGCCGGTCAGCGATACCGTGCGTGACGTGGTGCTGCAGTTTTACAACGCGACGCGTCACAAGCGGGCGCTGCCGTACACCCCATTCGACTGGCAGGCGTCGCCGGATGGGCAATGATGACGCAGCGCAAGCGGCTCTCAAACGAATAAAGGCGGTGGACCGGCGCGCAACGTTGCGCAGGTCCACCGCCTTCGAAAAGAATCGGCCTTACTGAACCGCCTACGGCGCTCGCTGCTCCGGCGGCGGGTCGTCGCTGAACAGATCGGCGCTCGCTTCGAGCGCTTGGCCGCCCAGATGCTTGCCGTGAATCTGCCGCGCGATCACGTCGCCGACATACGGCACGCTCGCGTCGAGTTCCACCGTCGCGTAGGCGTTGGGCTTGCCGGCGTCCACCACCTCGACGTGTTTCGCGTAGTGGCCGAGTTCGCGCTTCAAAAATTCCCGCACGTCCTGCTCGCTGCACGATTCGGCGATATTGCGCACGGTCAGGTTCATGCGGACTACCCTCGCCGTGCCTGCCGGTCAGCCCGTCGGTCTGAGCTGGCGATACGCACCGGTCGCAGCGCGACACGCTGCTTCGTCTGAGCCGCGGCCAGTGCGCGAAGTGCGACGACGCCGGTCGCGCCGGCCAACCCCATAGCGAGCAATGACAAAAAGAAGGCCATCGTTCCAATCTCCTGTGCAAGTTTCATCCTGTTGTCAGGATAGCCCGCTTCGACAGCGAACACACTGTGACGCAGTGTCGTAGGCAACGGCGAAACAACCCCCGTCAATGCACTGTACCTGAATCAGTCGCGCCGATCCCGGAAAACATCGGCTGCTTCAGCAGCTTGCATGCCCGGCACGCGAGACGCATCGAAGTGAGCAAAGGCGGCCTGATCGCGCCGATCAGTCGGCCGCTTGCACGTTCTCCGCGCTCACCCACCAAGCATTCTTACCGTGCGGCAGTCGGACCAGCACCGCGGAAGGATCGTCGACGCCGTCGTCGGCGATCTGACATACCGGCTGGCCGTCGGGCAGACGCTTCACTTCGCCGGCGGCCTCGAACAGCGCGATTCGCCGCGCATCCAGCGGGCGCAGCTGCCGATATACGTCGAAGCTGAGCGCCGCGGGCACGTCGCCGCGAATCTCGAGCTCATTGGCGCGCGCGCAATGCGCGGGCGCGGCGGCAACCGCAGCAACCGCGGCTGCGCTGCCGCTCAGGCAACCGATCGTCAGCGCAACGGCGGCGAGACGGAAATAGGTCATCGTGTTTCTCCGAAAAAAATGAGAGGGCAGCGAACCGTGGCTCCGCGACGACTGCGCAAGCGCGGACGCGCTCAACGCCCGCGCTCGTGCGCGTCGCCGCGCCGGCTGTCTTCGCTGTCGACGCCGTCGTCGTCAGTCGAGACGTCTAGGCGGCTCACGTCGCACGAGGCCTGGCCGAAACCCGCGTACACCGCCGACCAGTTGCCGACGATCGCCGCTTGCGCCTGCGCGAGACTCAGCTTGCCTTCGCAGACGCAGCGCTTGAGCATCGCCGCCGCGCGAGCCTTGCGGCGCTCGCCCTGCGGGCCGGCCCACGGCAATAGATCGAGATTGGCCGGCGCATCGGGCGAGCCGCCGAGCATGATCGGCACGTGCCGGTCGAGCGCAAACGCGGCGCTGTCATCCACATCGATGCCGCGCGCGGCAAGCATGCGGTCCTTGTGCGCCATCAGTTCGTCGAACGGCGGCGCAACGGTTTCCGCATAGCCGGGGCGACAAATCGTCCGGCCGATCGACTGCTGGGTCACGCGGTCGTCGAGGACGGCGCGCGGTTGCGCGGTGGCTTCTCCGATGCGCAGCGCCAGCAGTGCGCCGACGATAACGAGCAGCGCACGTTGCGTGATGCGCACGCGCGAGCGAAGAACGCTCTTGCGCCCGAGCCGCGGCGCGTTGGCCGGGTCATTGCTGCTGGTGGTGTCGCGGGGAAGACCGCGCCGATGCGTGTCTGCGATGCCTGCGTTCATTCGTGTGCGCGCCGGCGGCGGCACGCGGTAGTTCAACTCGCAAGGCAATTAAAACATATTCAATCTGGATGAGTATAAAAGCCCGACATGGCGGCGCGCCGTTTGCCGGCTCGCGGCAGCCGCCGCGAGCCAGAGCAGACCAGCACGACGCGACGTCGCGATGAGCCGCGACGCCCCACCACCTCCGCTACTTCGCCACCCGCGCCTGCAACGCGCGGATCCGCCCGAGCGCCTGTGCGTTCGACACCGTCTCTTCGTACATCTTTGCGAGGTCGGCTTTCAGCGCGGTGCGCGAACCGCCGTCGAGATACACCATATGCCCCGATGGATAGAACCGCGCCGACAGGTTCTGCCGCACCTGCTGACTGACCAGCGGCATCTGCTGCAGGTCGAGCACGGTCTGATAGAACGGCGTGACGAAATCGAAAAAGCCGTTCGCCGACAGCACCTTCAGGTCGGGATTGAGCGCCATCACGGCCGCAAGATCGCCGGCCGTGTACAGAATGATGTTGCCTTTCGAGTCGACGCCCTTCTGCGCGCCGGTCGGATCGATATGGCTGAAATCCCAGTACTTGAACGCCTGATCGTTGAGGTCGGTGAACGACGAATTCGACGTGTACTTCAACTGCTCGTTCAGATACACGTTCCACATCGTCGTGTAGACGCCGCTGACCGCGGTCATCGTCGGATCGTTGCCGCCGGAGTTCGGGTCGATCTTGCCGGCGATGCCGGTGTCGATCGCGGTCACGCGGCCGTCGTAGGCGCCGAGCGCGAGGCCTTGCGACTTCAGCAAGGTGGTCAGGAACAGCGAATTGCCGCGGCTGTCGTAGCCCGCGATGTCGAGGCTCCACGCGAGCAGTGTCGTTTTGTCGATACCGGTGTATTCGCTGAGTTTTTCGACGGTCGCGGTGTCGGTGGTCGGGAACTTGCGCAGCGCGGCCAGGTAGTCGGTGCGTGCGAACTGCGCGACCTCCTCGGCGAACGTGCCGAGATCGGTCGGCCGCGGCGCGACGCCGAGCTTCTTGTGATACCACGCGTCCGCGGCCGCCGTGGGCAGCGCGCCAACCGGGTTGCCCGACTGCGTGTAATCGAGAATCGACGACTGCAGCGTCACCCCGTTCAGATCGACGCCATCCTCGTGCAGCCGGTACGCGAGCACGCAGCTGCGCGCCGTGCCGTAGGACTCGCCGAACAGATACTTCGGCGAATTCCAGCGGTTGTTCTTGGTCAGAAACCGCTTGATGAACTGCTTGATCGAGTCCGCGTCCTGATCGACGCCCCAGAAGTCGCGATTCTTCTTCGGCGCGATCGCCGCCGAGTAGCCGGTGCCGACCGGGTTGATGAATACGAGGTCGCTTTTGTCGAGCAGGCTGTCCGGATTGTCTTCGAGCGAATATGGCGCCGGCGGCGTGAAGCCCGGCATCGACGTCTTGATGCGGCGCGGCGCGAACGAGCCGAGCAACACGAACACCGACGACGATCCCGGCCCGCCGTTATAGAAGAACGTGACCGGCCGCGTCTCTTCCTTCTGGTTGTCCTGCGTGAACGCGACGTAGAACATCCTCGCCGACGGCTGCGAACTGCTCGGATCGACGATCACCAGGTGGCCCGCCGTTGCCGTGTAGTTGATGTTGTGCCCCCCGATGGTCACCGAATGATGCGTGATCGCGGCCGTCTCGACCGTATCGGTAACCGAATCGTCCGGGCCGTTGCCATAGGCGACCGGGTCGAAGAACGGCTGGTCGCCGGCTTTGTGCGGCGTGCTCGTGGCGGTGGACGCGCCAGCCGAGGCCGTGGCATGCGTGTTGTGCGGCGAATGCTGGCTACCGGAAGCTGATTCTGTATTCGTCATGATCGCTCCAAGGGTTCGTTTTATTGCCGTGCGTCCTCGTTCTTACGTCTTGTTGTTGTGTTATGCGCTGTGTTGCAGACTATAGTGCGCCCGCCACCTTCCCGCCATTGGGGCTGCCCAGGCCCGTGCAGGCGTCCCACCCCTTCGACGCCGCAAAACTGCCGTTGTTGCCCTGGGTGATGTCGTTGCAGACGCCCGCCGCCTTGTACAGTTTCGCGTTGACGAAGCCGACCGGCTGTCCCTTCGCCGCGTTGATGCGCGCGATCAGCGCCGCCCACAGCGGCGCGACCGCGCTGGTGCCCCCCACCACCGTTTGCGTTCCGTCGACCAGCACGTCGTAGCCGGTCAAGGGCGAGGCATCGCCCGCGACGTCCGGCACGCCGCGCCCGCTGAGCGGCTGGCTGCCGCCGCCCGTCATCGTGGCCGACAAACCCTGCTGCCACGCCGGCAACTCAAACGCGGCGCTGACGCCGCCGCCGCTCGCACCGCCCTGTGCACCGTCGTTCCACACGACCTCACGCGTGATCGCCGAACCGGACGCGCTCAGGTGCGTGCCGCCGCAGGCGAGCACGTATGGGCTCGATGCCGGGAAGTCGACCTGGTCGCCGCCGCCCGAGCCGTCGCTCGACCCGCTGTCCCCGGAAGCCGCACAGATTGTCACGCCGAGCGCCGCCGCCGATTGCAGCACGCTGTTAAGCGCATTCATCGACTGGCTGGTCCACACCGACTCCGGCGCGCCCCAGCTGATCGAAATGACCGACGGCTTGTGGGTCGTGTCGTGCACCGCGCGGCTCACCGCGTCGATGAAGCCGGCGTCGCTGTTCGGCGTGAAGTACACGGCGATGGTTGCGCGCGGCACGATCGCACCGACGATCTCGATGTCGAGCGTGACCTCGCCGTCCGGCCCGTTCGGGTCGCCGCTCGGTTTGTTGCCGGCCTGATCGACGCTGACCGCGGTCACGGTCGGCTCGCTGACGCCGAGGCTCGAGAAATAGGTCTTCAGGTCCGACGTGTTGTAGCCGCCGCCGAGCTCGATGATGCCGACGCACTGGCCGCCGCCGTCGCCTTGCGGAAACTGGTAGAGCGACGCCAGCTGCGGCGGCGTGAACGACTCCTGCTGCGCGCGCGCCGCCACGAACGGCGGCCGGATACGAAAGTGCGGTCGCGCCTGCGGCCGGTTGTCGAGCCCGAGCACCGCCTCGACGACGCCACGCAGGTCGTCCGGCACGCTGATGGTGCCGGTGCGGCCACGGAACTGGCCAGCCGAGTGGTGCTGGTAGCGTTCGAGCTTCACCTCGAACGCGCTCTGGAATTGCGCGATCGTGCCGCTCAGCACCACCGAGCGCGCCGCCGGGTCCTCGCGCACGACGGTGAGCCCATGCGCGGCAGCGAACGCGCGGACTTTCGCGATGTCATCGGGCGCGGCGCCGTAGTCCTGGGCAAGCGCCTCGCGCGACAGCGGCTTCACGCTCGCGTCGCCGGCCTGGATGCGTTTCATCAACGCGTCGAACTGCGCCTGCTGCTGGCGGCGCAGCATCACGAAAACCTCGATCCGCTCGGCGGGATCGCATTGCCCGATGACCGTGGTGCCCTGCGCGACCTTACGCTCGCTGCCCGGCAATGGATGCTTGCTGACCATGGTGTCGACTCTCCTGTTAGCGTGGCTTCGCACACGGTCATGCACGACCGCGCGGCCCGGCGGGGGCAAGCACGCCACGCGCCTGCACGAAGCGCATCGTTTGCGCGATACGCGGCAGGGGTTGTTCAAGAACTTCGTCCAAGCGTCCGACCCAGGTATTCGAACACAGTTCCGACGCGCGCGGCAGTCGTCCGGATGGCTAATGCGCGGCGCGGATGCGACACGCTATGATGCTGGAGCGGCATTCCCGCCGTTTCATTGCCGCGCGCGCCGCCTGCGCGCACGATCGAGAAATCAGAGGAACCCATGTCAATTTCGATGTATCAAGCATCACTGCCAGTGCTGATTCGCGGCCTCACCAACCTGCAGGCCATCCTCGGCAAGGCCGAGGCGCATGCCGCCGCGAAGCAGATCGAACCGTCGGTGTTCACTAATGCCCGGCTCGCGCCGGACATGCTGCCGCTCGTGCGCCAGGTGTATATCGCGAGCGATACCGCGAAGGGCTGCGCAGCGCGCCTCGCCGGCGTCGAGCCGCCGAAGTTCGAGGACGTCGAGCAGACTTTCGATGAACTGCGGGCCCGTATCCAGAAGACGATCGATTACCTGAAGGAATTCAACGCGGCGCAGATCGACGGCTCGGAGAGCCGCACCATCACGCTGAAATTGCGGCCGGGGCCGATCGAGTTCACGGGAGCGTCGTATCTGTTCGGTTTCGTGCTGCCGAACTTCTTTTTCCACGTGACGACCGCGTACGACATCCTGCGTCATAACGGGGTCGAGCTCGGTAAGCTCGATTATCTGGGCGGGATGCAGCAGTAAAGGGAGCGGGTGGGTCGTCGATCGCGGCGCCCCGCTCACACGTGCAGGCGCGGCTGGAATGCGATCACCGCCATGCCGGCCAGCGTCAGCGCGGCGCCTGCCGTGTCCCATAGCGTGGGCCGCACCTCGTCCACGACCCACAGCCACGCAATCGCCACCGCCACGTACACGCCGCCATAGGCCGCATACACGCGGCCCGCGGCGGTGCCATGCAGCGTCAGCAGCCAGGCGAACAGCGCGAGGCTTGCCGCGCCGGGCAGCAACAGCCACGCCGAGCCGCCCTCCTTTAGCCAACGCCAGGGCAGGTAACAGCCGAGGATCTCGGCAATAGCGGTCACGACATACAGCAGGAAAGTTTTCATCGACGAACGTGAGAAGGTGATTGTGTCGCCGCGCGTGCGCGCGGCGGCTGCGCTATCGGCTTTATTAACACAATCACTTGGCATCGTGCGCGCTGCACGTGCGACAGTCGCGCCACTTCAACTCGAACGGCCACCGGTCATGAGCATCGCATCACCCTGTGTCGATATCTGCAAGTTCGACGACAAAACCGGCCTTTGCATCGGCTGTATGCGCACGCGCGACGAATGCAAAAGCTGGAAAAAAATGAAGGACAAGCATCGCAAGAAAATTATCGAGGACCGGCCGCGGCGCGAGCGCAAGCTGAAGAAGTGAGCGGCGGACATCGCCGCTCGGCCGCTCACGCAATCTGACGCCAGCCTCGAGGGTCAATCCAGCGAAAGCCGCAGCGCGAAGCCGATCAACGCAGCCGAAAACGTCCAACGTTGCAGCGTTTGCGCCAGAGGATGGGCGCGCATCCAGTTGGCGATGCGCGCGGCGCCGATCGCATACAACGCGTCGAAGCATGCGCCGATCGCGAGCAGCACGACACCGAGCTCGATCATCTGCCACGCCACCGGCCCCGCTTCCGGCCGCACGAATTGCGGCAACAGCACCGAGCAGAACAGCAGCGCCTTCGGGTTCAGCAGATTGGTCAGCAGACCTTTGACGAACGCGGTCCGCAACGGCCGCGCCCCTCTATCCGCATCGTTCGAAGGAGTGGATTCCACTCGCGACGCGCCGGCCGCTTGTTTGTCACGTGCACCGGCGGGCAGTGCGAACCCGGGCGAGCGGAAAATCTGAATCCCGATCCACGCGAGATAGACCGCGCCGGCATAACGCACCGCGTCGTACAGCCACGGCGCGTTGCGCAGCAGCGCCGCCATGCCGCACGCCGACAGCGTCACGTGCGTCGCGCGCGACACGCCGAGCCCCGCGGCGGCAGCGAAGCCGCTGCGCACGCCGCGCGCGATGCTGGTTTGCAGGATCAGCGCCATGTCCGGCCCGGGCACCGCATAAACGACGATCAATGCCGCCACGTAGACGGCCAGCAGGTGAGCGGAAATCATCGGAGCCTCCTTGTTGTTCGAGGCTCCATCTTGCTATCGGAGACGGAGGGTTTGCTGGCGATTTTCGGCCAAGACTAATCCAAAAATAGCGGAATGCGCTAATATTTTCCTACGCAATGGCGCCTTCCACCAACCACCAGAAACCAGCTCCCCACCATGTCCGCCGACGATCTCGACAAAACCGACCGCGCGATTCTCGCCGCGCTGCAAAACGACGGCCGCATGTCGGTTGCGCGTCTCGCCGACATGGTCGGCCTCAGCGAGACGCCGTGCGCGCGCCGTCTGAAACGTCTGGAGAACGATGGTTACATCGACCGTTACCGCGCAGTGCTGTCGCGCGCTGGGCTCGGTCTGGGCGTGGTCGCCTTCGTGCTGGTGCGCTTCGCGGTGCACGACCGCGTGGTGGCGACGCGCTTCGAGCGCGAGGTGCAGGCGATCCCGCGTATCCTGTCGTGCCATAACGTGTCAGGCAGCGCCGACTACATCCTGCAGATCGTCGCGCGCGACCTCGACGACTACGGCACCTTCATGCGCGATGAACTGCGCAGCCTGCCGGGCGTGACGTCGGTGGAATCGGCCTTGTCATTGCGCGAAGTGAAAGCGTTCGGCGGTCTGCCGCTGTCCTGAACGCGAACGTGGCATAGTCACCCCTTTAGTCCCCTTTTGGAGCGGCGCGAGCCGTTCCGACGCAACCCGACGACCCCGGAGTTCTCATGGATCACGACAAGGCGCGAGCCGAAGAAACCGCCGCAATGGAACGCGTGTTGACCGCCACCAAGCGTGTGCAGACGGCGTTCGCGTCGCTGCAATCGCAATTCCCGCCGGCAGGCAGCGGCAAACCCTCGCAATTTGCGTTGCAGACTTTCGACGCCGCGCTGCAGGAACTCGAAGACGCGCAAGCCGCGTTCGACGAACTGCTCGGCGATCTGCTCGACGGCAATCGTTGAGCGCTAGCGAGCGTCTGACCGGCGCCCCACTCTCCAGCCGGCTCGCATGCCAGGCGCCGCCGCCCGCGCCTCAACGTGCATCCGTCTCCACCACCGCTTCACAGAGAATCGGAAAGTTGACCGAGTTCGCGATGTAGCACTTCTGATGCGCGACGTGATGCAGATGCATGGCCTGCTCGACGTCGCCGCCCGCGCGGATCGTCACGCGCGGGCGCAGCACGATCTGCGAAAAGCGGCCTTCGTGAGGGGAATCGAGCATCGTGCCTTCGGCGTCGTCGCGATAGTCGAGCACCACGATGCCCGCGTCCGAGCACAGATGCAGGTACCAAAGCTTGTGACACGCGCTCGCCGACGCGACCAGCAGGTCCTCGGGATTCCAGCGCGTCGCGTCGCCGAGAAACGCCGCGTCCGATGAACCCGGAATGTCGGGCTTGCCGTCGGAAGAAATCACGTGATCGCGGCCGTAGTCGCGGTAGCCGGAGGTGCCGCTGCCGCGGTTGCCGGTCCATTGCACCGATACGTGGTACTTGTGCTCGCCGTGTGCCATTCGCTTCCCCTGTGGTCGGATCGGATCTGCATTCTATACGCCGCCCCTAGCGCGGCGGCGCCGCGCGGCCGGTCACGTTCGGCGCGCGCGGGTCGGGACTCATGTAGAGCGCCGTACCGTTCGCGCGCATGTTGTTGAGCGCGCCGCCCGAGCCGGTCGCGCCACCGGAGCCGAGCCCATACGAGCCACCGGCCGACATGCCGGGCCCCGGCATCGCACTCGGACTGACGCCGGTACCGATGCCCATTGCACCGCCGGCAGCCGCATTGCCGCTGCCCGCGCCGGAGCCCGCACGGGCTCCGGTTTGGCTGCCGCCAGGACTGCCCAATTGCTGAGCCTCGACCGTCCCTGCGCCCCCCGCCGTCAACAGCGTCACGAGCAACGCCGACCACACGATCCCACCTGTTGCTGTCTTCATAGCTCCCCCTAGCGCATCGATCCGCCGAGCCACGATATCTATTCTGAGCCGATCGTCCGACCGCTGCAGAAGCGCCTCCGCCCGCGCCCACCGTTTGCCCGTGCGCGTTATGATCGGTCGTCTCGCCCAAACGGCCGATCGCGCACGATGGAGCACGCCTACAGCCAACTTTTGCATCTGCTCGCCGGCCACTCGACGTGGATGCTCGCGGTCGTGTTCCTCGCCGCTTTTTTCGAATCCATCGCCGTCATCGGCACCTTCGTTCCAGGCAGTACCGCGATGTTCCTCGCCGGCGCGCTGACCGGCACCGGCTCGCTGAGCCTTGCCTGGGTCTTCGTGTGGGCGATCGTCGGCGCGGTCGCCGGCGACGGCGCCAGCTTCTGGCTCGGCGATCGCTACAAGGAGCGTATCGTCACGCTGTGGCCGTTCCGCGCACACCCCGGCGTGCTCGACGCGGGCCAGCGCTTCTTTCTGAAGCATGGCGCGAAGAGCGTCGTGCTCGCCCGCTTCATCGGCCCATTGCGGGCGATCGTGCCGGTCGTCGCGGGCATGATGGGCATGCGGCCGCTGCGCTTCCTCGCGATCAACGTGCTGTCCGCGTTGTTGTGGGCACCCGCGCACATCCTGCCCGGCGTCGTGTTCGGCGCGTCGGTGCTGCTCGCGGGCGCGGTGTCGTTCCGTCTCGTCGTGATCATCGCGATGCTGGTGTGCATCGTGTGGCTCAGCTTTCGCGGCGCGGGATTCCTCGTATCGCACGCGAATGCATGGTCGAGCGCGGCGGGCCGTCATCTCGGCAGCTGGGCATGCCGACATCCGGGGCCGCTCGGCCGCATCGCGCGCCGCATGCTCGACCCCGACACGCCCGATGCGACCCATCTGCTCGTGACGTCGCTGATCGTGCTGGTGGCCGGCGCGCTTTTCTTCGGCGTCCTTGAAGACGTCGTCAGCGGCGATCCGTTGACCACCGTCGATCTGTCCGTCTATCACTTTCTGCAATCGGTGCGCACGCCGTGGGGCGACACGGTACTCGCGGCGCTCGGGACGCTCGGCAGCGGCATCACGCTGCTCGCGCTGGTCGTCACGGTCGCGCTGTGGATGGTATGGGAGAGGCGCTGGCGCACGATCACCTACTGGCTGGCCGCGGTCGTATTTTCGCAGTTGCTGATTCTCGGCCTGCAACTCGCGATGCGCCGCGCCCCGCCCAATGAGTTGATGGCAGGCCACTTCGTGTTTCCGAGCAATCACGTCGCCGCGACGGTGATCGTCTACGGCTTTCTCGCGTTTCTGCTCGCGCGTCGCGTCGACAAGCTCGAAGGCGTGCTGGTTGCCGGTGCGAGCATCATCGTCGTGATCGTGGTCGCGCTTGCGGGCGTGTACTTCGGCCGCTACTGGGTGTCCGACGCGATCGGCGGCGCGGCGCTCGCGTATGTGTGGGTCGCGCTGATCGCGCTTACGGCGATCTGGCGGCATCCGCGGCCGCCGCCGCCGCGCCGTTTCATGCCGCTCGTGGTGCTCGCGGTGGTGGTGCTCAGCGTCGGCCTGCAGCTCGGCGTCGCCATGCCGGCGCCGCCGAACAGCGCGCCGCAACCACCACCGGTGCAGTTCACGCAGGCGCAGTGGGAGCGCTCCGAGTGGCGGCGGCTGCCGTGCTATCGCTCCGACATGGGCGGCGATCGCAAGGAGCCGCTGACGTTGCAATGGGTCTCCGAACCCGCTTCGATCCGCGAGCTACTGCGCGCGCGGGGCTGGGTCGAGGGCACCGACGTGTCCGCGCACAGCCTGCTGTCGCTCGCCTCGCCCGATGTCGCGGCGGCGGCGCTGCCGGTACTGCCGAAGCTGAACAATGGCGTGCCGTCGTCGCTGGTCTTCATGCGGCCTGGCGAATCGCGCGAGGAACGTTACGTGCTTCGCTTCTGGCCGAGCGGTTACGCGGTCGGCAACGGCACTTCCGCGGCGCCGCTGTGGGTCGGCGCGTTCGCGCACGAGCGGCTGAGCCGGCCGTCCTGGCCGCTGAACATTCTGCGCATCGACCGCAATGGAACGCCGATCGACTCGCGCGCCAGGTTGGGCGAAGAGCTCGGCGCGACGGTCCTCGCGCAAGTCGATTGTCACGGCGTGCCGGTGTCGCTGCTCGTCTCGCCGAGGGAATGAGCGTCATATGCAGGCTACTCAGGCAACCCCCGACTCAACGATTCGATAAAGGAGACAACCGTGGGCCGCTTTTCGACCGAACAACTCGACGACTACGCAGCGACCTTCGAACGCGACGGCATGGTCGTTCTGCGCCAGCACTTCCCTAAGGCGACGCTGCTCGCATGGCGCGACGCGTTCGCGCCATTGCTGCAACAGCAGATCGCCGCGCAGGCGACCGCCGTGCGCGGCGAAAGCCGGCACTACGTCACGCTGCCTTTCACGGGGGTATTCGCCGATCAGTCGATCTTCTGTGATCCGGACGTGCTCGGCATCGTCGAGCGCGTGGCCGGCGACGACCCCGTGATGTGCCAACTAGCCACCGACACGCCGTTGAACGGCTCGACGTATCAGGAGATTCATCGCGACACACCCGCGCTGTTCGACGGCGAAGCGGAGACCCCGTCGTTCCAGCTCGCGGTCAACTTTCCGTTATGTGACGTCACGCTCGAGAACGGCCCCTTCGAAACGACGCTGGGTACGCATCGGATGCGCGCCGAAGACGCGCTGAACGCGTGGCGCGACGGCCGCCTGCCGTTGCATGCGATCACGATGGAACTCGGCGACGTGATGATTCGCGACGTGCGCGCGCTCCATCGCGGCACGCCGAACCGCACCGAGCTGCCGCGTCCGATGGTCGTGATCGGCTATAGCCGCAGCTGGTATTTCCGACCGGAAGTCCGCATCGACGTACCCGACTCCGTCTATCAGCAATTGGCACCACGCGCGAAACGCCTGCTGCGCCATATGCCGCGCGTAGGCGAACTCGACAATGCGTTCGCGCCGGAGCAATACCGGAAATTCGCCTATTGAAGTAAGTATTCATTCGCCGCATTGACCGCGCAACGAATTATCACGAAAGCGAATCGCCAATTGACGCGCAATTACATCGGATTGCGAGTGACACGCGATTTGACATTTAAACCTTCGTTGCGCAAATGCAACGACACGCCCGCATCATCCGCACTTCTGCCGCGCTATTTGCACCCATAGCGCTCCTAATTCATTTTTCCACTCACGCAATCCGAAATAGCGCTGGCAGAATAGGCAAAAAAACAGTTAGCGGGAATCGGCATGCACCGCCGTTCCCGCAACGAGACACGCGGACCCTGATTTTCTACCCAAATTCATGCTTTAACGCTATCGTCTTATTGCGACCTGAACTCGTAGACCACCAGGAGCTCCGTGTGCGGAATCGATCGATACCTCGCGTGAAGAAAGACCGCCAGTCCGCCATACGCAGCAGCCGCTCGCGTGGTTCCCGATTATCGTCAAGTCCGCTTTACGGCTCGCTTTCCCGCTCGTTGTCCAGGCTTCTTCCCCGGTTATCGCTTTGCATGAGCGCGCTGGTGCTCGCCGGCTACTGCGCGTATAGCTTCGCTGGCGTTTCCGTATTGCGTCCGCCGCGCGAAGCGCTATCGAGCAGTCCGCTCGAAGTGACGATCGTCTATGCCGGCGATCTGCCCGGCGGCACCGAAGTAGACGTGCCGGCGCAATTGAACATCGCGATCAGCAATACCGAGTTGATACCGCGCCGGTTGGCGCTCGCGCTCACGCGCGAGAGCGGCGCACCCGAGCACCTGAAGCTCGCCGCCGGCGAACTGAAGGCAGTGCGCTATACCGGCACCTGGCCCGAATGGGCGCGCGGCGCGATGCAGATCGACGTGCCGGATCTCGACGTGTCGCCATCGTACGTGTTGCTGACGCATCCGCCGCGCTCCGGCAAGGAAGCGGCGCTCGCGTCGGCCGGGGGCGCAAATGCAACGACGGGAACGACGGCGGCTGGCACCATGAGCGGCGCACCGTCGTCGTCGAGCCTGATCGCGTCGTCGCCCGCACCGTCGCGGCCGGATGCGCCGGTGCCGCAAATCAACACTTTCCTGAGCCGCTTCTCCGCCTACGAGCCGATGTACTTCGCCGATGGCTGGGGCCAGGATGGCGACAATCTCGCGAAATTCCAGCTGAGCTTCAAGTTCCGCCTCGTCATTCCAGACGACCCGCGCTCGCGTAGATTCGTGGACAACCTGTACTTCGGCTATACACAAACCTCGCTGTGGGCTATCGAGGAGTACTCGTCGCCGTTCCGCGACACGAGTTATTTGCCCGCCCTCTTCTACTA
This sequence comes from Burkholderia sp. JPY481, assembly GCF_038900515.1. Classification (NCBI taxonomy): domain Bacteria; kingdom Pseudomonadati; phylum Pseudomonadota; class Betaproteobacteria; order Burkholderiales; family Burkholderiaceae; genus Burkholderia; species Burkholderia sp. JPY481. Next base: position 28,835 of record NZ_JAYMRT010000003.1, read on the forward strand.
CCTCGAAGACACCGGCTGGAAGAGCAAGTGGTGGAGCAGAATGGGCGTGATGGCCGGCTACGAGCACGAATCGAATGGACGCGACGGTCCGGAATCGCGCGGCGTCGACTATGTGTTCCTGAAGCCGATCTGGGATTTCGGCGACATCAACGGCTACCATCTGACCATCGAGCCGAAGATTTATTACTATACGCACATCGCCGGCGAGAACCATGACATCGCCGACTACCGCGGCTACGTGGATCTGCGGTTCATCTACGGCAGCCCCGATGGCGCGCAACTGGACACGACGCTGCGCAAAGGAACGAAAGGCGGCAAAGGCAGCATCGATACGCAGTTCACCTATCCATTGGCGAAGCTGATCAACAGCCGCTGGGGCGGTTACGTATGGCTCGGCTTCTTTAGCGGTTATGGCGAGGACATTCTCGACTACAACCAGCATCGCTGGATTGCGCGAATCGGCTATAGCATCACACGCTAATCCGGAATTCGCCGGAGATGCAAGCAAAGGGCCGCCGAGCGGCCCTTTTGCCATTCGAGGACGGCGCACGACGTGCCGTAATACCTCGAAAGTCCTGCCGTAATTCTTTCAAAAGATTGCCCAGAGCCGATTCCCACCCGGCGGGCAACCCGTCTTAAATCCGCTCGTGAATGCTGTGTGCACGAACAGACGGGCATATCGGTGCGGATTTCTCTAGAGTTGAAGGGTCGCCGGTCCAACCGGCTGGCCACGCCGCGCGCTGACTTTTCCAGCGTCTAATCAAAACCAAGGAAAAACCAATGAAAACCGCTCTCCTTAAAGACCTGTCGACCGTTTCAAACGAGCCAACCGGACTTCTTTTGCATCGGAATAGTGCACCGCTTGCGCTCAAGCACGAAATTCACCCGGAACAGATCCGCGATAGCCTGCCGGCCCGTCAGGGGGGAGTCGGCTTTCTGTTTCACGCGACCGATTGGGAGACCCTTTCATTTTCTTTTCACAACGTTCGCGAACGCAGCGAATCGTTCGAAGAAGAATTGTGGAAGACCAAGCCTTTCATCGCCTCGCCGATCTATTCGGGCTCGCAGGTGATCGGCGCGAATATCGCCTGCCCGGTGCCGCTCGAAATGTGGCTCGGCAGCCCGCGCGGCATCAAGCGCTTTCGCGCGACGCAATTCTTTCCGGCGCTGGAGCTCGCCAGAAAGGCGGGCTTGAACATGGTCGCGATGGGCGCGTCGACGCCGTACGCATGCAACTACGGCGCGCTGCCCCGGCCGGTCAAGCCGCCTCACATCACGACCGGCCACGCGGCGACCGCGGCGATGCTGAAGGACTGGGCGATGCATTGCTGCCAACAGCTCGACCTCGAATTCGGCAACACGAAGCTCGCGCTGTTCGGCGCGGCCGGCCGGCTCGGCACGACGGTCGCGAAGTATCTGCTGTACAAGGACGCGCCGAAGGAACTGGTGCTGATCGATCTGCCGGACAAGATCAACCTGCTGACCGATCAGGCGAACGAGCTGCTCGCGTCGGACCTGCTCGGCAAATCGAAAGTATCGGTGCATACGTTCAGCCTCGACACGCCGCTGCCCGACTTCGACGGCGCAATCCTCGCGAGCAGCACGAGCGTGCCTTACCTGAGCGCCGCCGATCTCAAACGCGCGCAATTCTGGATCGACGATTCGCATCCGCGCGCGGCCAGCGTCGAAGCGGAACTCGCTTCTCGCGGTCATACGCTCTATATTGAATGCTTCGCGCGTGGACCCGCTGAACTCGACACCGCTTTCCCGTTCCGGCTGCCGTCCACCCGCGACTGCTATACCTGCTTTGCCGAAGGCTATTCCGCGTGGCAAGAAGGCATCGCATCCGATTTCATCATCGGTAGCCCGCCCGTATGGTCGGTCTCTTATACTCATGGTCTCCTGAAGAAGTACGGCTTTTCGGTCGGACCGTTTCACGGCAAGAACGGCGATTCGCTCGCCGAAGGCGTCGCAGCACAACAATTCAATACGCATGAAATGATGGGTTCCTGATGAACTCGGAGGCCTGATGGCGAGACCGCGCGAAAGTATGCGGGACATGCTGGAAAGAAGCAGGTTCGCGATTCGATGGGGAGGCGCACTCGGCCTCCTGTGTCACCCCATCTATTACATTGTCTGGACCTACCTCCTTCCGCAGCCTTACGACAACCTGCTGCTGCGACTCAGCGCGGCGGCCGTCTGCGTTCCGCTGCTGTTTCAGGCGCGCTGGCCGAGGCGCTACAACCCCGCGCTGCTGATCTACTGGCATTGCTGCCTGATTTACGTGCTGCCGTTCGTCTGCACGTTCCTGACCGTCAGAAACGGTTTCTCCACGATGTGGATGATGACCGAGGTCATGATGATCTTCATTCTGGCGCTGTGTATCGACAACCCGCTGCTGCTGATAACGTGCATCGGAATCGGCGTGTTTTCCGGCGGCCTTGCCGGCGTGTTGAGTGCGCCGACGCCGGTCGTTCTCAGCGCCGAGGACAAGTCCAACCTCGCGCTGCTGCCGGTGGTCGTGCTGTGCAGCATGGCGTTCAGTCACGCGATCAGCAAGGGACGCATCTTCGTCGAAAAGAACCGCGCGTTGCAGGCGCTCGCGGGTTCCATCGCGCACGAGATGCGCAATCCGCTGAGCCAATTGCGGCACGTGCTCGACCGCGTCGAGGAAGCGTTGCCCTCGGCGAACAGGGCGGGCGCGGCGCCGACGCTCACCGACGGCACGGCCTCGCTGATGTACAACCATCTCGCGCAGGGCCAATTGTCGATCGAGCGCGGCCTGCGCATCATCGCGATGACGCTCGACGAAGTCGCCGCGAAATCGATCCGCCCGGATAGTCTCAGCTACCTGCATGCCGGCGCGACCACGCGCAAGGCGCTCGCCGAATACGGCTTCGACAACGACAAGGAACGCGCGAAGGTGAGCGTCGTCGTCAACCGCGACTTCGTGTTCAAGGTCGACGAGACGGTCTATCTGTTCACGCTGTTCAACCTGATCAAGAACGCGCTGCATCACATCGTCGCGTATCCGCAGGCGACGCTGACATTGACCGTCGATACCGACTCGGTGATCGTGCGCGACACCGGCCCCGGCATCGCGGCGGAGATCCTGCAGCATCTGTTCGAGCCGTTTCGCACGGCCGGCAACTCGGGCGGCACCGGGCTCGGGCTCGCGTACTGCCAGCGCGCGATGCGCGCGTTCGGCGGCAGCATCGACTGCGAATCGGAACTCGGCAAGTTCACCGCATTCACGCTGCGCTTTCCACCGGTGGCGGCCGACGAGGTCGCGGAGCACGAGCGGCGCCTGTTCGAACGCGCGATGCCGGCGTTCAAGGGCAAACGCGTGCTCGTCGTCGACGACGACGCCACGCTGCGCGCCCGCACCCGCCGCGTGCTGACCAAGGCCGGCGCCTATGTCAGCGAGGCGTCGGGCGGCGAGCTTGCGCTCGCCACGTTGCGGCGCGCGCCGCTCTACGACCTCGTGCTGATGGACATCAGCATGCCCGATCTGGACGGCTACGCGACGACCGAGCGCATCCGCGCCGACCGGGACTGCCCGAACCGCAACGTGCTGATCGCCGCCTATACCGCCGAACCGGGCAACGCGGTGCGGCTGCGTGCGCGGCGCGCCGGGATGGACGAGATCATCGGCAAGACGTCGAGTGTGCAGGAGCTGATCACCGCGGTGCAGGCCCTGTTCGACAACGGCGTGCGGCATCAGCCGGGCGAGCTGCCCGACAGCTTCGCCGGCAGAACCTTCGTGATCGCCGACGACGACACCTACAGCCGGCTGGTCGCGAAGGCTTATCTGGAGCGCTGCGGCGCGAGCGTCGTCGAGGCCGACCACGGTCAGGCGGTGCTGACCAACCTGCACGAAGACGGCTTCATCGACGCGATCCTGATGGACGTGAACATGCCGGGCATGAACGGCATCGAGACGACGAAATCGATTCGCGCGCGCACCGATGCCTACGCGACGCTGCCTATCATCGCGCTGACCAGTCACACCGATGCCGAAGCGGCGCAGGCTTGCCTTGCCGCCGGGATGAACGAGGTGTTGATCAAGCCGGTGCAGGCCGGCTCGCTGTACGCATGTCTCGCGCGGCAGTTCGGCACACGCAGCGCGCCGATTGCGGACTCTCCATCTTCACAACGGATCATGCAAACCGCGGGCGAAAGCGCGCAAACGGATTTTGCCGCGACGCCGGTGGCATTGGCCCCAACTGGGAGCGCGCACGCGGCCGCCCCCATCGCCGAAGAAAGCCTGCTCGATGAGCCGCACCTCGAAGAACTGGTCTCGCTCGATCTGCTCGACGAATCGTTCCTGAACGGCATCGAACAGATCCGCTCGCTCGTCGCGCGGCTCGCGGCAAACAGCGCGGCTGTCGATATCAAGGCGACACACGCGAGCTTGCATGCGCTGCTTGGCGTCAGCGGCAACATCGGCGCGAAGGCACTGCATCGCTATGCGCGGCAGATCTATCCACGCGTGATCGGCGGTGAGTGGCCAGTGGAAACCGACTGGCTCGTGCAGATCCGCACGCTGGGCGCGCGCTCGACCGACGCGTTGCAGCGATATTACGCGTCGGCGAAAGGCCGGCGCGATCATCGCGATGCGCTGAGCGATTGAGCGCGCGCGCCGCCGCCGTCAGAACTTGTGCAGCACGCCGATCGCAACCGCCAGCTGGTTCGCGCCGGTCTTCACGGTCGTCGTCGCGACCGAAGTCGCCCATCCCGTCGCACTCAGCGCGGCCTTCGAGCTGTTGATCACATAGGTGATGTCGGTGTACAGCGCGGTGCGCTTCGATAGCCAGTAGTCCGCGTTGACACCGGTGCTCAAAGCGTGCGCGTCGACGTGGCGATACGCATGGTAGTAAGTCGCGGCTGCGAGGTCCAGCGCCGGCGTCGCCTTGTAGCGCACGCCCGCGAACGCCATCGACTGTGGCGGCGAGGCGGTGAGCGTCGACGGGACATCGTTCAGCAGCAATTCGTAGCCGCCGTACAGCGTCGCCTTGCCGATCGCATACGAACCGCCGGCCACGTAGCGCCGCTCGCTGTCGCCCGATGTCGCGATCACCGAGCCTTGGCGCTGCTCGTACACGAACGTGAGATTGAGCGGCCCCTGCACGTAGCGTCCACCGATGTCGTACTGCTTGCCGACGCGGAACGAGCCCGCCACCGGCACGTTGGAGCTGACTGCGTCATAGCCGAAGCTGTAGAGCGCGTTCAGCTCGAACGGTCCCACATGGCCGAGATACGACACCGCGTTGTCCGCCCGACCGACGAACTGCGCGTCCTGCGCGGACAGGCCGTAACTCGAATAACCGAGCGGATCGAGAGCGAGGAAGTAGCGGTACATCGGCGTCATCTGCCGGCCGAGCATCATCGCGCCGTAGCGATCCGATTCGAGTCCGACGAACGCCTGCCGGCCGAACAGCCGGCCGCCTTGCTGCAGCGCGCCGGTGTTCATCGCCATGCCCGATTCGAGCGTGAAAATCGCCCGCAGTCCGTTGCCGAGATCTTCCTTGCCGGTGAAACCCCAACGCGAATTCTGCCGGTTGCCGGTGCCGAGCGCGACCTGGGTGCCCGACGATCCCTGCGGCGTGACGGCGTGAGTCACGTAGGTCACCCCCGAGTCGACGATGCCGTACAGCGTGACCGACGACTGCGCATGCGCCGCGCCGCTGATGCCGATACCAATACCACATGCAAAAAGGACCTTCGACGGCCTGGCGAGAGGCTTGTGCGTCACCATGTGTCTCCTGCTGGAAATTGAGTTGTTTTGTGCTGCGAAAGCGTGATCGTTCGATCTCTGTGGTCGCGGTAGCCGGCGCGTGGCCGCGGCGGCTACCGGAGAGAGTCGGTCATTCGCGTGCGATGTGCGGATTGACGAAGCACATTGCGACGACCGCGATGGCGGGTCCGACCGCGAGCGTGATGAGCGCGAGCATGAACGAATGACTCGCGCCATACAGCGAGCCGACCACCATCGGCGACACCGCGCTGCCGGACTGCCAGATCGCATTGGTCCAGCCGGCGCTCGCGCCGGCGAGGCGCTTGCCGGATGCGTCGCTGACCTGTGCCATCAGCACCGGCAGATAGCCGAACGAGAACGCCCCGAGGATCGGCGCGACCAGATAGAACTGATGCGCGGTCGAGCAGTAGCCGAACACCAGCAGCGCGATCGTGAACGCGATCAGGCAGCCGATCGACATCATCCGCCGCGACACGCCGGGCAGATCGGAGATCCAGCCGAGCGTCGGCTTCGCGATCACCGCGCCGATGCCGAACGAGGCGACGATCGATCCGGCGACGATCGGCGCAATGCCGTATTGCCGCGTCATCAGCGCGTTGCTCCATGCGGCGAAGCCGACGGTCGCCCACAAGCCGCCGCAGCCCGCGATGGACAGCGCGATCAGGTTCCGGTTGCGCAACAGGCCGAGCATGTCCTGCAGGCTGTTGCGCGCGGGCTTCGCTTCGTTCGACGGCCGGTTCTTCAGCAGCAGCAACGTGACGACGCCCCACGCGAACGTGACGATGCCGAGCATATGGAATGCGTTCGACCAGCCGTGCCGCGCTGAGAACGACGGCACGACCGCGTTCGCGATCACGACGGCGAGCGACGTCGCGGTCGTGTAGAGGCCCATTGCGCGGCCCCGGTCGCGCGTGAACCATGCGGGAATGATCTTCATGCCGGCCGAATAGTCGGCGCCCGCCGCGAAACCCATTGCCGCCTGAATCACGATGCCGAAGGCGAGCGAATGCGTATAGCCGAAGGTGAACGTGAGCACGCCAAGGGGCAGCAGCGCGAGCGTGAGCATCGCGCGACCGCCTAGCAGATCGGTCAGCATGCCGCCGACCACGTTCGCAAGCACATAGCCCGCGTAGAACGCGGTCACGAACGCACCGAGCATCGACACGCTGATGCCGAGCGACGCGCCGACCGGCGCGGCCACCGTACTCCACGCAACGCGGACCACATAGCTGAGCAGAAACGCGGCCCAGACGATGAACAGCGCGACCCAGCGATACGGGTTCGTGTCGGCGCTACTCGCCTCCCGTGCGGCGTTCGTGGCCCAGACGCTCGCGGACATGCCCTCCGACGACGCCAGATTCTTCTCCATGACTCCTCCAATGCCGAGCGTGCCAGCGGCCGCCCGTTTTCTTTCTTTCTGATGGATAAGGCGCCGGCCGCCTGCTGTGACCGGCGCCGGGGATTGCCGTTACAGATCGAGCACCAGCACCCTCGACTTCGCACGTGAACAGCACGGCAGGAACTGATCGTTGCGGGCCTGCTCCTCAGGCGACAGGTACAGATCCCGGTGGTCGGGTTCGCCTTCGAGCACCCGCGTAATGCAGGTGCCGCAAATGCCCTGCTCGCACGACACCGGCACGTCGACGCCCGCCGCCGTGAGCGCCTGCGTGACCGTGCAATCGGCCGCGATCGACACGACGCGGCCCGAGCGCGCGAGCCGCACGTCGAACGAGCCGCCGTCGCCGGCAGGCTGCGCCGCCGCGAAGTATTCGTAATGCAGACGATCGTCGCTCCAGCCGAGCGAGCGCGCCGTGTCGAGCACCGCGTTCATGAAGCCCTGCGGACCGCACACGTACAGATGCCGGTCCGCGCCAACTGTCAGCAGTGCGTTCAGATCGAGCATGCCGTGCTCGTCGTCGAAGTGGTATTGCACGTTGTCGACCCACGACGACGCGGCGATTCGCTCGACGAACGCTGCCCGGCTCTTCGAGCGCGCGCAGTAATGCATGTCGAACGCCGCGCCCATCGCTGCCAGCTGCTCCGCCATGCAGAGAATCGGCGTGACGCCAATGCCGCCCGCGAGCAATAGCGGCTTCGCGTCGTGCCGGGCGAGCGGGAAATGATTGCGCGGCACGCCGATGCGGATCGCGTCGCCTTGGTTCACCGCGTCGTGCATGCGCAGCGAGCCGCCGCGCGAATCGGCGTCGCGCAACACCGCGATCTGATACCGGTGACGCTCGTGAGGCGCGTTGCACAGCGAGTACTGCCGCACCGGCCCACCCGGCACGTAGACGTCGATGTGCGCGCCCGCCTCGAACGGCGGCAGCTCGCGTCCGTTGACATCGACGAACTCGAAGCCGGCGATCCCGTCGGCTTCGTCGCGCCGTGCGGCAACCCGCACCATCAGCGTGGAATCGGTCATGTTCATGCCACCTCTCCTCCGCTCACATCGCCGACAGGCCGCCGTCGACCATCAGCGTCGTGCCCGTGATGTACGACGCCTCGTCGCTCGCGAACCATAGGATCGGCCATGCGATCTCTTCGGGCGATGCCCAGCGGCCTATCAGCGACGTGTCCTGGCGCTGGGTCTTCAGCGCTTCGACGCTCTTGCCTGCTGCAATGGCGCGGTTCACGTGGAATCCGGTCAGCGTCGAACCGGGGCATATCGCGTTCACACGCACGCCGTTCGCGGTCTCCTCGAACGCGAGCGTGCGGGTCATCGCCAGCATGCCGGCCTTGGTCGCGTCGTACAGGCCCATGCCCTTGCGGCCGGTCACCGCATAGCACGACGATACGTTGACGATACTCGCGCGGCCCGCGCGACGCAGGAACGGCAGCGCCGCCCTGCAATAGTTCGACGTGCCGACCAGATTGACCGACACCATCGCCTGCCACTCGGCCGGCGTCGCGTCGGCGAGCGCGCTGTAGTTGCGCATCGCCGCGTTGTTCACCAGCACGTCGAGCCGGCCGAACGAAGTGGCGGCGAACTGCACCGCGCGCACCGCATCGGCGTCATCCGACACGTCTGCCGCGAACGTCTCGACACGCGCGGACGGATCGGCCGTTTTCAGTTCGTCCGCGACGCGCGCGAGCGCCTCCGGATTCGCATCGACGAGCACCACCGCGGCGCCCTGGGAGCAGAACACGCGCGCGGTGGCGGCGCCGATGCCTCCTCCGCCACCAGTGATCAGCGCGACCTTGTCTTCGAGTCTTTTACGTTGCTGCATTGCTTGCCGGCGCGCAGCCGGCCTCCTTTTGCGGAATGGGCAGAAGGTCCAGTCGGACCAGGTGACGACACGCGGAGCCGAAACGAAGTCCGGCCCCGCCGTGCATCAGATCGTGTAGATCGGCTGGTCCTTGCCGTCGTGCAGATGGATCACCGCCCATTCCTGTGGTTTCTGATCGCGCGGCAGCAGCACGCCGGCCGCGCGCACGCGCTGCTGGTCGGCGTCGATCGCGGGCGGATCGGTATCGGGCACCAGCGCGGTTGCCGCCTCGTACATCATGCGGCGCGCCATTACGATTGCGCGGTCGGTCGGCAGCAGCTTTTCCTTGCTGTGATCCTGGATCGGACCCATGCTTTCCTGCAGCGACGCGTCCTGCATCGCGAAGCCGAACACGCCCGAGTACGCGCGCTTTTCCTTCTGCGCCTTGCGGTCGATCAGATAGTCGTTGTCCTTGTTCGCCTTCGGACGGAACGAGCCACCCTCCTCGTACTCGCAGTGAATGCCCTTGCCGGCATTCAGGTCGGCCAGTTCCTGCTCGTCGAGCGGACGGTCCGGACGGAAGTTGATGCTCCACGCCCAGCAGCTGTGATCGTCGATCGGTACCCACACGTGGCCCGCGAGCGAGTGGTCGCCGAACGGCGGGATCAGCGTGTACCACGGGAACAGCCACTGCGTGACGCGCCAGTAGTACGAATCCGGCTCGCCGTTGCGGCGCCCGAACAGCGTGAGGCCGAACGGCTGCTTCTCGATCTCAAACATCACGTTGCCGTCCGCCTTGATGTAGTCGAGCGCCTTCGTGCCCTGGTGCATCGGATCATCGTCGACTTCGTAGCGGTGCACGTACGACACGTGGCTCGTGTCGATGCCGCCTTCCATGGCCTGTAGGTAGTTCGATTCCTGCAGCCGCTTGGATACGAACACGTGGCTCTCCGGCAGGTTGCACCACTCGAGATCCGGCGGCGCCGGCTGGCGGTCCTTCGGCCCCATGTACGCCCACACGATGCCCGCGCGTTCGATGCACGGATACGCGGTGATGCCCATGTGCTTGCACGCCTGCGGTGCGGACGGCACTTCGACGCAGTTGCCGTTGCGGTCGAATTTGAGGCCGTGATACGAGCAGCGAATGCCGTTCTCCTCATTGCGGCCGAAGTACAGCGACACGCCGCGGTGCGAGCAGAACTCGTCGATCAGCGCCGGCTGGCCTTCGGAATCGCGAAAGGCCAGCAGCTTTTCGCCGAGGATCTGCACGCGCACCGGCGGGCAATCCGGCTCCGCGACTTCGCTCGCGAGCAGCACCGGCACCCAGTAGCGGCGCATCAGATTACCCATCGCCGTGCCCGGGCCAGTGCGAACCAGCGTCTCCGACATGCTCTTGTCCATAATTCCTCCGAATCCGGTTGTCCGTTGTGTGAGAATGTGATCTCATTGTACGGACAGATTGATTTGCGTCAAGTTCGTTGCGATAGGGACTTTCACTACAATGTGCAATCGACGCGGACCGACGTGGAAAGGAAATTTCAAATGGAAGAGAAAAAGCCGCACGAAAATGTGCGAGCAGTCGAGCGGGCGCTAGAAATTCTTCTGGCGTTCCGCCCCGGGGACAAGGAACTGACCGTTGCGGAGTTGCTGACCCGCGTGGACCTGAGCCGGCCGACGCTGTACCGGCTGCTGAATACGCTCGAACAGAACGGCTTTCTCGCGTCGTCCGGCGAGCCGCAGCGCTTCAGGCTCGGCAGTTCGGTCGCGCAAGTCGCGCACGCGTGGATGGCGAACAATACGATCGCGCAACTCGCGCAGCCGATGCTGCGCGAGCTTTGGGAAGCGACGTCTGAGACGGTCGCGTTGTTCGTGCCGGAGGGCACCTACCGGATTTGCGTGGCCGAACTGGAAAGTCCGCAGCCGCTCAGCTTCCGGCGCGGGGTCGGCTATCGCGAGAAGCTAGTGCTCGGCGCGAGCGGCCGCACGATTCTTTCGCAGATGCCGCTGTCAGAGGACGATCTGCGGCGCTATCTGACCGATCCGAATCAGGACGTCGCGACGCTCGCCGCCGATCTCGATGCGGTCCGCGCAAAGGGCTTCGGCACCAGCCATCACGAGCTGATCGCCGGTGCGGTCGCGGTGGCCGCGCCGTTCTTCAACGGCGCGAACCAGGTGGCGGGTTCGGTGTGCATCTTCGGGCCGAGTGTGCGCGTAACCGATGAGCGCGTCGCGCAGTTCGCGGCGTTGCTCAAGCGAGAGGTGGGCAATCTGTCGCGCGCGCTGGGGCATCAAGGGGAAACTGGACGGGTGCCGGTCGCGGCGCGCCGGTGAAATCGGCATCGAAGGTATTGGCCAACGCCTGAAGAGTCGTCGGAGAAGTCGACGCTCTGTTCAGGCGCCCGCTGACTCAGCGCCGACGCCGAGACTCATGCGCCGGACTGCACGGCAATGACGCGCCGCGCGAGCGCCGAATAAGCAAGTGGCTCGAAACGATCGAGCCCATCCTTGACGGCAGCGATGTCGTTATTTCTGGCTTGCTGCTCCATCTGTGCGCAAGCATTCGCCGCTTCGGTTTCCTGAATCATCGCGAAAGATCCGCGTACCGCATGAAGTTGGGCGAGCACCGTTTTCATATCCCCAAGTTCAATGGCGGCGTGCAGTTCCCGAAGCGAATCCTTCAGCGTCTGAGTCATCGCGGCATGGATGTGCTCGGGCAATGGCCCTTGCGAGATGTCGCGCCTCGCCAACGTGGCATTCGCGGGGCGCCTGCCGGCCTCGTCGACCAGTCGCCGCACGGTCGCGTCCATCGTGTCTAGCAGGACAGGTTTGAGCAGGACCTCGTCGATTCCGGCGTTCGCGCATCGCGCGCGCTCTTCTGCCGCGACGTGAGCGGTAATCGCGATGATCGGCAGCGTCTCGCTTTGGGCACGAAGGCACCGCGCGAGCGCATACCCGTCCATCCCCGGCATATTGATGTCGGTCAGCACCAGATCGTAGTGGCGCTCGTTGAAGCGCCGCAATGCCGCCCCGCCACTATCGGCCATATCGGCCTCGTATCCCAGCGTAGCAAGTTGCGCGACGAGCAACTCCCGGTTGGCGAGCTGATCGTCGACGACGAGGATCTGAATGGCGTGTGTGTCGATCTCGCTGGACTTCGATTCGGCTTTGGTATGTCCTGCTGCGCTGACCGGGGTGGCTGCACTCACCGGAATGGGCAAGGTCACGACAAAGGTGCTTCCGGCATTCAACTCGCTTTTCACCCAAATCGTGCCATGCATCAATTCAGTCAGGCGCAAACAGAGCGCGAGTCCGAGGCCTGTTCCGCCGTAACGCCTCGCAATCGACGAATCGGCCTGTGTGAAAGCATGAAATAGCGTCTCCTGCTGCTGCGGGGTCATGCCGATGCCGGTGTCGCTGACGCCGATCACGATCGGAGAATCGACGGCTGTGTCATCCTTCAGGTAGACCTCGAGCAGTACATCGCCCGTGGCGGTGAATTTGATCGCGTTCTCGAAAATGTTCGTTGCGATATTCGTCACCCGGTCATCCAGGTTGGTGATCGACTGGTTCGTCGCGTACAGCTGCGAACCATTCACCGCGTCCTTGCTCGTCGACGACAGGTCACCTGCGGCCACGTTCTTGATCTTCGTGCCATTGCTGTCACCGCCCAGCGTGATCGTGCCCTTAGCGGCATCGTCGTAATGCACCGCCAGCGGATCCGTCCCGCCGCCTGCGCCATTCTTGATGTCCTGGCTCAACTGGTCCATCTGCTGGTTCGTGGCGTACAGCTGCGAGCCATTGACTGCGTCGGTGCTCGTCGCGCTCAGGCGACCCGCGGCCACGTTCGTGATCGTGCGCTCCTTACCGACGCTGCCCACGCTCACCGTGCCAATCGGATTCGAACCGGCAAAGAAGTAGTTCGCGCCGCCGATGGACGTGCCGCTCGGACTCACCGCAGCCGACGTCGTCGAGCCTGCGCCCAACGCCACGTCGTTCGCGTTGTTCGACACAGCACCCATACCGATTGCCACCGAGTCCTTGCCCAGCGCCAACGAATCGGCGCCCGTCGAGTTCGCGTGGAAGTACTTCGTGCCCTTCTCGTTCAGGTTGGTGATCGACGTGGTGTTCTGCCCCACCTGCAGGTTCGTCGCGTACAGCTGCGAACCATTCACCGCGTCCTTGCTCGTCGACGACAGGTCACCTGCGGCCACGTTCTTGATCTTCGTGCCATTGCTGGCACCACCCAGCGTGACCGTGCCCTTCGCGGCATCGTCGTAATGCACCGCCAGCGCATCCGTCCCGCTGCCGGCGCCATTTTGGCTGATCTGCTCGATTGCCTGGTTGGTCGCATACAGTTGAGAACCATTGACCGCATCGGTGCTCGTCGCGCTCAGGCGACCCGCGGCCACGTTCGTGATCGTGCGCTCCTTGCCCACGCTGCCCACGCTCACCGTGCCAGTCGGATTCGAACCGGCAAAGAAGTAGTTCGTACCGCGGATGGACGTGCCGCTCGGACTCACCGCAGCCGACGTCGTCGAGTCTGCGCCCAGCGCTACCGAATTCGCCTGCGTTGCAGCGGCGCGCGCACCCAGCGCCAGTGAAAACTCACCTGTCGCGCCTGCCGTATCACCAAGCGCCACGGCGGCGGCGCCTGTCGCATTCGTGTTAAAACCAATCGCCGTGGACTTGGATCCAAGCGCTTTAGCCACATTACCAAGCGCCGTGGCACCGAATTCAGACGCCTTAGCGTAAGGACCAGCCGCCGTGGCGTAGTCGCCTGCCGACACCGTGCCCACACCGATCGCCACCGCGTCCTGAGCCGTCGCCGACGAATCCGTACCCGTCGAATTCGCGTGGAAGTACTTCGTGCCCTTCTCGTTCAGGTTGGTGATCGACGTGGTGTTCTGCCCCACCTGCAGGTTCGTCGCGTACAGCTGCGAGCCATTCACCGCGTCCTTGCTCGTCGACGACAGGTCACCTGCGGCCACGTTCTTGATCTTCGTGCCATTGCTGGCACCACCCAGCGTGACCGTGCCCTTCGCGGCATCGTCGTAATGCACCGCCAGCGCATCCGTCCCGCCGCCGGCGCCATTTTGGCTGATCTGCTCAATTGCCTGGTTGGTCGCATACAGTTGAGAACCATTGACCGCATCGGTGCTCGTCGCGCTCAGGCGACCCGCGGCCACGTTCGTGATCGTGCGCTCGTTACCCACGCTGCCCACGCTCACCGTGCCAATCGGATTCGAACCGGCAAAGAAGTAGTTCGTGCCGCGGATGGACGTGCCGCTCGGACTCACCGCAGCCGAGGTCGTCGAGTCTGCGCCCAGCGCTACCGAATTCGCATGCGTTGCAGCGGCGCGCGCACCCAGCGCCAGTGAGAACTCACCTGTCGCGCCTGCCGTATCACCAAGCGCCACGGCGGCGGCGCCTGTCGCATTCGTGTTAAAACCAATCGCCGTGGACTTGGATCCAAGCGCTTTAGCCACATTACCAAGCGCCGTGGCACCGAATTCTGATGCCTTAGCGTAAGGACCAGCCGCCGTGGCGTAGTCGCCTGCCGACACCGTGCCCACACCGATCGCCACCGCGTCCTGAGCCGTCGCCGAAGAATCCGTACCCGTCGAATTCGCGTGGAAGTACTTCGTGCCCTTCTCGTACACGTTCGTCACCCGGTCATCCAGGTTGGCGATCGACTGGTTCGTCGCGTACAGCTGCGAGCCATTTATCGCGTCCTTACTGGTCGCCGACACTGCGCCTTGCTTGAGATTCGTTATTGTGTGATTGTCGAGATCCATTTCGGCACGCACGTGGACGCCGTTGGTCCCACCCAGCACCAGGGTGCCATCGGAGAATCCTGCGACATAGGCGGTCTGCGCTTCACCGTTAGCGGCGCCGCTGTCGTTGCCGGCATTGCCGAGCTGGAAAGACTGGGTGCCATCACCGAAGGGATTAGAGCCAGGACCACAACCGACTTGCTTGCTTGTGCCGCCCGGCCCCCAACTATAGCCCCCCCCTGAGTTTGCAGACTGGTTACACAGGACCAAGCTCGAGCCATGGGTCAACGCCAGCGCCATCTGCGGCGCCATGAATGCGGCCACGCCCACAGCAGACACAATCGCGGTGGCGACGACGCCCGACGAAGGCTTCTTACCTTTTGCCCGACTGGTCTCGGCCGCGGCAACGAAAGTGCCGGTCTTCTCGCACCAAATACTCCTGTACGACTTGTTCATCAATATTCTCCAGTTCAAAAAAATAGATTCACGTATGCGGCTATGTGGCGACCGCGTCACCCAAGTTGATGACCGTCGTGCCGCTCGCGTTTTAGTTCGGCGCCAAGCCGGCGCCGTCCGCGTTCACCGTCCGCACCTTTGACCACCGTGATAAAAAACTTAATTTCCTTCAGCACTGAAATTTGTCACTTATTTACGAATTTACTTTCCGATAAGCGCAAAGCGCTATTCAGGCCTGCATCACAGTCGCGATGCCTGTAAATGTGAAATCGACATGCCGAAATCATCAAAAAATTATCAATGACGCAGGAAATAAACCGACTTGTTCCTAGCCGAAATCCCAGATAATCTTATTTTTATTGCGCAACGAATATAATCAGCCTCGTCCTAAAGTCGCCAAATTGAACATAGGACAAAGCCGCAACGAGATCTCTGTCGATAAATTACTCATCCGCTGATCGCGAGACTTTCCCGCAATGGAAAATCAATTAAAAAGGCACAAAAATTTCCACCAACACTTCGCAGAGCTCGATAGATGGAATTCCCCAGCTGTGAACCCCGAGACAACGTCGGCACCAAGACCTGGAAGATGACAAAGAAGACCCGACGAACACGATTGCGGCATTCGAAGCGGAACGGTCAAAGGGGCGCAGACACTGGTCGAGCGGGAGTAGCAGCTTGATGTGCGTCAGAACCAGATCGCGAAATGGAGGCGGCAACTGTCAGGGCATGCGGCGGACATCTTCGTCGCTGTCGGCGTTCTATTGTGTGAGCTACCGGTTGATGTGAACTTGCCGCGCGCCGAGATCCGCGGTAGACGGTTGAGAACGATTGCCTTGACGGACCCGCGCACCGGGGCAGGATTGCTGTGCGCAACGCGACGCGTAGGAGGAAAAGCTCTGGGGGCGTGTTCGACAGGACATATGCTTTGCCGGTTTCGCAGCGGGCCCAGCCCTTAGCGTCGCGAGACCCGGGGTGCGCTATCCATCGCTGCTGGTGAGCGAGACGAATTGACGATGGCCAACTTTGCTGACTTCGCGCCAGTTACCTAAGATTCAGGCTCTTCGATCGGCGGCGTCTGTCCAGACGAGGCAGCAAGAATACCCAAGTGCGCTTTGCTCCTGTGCGCCTTCGCGGTCTTGCGAGATCTGTCTATCGAACGTGTTACGGCAGCAAGATCGCTCCGGCCCAGCGCCAAAGCAACGCCCCCCTCGCGCCGGCACGGCAAGGCTGCAACGTCCTGTTCGCCGTGCTGCGCACTGGCTCTATTCGGCCCCGGGTCAGCACATTTCGCTTGACGAACCACATCGGCGCACCTGCCTTTGGCCCGACTGTATCGAGCACAACCGCGAACAGCGTTTGCTAATCTCCGTTTTTTCCAACCAATCGCGAGTCCCGGCAGATGGACTGTCTTTCCCATTCAAGAAGCATCTGCTTTTTTGATTTTGGCGACTCGAACATGAAATCGGTTACGGTGGACAGAAAATCACTCTGCTGACGCCGGGAAAGTTTCGCGAACCTGATTAGCAATTCTCTTATGCTTGCGAATCTGTCTTGTTTCATCACTTTTTCTCACTCGTGGTTTTCCCCGGCTGCAAAAATTGCAACTTCATCGAACCCAACGGAGGTTTATAACATTCGATCATCTATAAAACTTGATTCTCGGGCCACGTAAATGAATTTGCCTTTAATTCGCATTAAAAATCGGGAAATTCATGCATCGTCCCGATTTGACGCGCCGCAGTAAGACACAGGTTCCGGACAGAATCTTTTCTCTATTCCGTAGCGCACCAAGTCGCCATCCCATAGGTACCAAGTTTGTAGATCTACGCATTTTTCCGCGATTCGATTGCCTCTGTGCTCAGATGTAGACAATCGGCGATTTCGCTGACTCAATTTCGCAAGTTCGCAATGTTGCCATTCGCATGTCAGAGAAGGCGTTAGATTGCATCCCAAACATCCGTTCGCTGCGCCGCTGGCCCATCCGAGCGTGAAGCGATGACATCAACCAGAATTTTACGGATTCAATCCAACTGCAAAAACAGGGCACGTCTTAAAATATGTAGAAACGAAATGGGCCCATTCCTATTAGCCGTCTTTCAATAGGGCGGTGTCTTAGCCGAGGCCTCGGACAAGAGCGCGTCGTTACACCATGGATAAGTGAGCCTCGCTGGTCCGATCGGTTTTCGGACATTTTTTGATTGGAACGTCAATGCGAGAGGGGCTACGCACCACGTTGTATCTCGGCTCCATCTGACAACGCGCTCGCCTCCATTCAGTGGCGGATGACGCCGGCCGGCTCGTCGCCAGTCACGGACAGAACGCCTGCATTGCCAATCGAATTCAATGCTTCTGCGAGTGAAGGCGCCGCCTGATTGCGAAAAGTTGCCGACTACTTCCGCGGCGACATGACAGCACTTGTATTCACCTCAACAATGAGCTTGTCATGGACCGAACCGTACATCTCATGATGTTCTTCTCGTTTCCATTGCCGACGCGCAGCGCACGAGGAGTGGGTTGTCTACATCATCAACTCAATGACCCATGCTTACCCGGCGAATCGCCCAGGCACATCCGTGATACGACGATGTTGCATTTTATCCATCCAGCCAGAGTCGTCCGCTCGCACCGCCCATGACGAAATCGGCACGCCGTCGCTTGGGAGCAGGCGTACCCCGGTTGCGGCGGATGCATAGTGATCGACCGCGGCCCATTTCGTCGAGGACGGTGAATGATGCCCTGCTGCTGATGTCGCAGCGGGGCGAACTGCCGGGCGAGCCGCACCGCCGTTACCCCGACGAACGGTAACTGCACCAATACGCTGAGATACCGATTCTCTAGCGGAACTAATATTCCTGCTCGCGGCTTCGTTTCCGTAGTTGCGCGAAAGGGCGGCTGAACTTCCTTTCACCGGTATCGACGCCTCCATTTGCGCCGAAATGGGAGCCGACGGTACAGTCACCAAAGGGGTGACATCACCCCCTGCAACGGTCTGCGCGGGAGGAACCGACATGGCCCTCAGCGCAATCCATGCCGCGAGCACTATTCCGCCCGTTGCAACTACGCGCTCTGCGATTACCCGTCGGCGTATTAAACGGGGCTGTCCGTGCGGCGCCTCGATGCATCCGGACGCTGGTTTCGGTGCACTTGCCGCGGGAGTGACCAAGCCCGCTGGTGAGTCAACATCGGCATGGAAGCGCGCGCTCGATTCAGGGCGCAGCTGCTCCCACCGGCACATCGATCTGATTGCTACGGCACTTAGACAGAACGTTCGTGACAACGCGCCATAGAATCCGATGACCTCAGGACGCAAACTAACGCGAGAAGGCAGTGGCATCCATTCGTGTCCAAAAGAAGCGGGCAGGCTTGCAAACGGTCGTGAACTTGGCAACGCCATCGTGCCCTCGACTGCAGTAAGGGGAATCGTCAACATCGGTTTTCTCGCAACGCCTCACGGCAAAATTTCATGAGCGCATGGAGGTGTGTCGAAACGGTGGTTCGCGAGACCCATCCACTAATGTGGTATCAAATGCCTAGCAATGCGCGCTATATTTGATGATTCAAAGTTCGTTTTTGGAACGAATGTGTTAGCGGTAAGCCGTAGCTGGAGTTTTACGCATCCATCGATTCCGGGTATCACCTTACGACGCCCCTGCCTGTGCGGATATCCTCAATGGATTCACCCTGCCCATAATCTCGTGCACGCGGAACAATGAACTGCATAAGACCACTCGGCAAGAAGAGCCCACACCTCGGTCCGATTTGGACAGACCTGACACTGGTCGGTCGCAAGTACTAACGCACGCTCTATCGCCACTCGCATCCTTAATCTGCACCGTAGATAGATCCTAGACCTATTAACGCTGAGGAAGGATCAGGCAACTCCTCAAAACACTCAGCAAAATAATAAGAAACGTCCTAAATACCTCGTGTTCGTTGTATCGGGTCCCGGAAGCAAGCATGAGGAGGAAGCCATCGAGCGCGGGCTTGCAAGATTGCTGGCGGATCTATTTTGCGCCCGGCAAACCGGCTTCATTCTGCCTTTGCAGTGTATCGACCTGACGTTGCAGTTCGCGCAATTGCGCCTGCGCTTGCACCTTTTCCGCGCGCAGTACAGCGGCCTCGGCCTGCATTCGACGCTGACGATCGTCGACCTGCGCCTGCTGCGTGCGGGCAACGTCCAGATCGGCCTGCAGACGCCGCGCGCGGTCCGCTGACTGCGCGAGCCCTCGATTGAGAAACGCGTTTTGCGCTTCCAATTGCGTGCGACGAATTTCGACTTCTGCCAATTGCGCAGTCTGCTGCACGAAGCCTGCATAGATTGCTTCGGCACGTGCCTCGTCCTGCGACTTGATAACACGCCAGAAGTGGCGATCCTGAAACAACGCAACGTAGTATGTCATTTCCTGGGGATAGAAGAAGAGCGTTGCGCCGTAACTACCGTTGTACGTCGTCCGCAACTCCGTCAGCTTCGCGTCGTGAATCATCTGGATCAGTTCGGCGACATAGCCTTGCACGTCGCTGTCGGCCGCTGCGCCAGATGATGCTCCAGATGCGGGTGTGGCCGGTTGCGCTGTCAGCGCGCTCATCGCGGGTCGCGTGCCGACGACTGGAGCCTCGCGCTCCTGCGCCAAGGCCAGCTCCACATACATGGACGACGACCCAAGGGCAAGCAAAGCAGTCAGCCGCAGAAAAAAAGAGTACCTCATCGCAACTTCTCCTATGTGAGTTGAATTCTCACCAATGAATGTCATGTTGGAAACAACGTCACGGGCTTCGGTCGGAACGTGTTACGAAATCTGCAAATTGGTGCGGCTTTTGATGGTCTTATCGCGATACCCAACGCGCCATCGCTCCGAATATTGCTTAGGGATTCGATATTTCATCAACGAATTGTTAGGCGAAGCGGTGGTGGATAAAGGCGACTTTGAATTGTCCTTCCCGAATTATATGTATCACTTCGATGCCGAACAGCCTTACCCTGTATGGTTGCCTCGTCCAGCGCGAAGAGAAAATGAAAGTTTCGCCCTTCTGCGCGGAGCGGTAAGGTCAAGCCGACAGGCATAAATGCTCTTGGTTTGCTCCCGTACTTCGATCGGCACGCCGGCGCGCTCCAAGGTATCGCGCAGAGTCTTCGATCCGCCCTGCGGATGAACCACTCTAGGACTCCGACATGACAAGCAATGCAGCGTCGGACAACTGATTATTGGCGGTCTTGCTAACCAACTTTTTCGGAGCCAACACAGCCATGTCCAACGCCGGGCTCGGTTGCATTGCGCCGGATGCGTTCGCGCGACCGACCATCTCCGTTACCGCCACCCAGGCCGACGCACCCAGCAAGGCAACCATGCCGAACAGCAACACGGCGGACGCCGGGGAGTTGAAGTGGGAATGTACGAACTGACTCGCTTTAATGTACGAGCGATTGCGCACGTATTCCGTAGATACGGCAACCGCATCGTTCCAAAACCTCAAAGTCGGAATAAACAGGGTAGGCATGAATGACATTGCTTCAAACGCACCGAAAACCTGACTGACAAAATGTAATCCTTTCGCACGACACGCCCAAGTAAGAATAAGCGCTAGGTTATGGACTACCGTTAGCCGAGAATATCGGCCAAATCCGATTATTGAGATAATCGGAGAGAGCGAGGGCGATTGGATCAAAAGGAGTTTCGCCCTATTGCAATGCGAATCGAAACGAGCGCGTTCGCCGCAATCCGGCCGAACAACTTCGCTTTTCGCGAAGTTTCAACTTTTTTGTCTTGTCGAAACCTATCGCCCCATTCAGGGTAGTGCTTTCACCCATATCGTGAAGATCCGATATATAATTCGTTCCGTAGCGATGCATGTTGTGCACGTGATACAGCGTGCGGCTTATCGAACCACCTGAAACCATCCACATGACGCCCGATTTCGACGCGATCCACAAAGCGCTGGCCAACCCGGTCCGCCGGGAGATTCTCGGCTGGCTGCGCGAGCCGCAAGCGCATTTTGCCGATCAGGAGCTGCCGCTCGACCACGGCGTGTGCGCGGGCAAGATCGACGCGCGCTGCGGTCTGTCGCAGTCCACCGTGTCGGCGCACCTCGCCGCTTTGCAGCGCGCGGGGCTCGTCACGTCGAAACGGGTCGGTCAATGGGTGTTTTTCAAACGCAACGAGCCCGTCATTCAGGCGTTTCTCGAATACATGAACACCACGCTCTGAGTACCGCACTCGCATCGCCGCGTTTCCTTTTTCACGCAGTTTTATGAGGCTCGGGCCCTGCCCGCCGCCAAAGGTGAACTCTTATGCCGACTCTTTTCGATC
The DNA here is from genome assembly GCF_038900515.1 of Burkholderia sp. JPY481. NCBI lineage: Bacteria > Pseudomonadati > Pseudomonadota > Betaproteobacteria > Burkholderiales > Burkholderiaceae > Burkholderia > Burkholderia sp. JPY481. The sequence goes on from NZ_JAYMRT010000003.1 coordinate 50,337, forward strand.
CGCTGCAAATTGGCGATATCACGCTGCCGAACCGCATCATCATGGCGCCGCTCACGCGTCAGCGCGCCGAGGAAATTCGCGTGCCGAACGCGCTGATGGCGCGCTACTACGCCGAACGCGCGAGCGCCGGCCTGATCCTCAGCGAAGCGACGTCGGTCACGCCGCAAGGCGTCGGCTACGCGGATACGCCGGGCATCTGGTCGCAGGAACAGGTTGAAGGCTGGAAGCTCGTCACGCAGGCCGTGCACGACGCGGGCGGCAAGATCTTCCTGCAGCTGTGGCACGTCGGCCGTATTTCGGACCCGGTGTTCCTGAACGGCGAGCTGCCGGTCGCGCCGAGCGCGATCGCGGCCGGCGGTAACGTGAGCCTCGTGCGGCCCGAGCGTCCGTTCGTGACGCCGCGCGCGCTCGAGCTCGACGAAATCGCCGGTGTCGTCGAAGCATTCCGCAAGGGCGCGGAAAACGCGAAGGCCGCGGGCTTCGACGGCGTCGAAGTGCACGGCGCGAACGGCTATCTGCTCGACCAGTTCCTGCAGGACAGCACCAACAAGCGTACCGATATCTATGGCGGCCCGATCGAGAACCGCGCGCGTCTGCTTCTAGAAGTCACCGACGCTTGCATTAGCGTGTGGGGTGCAAACCGCGTCGGCGTGCATCTCGCGCCGCGCCGCGACTCGCATACGATGGGCGATTCCGATCCGGCCGCCACGTTCGGCTATGTCGCGCACGAACTCGGCAAGCGCAAGATCGCGTTTATCGCGGCGCGTGAAGCGCTCGGCGACGACCGCCTCGGCCCGCAGCTGAAGAAAGCGTTCGGCGGCCCGTACATCGCGAACGAGAAGTTCACGAAGGAAACCGCGCAGCAGGTGCTCGACGCCGGTGAAGCGGATGCGGTGGCCTGGGGCAAGTTGTACATCGCGAATCCGGATCTGGTGCGCCGCTTCGCGGAAGATGCGCCGCTTAACACGCCGGTTCCGGCGACGTTCTATGCGCGCGGCGAAGCCGGCTACACCGATTATCCGGCGCTGGAAACGGTGTAATCGGCAGTGACAGCGGGCCCATGTCCGCTGCATGAAATGACAAATCGGCGGGCGTGACTGAATTTCAGCCACGCCCGCCGCTTTTTTGCGCGCTAGGCCAGATCGCGCCGCATGAATACCCGTTTCGACTCATCGAGCCCGCGCGCGATATGCGCGTCGCGCCGCGCGAGCAATGCCGCGTCGAGTTCCGACGTGGTGAGCTCGCGAAAGCCGAGCCGCCGGTAGTACGGCGCGTTCCACGGCACGTCGCGATACGTCGACAGCACCAGTTGCGCCAAATGCCGCGCGCGCGCGATTCGCGCGACCTCTTCGATCAATGCCGCGCCGATGCGCCTGCCCGCGTGCGAGGTCAGTACGTCGAGCTCCTGAACGTAGATGCGCGCCGGCTGCGGCTCGAACATCACGAAGCCCGCGCAAACCTCGTGCTGGTCGAGCGCGACGATGATCTCGCGCGCTTCGATCTTGCGCTCGACGACCTCGCGCGCCATCGGCGGTGCGTCGGCGATTCCGGTCATGCCGACACTGACGAAACGCAGCCCCGCTTCGAATTCGATGGCGCGAATCGTTTCCGCTTCGTGCGGCGTGGCAAAACGGAAGGTGATGGCGGACTCGCGCGACATGGCATTGCATCTGATGAAGACCACCCGAGTTTGACATCGGCGCGGCAACATCGACAAGCGTCAAACGACATAAACTCGTCGCGCAAGCACCTGCACCCACGCGCGCGGGACTACACTCATCAGTTCCGAACGCCACCTGAGGCTCATGCCAACATGAACCTGATGAATGTGCTGCAGATCGCGCTGCACCTCGACCAGCACCTGAGCGCGCTTATCGTTCAATTCGGCACGGCAATCTACGCGCTGCTGTTCGTCGTCGTGTTCGTCGAGTTCGCATTTCTGCCGCTGTTCTTTCTGCCCGGCGATCCGCTGATCTTCATCTGCGGCGCGCTCGCGGCCACCGGCGCATTGAACGTGTGGATCATCGCGCCCGCGCTGTTCGTCGCGACGGTGGCCGGCAGCATCGTCGGGTACGCGATCGGCCACGCGGTCGGCGACAAGGTCTACACCCGCAACTACTACTGGCTCAACCGCAATGCGCTGAGCCGCGCCCACGCGTTCAGCGAGGCGCGCGGCCGCCTGACCTTCCTGCTTTCACCCTACATCGCGGTGGTGCGCACGTTCGCGCCGTTCGCCGCCGGCGTGTCGCAAATGACGTTCTCGCGCTTCGTCACGTTCGTCACCGCCGGGGCGGCACTGTGGATCGTGTCGCTGATTGCGGCCGGCTATTTGTTCGGCAACGTGCCGGTGGTGCGCGAGCATCTGAGTTCGCTGGTGTTGCTGGGCCTCGCGCTCGGCGGTGCGATGCTGGCCGGCGCCGCGGTATGGCGTTTTTTCAACCGGCGGATGCGGGCGCGTTGAGCGCGATCGTGGCGCTGCCCTCGCGTACGGGGTCCCGCCACCTAAGACCTTGACCCAGGCGAGGTACGAAGGTAACCTTAGCAGGATACCTTCACATCATGTCATCGCACGAGCTCATCGCATGAGCAAATCCCCTCTTTCCGGTACGCCGGAAGAACTCCATACGCTGGCCGAAGACCTGCGCGTGCTGGTGGGCAAGCTACGCCGGCGTCTGCGCGAGGAGTCGCATGTCGGCGACTTCACGCCGTCGCAGGTGCAGGTGCTGAATTTGCTGGAACGCGAAGGCCCGGCCACGGTCACCGCGCTCGCGCGCGCGCACGGCATGCGTCCGCAGTCGATGGGAGAAACGCTCGCGGCATTGAAAGCCGCGGGGCTCGTCAACGGCGCGCCCGATCCCAACGATGGACGGCAGACGGTTCTGTCGCTGACTCCGTCCTTTCGCAAGAAGGTTAAGGCGAGCCGCGCGGCGCGCGAAGACTGGCTGTGCCGCACGATTCAAACGCGCTTCACGCAAGCCGAACAGCAACAGCTCGCGACGGGCGTCGATCTGCTGAAACGCCTCGTCGATTTGTAACTCGCGATGCGCGCACGCGCGTCCCGCCACTCGCAGGAGCACTTCATGGCACTCACTACTCTCGATGCCAAAACCGCACTGGTCGTCGTCGATCTGCAGCGCGGCGTCGTCGCGTTGCCCACCGCGCCCTATTCGGCCGGTGAGATCGTCGAACGCACGGTTACGCTGCTCGACGCGTTCCGCCGCCACGGCCTGCCGGTGGTGCTCGTGAACGTCACCGCCGGTGCACCGGGCCGCACCGAGCAGGGTCGCCACTCCGCCGACTTCCCGGCCGGTTTCGCCGATCTGCTGCCCGAACTGAAGCAGCAGCCGTCGGACCATCTGGTCACGAAGCGCACGTGGGGCGCCTTCACGAACACCGATCTGGCCTCGTATCTGCAACAGCAAGGCGTCACGCAAGTGGTGCTCGTCGGTGTCGCGACCAGCATCGGCGTCGAATCGACCGCGCGTTTCGCGAGCGAGGCCGGCCTGAACGTCACGCTCGTCGTCGACGCGATGACCGATCTGAACGCCGACGCGCACACCAACAGCATCACGCGCATCTTCCCGCGCCTGGGCGAAACCGGCACGACGCAGGAAGTGCTCGATCTGCTCGAACGCTCGCGCGCTTCAAGCCCGGCTTGACGCGAGTCACTACCCGCATGCAGTCCACCCCGCATTGAGGACACCCCTGTCGTGAGCACCACGTTCCGTTCGCTGCGCATATTCAACTATCGTGTCTGGGCGAGCGGCGCGATCGTCTCGAACATCGGCACGTGGATGCAGCGCACGGCGCAGGACTGGCTCGTGCTCACCGAGCTTACCCATCACAACGCGACGGCGGTGGGCATCGTGATGTCGCTGCAATTCGGCCCGCAGATGCTGTTGCTGCCGCTCACCGGCTACGCGGCCGATCACTTCGATCGCCGCAAGCTGCTGTTCGTGACGCAGGCGGCAATGGGCACGCTGGCACTGGCGCTCGGTCTGCTCACGGTCACGGGGCTCGTGCAGCTATGGCAGGTCTACGTGTTCGCCGGGCTGCTCGGCTGCGTGACCGCGTTCGATTCCCCCGCGCGCCAGACCTTCGTATCCGACCTCGTCGGCGAGCGCGATCTGGCCAACGCGGTCGGGCTGAACTCCACGTCGTTCAACGCCGCGCGTATGCTCGGCCCGGCAGTCGCCGGTCTGCTGATCGCGTCGGTGGGCAGCGGCTGGGTGTTTCTGATCAATGCACTGTCGTTCGTCGCGGTGCTCGGCGCGCTGCGCATGCTGCGGCTCGACCAGTTGCATATCAAGCCGCGCAATGTGCGCTCGCGCGGCAGCTTCGTCGAAGGCTTCAAATATGTGTGGACCCGCCCCGATCTGAAGGCGGCGCTCCTGATGCTGTTCCTGATCGGCACCTTCGGCCTGAACTTCCCGATCTTCATCTCGACGATGTCCGTCACCGCGTTCCGTGCCGGCGCCAGCGAGTACGGCCTGCTCAGTTCGACGATGGCAATCGGCTCAGTCACCGGCGCACTGCTCGCCGCGCGCCGCGCGCGGCCCACGATCGGGCTGCTGCTCAGCGCAGGGGCGATATTCGGCATCGGCTGCACGACAGCCGCGCTGATGCCCAACTATGTGCTGTTCGGGATCGTGCTGGTCGTGATCGGCGTGTCGACGCAGACCTTCACCACCTCGACCAATAGCCTCGTGCAACTGACCACCGAGCCCGCGATGCGCGGCCGCGTCATCGCGATCCTGCTCGCGATCGCGCTCGGCACCACACCGCTCGGCGCGCCGGTGGTCGGCTGGGTTGCCGACCGTTTCGGCCCGCGCTGGGCGCTCGGCGTCGGCGCGGCATCGGGCTTCGGCGCGGCGCTCGTCGGTCTTGTCTATCTGATGCGCTACCGGCAGTTGCGCTTCTATCGTGAAGGCTGGCGCCTGCGTTACAGCATCGAAGACCCGCGGCCCGTCACGGCCACGACGGTCGTTCGCGACTCCGTCACGACGCTTCAACGCAGCGAGCTCGACGCGGCGGAAGAGGATACGGCTTCGAGCGTGTAAACACGCAAGCGTGGGGGCGCCGGACCCGGGACCCGGGCATGCGCAGCTCAGAGTCCGCCCACGCCGCGCGTCACCAGTGCATACGGTCCGCGTGTCAGCTGCTCCCTGAGAAACTCGATACACACCTGAATCCGCGCCGACGACGACAAGCGCTCGGCCGTCACCGCCCACACATCGGCGGACTGCTGATAGTCGGGCAGCACACGCACCAGTTCGCCCGCGCGCAGGCTCTCGGCCACGTCCCAGACCGACACCATCACGATCCCGTAGCCCTGCTTCGCCCACTGCACGACGATGTCGCTCAGATTCGACGCGACCGTGCCCGTCACCTTCACGCTCTTTTCGCCGTGCGGCCCGCTGAGACGCCAGACTCCGAAGCGGTCGTCGCGGCCGCGAAACAGCAGGCAATCGTGGCCGGTCAGATCGTTGAGTTCGACCGGCGCACCGTGCTGCTCGAGATAAGCCGGCGACGCGCACAGAATCCGCGCGCTCTCCACGATCTTGTGCGCGATCAGATGCGGCTCCTGGACTTCGCCCACGCGCACGTCGATATCGAAGTTCTCGCCGACCACATCCGCGCGCCGATCCAGCAGTTCGAGCCAGATTTCGAGGTTCGGGTGGCGCTCGCGCAGCATCGCGAGAATCGGCGACACGTGCTTGCGGCCGAGCCGCAAACTCGTGCTGATACGCAACAGACCGCTCAGCTCGGTGCGGCGATAGGCGAACGCGTCGGCCATGCCCTGCACGTCATCGAGAATTTTTTGCGCCCATTGCAGCGCGGCTTCGCCGTCACTCGTCACGCTGACGCGGCGCGTGGTGCGCTGAAACAGCTTCACGCCGAGACCGGCTTCGAGCATGGCGATGCGCTTGCTCACATGCGACGGCGACAGCCCCATCTCCGTCGACGCCGCGACAAAACTGCCGCGCCGCGCGATATGACAGAACAGCTGCAGATCGCGCAGGAAGGATTCATTCGTGGCTGTGAGCGCATTCTGATTTTGCATCTGGACGCATTGTGTCGGCGCATAACGCTATTACCCTAGCTGCAACGGATGGCTTGGGCAAGGGCCGGTCGTTTGAACGGCGGTCCAATGCAATGCCCGGCGCACTCAGGCCGTGGTTAACCCGCAGTGTGCCGCGGCGGCGTATGACATGCGTCGATCCATACCGTTGTGCTGCACCGCGGCAACGAGATCAGGAAAATCCTGGCTTGCGCGGTGCCCGTTTAAAAGCGCCAATGATTCAGCCGTAGAAGCTGACAAAAACATTTCCCATTCAGGAGACGACATGCAAACGAACGCATCGGCAAGTGGCGGGCATAGCTCGCAGGCGCGCAAGGCAACCGCCAGCGGCTGGATTGGCTCGGCACTCGAGTACTACGACTTCTTCATCTATGCGCAGGCCGCCGCGCTCATCTTTCCTCAACTGTTCTTCCCTTCCGGCAACCCGAAGATCGCGATCGTCGCATCGCTCGCAACCTACGGCGTCGGCTACGTCGCGCGGCCAATCGGCGCGATCGTGCTCGGGCACTGGGGCGATACCCACGGGCGCAAGAACGTACTGCTGCTCTGCATGTTCCTGATGGGTCTGTCGACGATGGCGGTCGGCTTGCTGCCGACTTATCACCAGATCGGCTTTCTCGCGCCGGTGCTGCTCGTCGTGCTGCGGCTGATCCAGGGCTTCGCGGTCGCCGGTGAAATCTCGGGCGCCAGCTCGATGATCCTCGAGCACGCGCCATTCGGACGACGCGGCTATTACGCGAGCTTCACGCTGCAAGGCGTGCAGGCCGGCCAGATTCTCGCCGCCGCCGTATTCCTGCCGCTCGCCTATTACATGGACGACACATCGTTCAACTCGTGGGGCTGGCGCGTTCCGTTCCTGCTCAGCGCGATCGTGCTGATCGCCGGCTACATCATCCGCCGCGAAGTCCACGAAACGCCCGCGTTCGAGAAGGAAGGCGCGAGCGGCGGTGTGCCGCGCTCGCCGATCGTCGAAGCGTTCAAGTACAACTGGCGCGACATGCTGCGCGTCGTGCTGTGCTCGCTGATGAACGTGATCCCGGTCGTCGCGACGATTTTTGGTGCGGCGTACGCGGTGCAGCCGTCGTACGGGATCGGCTTTTCGAAAAGCCTGTATCTGTGGATTCCGGTGATCGGCAACATCGTCGCGGTGCTGGTGATTCCGTACGTGGGCAACCTATCCGACCGGATCGGGCGGCGTCTGCCGATCATCGTCGGCGCGCTCGGGGCAGGGCTGCTTTCTTTTGCGTATCTGTACGCGATCAGCATCCACAACGTGCCGCTCGCGATGGTGATGTCGATCCTGATGTGGGGCGTCATCTATCAAGGCTACAACGCGATCTTCCCGAGCTTCTACCCGGAACTGTTCCCGACGCGTTCGCGCGTCTCGGCGATGGCGATCGGCCAGAACATCGGCACGACGATCACCGCGCTGCTGCCAGCCCTGTTCGCCTACGTCGCGCCGCCGGGATCGCACAACGTGCCGCTGACGATCGGCGCGATCACGTTCGGCATCACGATCGTATGCGCGATCTCCGCATGGAGCGCGCGCGAGAACTTCCGTGTGCGTCTCAGCGACCTCGGCGAAAAGAATGCCGTGCCGATGGACAAGCTCAGCTACGACGCGATGCGCGCGCAAAGCATGGCCGCGGGAAAAAAAGCCGTTGCTTGAGCCCGCTTGCCGGCTAGCGCGCCTTAACCAGCACTTTCAGGGAACCCGCTCATGACCAGCACCCGGATCGCAGTCGCCGGCGCGGGCTACATCGGCCGCGCTCATATGGCGGTCGCGCAGCAAAGCGACGCGTGCACGCTGTCGGCGATCGTCGATCCATCGCCGGCGGCCGCCGCGCTCGCGGCCGAGGCCGGCGTGCCGCTGTTCCGCACGCTCGACGAACTGCTCGAACGCGATCGCCCCGACGGCGTGATTCTCGCGACGCCGAACCAGCTGCACGTCGAACACGCGTCGCGTTGCCTCGCGGCGCGCGTGCCGACGCTGCTCGAAAAGCCGATCGCGCCGAGCGTCGACGAAGCGGAAACGCTCGCCGCCGACGCGGCGCGCAGCGGCGTGCCGCTGCTGATCGGTCATCATCGCGCGCACAGTCCGATCATGGCGCGCGCGCGGCAGCTGATCGACGAGGGGCGGCTGGGCAAGCTCGTCGCGGTGATGGGCAGCGCGGTGTTCTTCAAACCCGACGAGTACTTCGCCGACGCCGACTGGCGGCGCCAGCCCGGCGGCGGTCCGATCCTGCTGAATATGATTCACGAGGTGCACAACCTGCGCATGCTGTGCGGCGACATCGTCGCCGTGCAGGCTTTCTCGTCGCATGCGACGCGCGGCTTTCCGGTCGAGGATACGGTCGCGATCAACCTGCGTTTCGCGAACGGCGCGCTCGGCAGCTTCATGCTGTCCGATACCGCCGCCAGCGCGCGCAGCTGGGAGCAAACGTCGCAAGAGAACAAGGCCTATCCGTCGTATCCGGACGAAGACTGCTACGTGATCGCGGGCACCTTCGGCTCGCTCGCGGTACCGACGATGCGCCTGAAGACCTACGCCAAAGCCGCGGACCGCTCGTGGTGGAAGCCGTTCGACGTCAGCGTCGCCGAGATGACGCGCGACGACCCGCTAAAGCTGCAGCTCGAGCATTTCGTGCGCGTGATTCACGGCAAGGAGCCGCCGCTCGTCAGCGCGCAGGACGGTTTGCAGAATCTGCGTATCACCGAGGCGATCGTCGAAGCGGCGAAGACCGGTGCGGTCGTCGATACGACCCGCGCTGTCGCGGCGGCGGTCCACTAAAACAAGCCGAATTGGCGCCGATATTTCACAGTTGATTACTCAGGATGGCTCTATGAAAACATTCGTGATGCTGCACGGCATCAACCACAACATGTTCGGCAAGCGCGATCCCGCGCAATACGGCACGATCACGCTCGAAGAAATCGACGCACGGCTGCGCGCGCTCGGCGACGAGCTCGGCGTGCGGGTCGAGAGCTTTCAGACCAATAGCGAAGCGGCGATGTGCGAGCGCATTCACCAGGCGTTCACCGACAACGCCGACGGCGTGCTGATCAACGCCGGCGCGTGGACGCACTACAGCTATGGCATTCGCGACGCACTCGCGATCCTGACGGTGCCAGTGGTCGAGATCCACATGTCGAACATTCACGCACGCGAGGCGTTCCGCCATCAGTCGGTGTTCGCGGAGATCGTCAAAGGGCAGATTTGCGGCTTCGGCGTGGACAGCTATCTGCTCGGGCTGCGCGCGGCGGTGTCGGCGGCGGGCTAGCGCCACGTTTCGGTCAACTCGTTGGCCAGCACCATTTTCTGGCGGACCACCTCGACGAACGCCGGGTCGATACCCGGCTGCGCCTTCAGGAATTTCAGCGCGGCGGAGTGCACGGCGCGCAACGCGCCGCCGTCGATGCCCGTCATGCGCGCCGCGCTGCGCCGCGTTTCAACGACCAGATCGCGCGCGCTCGTGAAGTCGGGTGACAAGCCGCATTGCGCGTCGAACGCGGCGCTCAGGCCGCTCGCGTAGTCGCGCGACTCGCCGAGCCGCTCCATATCGATCAGCAGATCGACGCCCTCACCCATGCGCAGCGCGCAGAGAATCCACAACGCAATGAACGCGCGATACGCGTTGTCGCTGTCCACCGTGCGCGCGAACTGCTCGCACGCGAGCGCATATGCGTCATCGGGCATCGGCGGCAGCGGCGGCAGCCGCACGCCGCACACGCCGATCGCCTCGCTCACCAGCGGATCGATCTGATTCAGACCGAGCACGCGAAACGGCGCGGCGACAAAAAACGCATTGCTCCATTGCTGCCGCAGCAGCCAACCCGACGCGAACTGCGACGCGGGATTGCGCAGCACACCCACGTGCAGCGCCTCGGCAAACGCGCGCTTCAGCCACGGCAGACGACCGCCCGTGCGGCAAAACTTGAACACCGGCACGCGGCCCTGCTCGACCGTGTGTGCGCTCAGCGCGCGCAGATAGGCCTGCATTGACGGGAACGTCGCATCCGGCTCGCGGGTAAAGCGATCGATGCTGAAACGCCGGTCGTAACCCGCGACGCCGCGCGCGTCTTCGCGCAAAAACGGCCGGTATTCGTCGAAGTATGGCGCGGCCAGCGGCGGGTGACCCGAGGTCAAGGTCGGCCGCGACGCGGGCACGTCGGCCAGTTTGAGATCGGCGAGCACGTTGCTGAGCGGCTCGTAGAAACCGGCCGCGCCTTCGAGTTCGCGCAGCCGCGACCACACCCACGTGCCCGCGCTGCGCCAGCCCGTGTGCAGAAAAACCGCCTGTTTCAGCGGAGTATCGGGCGCTGCGTCGTTCGCGGACGACTCATGAGGCAACGACATGGACTTCTTTTCCAATGATTGAATCAATAGACCGGAAGCGCCACTTTACCCTGTGATCGAGCGGGACGCATTATGCTGCGAGATTCCACGCTTCCGCCAATGCACTCACCTCGCCCTCATGAACGATTCGGCCGATATACGCTTCCTGCTCACACTGCGCGCGAGCGGCAGTCTGATCGCCGCCGCGCGGCGGCTCGCGCTGTCGCCGTCGGCGATCACGCAGCGTTTGCAGCAACTCGAAAAGAAGCTCGGCGCGCAGCTCGTGAACCGCAGCGCGCGCCGCCTGCAATTCACCGACGAAGGCCTGCTGCTGTGCGAGCGCGGCGCCGATCTGATCGCGCAGTTCGACGCGCTGTTCGACGATCTGCAAACGCGCCGCGGCGGCCTCGTCGGCACGCTGAAGATCAATGCGCCGCTCGGTTTCGGACGACGCCATCTGGCGCCGCTGATCGGCGAGTTCCAGCAGCAGAACCCCGATATCGACGTCGCGCTGACGCTGTCGGACCGGCCGTTGACCGAAACGCTCGATCGCTTCGATATCGTCGTGCATATCGGCGAGCTGCCGCTGTCGAACCTGATCGGCTATATGATCGCGCCGAACGCGCGCTTCGTCTGCGCGGCGCCCGCACTCGTCAAGCGAATCGGCCAACCCGAATCGCCGGAAGCGTTGAGCCGGCTGCCCTGCATCGTGCTGCGCGAAAACAACGAGGACGTGTCGCTGTGGCAGTTCAGCAAGGGCCGCACGCGCCGCAGCGTGCGCGTATCCGCGCATCTGAGCTGCAACGACGGTGACGTGATCCGCCAATGGGCCTGTGAGGGGCGTGGCGTGATTCTGCGCTCCGAATGGGACGTCGCAGACGATCTTGCGAAGGGCAAACTGGTGCGTGTGCTGCCGGGCTGGAAAGCGCCGGATGCGAACGTGATCGCGCTCACGCATCAGCGCACGGGGCTGCCGGCGCGCACGCGCCATTTCATGCAGTATCTGCAAAGCCGCTTCAGGCCGCTGCCACCGTGGCGGCGATGATTCAGTTAGTCTGAATCTAAGAGTCATCCCCCCTGAACGCTGACGTCCTATCGAAAACCTATAGTCGACTCATCTTCAACAGCCGGCCCACATGCAATCATGACTGCTGCCGCCCACGCCACCGACACCCCCGCCTACCCCGACGCGGTCCTGTTCGACCTGCTCACCGCCCTGCTCGACTCGTGGACCTCGTGGAACCGCGCGGCAGGCTCCGACGAAGCGGGTCGCGCCTGGCGTGCCGCCTATCTGCGTCTGACGTACGGCTGCGGCCGTTACGTCCCCTACGAACAACTGGTGCGGAAAGCCGCCACGCAAGTCGGTCTGTCCGAAGCGGCCGCGAACGCGCTCGAAACGGACTGGCTGAATCTGACGCCATGGCCGGGCGCGCTCGACGCATTGCGTGCGCTCGCGCCGCACTGCAAGCTCGCGGTTGTCACCAACTGCTCCACGCGGCTCGGCTTGCAGGCGTCCGCGCTGTTGCCCGTGCGCTGGGACGCGATCGTGACCGCCGAGGAAGCCGGCGTCTACAAGCCGGACCCGCTCCCGTACCGTCTCGCGCTCGACAAACTCGGCGTCGAACCGCGGCGCGCCGCGTTCGTCGCCGGGTCGAGCTACGACATGTTCGGCACCGCGGCCGTGGGTCTGCGGACCTACTGGCACAACCGGGTCGGCCTGCCGCTCGTTGCGGGTGCGCAAGCGCCCGAGGTCGAAGCGGCATCGCTCGACGGGCTCGTGCCGTGGCTCGCAAGCTTTGCCCGCGAGCGTCGCCATTGAACCTAAAACCTCACCTCGTTCCTCAGGTGCAAGCATGAAACTCGAACAGATCGAAACCCCGGCCGCGTTGATCGACGTCGCCCGGATGCAGAAGAACATCGCGCGCATGCAAGGGCGGATGAATACGCTCGGCGTCGCGTTCCGGCCGCACGTGAAGACCACCAAGTGCATCGACGTCGTGCGCGCGCAGATCGCCGCCGGCGCGCGCGGCATTACGGTATCGACGCTGAAAGAAGCCGAAGCGTTCTACGCGGCCGGCGTCCACGACATCCTGTACGCCGTCAGCATGGTTCCGTCGAAGCTGCCGCGCGCGCTCGCGCTGCGTCGTCAGGGCTGCGATCTGAAGCTGGTGGTCGACAACCCGACCGCCGCCGCGGCGCTTGCCGCGTTCGGCGACCAGCACGGCGAAACGTTCGAGGTCTGGATCGAGGTCGATACGGACGGCCATCGCTCGGGAATCCAGCCTGAACAGCAGACGCTGCTCGACGTCGGGCGGATTCTGCACGAGAACGGTGTGAAGGTCGGCGGCGTGATGACTCATGCGGGTTCGAGCTATGAGTTGAATACGCCCGAAGCGCTCGCCGCGCTCGCGGAGCAGGAGCGCGCGGGCTGCGTGCGCGCCGCCGAGCGGCTGCGCGAAGCGGGCATCGCGTGTCCAGCGGTCAGCGTCGGTTCGACGCCGACCGCGCTCGCCGCACGGAATCTCGAAGGCGTCACCGAGGTGCGGGCCGGCGTCTACGTGCTGTTCGATCTGGTCATGCACAACGTGGGCGTCTGCACGCTCGACGACATCGCGCTCAGCGTACTCACGACCGTGATCGGTCATCAGGAAGACAAAGGCTGGGCGATTCTCGACGCGGGCTGGATGGCGCTAAGCCGCGATCGCGGCACCTCGCGGCAGTCGCACGATTTCGGTTATGGGCAGCCGTGTTTGCTCAATGGCACGTTGCTGCCGGGCTATGTCGTGAGCGGCGCCAACCAGGAGCACGGGATTCTTGCGGCGGCTCAGGCCGATCCGCAAGCCGATGCACAGAGCGACGACATCGCGCAGCGCTTTCCGATCGGTATGAAACTGCGCATCCTGCCGAACCACGCGTGCGCGACCGGCGCGCAGTTCCCCGAGTATCACGCGGTCGCGCCGGACGGCAGCAGCGTCGCGTGGCAGAGGTTTTACGGCTGGTAAGCCACCGCGTCACTCATCCTCTTCCGACAACCCCGCCAGCAGATCGTCGACCGCGCGATATACGCGCTCGACGATCTCCGGTCCCACCTTGCGCTCGAGTTCGCGATAGTGCGCCTCGAGATCCTTCGAAATCACGCGTACCAGTTCGATGCTCGTATCCGTCAGCGACACGAGTACGCGCCGCTGATCCTCCGCGAAACGTTCCTTCGTCACGAGCTCCATGCTTTCCATGCGCGCGAGCACGCCGGCCATGCTCGGGCTCGAAATCGTGCAGATGTCGGAGATCTGGCGCGGCTCCATCGGGCCGTGCTCGTTGAGCGCGCGAATCACTCGCCATTGCTGCTCGGTGAGTCCGTGCGCAGTGATCAACGGACGAAAGCGCTCCATCATTTTTTCGCGAGCGCGTAATAACAGCATCGGCAGATTGCGGTGCAAAACTCGGGTGGACGCAGCGGACATGTTGGCAAGAAATCGGAAAGAAAAGCTGTCGAAGCTTACGGGAAAACCCGCGATCAACTGACAGCCTATTGACCGTCAATCATATCAAGCAGGATACTACTAACATCTTAGTGTTTTCGCCGAACTTTCGCCACGAGGCTGCGAATATATGTTTGCCCTTGCCGATCATCTACTGCATCCCGAAGGCGACGCGCTGCCTCGCGACGTCGACGCGCACGCCGCGGCCGCGTTGCTCGCGCGCGGCGTCGCGTGTCGCGCGCCGGTCAGCGGCGCGGTGTACGGAGTCCTGCTTAACGATCGCGCCGCCTTGAACGCGCTGGGCGACGCAGTGCATGCGGCACCGTACAAGGCGCCGCCGAAAGCGCCGATTCTGTATCTGAAGCCGCGCAATACGCTGGCCGGACATCGGGCGCGCGTGGTCGTGCCGGATGACGCGCTCGGCGTCGAGGTCGGCGCATCGCTCGGCATCGTGATCGGCCGGACCGCGACGCGCGTCGGCGTCGAGCGCGCGGCGGACTATATCGCTGGCTATACGCTGGTCGGCGATCTGAGCGTGCCGCACACCAACGTGTATCGGCCCAACGTACGGCTGCGCGCACGCGACGGCTTCTGCGTGATCGGACCCGCGCTCGTCGCCGCCCGCCATGTCGCCGCGCCGGATCGGCTCGACATCGCCATATCGCTGAACGGTGCCGAACCGTTTGTAGCGAGCACCGCATCGTCGGTGCGCAACGTCGCGCAATTGCTCGCCGACGTCACCGACTTCATGACGCTGAACGCGGGCGACGTGCTGACCCTGGGCGTGCGGCATGGCTCGCCTGTCGCGCATGTCGGCGATACGGCCACGCTGTCGATCGGCACGCTGCCGCCATTGACCATCTCGTTCGTGCGCGTCGATCAACACCATGGAGAACAATCATGATGCGCGGCCGCGTCGCCTATGCGGGAGCGATTCACGAAGCGTATCCGCACGAGCAGGGTGTCCGTCTCGCCGACGGTCGCGTGCGTCGCGAGGACGAAGTGGTCTGGCTCGCGCCGATTGAAGTCGGTACGATCTTCGCGCTGGGGCTGAACTACGCGGAGCACGCGAAGGAGTTGCAGTTCAGCAAGCAGGAAGAACCGCTGGTGTTCCTGAAGGGACCGGGCACGGTACTCGGCCATCGCGGCGTCACGCGCCGCCCCGCCGGCGTCACGTTCATGCACTACGAGTGCGAGCTCGCGGTCGTGATCGGGCGAACCGCACAAAACGTCGCGCGTAAAGACGCGATGCAGCACGTGGCCGGCTACATGATCGCGAACGACTACGCGATTCGCGACTACCTCGAAAACTACTATCGCCCGAATCTGCGCGTGAAGAATCGCGACGGCGGCACGGTGCTCGGCCCCTGGTTCGTCGACGCCGCCGACATCGCCGACGTCACGCAACTCGAGCTGCGCACCTTCGTGAACGGCGCGCGTCAGCAGTGCGGCAATACGCGCGATCTCGTCACCGACATCCCCGCGCTGATCGAATACCTGAGCGGCTTCATGACGCTCGCGCCCGGCGACGTGATCCTGACCGGCACGCCCGAAGGCATCGTCAACGTCAACGCGGGCGATGAAGTCGTGTGCGAGATCGACGGCCTCGGCCGCCTCGTCAACACGATCGCATCGGACGCGGACTTCGGCCTCTGATGGACAGCAAAAAACCAGCGAACAGCAAAAGGACAACGCAATGCCGATCGACCATCTGATCAACGGCGAGATGTGCACCTCGAGTGACTACTTCGAAACCGTCAATCCAGCCACGCAGGAAGTGCTCGCCGAAGTCGCGCGCGGCGGCGCGAAAGAAGTCGATGCGGCCGTGCAAGCGGCCAAAGGCGCGTTCCCCGTCTGGGCCGCGAAACCCGCCGCGGAACGCGCGAAACTGATCCGCAAGCTCGGCGAGCTGATCACGAAGCACGTGCCGGAAATCTCGGAGACCGAAACGAAGGACACCGGTCAGACGATCTCGCAGACGCGCAAGCAACTGGTGCCACGCGCGGCCGACAACTTCAGCTATTTCGCCGAGATGTGCACGCGCGTCGACGGCCACACGTACCCGACCGAGTCGCATCTGAACTACACGCTGTTTCATCCGGTCGGGGTGTGCGCGCTGATCTCGCCGTGGAACGTGCCGTTCATGACGGCCACCTGGAAGGTCGCGCCGTGCCTCGCGTTCGGCAATACCGCCGTGCTGAAGATGAGCGAGCTGTCGCCGCTGACCGCCTCGATGCTCGGCAAGCTCGCGCTCGAAGCGGGCATTCCGGCGGGCGTGCTGAACGTCGTGCACGGCTACGGCAAGGAAGCGGGCGAACCGTTGGTCGCGCATCGCGACGTGCACGCAGTGTCGTTCACCGGGTCGACCGCGACCGGCAATCGCATCGTGCAAACCGCGGGCCTGAAGAAGTTCTCGATGGAGCTGGGCGGCAAATCGCCGTTCGTGATCTTCGACGACGCCGACTTCGAACGCGCGCTAGATGCCGCGGTGTTCATGATCTTTTCGAACAACGGCGAGCGCTGCACCGCCGGCTCGCGCATTCTCGTGCAGCGCTCCATTTACGCGCACTTCGCCGAGCGCTTTATCGAGCGCGCGAAGCGTCTGACGGTGGGCGATCCGCTCGCGGACAGCACGATCGTCGGCCCGATGATCAGCCAGGGGCATCTCGCGAAAGTACGCAGCTATATCGAGCTCGGCCCGAAGGAAGGCGCGACGCTCGCGTGCGGCGGCCTCGATGCGCCCGACTTGCCCGACGCGTTGCGTCACGGCAACTTCGTCACGCCGACCGTGTTCGTCGACGTCGACAACCGCATGCGCATCGCTCAGGAAGAGATCTTCGGACCGGTCGCGTGCCTGATTCCGTTCGACGATGAAGCCGAGGCGATCCGTCTCGCCAACGATATTTCGTATGGTCTGTCGAGCTATATCTGGACCGAGAATACGGGCCGCGCGTTGCGCGTGGCGGCCGCCGTCGAAGCGGGCATGTGCTTTGTGAACAGCCAGAACGTGCGCGATCTGCGTCAGCCGTTTGGCGGCACCAAAGCGTCGGGCGTGGGCCGCGAAGGCGGCACGTGGAGCTATGAGGTATTCCTCGAACCGAAGAACGTCTGCGTGTCGCTCGGCTCGCATCATATTCCGCGCTGGGGCATCTAACAGCGACATCGAAAAAACCTGGGAGACCGCGATGGGCAAACTCGCGCTGGCAGCAAAAGTCACACACGTGCCGTCGTTGTATTTATCCGAGCTCGACGGTCCGCACAAGGGTTGCCGTCAGGCCGCGATCGACGGACACCACGAAATCGGCCGACGCTGTCGCGAACTCGGCGTCGATACGATCGTCGTGTTCGACGTGCACTGGCTCGTGAATAGCGAATACCACATAAATTGCGCGCCCAAATTCGAAGGCGTGTACACGAGCAACGAGCTGCCGCATTTCATCAGGAACATGCCGTACGCGTACCCGGGCAATGTCGGGCTCGGTGAGCTGATCGCAGAAGTCGCCAACGAAATGGGCGTGAAAAGCCGCGCGCACAGCGCGACCACGCTCGAACTCGAATACGGCACGCTGGTGCCGATGCGCTATATGAACAGCGATCAGCACTTCAAGACGGTGTCGGTGGCGGGCTGGTGTATGTGGCACGACCTCGCGACCAGCGCGCGCTTCGGCTTCGCGGTGCGCAAGGCCATCGAAGAACGCTATGACGGTACCGTGGCCATTCTCGCGAGCGGCTCGCTGTCGCATCACTTCGCGAACAACGGCACCGCCGATCAGTTCTTGCACAAAGTCTGGAGCCCGTTCCTCGAACAGATGGATCGCAGCGTGGTGCGCATGTGGGAAGCCGGCGACTGGAAGACCTTCTGCGACATGCTGCCGCTCTACAACGAGAAATGCTGGGGCGAAGGCGGCATGCACGATACGGCGATGCTGCTAGGCGCGCTCGGCTGGGACCGTTACGACGGCAAGGTCGAGGTCATCACGCCTTATTTCGGCAGTTCGGGCACCGGTCAGATCAACGCGATCTTCCCGGTCACGCCGCTACCTGTCTGACACTCGCGAGGAATCGCCATGCCTCACTTGACACTCGAATACAGCGCCAACCTCGCGGATGCTCAACGGCTCGGCGAACTTTGCAAAGACCTCGCGCAGTGCCTCGACGCGCAGCGCGATAACGGCGAGCGGGTCTATCCGCTCGGCGGCATTCGCGTGCGCGCACTGCGCTGCGACCAGTACTGCATCGCCGACGGGCGTCCCGACGCCGCGTTCCTGCACGCAAACCTGAAGATCGGCGCGGGTCGCTCGGAGGCCGTCAAGAAGGCGACCGGCGACGCGCTGTTCGCGCTGATCAAGCAGTGCTTCGCCACTGAGTTCGAACGGCAGGGGCTCGCGTTGTCGCTCGAAATCAACGAGTTCAGCGAAGCGGGCACCTGGAAACACAACAATCTGCATGCGCGGCTCAAGCGCTGACACATCATGCTAGACGAACAAACCATTCGCGACCTCGCCGCGCAACTCGATCACGCGGAAAAGACCCGCACGCAGCTGCGCCATTTTTCCGCACAGTATCCACAGATGACCGTACAGGACGGCTACGCGATTCAACGCGAGTGGGTCAAGCTGAAACTCGCCGAAGGCCACGTGATCAAGGGCAGGAAGATCGGCCTGACGTCGCGCGCGATGCAGCGCTCGTCGCAGATCGACGAACCCGACTACGCGCCGCTGCTCGACAGCATGTTCATCGACAGCGGCCAGGACATTCGCGCGGATCGCTTCATCGCGCCGCGCGTCGAGGTGGAACTCGCGTTCGTGCTGAACAAACCGTTGAAGGGCCCAGGCGTCACGCTGTTCGATGTGCTCGACGCGACCGCCTATGTAACGCCGGCCATCGAAATCATCGACGCGCGCATCGAGCAGTTCGATCGCGAAACGCGCGCGCCGCGCAAGGTCTACGACACGATCTCCGACTTCGCCGCCAACGCAGGCGTCGTGCTCGGGGGCAGGCCCGTGCGTCCGCTCGAGGTCGACCTGCGCTGGGTCGGCGCGCTGCTGTACAAGAACGGCGCAGTCGAGGAAAGCGGGCTCGCGGCGACGGTGCTCAACCATCCGGCCACCGGCGTCGCGTGGCTCGCCAACAAGATTGCTCCGTACGATGAATCACTGAACGCGGGCGACGTCATCCTGAGCGGCTCATTCACGAGCCCGATTCCGGCCCGCGCGGGCGACACGTTCCACGTCGACTATGGCCCGCTCGGCGGCATCGGTTTGAACTTCATCTGAGAGCAACGACATGTCCTTGCCGACCAACCCCTTCAAACGCGCGCTCGCCGACGGCAAGCCGCAGTTCGGCTTGTGGGCCGCGCTCGCCGACGCCTACGTGACCGAGCTGCTCGCCACCGCCGGTTTCGACTGGCTGCTGATCGACAACGAGCACGCGCCGAACGACGTGCGCAGCACGCTGTCGCAGCTGCAGGCGGTCGCTGCGTATCCGTCGCATCCGGTCGTGCGGCCGGTGAAAAGCGACGCCGCGCTGATCAAGCAGTTGCTCGACATCGGCGCGCAAACGCTGCTGCTGCCGATGATCGACACGGCCGCGCAGGCGCTCGATGCGGTCGCGGCCACGCGTTATCCGCCGCAGGGTATCCGCGGCGTCGGCAGCGCGCTCGCGCGTGCGTCGCGCTGGAATCGTGTGCCCGACTATCTGAACACCGCTGCCGACGAACTATGCGTGATCGTGCAGGCGGAGACCGTGCAGAGCCTCGACAATCTCGCGGAGATCGCGCGCGTGGATGGCGTCGATGGCGTGTTTTTCGGGCCGTCGGATCTGAGCGCGTCGATGGGATTGCTCGGCAAACCGGGCGACGCACGCGTGCGCGACGCGATTCGCCGCGGCATCGAAACCGTGCGCGGCGCCGGCAAGGCGGCGGGCGTGCTCGCACTTGATCCCGCGCTGGCGGCCGAATATCTGGCAGCGGGCGCGAGCTTCGTCGCGGTGGGCACGGACACCGGCTTGCTGAGCCGCGCGGCCGCGGAGCTCGCCGCGTCGTACAAAACCACGGCGGCGATCGCGCCGCGGGTCAAAGGCGGATATTGACGCAACAAAAGCCGCGGGCCGCCTCACCCGCCCCGCGCTCGCGGCCTTCCCCTACTCCCCCGCCGGCCAGGGCAAGCCTCGCGCCGACCAATCCAGCTCGACCCCCATCACACAGCGCCCGCTCGCCAAATGCACGGCCAGGGTCACCGCGATGCACGGTCGCCCGCTCGCGAGCGACAGATACGGATTACTGGTGATCGCCTCGCCGGGCAGCAGCACCGCATTGCGGAAGTACGGCCGATGATCCCAGCGCGCATCGCGCGGATTCGCGACCGGCTGCAGCGACGCGGCGTCCTTGCACCATGCCGGCCCGCGCACCTCGTGACCGATCTGGCGGCCGGTATCGTCGAGAAGGAAGCAGCTGATGCAGCGCTTGAAGGTCGCGAGCAGCGCGAACGCGTCGTCCATCGTGACGCCGGCGCGCAAGCCGTCGGCCGCGCGCCGCAGTTCGACCCGGTACGGCTCCAACTCGGATTCGAACAACGCATACTGATGCGCGCGGCCCTGCGCGATCACGTCGAATGCATCGTCGATCTGGCGGTGCACCGACTCGGGCGGCGCGATCTCGACAGCGGGCCGGCCGAGCAGATAGCCCTGCGCGAAATCGACATTCGACTCGACCGCGAGAATCAGCTCGTCGGTCGTCTCGACACCTTCGACGACCACTAGCATCCCCGCCTGATGCAGCAGCGACACGAGCTTCGGCAGGATCGGCTGCTGGGTGCCGTGCGTGGTCGCGCGAATCAGCTCGCCGTCGAGCTTCACGATGTCCGGCCGGATCCGCAGCAGCCGGTCGAGGTTCGACTGGCCCGCGCCGAAGTCGTCGACTGCGATCAGGAAGCCGTGCTGGCGATAGCGCGCCGCCGCGCGCGACATCTCGTCGACGCTGCCGCCATGCGATTCGAGGATCTCCAGAATCACGCGCTCGGGTTCGAGCCCCGCGGCGCGCACGATTTTCGTCAACTGATCGGCATAGCCGTCGGCGACGAAGGTGGACGGCAAGATGTTCAGGAACAGCCAGGCATCGCCGGGCAGCGCGCGGCGCGCGTTGCCGAGATGGACCGCGTGGCTCGCGCGGTCGAGCGCGCCTTCGTCGCTCGACGGCTTCGGCGCGAACATCACGACCGGCGGCACCAGCGTGCCGTCGTCGTGCTCGCCGCGCAGCAGCGCCTCGAAGCCGACCTGCTTCTGATGCGACAGGCTGTAGAGCGGCTGAAAGTGCGAGATCAGATAGAAGTCTTCCCAGCGGTAACGCGGCGCAAGCACGTCGTCGAACGGCGGCTGCAGCGCGTCGAACGGCCGCGCGCGCTCGGCGCAGACACGGTTGCGGCCCGTCTGCTTCGCGCGCAGCAACGCTTCGTCGGCGCGATCGAGCAGCACCATGAAGCTTTCGCCGCGCCGGTGCTCGGCCACGCCGAAGCTCGCGGTCAGATTGCCGTCCGGCCGTTCGATCGCGGCGATGTCGAGGCGCAGCCGCTCGGCGAATTGCAGCGCGCCGGTGAGGTCGTCGTCGATCAGCAGCGCGAACTCTTCGCCGCCGATGCGGCTCACGCTGTGGTAAAGCGCGACCGCGTCCTTCAGCACCTGAGCGACCTGAAACAGCGCGTGGTCGCCGACCGCATGGCCGAAGCGGTCGTTGAGCGACTTGAAGCTGTCGATGTCGAGAAAGATCGCGCTGATCCGCGCGCCCGGCGCCAGCGTCTCGAGTCGTCCCTCGGCGTGCTTGACGAACGAGCGGCGGTTTTGCAGGCCGGTCAGCGAATCGGTTGCGGCGAGTTGCGCGAGCTGGCTTTCGAGCAGAAAGTGATTGCGCCGGAAATGGTAGAAGGCGAAATGGAACACCGCCGTCGTCGGCGCGCCGATCGCGATGACCCACGTCCACACGGCCACGTCGACCTCGGGCGCATGAGTTTTGCCGCGCAGCAGCGCGATGGCCACCGCGTAAAACAGCGCGCTGCCGGTGGCGAAATGCGCGGGCGTGAGCCATATCGGGGCCGCGCAAATCGGTATCACGACGAACGCGGGCAACAGCCACGGCAACGGATTTGCAAGGCCCTGCGCGTTCAGCACGAGCCCGCCGATCAGCACCAGCTCGTATGCGACGCAAATCGCGCCGAACAGCGCCGTCGATTTCGTGCACGGGATCGCCAGTACCAGCAGAGCAAGCACGACCGCGCACAGTAGCCGGTACACGAGCGGCGCGGACGGTGCGCTGACCAGTTCGCGCGCCGCCACCATCGACAGGAACGCCAGCACCGTGAAGCCCAGCTTCATGAGCGCAAGCGGCCGCTGATGCTCGAGCGAGCGCCGGTGAAAGCGCTCACGCATACTCGGCTGGGACAGGTGCTGCGTTGGGATGGCAGACATAGAGGCTGATCAGGCTGGGTTTCCGGTCACTCCGCCAATGGTTATCGGCAAACGTTCGATAAACATTTATGGCTAACGTGAAACGACGCATGAATTGCTATGCGCTCGACTACACCGCCATCACTCGATCGCGCCCCGCCGCTTTGGCCGCCTACCCATTGCGAATTATTTTGAATCGAAGCTCGTGCTCGGCCATTGCCAGCAAGCGACGATAACTTTCATTACGGTTTCAGGCAATTGCGCAATGCTATTCGCACGATTTAGCACCCGCCAAATGCATCATTTAGAGCGTTAAGCTCAAAGCGTGCCGGAATTGTCGGCGAATGCGACTATTGCTGCGCAAGCTTTTTGTGCGCGAAGCACAAGCAAACGTTTCAATTTTTATTGAAGCAGCAAAAATTACGTAATTCATGTGTCTCGAATGCGCATCAATAAACGCATATGCTGAGCAACGGAATGTGGCTAAAAGCCAGTGTCTTAAGTAGACTTCTGACGAGTGTGCCGCAATGCAGACAATCGGGCATAAATGACGTAAATGGCGCGGCACGCGATTGCCGAACGACTCCGCTGCTCAATTGCTCAAACGTTTGCGAATGAGCAACAGGTAGCGACCACTTCCGGAAAACATGGTCCCAATCCTCGACTATCTGCTTGAACGCCAGATCTCACCGCAATGGCGCGGCATGCTGAGCGCACTGGCGAGCGAGTTCGAGGCGCAAATCGGACGCGACGAATTGCGTCAGCTGATGCATCGCGTCGGCAACCGTTTCGCGCTCGCGCATCCGCTGCCCGCCTGCGGATCGACGGCGGAGCTCCAGCAGGTGTTGAACTCTTACTGGCATCAGATGGATTGGGGATACGTCGCACTCGCCGATGAGGCCGAGTCGCTGCGCATCATTCACTATTGCGCGCCGCTGCCGGCCTTCGGCGAAGCGGCGCTCGCCTGGACGCCGGCGTTTCTCGAAGGCGCGTATCAAACCTGGTTGAGCGCGTTGGGCGCGCAGGGTTTGTCGGTCGTGCAGACGAGCGCGTTCGGCGAGGACAGCTCGCTCGAATTCCGCCTCGGCCGTCATCCGGCCTGAGCATCAGCGGCTCTGAAGAACGACATACCAGGTTCAAGACAGTGCGGTAGTAATGCAAGAAATGTGCGACGTCGATACAGCCGACGCGTGGAAGCAGGGAAGGCAGTTCAAATAACAGCGCTCCGAGGAATCGGCTCGGGGCAATGCACGGTATGTACCGGACGGCGGCATCATGAGTTCATCGAACGACATCGAAAAACTGTTCGAGCAATTCGGCGGCGACGCCAATGCGTACCAGGAGATCGGTCGCGAGAACGACGCGCGCACCGCGCGCACCCGTTGGCCGCTGCTCGTCACGCTCGATCTGACGCAACCGGCGATTCCGGCGATCGGCCAGCTTCGCGACCCGAAACAGCAGCCGCCGGCGAGCGTGGCGCCACGGCCCGTCGCCGTCCATGAGGACACGACGCCGAAGGACATGGCATCGGTGACGCGGGCGAAGGCGCCGCTCTTCACGCGCCATCACCGGCGTGACATTCCTCCTGTGCCGGTGAGTCCCGCGCAGCCGGCGGCGCCGAGTGGCGCGTCGCGCTTCCGTACCGCTGATGAAACCGACGAGGCTGCCGCGCCGGGCGTGCCGGCTGCCGCCCCATCCGCGCCTAACGCGCCTAACGCGCCTAACGCGCCTATCGCGCCTATCGCGCCTATCGCGCCTATCGCGCCGATCCCGCCGGTCTCCGCACCGGCTCCGGCAGCGTCGCAAACCTCGATTCCACCGATCGCACCCGCATGGGTCGCACCCAGCGTCAGCGCCGCACCGGCAGCGCCGTTGCCACCGCTACAGGCCACGCAACCCACCTACACCGCCCCGCCCGCGCATCCGGCCCAGCCACCGTCGATCCTCGGCAAGATGTTCGCCGCGCAGAACCCATCCACGCGGCCGCAAGCTGCCGTGCCTGCGGCCCAGCCCCAGCCCACGTCGCTGAACTCGCTCTTCGACCGTCTGCGCGGCACGCCCGTGCAAGGCGCCCAGCCACCCGCCGGCCCCGCGCGCGGCGGCTTCCCGTCGTGGCTCACCAACGGTCCGCGTCGGCCATGAAAGTCATTGCCGTGGTATCCGCCAAAGGCGGGGTCGGCAAGACCACCCTCGCCGCCAACCTCGCCTCCGTGCTGGCCAACAGCGGCCGGCGCGTGATCGCGCTCGATCTCGATCCGCAGAACGCCTTGCGTCTGCACTTCGGGGTGCCGCTCGACAGCGTCGACGGCGTGTCGCGTGCAACGCTCTCCGGCAACCCGTGGCAAACGGTGATGTTCGACGGCATCGACGGCGTGACCGTGCTGCCGTACGGCGCGCTGCTGGAAGATGACCGCCGCCGCCTCGAGGCGCATATCGACCAGCATCCGCAATGGCTCGCGCAGTCGTTGCAGAACCTGCGGCTCGATGCGTCCGACATCGTCATCATCGACACGCCGCCCGGCTCGTCGGTCTACGCGCGAACCGCGCTGAGCGCGGCCACCTTCGCGCTGAACATCGTGCTCGCTGACGCCGCGTCGTACGCGGCGATCCCGCACATGGAGCGGCTGATCGAAACCTATGCGGCGCCGCGTGCGGACTTCGGCGGCGTCGGCTACGTGGTCAACCAGATCGACCAGTCGCGCCAGCTGACCAAGGACGTGCTGAAGGTGTTGCGCCAGATGCTCGCCGGCAAAGTGTTCCCCGGCGTGATCCATCTCGACGAAGGCGTCAGCGAAGCGCTCGCCTGCGACACGACGCTGATCCACTACGATCCGCTGAGTCAGGCCGCCGCCGATTTGCGCGCGTGCGGCGCGTGGCTCATGGCGGCGCTCGACGCGATCGCCGCCCAGCCGAGGAACGTCGCATGAGCAGCCCAGCCTCCTCCCGCGAACCCGAGGGCGGCGAGCCTTCACGGTTCGAGCGCTTCATCGAAGCGAACTTCTGGAACAGCCGCATCGTCACCGGGCTCGTCACGCTGCTCGCGCTGTACATGCTTTACTTCGTGTTCACGGTGCCGCTCGAGTTCTATCAGCAGCTGACCTTCGCGACGCTGTGCTTCGTGCTCGCGCTGATGTTTCGCCGTCTGCCAGGCCGCTACGCGACGATGGTCATGATCATGCTGTCGATCGTCGCGTCGGGCCGCTACATGTACTGGCGTCTGACCGAAACGACCGCCTGGGAGCGGCCGCTCGACGCCGCCTGGGGTTTGCTGCTCGTCTCCGCCGAGCTCTACGCGACCCTCGTGCTGATGCTCGGCTACTTCCAGACCGCGTGGCCGCTCAAGCGCAAGCCGATGCCGCTGCCCGCCAATCGCGACGAGTGGCCGACCGTCGACGTATTCATCCCGACCTACAACGAGCCGCTCGCGGTCGTGAAGCCGACCGTCTACGCGGCGCTCGCGCTCGACTATCCGGCCGACAAGATGTCGATCCATGTGCTCGACGACGGCCGCCGCCCCGAGTTCAAGGCGTTCTGCGAGGAAGTCGGCGTGAACTGGACGATCCGCACGAACAACCGTCACGCGAAGGCCGGCAACATCAACGAGGCGATGAAGATCACGACCGGCGAGTACCTCGCGATCTTCGACTGCGATCACATCCCGACCCGCTCGTTCCTGCAGATCGGCCTCGGCTGGTTCCTGCGCGACAAGCTGCTGTCGATGCTGCAGACGCCGCACCATTTCTTCTCCCCCGACCCGTTCGAGCGCAACCTCGGCACCTTCCGCAAGGTGCCGAACGAAGGCGAACTGTTCTACGGCCTCGTGCAGGACGGCAACGATCTGTGGAACGCGACGTTCTTCTGCGGCTCGTGCGCGCTGTTGCGCCGGAACATGGTCGAAGAGATCGGCGGCATCGCGGTGGAAACCGTGACCGAGGACGCGCACACCGCACTGAAGCTGCACCGCCTTGGCTACACCACCGCGTATCTGGCGATTCCGCAGGCCGCCGGCCTCGCGACCGAAAGCCTGTCGGGCCACATCGGCCAGCGCATCCGCTGGGCGCGCGGCATGACGCAGATCTTCCGCATCGACAATCCGCTGACCGGCAAGGGGCTGAAGATCGGCCAGCGCCTGTGCTATCTGAACGCGATGATGCACTTCTTCTACGGCGTGCCGCGTCTCGTGTTCCTGACCGCGCCGCTGTCGTACCTGTTCTTCGGCGCGCATGTGATCGAAGCGGCGGCCAGCACGATCGCGATCTACGCGCTGCCGCACATGATGCACGCGAGCATCACGAACTCGCGGATGCAGCGGATGTTCCGCCATTCGTTCTGGGCCGAGGTGTACGAGTCGGTGCTCGCGTCGTACATCACCGCGCCGACGCTGCTCGCGCTGATCAATCCGAAGCTCGGCAAGTTCAACGTGACGGCCAAGGGCGGCGTGATCGAGAAGAGTTATTTCGATTGGTCGATCTCGCGGCCGTACCTGTTTTTGCTGCTGCTGAACCTGCTCGGCTTCCTCGTGGGTCTCGTGCACATCTATCTGAACTGGCACGTGCGCAGCATCGTCGAGACCACGCTGCTCAATCTCGCGTGGACCAGCTACAACATGCTGATCCTCGGCGCGAGCGTGGCCGCCGCGAGCGAGCGCCGCCAGATCCGCGCGGTGCCCCGCGTCGCGATGAAGATGCCGGTGATGCTGAAGTTCTCGACCGGCCGCACGCTCGCGTGCGAAACGATCGACTACTCGGAAGGCGGCGTCGGTGTCGCGCTGCCCGGCAAGATCGAAGTGCCGATGCAGGAGCCCGTGACCGTGTCGCTGTTTCGCGGCGACGAAGAGTACGCGTTTCCCGCCACCGTCAGTTTTACCGAGCCGGGCCGCGTGGGCCTGCGCTTTTCGTCGATGTCGCCCGAACAGGAGTACGAGTTCGTGAAGACCACCTTCGCCCGCGCGGACGCGTGGACCGGCTGGGCCGAGGGACGCGAGACGGACACGCCGCTGCGCGGCCTGTCGCATGTGCTGAGGGTCGGCGTGCGCGGCATCGCGGGTCTGTTCGAGCATCTATACGACGACTTGCGCAGTTCGATCAAAAGCCGTCCCGCGGACGTCAAGAAGCTAAAAACGAAAGACTGATCTATGGGCTACCGGATGCCGAACGACAAGATCGAACACCCGGCTCACGGGCGCAACAGCACTGGACCCCAATCGCGTCTGTTCGCCCTCCACGGCTCGCGACACTCGCGGCGAATCATGCGAGGCGTCGCCTGCTGGCTTGCGCTGCAGACCGCGCTGGCGTCGTTCGTGCCGCTCGCTTACGCGGCTGCACCGGCTGCCGCCCCGGCATCCAAGCCGGCCCCGGCAGCCGCCGCAACCGCCGGCGCGGCGCAAAGCCCGCAAGTCGCGACCGGTGTCGGCAACGTGCCCGCGCCGAGCGCGGCGGTGCCGTTCGATCCGAACGCGATCGCCCAGGACCAGCTCGCCACGCCGACGCCCGCGCTCGCGGCCTCGTCGGTGAAGGCGCTCGGCATGCGCACGCCGACCACCGCCGAGCCCGGCACGCTGGTGCCCGGAGGCCGCCGTCAAACGCTAACGTTTGCGGACTTCGGCGCGCTCGACCCGCTGCAACTGCGCGGCGTCGACGGCCAGAACGGCATTGCGTTCTCGGTGCGCGGCGACGAAGTCGTGACCGGCGCGACGCTGCATCTGATCTACAGCTATTCGCCCGCGCTGCTGGCGAACCTGTCGCAACTGAAGGTCCTGATCAACGGCGAGGTCGCCGCCACGCTGCCGCTGCCGCACGAGCAGGCCGGCATGCTGGTCGCGCGCGACATCACGATCGATCCGCGCTTCATCACCGACTTCAATCACCTGAACCTGCAACTGATCGGCCACTACACGACGGCCTGCGAAGACCCCGCGAACTCGTCGCTGTGGGCGACGATCAGCAACGCGAGCTCGCTCGACCTGAGCTACGCGTCGCTCCCGACGAAGGCGGAACTGGCCGCGCTGCCGCAGCCGTTCTTCGACCGCCGCGACGTGCGCCGCCTCGAACTGCCGTTCGTGTTCGCGCAGAAACCCGGCAACGGCACGCTCGAAGCCGCGGGCATCGTCGCGTCGTGGTTCGGCTCGCTCGCCGGCTATCGCGGCGCGCTGTTTCCGACCCAGCTCGACAGCCCGCCGCTGTCGGGCAACGCGGTCGTGTTCGCGACCAGCGACCAGCATCCAGCCGGCGTGACGATTCCCGAGATTACCGGGCCGACCATCGCGGTGGTCGAGCGCGACGCGAACGCGCGCGGCAAGCTGCTGCTCGTGCTCGGCCGCGACGAGGCCGAGCTGAAGACCGCCGCGAAGTCGCTCGGCATCGGCCATAGCACGCTGTCCGGCGCGAGCGCGACGATCACGTCGCTGAACGCGATCACGCCGCGCGTGCCGTACGACGCGCCGAACTGGCTGGCGACCGACCGCGCGGTGCGCTTCGGCGAACTCGCCGATCCGAAAGACCTGACCGTGTTCGGCTACGACGCCGACGCGGTGCGCATCAACATGCGTGTGGCGCCCGATCTGTTCATGTGGCACACGCGCGGCGCGCCGATCAACCTGCGCTACCGCTACACGGTGCGGCCGGCGCGCGACCGCTCGTCGCTGAACATCAGCGTGAACAACGGCTTCGTGCAGGCGCTGCCGATTCCGGCACGCTCGACCTCGGTGTTCGAGATGAGCCGCTACTTCAACCTGATCATGCCCGACGGCACCGCCGACGCGCGCCGCAACATCCGCATCCCGCCGCTCTTGATGACGCCGCGCACACAGCTGCGCCTGCACTTCTACTACGACATCCCGAACACCGGCGAATGCGCGGGCCGCCTGCTGCAGAACGTGGTCGGCGCGATCGATCCGAACTCGACGATCGACCTGTCGTCGTTCCCGCACTACATGGCGCTGCCCGACCTGGCCGCGTTCGCCAACAGCGGCTTCCCGTTCACGCGGATGGCGGATCTGTCCGAGACCGCCGTCGTGCTGCCGGACGCCCCGGACCCGAGCGACTACAGCCTGTATCTGCTGACGATGGGCCGGATGGGCGAATCGACCGGCTTTCCGGTCGCCGGGGTGACCGTCACCCATGCGGCCGACGTCGACCACTTCGCGGACAAGGACCTGCTGGTGTTCGGCGCGCCCGGCAAGCAGCGGCTGTTGCAGCGCTGGTCGAAGTCGATGCCGTTCTCCAGTAACGGCGACGCGCACACGTTCCAGCTCACCGACCTCGTGTTCAAGCTGCGCGACTGGTGGCATGGCGAGCGCGGCGTCGAGCGCACACCCGCGCGCGCCGATCTGACGATGGTCAGCTCGAGCGGCGCCGCGCTGCTGACCGGCTTCGAGTCGCCGCTGCAGAGCGGCCGCAGCGCGGTTGCGCTGATCAGCGCGGCCGGTCCGTCGGACGCCGACCTGTCCGCGGCGCTGCTCGACGCCGACGTGCTGCCGAAGATTCAAGGCGCGATGGCCGTGATCCATGGCCGCGACGTCACCATCACGTCGAACGGCTCCGCATACTATGTCGGCCATTTGTCGCCGCAGGAGTATCTGCGCTGGGCGCTGTCGTCGCATCCGCTGCTGCTGTTGTTCGGCGGCGTGCTCGCCGCGCTGATCATCGCGGGCCTGTGCTACCGGACGCTGCGCGCGCTTGCCGCGCGTCGACTGAAGGACTGATGGAACGGATATGACTCGTATGCGGTTCCGGATCGACAGAAGGACCTCTTTTGCGCTGGCGCTCGGTATCGGCATCGCGGCGTCGGCGAGTCTTGCGGCTTCGAGCGGCACCGCGCAGGCCGCGCAGAACGCCGCCGCCTGCGGTGACTGGAGCGCGTGGCGAACCTTCGTGCAACGTTTCGTGCAGGCCGACGGCCGCGTGATCGACTACTCGACACCGACCCAGCAGACCACCTCGGAAGGCCAGTCCTACGCGCTCTTTTTCGCGCTGGTCGCCAACGACCGCGCGACCTTCGACAAGCTGCTCGGCTGGACCCGCGCGAATCTCGCGGGCGATCAGTTCGATCCGCAGAACCTGCGCCTGCCCGCATGGCAATGGGGCAAAAAGCCGGACGGCTCGTACGGTGTGCTCGATCCGAATTCGGCATCGGATTCCGATCTCTGGATCGCCTATGACCTGCTGCAAGCCGGCCGCCTGTGGCACAACCCCGCCTACACGCAGCTCGGTCAGGCACTCGCCGAGCGCATCGCGCACGACGAAGTCGCGAACCTGTCCGGTCTCGGGCCGATGCTGCTGCCGGGCGCGCAGGGTTTCAGGAACGGCAGCGTCACGCGTCTGAATCCGAGCTATCTGCCGCTACCGGTGCTGCGCGCGCTCGCGCACGAGGTGCCGGACGGCCCGTGGGCCAAGCTCGCCGACAACGCCTATCAGTTCGTCAAAACCGTCTCGCCACAAGGCTTCGCGCCCGACTGGGCGGCGTGGCAGAACGGCCGGTTCGCGGTCGATCCGAAGAACGGCGATGTCGGCAGCTACGACGCGATTCGCGTCTATCTGTGGGCCGGCCTCGCGTCGCCCGCCGATCCGCTCGCGAAGCCGTGGCTCGGCGCGCTCGGCGGCATGCGCGCGAAGGTCGCGCAGAACGGTTTCCCGCCGGAGAAGGTGTCGTCGACCACCGGCGCGTCGAGCGGCGAAGGCCCGCTCAGCTACTGGGGCGCGCTCGCGCCGTACTTCAAGACGCTGGGCGACGAGCATGGCCTCGGACTCGCGCGCACGCGGCTCGCCGCGCTCGACGCGAGCGTGCCGGGCCGCGAACCGGTGTACTACGATCGTGTGCTGGGTCTGTTCGGCACGGGGTTCATCGATGGCCGCTACCGCTTCGATGAAGCCGGCAGCCTCGTGCCCGCCTGGAGGGCGGCATGCGATTGAACGCTCTCGCCGTGTCGCTGCGCATCGCGCTGTCCGTCGGCGTGGTCTACTGCGTGGCCGCGACCGCGCCCGATGCGCTCGCGCAGGCGAGCAAAGACCCGCTGAGCGTGCTGATCGATCAGGGCAAGTACTGGCAGTCGCATCAGCGCGGCGATCTCGCCGAGCAGGCCTGGCAGAAGGTACTCAGCATCGATCCGAAGCAGCCCGACGCGCTGTTCGGCATGGGCATGGTGCTGGCCGACCGCAAGGACGGCGCCGGCGCGCAGCAATACCTCGCGCGGCTGAAGGCGGCCGCGCCGAACTATCCGAATCTCGATGAGCTCGGCCGCCGGCTGGGCCAGGCCAGCCCGCGCGATCAGACGATCGACGAAGCGCGCCGGCTCGCGCAAGCCGGCCAAAGCGCGAGCGCGGTGCAGGAGTATCAGCGCGCGCTGACCGGCAAGCCCGCCACGCCGCAGTTGCAGCTCGAGTATTACCAGGCGCTGTCGGCGACGCCGCAGGGCTGGGACGAAGCGCGCCGCGGCCTCGAACAGCTCGCGCACGACAACCCGAACGACCCGCGCTTCGCACTCGCGTACGCGCAGCATCTGACCTATCGCGACGTCACGCGGCGCGACGGTATCGCGCGGCTGCAGAAGCTCGCGGGCGACACCTCGGTCGGCGCGGCGGCGAAAAAGAGCTGGCGCCAGGCGCTGCTGTGGCTCGACGCGCGGCCCTCCGACGCCGCGCTGTACGAATCGTTTTTCCAGACCGCCGGTGAAGATGCCGCGGTAAAGGCGCGCTACGAATCGATGGTGCAGCAGGACGCCGCGGCGCGCGCCCGCGCGCAGCAAAACGCCGCCGCCGACGTGCGCGGCCGCGTGATCGCCGAGGGCTTCGCCGCGCTCGACCGCGACGACGTCGTGACCGCGCGCGCCAGGTTCTCGTCGGTGCTCGCAAACAGTCCTAACGATACCGACGCGCTCGGCGGCATGGGCATCGCCGCGCTGAAGCAGGAGCGATTCGCGGACGCGCGCAACTACCTGGAGCGCGCCTCGCGCGGCCCCAATCCGGCGCGCTGGAAAACCGCGCTCGACAGCGCGACCTACTGGACCTACACGAGCGAAGCGATCGGCGCGCGCAGCAACGGCGAGTTCGCGAAGGCGAAGGCGCTGTTCGAGCGCGCGATCGCGCTGAATCCTTCGGACGTGACCGCGCAGGTGCAGCTCGGCGAAATGCTGCTTCAGACCGGCGACCCGGCCGGCGCCGAGCAGGCGTACCGGATGGCGCTGCGCCGCCAGGCCGACAACCCCGACGCGATTCGCGGCCTCGTCGGCGCGCTCGCCGCACAGGGCCGCGCCGACGAAGCGCTGCAATTCGCCAATCAGCTGAACGCGGAGCAACAGGCGAAGGTCGGCGGCATCGACCGTTTGCGCGGCGATGCGCAGGCGGCGCAGGCACGCGCGGCCGAAGCGCGCGGCGACCTCGGCACCGCGCGCAGCCTGTTCGAAGACGCGCTGCTGAACAAGCCCGACGATCCGTGGCTGCGGCTCGACCTCGCGCGCATCTACGTGCGCCAGGGCGCCGTCGCGAATGCGCGCAGCATGATGGACGGCCTGCTCGCCACCCATCCGGACATGACCGATGCGCTGTACGCGAGTGCGCTGCTGTCGGCGGAAACGCAGGACTGGTCGACCGGTCTCGCGCAGCTCGACCGCATTGCGCCCGCGCAGCGCACCGACGCGATGACGACCTTGCAGCATCGGCTGTGGGTGCATCAGCAGGCCGATCTCGCGACGCGCATGGCGAAGAACGGCCAGACGCAGCAGGCCATCGCGACCCTGCGCGCCGCCGAGCCGGTGGCCGGCAACAACCCCGAGCTGATCGGCGTGATCGCCGGCGCGTACCAGCAGGCCGGCGATTCGACCCGCGCGCTGGGTCTCGTGCGCGCCGCGATGAGCGCGGCGCCCGGCAATACCGATCTGCTGCTGCAGTACGCGGGCATTCTGTCCGCGGCAGGCCAGCAGGTCGAGCTCGGCAACGTGATGCGCCAGTTGCAGACCACGCAGCTGACGCCGCAGCAGCGCACCGACTTCGACAACCTGAATCTTGGCATCGTCATCCGGCAGGCCGATGCGGTACGCCTGCGCGGCGATCTCGCAAGCGCCTACGAGGTGATCGCGCCATGGCTCGCCGCGATGCCCGACAACCCCGACCTGCAGGCCGCGCTCGGGCGCATGTACGCGAGCGCGGGCGACGACCGCAACGCGCTCACGAGCTTTCGCGTCGCGCTGCAGCGTCGCCCCGACGACCTGAGCCTGCTGCAGGCGGCGATCTCGGCCGCGGCCGGCTCGAAGCAGTTCAGCTACGCCGAAACGCTCGCGAACCAGGCGCTCGCCCTCGCACCGAACGATCCGGGCGTGCTCGCGACGGTGGGCCGCATGTATCGCGCCCAAGGCAATCTGTCGCTCGCGTCGACCTATCTGCAACGCTCGCTGGTCGCGGCCAATACGCCGCTGGTCGCGAACGCGCCCCGAACCGCAGGCAGCAACGTGCCGCGCGGCTGGGAAGCGGCGATGAGCCAGATCGGCGCGACGCCGCTGCCGGGCACCAATCCCTTCGAAGGCAAGACGGCGATCGCGACTTCGAGCGACACCGACAATGGCGCGCGTCCCGCGCTTCCGTTCCTGAACACGCAGTCTTCCTCGCCGACGCAGACCGTGCCGAACTATCCGCCGCCCCCTCCGCCCGCGCCGTATGTCGCGCCTTATACGGCGCCCGCCGCGACGCCTTATAACGCGCCCGCCGTGCAGCCCGCCCCCGTCGCCGCACCATATGGAGCGCCCCGCTCCGCCGCCGAGGTCGGCGGCTACGGCCAGGAATCCTATGGCTCGAGCCAGTCGGGCACGCCGTTGCAGCCTTATCCGGGGCAAGGCCCAGCGCCGATGCAGCCGATGCCGCAGCAGCAGTACAACGCGGGTTATCCGCAGCCGCAGCCTTATGCGCAGCAGCAGGCGTATCCGCAGCAGCCCTACGGCGCGCAGGACGGCTATGCGGCCACTCCATGGCCGATGTCGCCGGCCGCGCGCGAAGCGCAGGCCAACGCCGCGTCGGCGACGCCGCTGCCATACGGATCGACCCGCACCAGCGCGAAGAAGAACACGAAGAAGAGCACCGCGAAAACGAGCCAGCCGGCGCCGGTCTATGCGCAGCAACCGCCGCCGTATCCGCAGCAACAGGGCTACGCGCAGCCGTATCAGCCGTATCAGCCGTACCCGCAGCAGCAGCCCTATCAACCGCAGCCGCCATACCCGAACCAGGGCTACTACGCGCAGCAGCCGTACATTCCGCAACCGCCGGCCGGCTATGCACAGCCGTACTACCCGCCCGGCGGCAGCGCGCGGAACAACCCGCAGCCGAACGTCGCAAACGCGCAGACGCTCGGCGTCGCCGAGGAGCTTGCGCAGATCAATCGCGAGCAGTCGAGCACCGTGTCGGGCGGCCTGATCTTCCGCAATCGCGTCGGCGAGGACGGCCTGTCGTCGCTGACCGACATCGAGGCGCCGATCCAGGGGCGCATCAAGGCGGGCAACGGTCACGTGGTCGTGACCGCGACCCCGGTCACGCTCGACGCCGGCACCGCGTCGAACAGTACGTCGACGCTCGCGCGCTTCGGCGCGGGGCTTTCGACCGACTCGTCAAAGAACGCCGCGGTAAACGGCACCAACAACTATGGCAGCCAGACCGCGAGCGGCGTGGGATTGTCGGTCGGCTACGACAGCCGCAGCATCAGCGGCGATATCGGCGTGACGCCGATCGGCTTTCGCGAGACCAACATCGTCGGCGGCGCGCAATACAACGGCGGCATCACCGACAAGGTGTCGTACTCGATCGCGGTCGCGCGGCGCGCGGTGACGGACAGCCTGCTGTCGTATGCGGGCGCGCGCGATGCGGCCGCCGGCCTCGAATGGGGCGGCGTCACGTCGACCGGCGCGCGCGCCAGCCTCGCGTGGGACGACGGCACGAGCGGCCTGTACGTGAACGCGTCGTATCAGCACTACATGGGCAACAACGTGCCGAGCAACAACGCGGTCAAGGGCGGCGGCGGCGTCTACACGCGTCTGCTGAAAGACGCCGACCAGACGCTGACGGTCGGCGTGAACACGACGATCATGGGCTACAACCGCAATCTGTCGTTCTTCACGTACGGCCAGGGCGGCTACTTCAGTCCGCAGCAGTACGTGATCCTGAATCTGCCGGTCGAATGGTCGGGCCGCGCAGGCCTGTTTACGTACGACGTGAAAGGCTCGATCGGCGTGCAGCATTACCGCGAGGATGCGTCGAACTACTTCCCATTGAACGACGGCTCGTCGCGCCAGGGCGACGCGGCCGCCGCCGCGCAAGCCCTCGGCAACGGTCTGACCGCCGTCTACCCGGGGCAGAGCAAGACCGGCGTGTCGTATTCGATCAGCGGCGTCGGCGAATATCAGCTCGCGCCGCAGCTCGCGGTCGGGGCAACCGCGTCGTTCGGCAACGCTTATGAATATCGCGAGTGGCTTGCGGCCGTGTACGTGCGCTATAGCTTCAACAAGCAGACCGGTTTGCAGCCGTTCCCGCCGGTGCCGTTGACCTCGCAGTATCTGTCGTTGTCCAACTGACGCCCCACGTTCATTCGCATTGCCTCGCATAGCGCGTACGTCGCGTATCGATCCACGCCGGAAAAGCGGGCGCTTCTTCCGCTTTCGCTGCGCTGCAAACGCGCCTCGCGGTAAATGTTGCCCATGCATCGAACGACGTGCCGAATCGGTACGTTTTCGGACATGGCTGCTTACCTGGCAAAACCCCGAATAGCGTTCTCGAACGCATCAACGGTACGGCGATGTGCCATACAATAATTGCAGCTCGCGAGGCTGTCCGAAGCCCTCGAAGCTTCGGGCCCGAGCCGACCATTTTCGACGTGAATTCAGGTGGAGCGCTGCATGCCTTTTCCGGCAAAAGACTACGGCTGCGCCGGCTGGCGCGGCGAGATGGCGCGACGCATCAGCGAATTCGACTGGCGTGCGACCAGCCTCGGCGCGATCGAAAACTGGCAGCGCAGTCTGAACTCGACGGTCCTGACGATGCTCGCGTCGCCGATGCCGCTCGTGCTGCTGTGGGACGAGCCCGGCTACATGATCTACAACGACGCCTATGCGGTCTTCGCGGGCGGCCGGCATCCGTATCTGCTCGGCCGTCCGGTCGAAGACGGCTGGCCGGAAGTGGCCGACTTCAACCGTCATGTCATGGTCACCTGTCTCGCCGGCGGCACGCTGTCGTATCGCGACAAGGCGCTCGTGCTGCTGCGCGACGGCAAGCCGGAAGACGTGTGGATGGATCTGTACTACAGCCCCGTCGCGGGTGACAGCGGCGCGCCGGCCGGCGTGCTCTCGATGGTCGTCGAAACCACCGGGCGCGTGCTCACCGAGCGCCTGCGCCAGCAAGCCGAAACCGAACTGCACGAGACCAACGAACGCCTGCAGCTTGCGCTGAACACCGGCGCGGTGCTCGGCACCTGGGTGCTCGACGTGCGCACGGGCGAGGTCACCGGCGACGAACGCTTCGCGCGCACCTTTTCATTTGGGCGCGATACAGCGTTGAAAGGCGTCGCGCGGGATGCCGCCACGCAGATCATCCATCCCGACGACCAGGAGCTCAACGACCGCCTGACCGCCGAAGCGATCCGCAGCGGCGAGCCGTTTCGCGCCGAGTACCGGATCCGGCGTCCCGACGGCGGCTATATGTGGGTGCAGGCGAACGGCCGCTGCCAGTTCGACGAACACGGCGAACCCACGCGTTTTCCGGGCGTGCTGATCGACATTCACGAGCGCAAGATCGCCGAACAGCAGCTTCTTCAGCTGACCGAAACACTCGAGCAGCGCGTCGCCGATTCGATCGCGGCGCGCGCGCTCGCCGAGGAGCAGCTGCGCCAGGCGCAGAAGATGGAAGCGATCGGCAGCCTGACGGGCGGCGTCGCGCACGACTTCAACAACGTGCTGCAAGTGATCAACGGCAATCTGCAGATGCTCGCCGCCGACGCCGACGACAACCCCGTCACCCAGCGGCGTCTCTCCGCCGCGACCGATGCCGTCAGACGCGGCGCGAAGCTCGCCGCGCATCTGCTCGCGTTCGCGCGGCGTCAGCCGCTGTCGCCGACCGTGCTGAATCCGCGCCGCCTGCTGACCGGCATGAGCGAAATGCTGCACCGCGCGCTCGGCGAAACGGTGCGGATCGACACGGTGCTCAGCGACGATCTGTGGAACGTGCAGGTCGACCGCAACCAGCTCGAAAACGCGCTGCTCAATCTCGCGATCAATGCACGCGACGCGATGCGCGCCGACGGTGTGCTCACCGTGCGCGCGACCAACCGCACGCTCGACGCCGCGTTCTGCCGCGGCAAACCCGACCTGTCGCCCGGCGAATACGTGGAGTTCTCGGTTGCCGACACCGGTTCGGGGATGCCGCCCGAAGTGCTGCAACACGTGTTCGAACCGTTCTTCACGACCAAGCCCGACGGCCACGGCACCGGCCTTGGCCTGTCCATGGTGTTCGGCTTCGCGCGTCAAAGCGGCGGACAGGTGTCGATAGAAAGCCAAGTGGGACGCGGCACGACGGTGTCGCTGTTCTTTCCGCGCTGCTGCGAGGCGGAGACGCCGGAGACCGTCGACGGCACCGCGGCGTCGGTCGGCGGCGGCGAAACGATACTCGTCGTCGAGGACGATGCCGACGTGCGGCTGACCGCGGTCGAAATGCTCGCGCAGCTCGGCTATAAGGTGCTGACCGCATCGAACGGCGACGCGGCGCTCGAGTTTATCGACAGCGACATGCCGATCGATCTGCTGTTTACCGACGTCGTGATGCCCGGCAAGCTGAAGAGCGTCGAGCTCGCGCAACGCGCGGCCGCGCGCATGCCGCCTCTGCCCACGCTGTTCACATCGGGCTATACGCGCGACGAAATCGTCCACCACGGCAAGCTCGACGCGGGTATCACGCTGCTATCGAAGCCGTACCGGCGCGACGATCTCGCCCGCATGGTGCGCAACGTTCTACGTGCGGGCGCCGCCAGCGCGGACCGCGCGGCCGAGATGCGAGAAGCGGGTATCGCCGCATGCGTTCCGCCCGCGGCGTACGAAGCCGTCAACACGTACGGCGTCACGAAGGCACCGCAGAAAACGTCGAAAAAAGAGCCGAAGAAAAAGCCGCCAAAGGCGACCCAGCCGCGCGCGGCCCAGGAAGCCGCACGCGTGCTGTTCGTCGAGGACGACAGCGAATCGCGCGAGGCGCTTGGCGAACTGCTCGGCGCGCTAGGTCTCGCGTGCACCGCGGTCGCGAGCGCGGAAGCAGCGCTGCCGCTCGCGACCGCGCAACGCTACGACGTGCTGTTGACCGACCTCACGCTGCCCGGTATGTCCGGCGACGAACTCGCGCGCGCCGTGCGGCAAGTGCAGCCCGCAATCCGCGTGCTGCTGGTGTCGGGCTACGGTCGCAGCGCGGAGATCGGGGCGGCGATTCCGGGTGCGCGGCTGCTCGGCAAGCCGCTCGATATCGCGCAGTTGCGGCACGAGTTCGCGCAATGGCTCGATCACACCGAAGCGACGTCCTGATCTAAATACCGAACCTCTGCCGCCGCGGCGTAGGTGTCTTCATGATGCTTCAGATCGACCGGAATAACGGGCTTTTCGCGAGCGCTTCGGCGCCGTCCGCATTGCTGAGGAATTTCTCCGTGTAGATGTCGCGCTCGAACAACTGCCCCTGCATCAGCGCGCGGATCGACGCTTCGATCATCACCGGCGGTCCGCACAGATACGCCTTGTGGCCACGAAAATCGCCGCCGAAATGCGCCTTCGCGGCCTCGTGGACGAAGCCGCGAAAACCCTCCCATGCACTGCCTTCGGCCTCGTTCGACAGCGCCGGCACATAGGTGAAGTTCGCGTGCCGCTCGGCAAGCTCGGCGAACTCGTCGTGGTAGTACAGTTCCGCGCGATCGCGCGCGCCGTACACCAGCGTGATCGGCCGCGTGTCGCCCTGTTCGAGCAGATCGAGCAGCATCGAACGCGGACTCGACAATCCCGAGCCGCCCGCGATCAGGATCACGGGCTGCGGGTCCGACGCACGCACGAAGAAGCGGCCGAACGGACCGCTGAAACGCAGCGCGTCGCCGGGCTTCAGCGCTTCGTGAAGATAGCCGGTGCCTTTGCCGCCCGGCACGCGCCGCACGTTCAGTTCGATCAGCGTCGACGAACCCGGTTTGCCGGCGAGCGAAAACGCGCGCGGCGTGTCCTCGCCGGGAATGTGCACGTTCACGTACTGCCCCGCCTGAAACTCGATGCCGTCGCCGTCCAGTTCGACGAAGATGCCCTTGATCGTCGGCGTCAGATCGATGCTGTCCTTCACGCGGCCGGTGAAATCGCGGACCGGGAAGTGGCGCGCGTCGGCGTCCTCGTCGATATCGGCTTCGATCGTCAGATCCGATTGGGCGGTCGCGCAGCACCCGAGGCACTTGCGTTCGTCGCGCTCGAAATCCATCAACGCGAACGGCGACGCATTGCCGTGCTCGATCTCGCCGTCGACCACCTGCACCTTGCAGGTCGCGCACAAACCGTGGCAGCACGCGTGCGGCAGCCAGACGCCGGCGCGCAGGCAGGCGTCGAGAATGGTCTGTTCCTCGGCGATCTCGATCGTATGGCCGATCGGCTCGATGGTTAGCTGGTAGCTCATGTCAGCGTCTCCTGTTTCTCTGATCCGGTGAACCCGCGGCCTAGCTGCACGATCCGCGAATGCCGGTCAGACCCGGCGTGCGAAAACGGATCAGCGCCTTGTGACGCAAGCCGTTTTCTTCGAGCGTCCGATCGAACACGGGCGTAAAGCGCTCGTTCGAGCGGAACCATTCGATATCGTCGAGCATCACCTTCTCCCAGTCGGGATGCGCGGAATAGATGCCGGGCAGCACGTCGTTCGCGAGCGTCGCGAACGTCATTGTCGGCGGCACCGGAATGCAATGCGGCGCACAGAACATCAAATGATCTTCCCAGCCGATGAACAGCAGCCGGTTGCCGTGGAAGTTCTCCTCCCGGTCTTTCACTTCGCCCGTGTAGCCTTCTCTGAGCGCGATAACTGACATGGTGTGTCTCCTTGGTATTCGGTTGGCGTGGGCGAATCACGCAGCCTGCGCGGCCGGCGTGCTTTGCGATGCGGTATCGGTCGCGCTTTCCTTGGTCCCTTCGCCGCCGTGACTCGGCTTGCCGGTCCAGCGCAGCCAGTTCTTCCTGTCGGGCGAATCCTCGAATTCGTGGCCGTCCGCGCCGACGTTGATGTGGTAATAGCGCAGCACTTCGGCGAGCGGATCGAAATCGGCGGCGCTCGGGTCCGCGTCTTTCTCGAAGCAGTTGCCCTGATAGATCTGATGCACCGGCAACCAGGCCTGAACGTATTTCTCCGGCTCGTTGTCGAAGATGTCCTTGCAGCCGTCCGAGCAGAAGTGATACTTGTTGCCGAGATAGTCGCTTTCGCGGTAGCAGGTTTTGGTCGGATCGTCGGGCTCGGTGAAGGCCATCGGGACCTGGCAGACCTGGCACAACATCGGCAGCGTGTTGTTGTAGAAGCGCTTGCCCGCTTGCTGCTGCTCGCGCCAGTACTCGAAGCGCGGACGATACAGCCTGTCGAACGTCGCCGGATACTTTTCGGCGAGCCAGTTCATTTCGTCATCCGACGGAATCCATGTGTGCAT
Source organism: Burkholderia sp. JPY481 (assembly GCF_038900515.1). NCBI lineage: Bacteria > Pseudomonadati > Pseudomonadota > Betaproteobacteria > Burkholderiales > Burkholderiaceae > Burkholderia > Burkholderia sp. JPY481. The sequence continues at coordinate 91,321 of NZ_JAYMRT010000003.1, forward strand.
CGCCGCCGCGTGCGTGTAGTTGTAGAAGATGCCCCACGCCTCGTGTGAAATGCGATCCTTCTCCTTCGACGCGACCTCGTGATACCTCGGCATGCGAATGCCGTAGCGTTCGAGGTCGTGAAACAGCGCGCCGCCGTTCTTCTCGAAGTAGGTTTCCCATGCTTCCTGCCACGACATGATCCGCTTCGGCAGCATGTAGTCCATCATCATCGCGACGAGCGTCAGCAGCCGGTAGCCGCGCCAGAACCATTTGTCGATCCACTTCTGGATGATCGGCACGTTGCCCGGGTCCTGTTCGAGCAGGAACTTCACCACTTCGAGTCCGAGCGTCATATGGCGCGATTCGTCGGACTGCGCGGAGAAGCCGAACGTCACCGTCGCCATGTCGCCGTTGAAGGCGGCACCCGACATAAACGGCATGAACAGCAGATTGGTCAGCACGTATTCGAACGAGAACGAGATCGCGGTAACGAACTCGAACGGGCCGGCGCTCATCGCGTCTTCGAAATACGACTTCGGCACCGACAGATACCAGACCCGGTCGTGCATGTGCTTGAAGTCGTGAAAGCCGTTGAAGAACTTGTTGTAATGGCTGATCGTATGAACCTGTGTCTGCGCGTGACGCAGCTCGTCGATCGCCTGCATCTGACACGCGATACGCGCGCCGGCGGCGCGAAAGTTGCGGCCGGCCAGCGCGAAGCCGCGGTGCGCCGCATATTCGAGCGGACTCACGCCGGTCAGGAACAGCTTCAGCGCGTTGATATAGCGCGGGTCCGTCACGTTGAACTGGCCGTTGTTCTGCTGGAACGCGTCGATGATCGCGTACAGCTTGCGTTCCTTTTCACCCTGATATTTCCAGTAGGCGTCCATCGTCAGACGGAACGGGTCTTCCCATTTGTCCCAGTCGTGGACCTTGATGCCTTCGAAACGGTCGTATGGAAAGACCTCGTCCATCCGCTGATAGGTCGTGTCCCAGCCAAGGCCGCGCGTCAGCATCGCGTAGTTTTCCTTGATGCTCAGTTTTTTCGGCGTCGTATTCGTGGTGCTCATCGTGCGTCTCCCATGCGATTGATCGCGGCCGCTCAGGCCTTCCATTCGAGAATGAATTCGTCGTCGGTCTCGTCGATGTTGCCGCCGAGCGAAATAAGATTGAGTTGCAGCTCGCGCAGATCGAAGTCGCGGCCGATGCGCTCCTCGATCGACTCACGCCGGATCACGAGCCGACCGACCGCGTCGATCTTGACCATCGCCGGAAACGCGTTGACGACGGCGTGCGGGTTGTCCGCCTCGATCGCCTCGATGATCGGGCGCGAGTCGTCGTTGGCCTGAAACGCGATGAATACGGAATCAGCCATGTTTGGCCTCCCCGGTTTGCTGTTCTGCGTGCTCCGCCACGAGCGGCACGCCCTGCTTCCGCATGCGCGCATCGAACGCCTGGGCGATATCGGCGAACGCCGCTTCGGCTTCGTCCGCGCCGAGCGCTTCCAACGCCAGCGGGCACAGCGCATCGAGCACGCGCGAGCGCCACTGCGCGATCCACCGGCCGAGCAGCACAGCGTTATCCGTCGACTCCGCCACCGCGGTCTTCAACGTCGCATCGACCCAGCGGCTCGTTTCGTCGTACCAGGTGCTCGCGAACTCGTTCAACATGCCGATTGCCGCGCCGTAGTCGCGCGACAGACGCTGGTCGATATGCCGATACACGAGCGGATACAGCAGACCATCGAGCACGACGTTCTGCGCGACGAAGGTTTCGAACCAGTCCTGCACGACCATCATGTCCTCGACCAGCCGGCGCAGGGCCTGCCACAGCGGATCGTCGAGCCAATGCGCCTTGCCAACGACCAGTGACGCGCCCGAATTGCCATCGAGCAGCAGACCGATACGCGACAGGTACTGCGCGATGCCGAGCCGGTCCATCGCATGAAACATCGTCGCCTGCGTGATCGCGGTGCCCCAGCCGTAACCGGTCACGAAGCAGTTGTTGGTATTGGCCGCCCATTCGATATGGCGCAGCGGCACCATCAGCGCGGCGATCCGCGCTCTCGCGTCGTCGGGCAAGTCGGCGAGCAGACGCCGCCGCGTGACGAACTCGATGTTCTTTTCCATCGCATCCTGCTGCCGGGCGCGCGCGATCGTGTACGCGCCGTAGTAGTACTGGCGCGGGTCCTTGAACGCGTACCAGTCGTTCATGCGGATCGCCGTGCGGCCTTTGTCGTAGAGCGCGAAGTCCGGCTGCCACAGCGGGCGATAATGAAAGTTGTCTTCGGGCTGCAGCTCCAGCGTCGCTTCCTGATAGCGCGACGCCGGTTTGTCTGCGCCGAGCCTTCTCGCGACGTGCGAGAAAGTCTGGCGGATCTGCTGAACCGAGGACGTCTTGATGTCGATCTGCATGCGGTGTCTCCTTGTCTGTTATGCGGGGCCTTCGACGGTCATGCGCGCTTCATTCGCTGACACCCGGCTCGCCGTAGCGCCACTTCAGTTGTTCGAGATCGAGCGCCGCGGCTTCGTCGTCGCTCAATTGGCACACGCGATGATTCGCGCAAAAAGACGCGAAGTCGTGAGCGCTCATCACGAGCTCGACGCTCAGGCCAGGATCGCCAATCGAAAAATCGAACTCGACGAAACCGTCGTCGCGCTGCTCGCGCACGCGGACATAGCGCCGCGTGACGTCGAAGGGTCGCGAGACCGGTTCGGCGTGGGGTGTATGCGAGGGCATCAGTGTCTCCAGATGGTTTTGCGTTATCCGTCACTGCACGTTTTGGTTCAAATCGGCGGCAGCGCGCCTATTAACGCAACTGCTATGCCAACGAACCCGGAAAGACCGCGCTCCGTGCGGCGAAAGGCGCACAATCCCTTGTGAATCAATGCCCAAACATAGAGCGGCGATTCGCGCGGCGCAGGCGCGGCGAAACGCGCGCGGGCGCGGGCTCGATCAAATGATCGAAACGGCCGCTTGCACGCGTTGCGCAACCGATCAATTCGTTATCAGGGAACACCCGGAGGCGCTCGTCGCGCGATTCGCGATACAGCACCGCGCGTGGCATTGCATACTGACGGCCGGCATTTGCCGGCAATCCACATAGACAAGCAGTTGGAGACGAATTGAGATGGCCACCCGAAGCAAGCCCGCGGCGAGCCCGCGCATGTCGATGGTCTCGCCCAAGGGCGACTGTGTGGACAGCCTGCGCTATCCAGACATCGCGGACCTGATGTCCCGGCTGCACTTCGCGCCCGGCGACGGGCGCATCTGGCTCGGCGATCAGCGCATGCTGCTCGTGCACACGGGCTCGGTCGGCGTGATGCGTCGCGAGCTGATCGACAGTCTCGGTATCGACGCGGCGCGCGGCCTGCTCACGCGCATGGGCTACAACTCGGGTGCACGCGACGCCGAACTCGCGCGCAAGGCGCGTCCGGATAGTTCGATTACCGAAATGTTCGCGGTCGGCCCGCAATTGCACATGCTCGAAGGCATGACCGTGGTCGAGCCGGTGCGGCTCGAAATCGACGTCGAGAAAGGCCAGTACTACGGCGAGTTCATCTGGAAGAACTGCGCGGAAGACGAGGAGCACATCCGTATCTACGGAATCGGTGCGGAGCCCGTGTGCTGGACGCAGATCGGTTATGCGTCGGGCTATACGAGCGTGTTCATTGGACGCCCGGTCATCTATCGCGAGGTCGAGTGCCGCGCGCTCGGGCAATCGCAATGCCGGATCGTCGGCAAGCCGGTCGAGGAATGGGGCGACGAAGCCGCCGACGATCTGCGCTTCATGCAGGCGCAGTCCTTCACGCAGGGGCTGTCGGCCGCGGCGGTCAAACGTGAGGCCAGGCACGCCCCAGCCGTCGCCCTGCTCGGCGGCACCCCGCCGCCCACGCCGACCGCATTCGGCGACGACAACATGGTCGGTGCGTCGCCCGGTTTCAATGCCGTCTGCCATATGATCCGGCGCGTCGCGAACACGCGCGCGACCGTGCTGTTTCTCGGCGAGAGCGGCGTCGGCAAGGAAGTATGCGCGCGTACGCTGCATCGGATCAGCGCATGCAGCGACGGTCCGTTCGTCGCGGTCAATTGCGCGGCGATCCCGGAGGCGCTGGTCGAGTCGGAGCTGTTCGGCGTCGAGCGCGGCGGCTTTACCGATGCGACACACAGCCGGCCGGGCCGCTTCGAACGTGCCGACGGCGGCACGCTGTTTCTCGACGAGATCGGCATTCTGAGCCTGACCGCGCAGGGCAAGCTGCTGCGCGCGTTGCAGGAAGGCGAGATCGAACGGGTCGGCGATACGCAGACGCGCCGCGTCAACGTGCGTGTGATCGCGGCGACGAACCTCGACCTGAAGGACGAGATTCGCGCCGGACGCTTCAGGGAAGATCTGTATTTCAGGCTCAACGTGTTTCCGATTCGCGTGCCGTCGCTGCGCGAGCGGCGCGAGGACTTGCCGGTGCTGCTCAATCACATGCTGCACAAATACCGCGAACGTCACGGGCGCGACGTGACCGGCTTCACCGGCCGCGCGCTCGATGCGCTATTGAGCTACGGCTGGCCCGGCAATATCCGCGAGATGGAGAACCTGGTCGAGCGCGGCGTGATTCTCGCGCCGGACGGCGGGGCGATCGACATCGGCCACCTGTTCACGAGCGGCGAAACCATCGACGCGCAGATGTTCGGCCTCGGCACCAACGGCTCGCTGATGCCGTCGGGCTCGCTGCTCGATCAGCAGGCGGGCGGCAGCGGCGAAGCGGAACGCGTTGTCAGAAAAGTGAACGATCTGCTGATGGGCGCGAGCGGCGACATCGATCCGACCTCGCTCGACGATATCGAAACCGCACTGCTGAAAAGCGCGGTGCAGCGCGCGCAGGGCAATTTGTCGGCGGCCGCGCGCACGCTGGGGATTACGCGGCCGCAGCTGGTTTATCGGCTGAAGAGTCGCGGGCTGCGGGTGTAGGCCGCCGAATGCAACGCTAGCATCATCGGAGGCGAAGCAATTGGCGGTTCAGCGGGCCAAACCACGCGTAAATCCGGAATTAGAAGGAACCGCCCAAACCGTAAGATCGCCGGGAACCGGTCAGTTAGGCGTTGGCGGCATGTTAGATCTTCCTCTTTCCGATGACGCGTGGGCGCGCATCAGTCATCTGTTCCAGCAGGACCCGAAGAAACGTTTGGGCCGGCCCGCGCGTCCTCCGCGCGAGATTCTGGACGCGATTCTGTGGATCGTCACGCGCAACGAGAAATGGCATCGGCTGCCCGGCACGTTTCCGCCGTCGCAGACGTGCTACATCAGGTGGCTGCAATGGCGCCGCACCGGCTTGATGAGCGCGATTCTCGACGAGCTGGGCCTGAGCGCTTGCGCGCTCGCATCGGCATCGTGCGCGGACGCGGCGCCTTCGGCGGGGCCGCAAGCCGACGCCTGAAATCGTGGCCTGGAATGGCATATATTGTGGGTAAGGATGGGTACCCGCGACGGCGCGGCCAACTGCATCAGCCGTGCGCGCGGGTATGATGCCGGGCGCGGTATCCACCGCGGCCGCTTCCGATGCCGCATCTTTTGCCACGAGAACCATCATGCCTGCCCAACACGACGAAGCACCCGGCGCTCACGACACGAACAACAAGCCGAAGCGCAAGACGCTGTCCCTGTCCGTGCGCAATCTCCTGATGGTCGCCATTGGCGTGGCGATGTTCGCGATCGTGTCGGGCGTCGTGCTGTACAACCCGATCATGTACGGCGACGAGATCCCGAACTTCGGCATCATCCTGATGCTGACCGTGCCGGTGATCGCGGGCGTCGCGTTTCGCGTTGGGCTCGACGCGTGGCTCGATCGCGAGTGAGCGGCAACAACACCGCACCCTCCCTCCGTTGCGCGGTTATGCCGCCTTGACCGGCAATACGACCCACACTTCGAGGCCGCCCCCTTCGCGCGGATGAAACTGCAGGCCGCCGCCATGCAGCCGTGCGATCCGCTCGACGATCGACAGCCCCAGCCCCGTGCCGCCGCTGTGCGCACGCGCATTGCGGCCGCGCTGGAACGGCGCCTTCAGCTTTTCCAGTTCCTCTGCCGTCAAACCCTTGCCGCGATCGGCGACCGCGACGGTCACCGTGTCCTGCTTCGCCCACGTGCGTACTGCAAGCCCGCTGCCGCCGTAGACGATCGCGTTCTGCATCAGGTTCATCAGCAGCCGCATCATGCTGACCGGCCGATAGGGAACCGCCGGCAAACTGCCCAGCGACAGTTCGAACTCGTGCCCGAGCCCAGCGAAGTCGCCCGCGAGCCGTTCGATCAGCGCATTCAGATCGCCGGGCTGCGCTTCCTCGCGCTCGCCGCTGCCCGCGTAGTCCATGAACTGCTGCAGGATCGTCTCGATCTGATCCAGATACGATTCGGCGGCGATCACGAAGCTGCTGTCGGCCCCCTGCGGCATCGCCATCGCCATCGACAGGCGCAGCTTCGTCAACGGCGTACGGATGTCGTGCGAGATGCCCGCGAGCATCAACGCACGCGTCGCTTCGGCGTCCTGTAACGCGCGCGTCATCTGATTGAAAGCGCTGCCCACGGCGGCGATTTCTGCGGGGCCGTCGGTCGGCAGCGGCGCGGGCAGATCGCCGGCGCTTACGCGCCGCGCTGCTTGCGTGAGCTCGTGCAAGGGTTCGTTCAGATGCAGCTGGATCGCATAGCCGGCGAGCGCGGCGAGCACGCCGAGACCCAACGACAGAAAGATCGCCGCTTCGAGGCCGCTGCCCTGCGCGTCCTCGGGAACCGGCAGCGCAATCCAGTACGGCGCGCTCGCCAAACCCGCCGCGTTGCCGGCGCCGGCAAGCGATCCATGCATGCGAATCCACAGCCGCTGAGCGCCCTCGGTCTGCCAGCGTGCGGGCATATCCGCGGGCAGGTGCTTCTGCAGGCTGTCGATGAACACGCCGCGCTGATAGGTGCGATACGCGTGCAACAGATCGTGCGGCGGCGTGTCGGTCGCTTCGGGCGGCAACTGCTCGCGCGCGTCGAGACGCGCGGTCAGCGCCGCGCGCGAGGCGGGCGGAGTGGCCGCGAGCAGGTTGTCGAGCGTCGTCACGTAGGTCGCGAACACGGCCGCCGCGCGCTCGACGCGCGGCCGCTGCACGTAATGCAGCAGCACGACGATCGAGCAGATCTGGCTCAGCATCACGAGCGCGATCAACAGCGCGATGTTGCGCGCGAGCAGCGTGCGCGGCAGCAGCCTGCGTGACAGTGAGCGCATCATGATTCCACATCGGCGACGAGCATATAGCCGACGCCCCAGACGGTACGAATGAAACGCGGCTTCGACGGGTCGTCCTCGACGATCTGCCTCAGCCGCAGCACCTGCACGTCGATGCTGCGATCGAGCGCGTCATGGTCGCGCCCTCGCGCTCGCGCGAGCAGATTGTCGCGGCTCACCGCGCGATTCGGCGACGACGCGAGCGCGACCAGCAGCAGCATCTGCGCGGAATGAATCTCGAGCGGCTCACCCGCGCGCGATAGCTCCTGCTTGCCGACGTCGAGCGTGAAGTCGCCGAAACGCACGCGCTGCGAGGTCACCGTGACGTCGCCGGCGGCCATCTTCTGGCGGCGCAGCAGCGCGTTGATTCGCGCCACCAGCTCGCGCGGCAGGAACGGTTTCGCGAGGTAGTCGTCGGCGCCGGTTTCGAGGCCGGTCACGCGATCGAGCGGATCGCCCTTCGCGGTCAGCATCAGGATCGGCAAGGTCTGCCCTTGCGCGCGCAGCTTCGCGCAGATCTCCAGGCCGTCCTCTTCGCCGATCATCAGATCGAGGATCAGCAGATCGAACGGCTCGCGCTCCAGGTAGCGGTTCAGACGCTTGCCGTCTTCGGCCGCGCGCACGTCGAAACCGTGACCGCGCAGGAAGCGCAGCAGCATGTTGCGCAGCTCGGCTTCGTCGTCGAGCACGATGATCCTGGCGGGGCGTTCCATTCGAATGCTCCTGTCCGAGCCGCTCAGTGTGCGGCGCCGCGTTCCTGCATGAACGCCTCGATCTGCGGCAGCGTGATGTAGCCGGCCTTCTGCGTGTCGATCTCATCGAAATGACGCGCGAGCATCGGCATGCCGGCCGCCGCCTGGTCGCGGGTCAGCTTGCCGTCGTGCGTGGTGTTCGCGGTTGAAAAGCGCATCTGCAACTGCTGCTCCATGCGCTCCATGCGCTGCTGGCTGATACCTTGCGGCGCGGCGGCCTGAGCGAACGTGACGGTGGACGCGCAGCACAGCAGCACGGTGGCGAGCAACTTCTTCATGACTGACTCCTTCGGTTGGAACATCGACCGTCGCCTGGCTGGGTGCCGCGATCCGTTTCGATGACAGGCCGAATTCTTGGTCAGACGCCGCGCGATCGCAATTCAAGAATCGTGTCGAATCATGTCACGGCGCCGGGTGCCGGTGCAGCGTGACATCGAATGAAATGAGTTTGCGGTTTCGTTTCGCGGGCCTGCTGCGTATCGTTCCGTCTGCCGTCCGTCGGCTTTCCCGCATCAGGAGTCCCAAATGAGTATCCGCCTCGCCTGTGCCTCGACTTTCACCGCCATCGGTCTCGCCTGTTCTTCCGCTGCCTACGCGAGAGTCGTCGTGTATCTGCCGGCCGCCGTGGTCTACGCGCCGCCGCCGCGGCCGGTCTACTACCCGGTGCCGATCAATCCCGTGTACGTGTCGGCGCCGCCTGTCGCCGTTCCGGTGGCGGCCGCGACCATCGTCGCGGCGCCGCCCGTACAACCGGCGAACGCCTCAGCCGCCGCTGCGGTCGTGCCGCCCGCGCCCAACTATGCGGTGGTGCCCGCACCGACGGTCAGCTATGCGCAACCGCTGGTGATCGTGCCGCATTGAAAATGCGTTCAGGGTCCTCGCGCGGGCGGTTCCGATCGCCCACGGCCGGGCCACGCCGTTGACTCAGCATAGGACACGCGCCTGGCGCGCACGCCTGGTGAATTCCCGTTGTCTGGTTGAAAGGTAGAGCGCCGCCGCGGCGCGTGGGGCGTCGCGCGTAAAGCTTGCATGGAGTTTGCCGCTTCTTACCATCGCGCAGCGCGCGAGGCGCGCGCCCGATCTGGCGCTTCGCGCCGTCACGGCTGATTTTGACTAGATTAAGGCGGGATGGAACGGAGCTTGCTCCCTTTTTAGGTTCGCGCGCCTCTATCCCCAATCTTTTCCTGGACCTTTGCGATGAGTTACCAAGATATCGACAGGGAAATTGCCCACCTCGAAGTCGTTTTCAATGCGCTTTCAGCGCGCGACCGCTTTCCGCTGTCGTACTGGCATCGCCGGCTGCATGCGTTGAACCGGTCGTCGATGGTGCCCGCGCAACGTCAGCGCGTCGCTCACCTCGAAGCGAGGCTGCGCTCGGTCGGCGCGCAACTGGACCAGCTCGCCGGCGCGACACGCGTCGGCTCCCGCGCGAGCCCGCGGATCGAGGGCCGGTCCGGCGTCCCGTCAGCCCGTTAGAATCCGTGCCCCAAGCGCCAGCACGAGCGCGGGCACCATCACCAGCACGCCGACCTTCAGGAACTTCATGAAGCCGACGTCTTCGCCTTCGCGGCGAATCGCGTTGAGCCACAGAATGGTCGCGAGCGAGCCGCTGATCGACAGGTTCGGGCCGAGGTCGACGCCGATCAGGAACGCGTCGATCACCCGTTCCGGGCTCTGCGCCTGCATCACGGTCGAACTCGCGATCAGTCCGGACGGCAGGTTGTTGATCAGATTGCTGAGCGCCGCGATGCTCGTGCCAGCCCACGCGGCCGCTTCCATTTCGTTGTGTTCGGTCGCGCGCCGCAGCGCACCCGCGAACGTGCTGATCACGCCGGTGTGATCGAGCATCTCGACCAGCACGAACAGCCCGGCGACGAGCGGCAACACGTTCCACGAAATTTCGCGGATCATCGGCAGCGGTGATTTGCGCTCCTTGATCAGCACGACGAGCGCGGTCAGCGTGCCGAGGATCGCGGTGGGCATGCCGAGCTGGATGTCGTACGCGGAGACCGTCAGCAGCGCGCCGGCCGTCACCGCGATGCCCGCGAGGGCGACCTTGCCGCTTGCCGACAGCTCGACCGCGTCGAGATTCGCCTCGCAGACGCCAGCGAGCGCGTCGCGTTGCGTCCAGCGCAGCATCACGAAGGTCGCGCCGATCGACAGCACCGACGGCAGCGCGAAGCGCAGCATCCACGGTCCCAGCGGCGGCGTGTGATTGCCGTACAGCACGATGTTGGCCGGATTCGAAATCGGCAGCACGAAGCTCGCCGCATTGGCGACGAACGCGCAGACGAACAGCAGCGGCAGCGGCGGCGTCTTCGCTTTCTTCGCCGCCGCGAACACGGCGGGTGTCAGCACGACGGCGGTGGCGTCGTTGGAAAGAAACGCGGTGATCACCACGCCGAACAGATACACGAGCACGAACAGCTTGCGCGGCGAACTGCGCGCATGATTGACCGCGAGCACCGCGACCCAGTCGAACAGCCCTTCGCGGCGGCCGACTTCGGAGAGCAGCATCATGCCGATCAGGAACAGATAGACGTCGGTGCCCTTGCCGATCGCTTCGATCGCGAGATGCAAGGGCAACAGGCCGAGCACGACGAGCAGCACCGCGCCCGCGACGGCCCACACGGCTTCGGGCCATTTGAACGGCCGGGTGATCACCCCGGCGGTGGCGAGCACGGCAATGCCCCAGGAAAGAAAAACAGGATTCACAGCTTGAGCCCTGACAATGGGTTGGGTCGATGGCCGCGCAAAGCACGCGCAACCTTGTTATTTCGGCGCAACAAGTTACCACAGCGGTTGTCGCAGCAACCGGGCCATAGCAGCCGGCGTGCGTTGCCACGCGCATGTCTTTCAACACAATTAACATCAACGAGGAAACAATCTGTTCCCGCGCACCCCCTATTCAGTTTCTATTGACCTCCCTACCATCCGCATTCCCACACGGCTACTCGCCAGCAACAGACAAACCACGATGCGAACACACGCTCACGCTCCCACGCGCTACCACGGCGCCGCAATCGCGCTGCACTGGCTGATCGCCGCGCTGATGATCGGCGGCTTCTACATCGGCTGGATCATGACGGATATCCCAGGCTTCACGCCGACGAAGCTCAAATACTTCTCGTGGCACAAATGGATCGGCGTGACCGTGTTCGCGCTCGCGCTGCTGCGCGTGCTGTGGCGCGCGACGCACCGCGCGCCCGCGCTCGATGCCGCGACGCCCGCATGGCAGAGGGCCGCCGCGCATCTGGTGCACGGCCTGCTGTATCTGCTGATGCTCGCGATTCCGCTGTCCGGCTACTTCTACAGCTCGGCGGCCGGCATTCAGGTCGTGTATCTGGGCATCGTGCCGCTGCCGACCATCATCGGTCCCGATCAGGCGCTGAAGGCCACGCTGCGCACCGTGCACGTGCTGCTCAATTACACGCTGCTCGCGCTCGTGCTGATGCATGTGCTCGCGGCGCTCAAGCATCAGTTCGTCGATCGCGACGGCTTGCTCGCACGCATGGTGCCGTTTCTGAAGACCCATGCATAACGACATGACAGCTTGAAGAAAGGCATAACGCCTGTCGATTGGTTACGACTGGTTGGCAATCAAATTCCTCGCGGTGTGCAATCAGGCCGCGAAGCTCGGATAGGATGCGTACCATCATGAAGACACCCTTTTATCTCTCCGCTCATCGCGCGGCGCTCGCTTCTTTCGCGGCGCTTGCGCTCATCGGCGCGAACCTCGCGCACGCCGACGTCGACCTCGCGAAAAGCAGCGTCATCGCGACGACCAAACAGATGAACGTGCCGGTCGACGGCAAGTTCAGGAAGTTCTCCGCGCAACTGAACTTCGATCCGGCGAAGCCCGCCGCGGGCAGCGCCAACGTGTCGATCGACACCGGAAGCTACGACCTCGGCGCCGACGACTACAACAAGCAGGCGCAAGGCAAGGAATGGTTCGACAGCGGCGCGTTCCCGAGCGCGACCTTCGTGTCGAGCTCGATCGCGCCGGCCGGCGGCAACCAGTACAAGGTGACCGGCAAGCTGACCATCAAGGGCAAATCGCAAACGGTCGTCGTGCCGGTCGTGATCGCGAGCCAGGGCACCACGCAAACCTTCGACGGCTCGCTGCCGATCAAGCGCACGCAGTTCGACGTCGGCACCGGCGAATGGAAGGACACGTCGGTGGTCGCCGACGAAGTCGTCATCAAATTTCACCTGGTCGCGGCAAAGAAATAACGTTCAACACAGCAGCACCGCATTACCTTTAGACCCCTGGAGTCCAACTTGAAGAAATCCCTCCTGCTCGCCGCCGGCGCGCTCGCCGCCGCATGCTCGTTCAACGCGATGGCTGCCGCCGAGACCTATCTGCTCGATCCGACGCACACGTCGCCGAGCTTCGAGACCGACCATTTCGGCGGCCTGTCGATCTGGCGCGGCAAGTTCCAGAAAGCCAACGGCACCGTCGTGCTCGATCGCGCGGCGAAGACCGGCACGGTCGAGGCGACGATCGATCTGAGCTCGGTCGGCATCGGCAACGACAAGCTCAACGAGGAGCTGGTCGGTGACAAGTTCTTCGACACCGCGAAGTTCCCGACCGCGACCTACAAGGGCACGCAGATCCGCTTCGACGGCGACAAGCCGGTCGAAGTGATCGGCACGCTGACGCTGCACGGCGTCACCAAGCCGGTCAACCTGAAGATCGAATCGTTCAAGTGCATCCAGCACCCGATGCTCAAGCGCGAAGTGTGCGGCACCGAATCGGTCGCGACGTTCAATCGCGACGATTTCGGCATCGACTTCGGCAAGGCGTACGGCTTCAACATGAAGACCACGCTGCATATCCAGGCCGAAGGCATCAAGCAGTAAGCGCATCGCGCCCGGCCCGGCCGGGCGCCGAACTACTGGATCGCGGGCTGCGCCGGCGCGTGCGACGCGCGGCGCGCCTCGAGCCACGCGAGCAGTTCCTCGCGCCGCATCGCCTTCGCGAACAGCCACCCCTGCCCGTACTGAACGCCCCGGCGCACCAGATACTCGACCTGCTCGCTGCGCTCGATCCCCTCCGCGACGATTTCCACCCCCAATTCGTGCGCCATCTCGATGATATGCGGCGCGACGATGCTCGACGCCGCGTCCTGGGCGATCGTGTCGACGAACGATTTGTCGATCTTCAGCACGTCGATCATGAAGGTTTGCAAATAGGCGAGGCTCGAATAGCCGGTGCCGAAATCGTCGATATAGACCGGGTGGCCGGCGCTTCGGAAGGCCGCGATCGTCTGCCGGGTCACATCGGCGTTCAGAAAACTGCGCTCGGTCGCTTCGATCCTGATTTGCGCGGGACGCAGGCCGGTTCCGGCGAGCCTCGCGTTGATCAGGTTCAGAAAGCGCGGCGTGCGCAGATCCTCGCCGCTGACGTTGATCGACACGTAGAACGACGGCCGCGAACGCAATAGCTCTGTCAGATCCTGGAGCGCTTCATCGAACACGAGGTCGGTCAGCGACTGGATCAGGCCGTGCTGTTCGGCCAATGCAACGAAGATATTCGGCGAGATATCGCGTCCGTTCAGATTCCATCTGGCCAGCGCTTCGACGCCGACGCATTCACTGGTCGCGAGATTCATGATCGGCTGATAGACGACGTCGATGGTTTTCTGCGAGATCGCCCATTCGAGCGAGGCCTCTAACGACACCTGCCGCGAGATCCGTTTGAATGCGAACCAGCCGAACGCGGCGCCCATCGCGACGCCGATCGATAGCCACGTCGCCAGCAGGCCGGGCCAGTCCCTGAGCAGGCTGGTGCGCCGGCCTTTGACGACGACACCGAGAGCGCGAGTCTCCGAGCGTGCCACCGCGTAGTTCCATTCATCGCTATCGACGCGCCCCGCCTGCTTCCATGCATGCAGCATCTCGTCGGCGTCAGCGCCGGTCGACAGTGCAACGATCGAATTTATCTCCGTGTTGATCGTAGCGATTGGCCGTCCCGCTGGGTCCATCACATCGACATATGACTGCGGATCGATCGACACGTACTCGCCGTTGCGCCCGATCTGGATATCCTCGCGCAAGTCGCTGAGCGGATTCTTTTGCTGAAACCAGATCAGGTAGCCGTCGTTGCTGCGCCAGCGCGGCGGCGGCAGTTCGACATCCTGCGCGCGAACGTCGCCCAATAGCGGCGAGCAAAGATAGCGCCCGTCGCCGTACGCGCCCGCGTCCCGCACGTAGCGGTAGTTGAAGATCACGTGGGCAGCCCGTCTTAGATATTCCGGCGAACACGGCTCGGCGTGCTCGGCCTGCAGGTCCGCGATCGCGGCAAAGCCCTGATACGTGACCAGTTCCGTGCGCATCACGGCCTTTTCCGCGTAAAGGTTCAAGTCTCTCTGCTCGCGGCGGGCGACGTCTTCGTTCGCGATATAGATGCTGATCAGGACCGGCAGCACCGTTGCGGCGCAGCCGAGTGCGATATACGCCGAAATCAGCGACATGCGCTTGATCATCTGTCGAGCCCGGTGGTGAACGGTCGCGGCGAAATCGGCTGCAGCGGTTGCGGCCCCGCCTGGACCCGCCACGCAACCTGCGGATTTCAGTGTGAAGAATAGTTACTGGAGCCGCTTTTTCAACATTGCGGTTGAATGCCACGCATGCGGCCAGCCGCGGCGAGCCCGACCAGTGGCGCGCCCGGCAAGGTACCATTACGGCCTGGCGGCGTCGCGACGCGCGCCGTCACCGCTTTCGTTCATTACCATCGCCCGCTTCGATTCCCATGAATTCGCCATCCCGCCGCATCGCGCACCTCGATATGGACGCGTTTTACGCGTCCGTCGAACTGCTGCGCTATCCGGAACTGCGCGGCCGCGCGGTGGTGATCGGCGGCGGCCGCAACAGCGCGCCGCAACTGCTCGAAGACGGCAGCAAGCGCTTCGCGAAGCTGCGCGATTACGCGGGCCGCGGCGTCGTCACCACCTCGACGTACGAGGCGCGCGCGCTCGGCGTGTTTTCGGCGATGGGCATGATGAAGGCCGCCGCGCTCGCGCCCGACGCGATCCTGCTGCCGACCGACTTCGATTCGTATCGCCACTACTCGCGCCTCTTCAAGGCGGCCGTCCGAACGTTCACGGACCGTATCGAGGATCGCGGCATCGACGAGATCTATATCGACCTGACCGAGCTGCCGGGCGAAGCGGCCGACATCGGGCGGCGCATCAAGGAGGCCGTTCATCAGGCCACTGGTCTCACTTGTTCGATCTGCGTCGCGCCGAACAAGCTGCTCGCGAAGATCGGCTCCGAACTCGACAAGCCCGACGGCCTGACGATCCTCACGCCGGCCGACATTCCGCTGCGCGTGTGGCCGCTGCCGGTGCGCAAGGTCAACGGCATCGGCCCGAAGGCGGCGGAGAAGCTGACCGCGCTCGGCCTCGCGACGGTCGGCGATCTGGCCGCCGCCGACGCCGGGCTGTTGCAGGACAATTTCGGGCGCAGCTATTCCGCGTGGCTGATGGAAGTCGCGCAGGGTCACGACGAGCGGCCGGTGGTGGTCGAATCGGAGCCGAAGTCGATCAGCCGCGAGACCACGTTCGAGCGCGATCTGCATCCGCGTCACGATCGGCCGGCGTTATCCAGCGCGTTTACGGGGCTTTGCGTGCGGGTCGCCGACGATCTGGTGCGTAAGGGCTACGTGGGCCGCACGATCGGCATCAAGCTGCGTTACGACGATTTCCGCACCGTCACGCGCGACCTGACGCTCGACGAACCGACCGCCGACGCAACCGAAATCCGCCGCGCCGCGACCGAATGTTTGCGACGCGTGCAGTTGAACCGCAAGCTGCGGCTATTGGGCGTGCGCATCAGCACG
The DNA here is from genome assembly GCF_038900515.1 of Burkholderia sp. JPY481. Taxonomy (NCBI): domain Bacteria; kingdom Pseudomonadati; phylum Pseudomonadota; class Betaproteobacteria; order Burkholderiales; family Burkholderiaceae; genus Burkholderia; species Burkholderia sp. JPY481. The sequence continues at coordinate 107,147 of NZ_JAYMRT010000003.1, forward strand.
CTGAGCTCGGCCAGCGAACAGGCGCTGAAGCCGCGCCAGCCGGTTCAGGCCGACTTGCCTTTCGCGAGCGACGAGTAGGCGGTATCGGCGGCGACGCCGGCCGCATTGGTATTGGCATTCGCGCTCGCGTTCGCACGCGCGGCCGGTATATCGCCGGAAGTGGACATCACCGACGCCGCCACCGAAAACGAAAACGTGTTGATGCCGTTCGCGCTGTGCGCGGATACGGTGCCACGATGCATCTCGGCGATCGCCTTAACGATCGCGAGTCCGAGGCCGTGGTTTTCACGGCTATTGGTGCGCGAGACTTCCGCGCGATAGAAACGGTCGAACAGATGTTCGAGGACGTCCGGCGCGATCGGCTGCCCCGGATTCGCCACGACGACGCGCACCTGGTCGCGCATCGCACCTTCGCCGCGCGCGATCGTCACGCTGATCGTCGCGCCCGGCTCGCAGTGCTGGATCGCGTTCATCAGCAGGTTCGCGCACGCGCGGCCGAATAGCGAGCGGTTCACGCGCGCGTACGCATCGCCCTGCAACTTCGCATGCACGCGCGCCTCTTCGAGCGGAATCTCCAGAAACTCCAGCGTATGCGCGACTTCCGCCGCGAGCGACACCTCGATCAGGCCGGTCGCGCGTTCGCCCTGGTCGGCGCGCGCGAGGAACAGCATGTCGTTGATGATCGCGCGCATCCGCTCGAATTCTTCCAGGTTCGATTGCAGCGTGTGACGCAGATCGTCGACCGAGCGGTTGCGCGTCAGCGCGACCTCCGTCTGGCCGATCAGGATCGTCACCGGCGTGCGCAGTTCGTGCGCGACGTCCGCGTTGAACGATTCGAGGCGGCCGTAGGCGCCGTCGAGCCGTTCGAGCGCGCCGTTGAACGAGTTGGCGAGATCGTTCAGTTCGAGCGGCAAGGACGCGGTATTGAGCCGCTGCGAGCGGTTGTTCGGGCTGACCGCGGATGCGTCGCGCGTCAGACGCGTGAGCGGCGCGAGGCCGATGCGCGTAACCGAGTAGCTGAGCAGCAGCACCGCGAGACTGCCGAGCGCCGACAGCGCCGCGAGTGCCGAGCCGAACACGCGCATCGTGCGCAGGTTCGGCGAATAGCTCGCCGCGACCTGCAACTGCACCGCAGGCCGCGCGCCATTGGCGGGCAGGATCACCGTCGAGGTCAACATGTCGGGGCCGCCGCCCTCTGGCGCGATGCGCGCGTAGCCGCCGGGCCAGCTCTTCCTGACGGCCCCCTGCACCGGGGTGCCGAAGTGGAAGTTCGGCTCCGCGCTCGTCACCGAGTACATGGTGCTGCTGTCGTGCGGCGTCATGTCGGCGAGTTTTTCGCGGGCCATCCGCCATTTTTCCGGCGTCACCGCGTGAGAGACGATGATGCGCGCGATCTGCGTGCGATCGTCGAGCGACTCGCGCAGATGATGTTCGAGCTGCGAGCGCAGCACCAGAAAGAGCCCGCTGCCGACGAGCGTAAAAACGAACAGCGCCACCAGCGCGAACATCGACGCAAGGCGGCGGGCAATCGAGCGGTTCATGATGACTCGGCCTCTTCGCGCACTTCGAGCACGTAGCCCATGCCACGCACCGTGTGCAGCAGCTTCGACGGGAACGGGCCGTCGAGTTTCGCGCGCAGCCGCTTGATCGCGGTTTCGACGACGTTCGTGTGGCTGTCGAAATTGACGTCCCATACGAGCTCGGTGATCGCGGTCTTCGACAGAATGTCGCCCTGGCGGCGCGCGAGCACGCTGAGCAGTTGAAACTCTTTCGCGGTCAGGTCGAGGCGCACGCCGTCGCGGGTCGCGCGGCGTCCGATCAGATCGACGAACAGATCGCCGACCGAAATCAGCGTGGACTCCTGCGAACGCGTGCGGCGCGCAAGCGCATGCAGGCGCTCGACGAGTTCGAGGAACGAGAACGGTTTGGTCAGGTAGTCGTCGGCGCCTTCGCGCAGGCCGCGCACGCGATCGTTCACGTGGTCGCGCGCGGTCAGCATGATGACCGGCGTCGACTTGCGCATGCGCAGCGCCTTCAGCACGCTGAAGCCGTCGCGCTTGGGTAGCATCACGTCTAGGACGATCACGTCGTAATCGAATTCGGTGGCCAGATGCGTGCCCTCCTCGCCGTCGAGCGCGACGTCGACGACCCAGCCCTGCTCTGTCAAACCGGAGCGCAGGTAGTCCACTACCTTGTGCTCGTCTTCAACAATCAGCAATTTCATTCGCGTCCTCGCCACTAATGGCTGTCAACCTTGCATTATACGAACGCCCTCGATTCTTCGCGCCGACCCCACTGCGTCGGCATGGAAGCACGGCCGCGGCGATTCAGCGTGCCGGAGCCGGCATGTCTTTCTGCTGCGCGTCGCCGGCAGGCGCTTGCTGCGGCATCGCCGCAGCGTCGGTTGCATGTGCCTCGTTCGCGGCCATCGCACTGCCTTGCGCGCCGCCATCCCAACCGCCGCCCAGCGCCTTCACCAGCGCCACCGACAGCGTCAACTGCTGCCCGTGAATCTGCACATCCGTGCGCTCGCTCGTCAGCAGCGACTCCTGCGCGTCGATCACGTTCAGATACGCGACGAGCCCGCCCGAATAGCGATCGTTCGCGAGCGACAGCAGCCGCTGCGCATCCTCGACCGCCTCACGCGACTGCTTCGCCGCGCCATCGAGCACCGACAGTCCGGTGATGCCGTCCTGCACCTGCTGGAACGCGCTCAGTACCGTCTGCCGATAATTCGCCTCGGTCGCCTTGTAGCCCTCGCTCGCGAACTTGACGTTGGCCGCGCGCCGCCCGCCGTCGAAGATCACCTGGCCGACCGCCGCGCCGAGCGTCCACATCAGCGTCGGCGCGCTCAGCAGATTGGCGAACTCGGTGCTCTCCCAGCCGATGCCCGGCGTTAGCGTCAGACTCGGGAAGAACGCGGCCTTGGCCACGCCGATCTGCGCGTTGGCGGCCGCCATCGCGCGTTCCGCCGACGCGACGTCGGGCCGCCGCTGCAGCACGTCGCTCGGCACACCGAGCGGCACCGTCGGCGGCTTGATGTCGAGCACCTTCGGCTCGATCGAAAACTGCGGCGCCGGCACGCCGACGAGCGCGGCGATCGCATGCTCGAATTGCGCGCGCTGATTCAGCAGCAGTTGCGCCTGCACGCGCGTCGCATCGAGCTGCGATTTCTGCTGCAGCACGTCGAGGCCCGAGACCGAACCGAGGTCGTGCTCGGTGTTCACGTAATCGAGCGCCTTCTGCTGCAGCTTCACCGACTGGTTCAGCACGTCGATCTCGTTGTCGAGCTCACGCAGCGAGAAGTAGTCGGTGGCGAGATCGGTCGTCAGCACGAGGCGTGCGTTCGCGAGATCGTCCGCCGATTGTTCGGCCGACGCCTGCGCGCCCTCCACCTCACGACGGATGCGGCCGAACAGGTCGGTGTCGTAGCTGAGCGTCGGTCCGAGCTGGATGTTGTTCTGTACCGTCGATTGAGTCGGTGTCGCGTAGTTGGTCAGCGGCCGGTCGTGCGAAATGCGAAAGCGCGAGGCCTGGGCCGAGAAATCGACTTCCGGCACGCGCTGCGCGCTGGTGTTCGCGAGTGTCGCCTTGGCCTGCTCGTAGTGCGCGCTCGCCGCGGCGAGCGTCTGGTTCTGCGCGAGCGCCTGGGTTTCGAGCGTCGCGAGCGTCGGGTCGGCGAAGCCCGTCCACCAGTCCGGCGCAATCGGCGCATGCGACGGCGCGGCGACGCGCCAGAACGAATCGGTGTGCCATTCGGGCGGCACCTCGGCCCGCGGACGCTGATAGTCGGGACCCACCGTGCAGGCGGCGAGCAATACCGCGCCGGCGCAAGCGCTCAGCGCGGTGAACGCGGTGCCACGTGGGCGCGCCCGGCGGGAAGCCGCGAACATCACGACGCCTCCTTGCCGTTCTTCGGCAGCGGCTGCACCTGAACGTGATCGCCATCGGCGATCGAGTCGCTCGGATTGATGATGATGCGATCGGTCGGCGAGATACCGCTTTCGATTTCGAGCTGCTGTCCGAGGTCCACCGCGATCACGACCTTGTGCAGGCTCACGTTGCCCTTCGCATCGACGACCGCGAGGCGCGGACCCTCCGCGCGAAACAGCAACGCGTTGCCCGGTACCGTCAGGCGTTCGTGCGCGGCGGCCGGCACCTCGACCTGCACGTAGGCGCCGGGGCGCAGCCTCGCGTCGGGATTCGGCAGCGTCACTTCGATCTGCAGCGAACGCGTGGGCACGTCGATCGCGCCGGAGATATGCGTGATCGTGCCGTTGAACTGCTGGCCCGGCAGCTCGGCCTGCGTGACCACGACCTTCTGCCCGACCGAGACGTTCTGCGCGTAGGCCTGCGGCAACTGCACATAGACGCGCAACGGGTCCGACTGCGCGAGCGCGAACAACGCCCGGCTCGTGCCGCTGCCCGCGTCGATCAGATCGCCGACGTCGACGTTGCGCTGCGTGACGACGCCGGCAAACGGCGCGACGATCCGCTTGAACGATTCGAGCTGCTGCAGACGCTTGACGTTCGCATCGGCCGCGGCGAGATTCGCGAGGTCCTGCGTGTAGGTGCTTTGCCGTTCGTCGAGTTCCTGTTGCGATACCGCATCGCGCTGGCGCAACTGCTGCCAGCGCTCAAGCGAGCTCTTCGCGAGCGCGAGGCTCGAATTGATCTGCTGACGCTGCGCCAGAGCCTGCGCGAGTTCCTGGTCGATTTCCGGCGTATCGAGCTCGGCGAGCAATTGCCCCTGCTTCACGCGCGCGCCGATATCGACGTACCAGTGCAGCAGATAACCGGTCGCGCGCGCATAGATCGGCGACTCGACATAGCCGCGCAACGTGCCCGGCAGCAGCGTGTTGCCGCCGCCGTCGGTCTGCTTCGGCGTGACGACGTTCACGTACTGCGTGGCGTTCTGCTGCGCGGTCGCCGTGACTTCGCGGTTTTGCATCACGTTCGCGATCACGGTGCGCAGCGTGCCTATCGCGAGCAGTACGAACACGATCAGGATCGCGACCTTCGCGTGCCGCCATTCGCGATGGCGCGGCGGCAGCAGGTGCTCCCCTTGTTCGGTTTCCCGCGTGGGGATCCCTAGCGATGCATGAGTTTTTTCGGTCATCTCAGTCAACCATCGTTTAACTTTCACGCGGGCGTCGCCGCACTGCTGTGTTCAGGCGCGGGGCTGTCGCTATGGCCGCTGCTTCGGCCGCGATCACCGCCTGTTCCACCGCCATTGCCGCCGTTGCCGCCGCCATTTCCACCGTCATCGCCGCCGCCGTTGCGATGGCGGCGCGCGAGCCACGAGTGAATTCCCGCGAACACGAGCGGCACGAAAAACAGCGTCGACACGGTCGCGAACAGCAAGCCGCCGATCACCGCGCGGCCGAGCGGCGCATTCTGCTCGGCGCCTTCGCCGAGACCGAGCGCCATCGGAATCATGCCGATGATCATCGCGAATGCGGTCATCAGCACCGGACGGATCCGGCTCGCGCCGGCTTCGAGCGCGGCCGTGAGCGGCGGCGCGCCGGCCGAAAGCCGCTGGCGCGCGAAGGCGACCATCAGAATACTGTTCGCGGTCGCGACGCCCATCGTCATGATCGCGCCGGTCAGCGCCGGCACGCTCAGATGGGTGCCGGTCAGGAACAGCATCCACATGATGCCCGCGAGCGCCGCCGGCAACGCGCTGACGATGATCAGCGGATCGACCCACGACTGGAAGTTCACCACGATCAGCAGATACACGAGCACGATCGCCATCGCGACGCCGATGCCGAGCCCAAAGAACGAACTGCGCATCGTCTGTACCTGGCCGCGCACGGTGATCGTGCTGCCGCGCGGCAAGGTACCGCGCACCTCGTTGACGATCCTGTCGACCTGATTCGCGACGCTGCCGAGATCGCGCTTTTCAACGCTCACATACAGATCGATCACCGGCCGGATGTTGTAGTGCGAGACCTCAGCGAACTGGCTCTTCGGCGATACCTGCACGAGGTTGCCGAGCAGTTGCGTCGGGCCGTTCATTGTGGCCGACACCGGGGTGCGCAACAGTTCGTCGATCGACGACACCTGGTACTGCGGCGTCTGCACCTGAACCCTGTATTCGACGCCGTTCCTGTTGTTGACCCAGAAGCCCGGCGACGTCTGCGAGCTGCCCGACAGCGAAACGAGCACGTTCTGCGCGACGTCGTTTGCGGTCAGGTTCAGTTGTTGCAGGCGGGTGCGGTCCATCTGCAGACCGAGTACCGGTTCGTCGAGCTTCTGCTGGATGTGCGTGTCGACGGTGCCGGGAATCAGCCGCACCTGCTTCAGCAATTTGCGCGCGACCTCGAGGTTGCCCTGCTGATTCGCGCCGGCGATCTGCACGTCCACCGCGGCGGGCAGGCCGAAGTTCAGGATCTGCGTGACGATATCGGCGGGCTGAAAGAAGAACTCGACGCCCGGGAAACGCTGCGGCAGGATCGTGCGCAGCTTGTCCATGTAGATCTGCGACGGCTTGTGGCCTTCGTTCAACGCGATCTGGATCTCACCGTCGAGCGTGCCCATCGTGCCCGCATTGCTGTACGACAGGTTGATGCCGCTATACGGCAGACCGAGGTTGTCGAGAATCGTGCCCAGTTCCTTCTGCGGCACGACTTCGCGGATCACCTTCTCGACCTCGTCGGCGAGCCGCGCGGTTTCCTCGATCCGCGTGCCGGTCGGCGCGCGCATGTGCAGACGGATGTCGCCCGCGTCGACGCTCGGGAAAAAGTCTTCGCCGAGCGCAAAAAACAGGCCCATCGACAGCACGCAGAAACCGAGGAACAGCGTGCCGAACACCTTGCGGCGCACGAGCAGGCTGCTCAGGATCATGATGTAGGCCGCGCGCATGCGCTCGAAGCCGGCGTCGAAGCGGTGATACAGACGCATGAACAGATTCGGTTTCGCGCCCGCCTTCGGCTTATGCGCGTGGCCCATCAGCAGCATCGCGAGCGTCGGCACGAGCGTACGCGACAGGATGTACGACGCGAGCATCGCGAATACCACCGCTTCCGCGAGCGGCACGAACAGATAGCGTGCGACGCCGGTCAGGAAGAACATCGGCACGAACACGATACAGATACACAGCGTCGACACCAGCGCCGGCACCGCGATTTCGCCGGCGCCGTCGAGAATCGCGTCGTGCAGATTGGTGCCCATGTGCAGGTGCCGCTCGATGTTCTCGATCGTCACGGTCGCGTCGTCAACCAGGATGCCGACCGCGAGCGCGAGACCGCCCAGCGTCATGATGTTGATGGTCTGCCCGAGCGCGTGCAGCACGATCAGCGACGACAGGATGGACAGCGGAATCGAGATCGCGATGATGCAGGTGCTGCGCCAGTTGCCGAGGAACAGCAGGATCATCGCGGCGGTCAGCGCGGCGGCCACCAGCGCCTCGCGCACCACGCCCTGCACCGCCGCCTTCACGAACACCGACTGGTCGAACAGCGCGGTGATCTGCAGATCCGGCGGCAGCGCGGCGCGCGCGGCTGGCAACAGGCCTTTCAACGTATCGACGATCGACAGCGTCGACGCGTTGCCGTTCTTCAGCACCGACATCAGCACGCCGCGATGGCCGTTCTGCCGCACGATGTTGGTCTGCGGCGAGAAGCCGTCGCGCACATGCGCGACTTCACGCAGATAGGTCGTCGCGCCGTTGACGGTGCGCACCGGAATATCGTTGAGGCCTTCCAGCGTCGGCGGCGAACCGTTCATGTCGATCGTGTATTCCTTCGGCCCGATCTTGGCCGTGCCGGTGGGCAGAATCAGGTTTTGCGCGTTGAACGCGTTGACCACATCGGCCGGCGTCAGGCCCTTGGCCAGCATCGCGCGCGTATCGAGGTCGACCGAGATCAGCCGCGATTTGCCGCCATACGGGTACGGCACGGCAGCGCCTGGAATCGTCACGAGTTGCGGACGCAGGAAGTTCAGCGCGGTGTCGTTCAGGTCCTGCTCGGAGAGCTTCGGACTCGACAGACCGAGCTGGATCACCGGAATACTCGAAGCCGAGTAGCTGATGACGAGCGGCGCGGTGGCGCCCGGCGGCATCTGCTTCAACTGCGCCTGCTCGACCGCGACCGTCTGCGCGATGGCCGTCTGGATGTTCGCGTTCGGCTGCAGAAACACCTTCAGGATCGCGATGCCGGGCAGCGACTGCGATTCGATATGTTCGATGTCGTTGACCGTCGTGGTCAGACTGCGCTCGTTGACCGACGTGATGCGGGTGGCCATGTCCTCGGCCGACAGCCCGGTGTACGTCCAGATGATGCTGACGACCGGTATGTTGATTTCCGGCAGCACGTCGACGGGCGTGGTGAACAGCACGAAGGGCGTCGCCAGCACGATCAGAATCGCCATCACGATGAACGTGTATGGCCGCTTAAGCGCTACGTTGACGATCCACATTGAAACGGGCCAGAGAAAATGCGGGTGGAGGGAGGGATTGAATCTCCGCTTATGCTAGATCGGTAGCACCAACGCCTGCATGGCGCGAGAATGGCGAAATTGTCAGGAAGCTTGTTGAAAGCAAATGCGCCATTTTTGAAGGCGCAAAGCAATCGCCGGATTTGCAGCGGATTAGGCGAGGCGCAAACGTTTGTTGAATAAATTTACGCGCTGTTAATGGAACGTTTGCTGATTCGCGGCACGGCTTTGGTTCGAAATATTGTGAAACATGCTTCCAGTTTAATTCGCAACACGGGGCGATTTTGCTTCGCGCGGTCATTCCCCTTCAACGAAAAAGGCCGGTCAACCTGAATGGTCGACCGGCCTTCTCATATGCAGCTATCCGTGTGCCGGCGTCAACGCCCGCGACGCCTATTTGGCGAACAGTGACGACATATCGGCGAACGCCTTGAACTCGAGCGCATTGCCCGACGGATCGAGGAAGAACATCGTTGCCTGCTCGCCGACCTCGCCCTTGAAGCGCACGTGCGGCTCGATGATGAATTCGATGCCGGCCTTCTGCAGTTTGTCCGCGGCTGCCTGCCATTGCTCCATCGACAGTACCGCGCCGAAGTGGCGCACCGGCACCGCGTCGCCATCGACCGCGCTGGTATGACGGTGACCGACTTCGTCGGGCGCCAGATGCGCGACGATCTGATGACCGTAGAAATTGAAATCGACCCACGCGTCCGAACTGCGCCCTTCCGGGCAGCCGAGCAATTCGCCGTAAAACTCGCGCGCGGCGGCAAGGCTATGAACAGGAAACGCCAGATGGAACGGCGGCAAAGCGGTTTCGGCAACGCTCATGATAGGGAGACTCGCTGGGTGGGTGTGAGGATGGGTGACGACTGGCGCGACTTGCACGGTTGGCAATCGGCACAGATAAAGCCAAGTTTAACCATGAATAAAAATGTTGAGAAACGATATATATTTGACCTGACCATCACTAAAATCGATTGATCGATCATGCTCAGCGAGTTGAAGACCTTCATCGCCGTCAGCCAGTACGGCACGTTTTCCGGCGCGGGCGCGCGCATCGGGCTCACACAATCGGCGGTCAGCGCGCAGATGCAGCGGCTCGAGCAGGAACTCGGCTTCCCGCTGTTCGACCGCACCGGCCGCTCGGCGACGCTCAACGAGGCGGGCCGCGAAACGCTCGCGCTCGCCGAGGAAATGATGACGCTCTACGCGCGGCTCTCCGAGCGCAGCGGCGGCGCCGCCGAAAGCGGCATGCTGCGGGTCGGCGCGATCGCGTCCGCGCAGGTATCGCTGCTGGCCGACGCGCTCGCGCGCTTTCGCGACGACCGTCCCGGCTGGCGGATTCGCGTGGTGCCGGGCGTGTCGCTGGGGCTGCTCGGTCAGGTCGACGCGGGCGAGCTCGATCTTGCCGTCATCATCAAGCCGCCGTTCGCGCTGCCGTCGGAGCTCGAATGGCGCACGCTGGTCGCCGAACCGTTCGTGCTGCTCGCGCCGAAAAAGCTCGCGCGCGGCGGCCGCTCGTGGCGCGAACTGCTGCGCAGCGAGCCGTTCATCCGCTACGACCGCGCGTCGTTCGGCGGGCGGCTCGTCGATCGTTTTCTGCGGCGCGCGCGCCTCGGCGTTCGCGATGCGGTCGAGCTCGACGAGTTGCAGGCGATCGTGCAACTGGTCGCGCGCGGCATGGGTGTCGCGCTGATTCCGAATACGGCCGGGCTCGGCAAATGGCCGGCGAGCGTCGTGGCGCTCGAACTCGGCGATGCGACCTTGGAGCGCGAGATCGGGCTCGTGCTGCGGCCGCGGCATAGCCGGCCGGTGGTCGCCGATGCGTTGGCGGAGTGTATTGCGAGCGCGGCGCACGGTTGAGCGTTTGGCGCGCCGCGTTCGATGCGGGCTCGATTCGGCTGCGAAGCGAGTGTGCTGCCACACGTACGCGCAACTGTATCTGTGAGCGGCGCGCGACGGCGCTCAGAATCGTTGCTTCATTCAACCGGCCGTGTGGCGCGTTGCATGGCATTGCCGAACACCCGCCCCGCCCTTACATTTGCCCGCCATGATCGCTAGCCCTGTGCTCACCGCCGATGTCCTGATCGCCTACAGCGCCTATTTCGTCGGCACCGCGAGCCCTGGCCCGAGCAATCTCGCGATCATGTCGCTCGCGATGAGCGCGGGCCGGCGCGCGGCGCTGGTGTTCGCGCTCGGCGTCGTGTCGGGCTCGTTCTCATGGGCGCTGCTCGCGTCGCTCGGGCTGTCGGCGGTGCTCGCCACCTACTCGGAATGCCTCGTGGCGATCCGGATCGCGGGCGGGCTGTATCTGCTGTGGCTCGGCTTCAAGTCCGCGCGCTCGGCGTGGAGCGCCGGCAAGCCGGCCGCGAGCGCGGCGCGCGTCGACGAACCGCTCGGGCGGCTCTATCTGCGTGGCCTTTTGCTGCACCTGACGAATCCGAAAGCGGTGCTGGTGTGGCTGTCGATCGTGTCGCTCGCGATGTCGCCGGTACACGGCGCCGCGCACGTGATGCCGGTCGTGCTGGGCTGCATGGCGATCGGCGCGACGGTGTTCAGCAGCTACGCAATGCTGTTTTCGACGGCATCCGCGCGGCGCGTTTATGCGGCGATCCGGCGCTGGCTCGATGGCTCGCTCGCGGTGATGTTCGGGATTGCCGGGATCAAGCTGCTGACGTCAAAGAACTAGCGTGGCCCGGGCGCGCGCGGCCGCCCCCGGTCCACGCTCTGCGATACTGGCGGCTCGGCTCCCTCCACGACGGCTGCTAGCGCACCCACCCACGCAACGATGAACGGCAACGATCACGACGCACCTTCCTCCACCCAACGCTCGCCGCTGCAAAAGCGGCTCTATCTCTGCGGTGCGGCGATCCTGGTCGTCAGCCTGATCGCCGCGGTGCTGATCTACGTCAGCGTGCCGCCGCCCGATAGCGCGGTCGCGATGTACGGCATCGTCGATCCGCGCTATCAGATCGAGCTACAGCAAATCGGCGGCAACGCGGCAGTGCTGATGGCGCAGTTGAATCAATGGTTCGATAGCTTGTGGCACGGTGTCAGGCTTGCCTATACGGTCGCGGCGCTGGGCGCTGCGCTGGCGGGCGGCTGTTTCTTCATCGGTCATTATTTCGTCGACGATTGAACCCCGACAGGATCGCATCCGCCACGACGATTTAAAAACGTTAATTATCGTTTATTCAAATCCGGCGCATCGCCTTCGCCGACGAAATTCCGCCGCAATAAACCAACAATAAATTCCGCAGTGCAATAAGTCCGCGCTTTCGCAGTCAACTTGCGGCATTAAGAAAACGAACTATTATTAGTTCGGGCCATACAGAATAGTGCCCCCTCACAGCATTCGAGGCGTATCAACTGCGAGAGGGACAACGATGAATGAAATCACCCTTCCGGTCGATCTAATTCACTGGATTCTGGCAACACTTTCCATCATCGCCTTGCTTGTCTTTCTCGTTCCGCTGCGTTGGCGGGCGCCCGAGGCAGGCCCTGGCGCGATGTTCGTTGCCGGCCTGATTGCCGTATTAGCATTCCGCACCCCGATCACGACTTTGGCTGTCGCCAGTGGCAAAGGCGTATGGGATGCCATATTCATTCTCTATGTAATGTGGCCGGCGCTTCTGCTCTATCAGATCACCAAACAGGCCGGCGGCTACGACGCACTTCGACACGGCATTTCCCGTTTCAGCCGCAATGATTTATTCGTCATTCTAGGCCTCGGCTGGGTATTTTCGTCTTTTCTTCAAGGCATTGCGGGTTTCGGCGCGCCAATTGCAGTCGTCGCACCGCTTTTGCTCGCGATCGGTGTAAGACCGGTCCATGCCGCCGCCATCTCGATCATCGCGCACGCATGGGCGCGCTTCTTCGGCACCCTCGGTGTCGGCTGGCTCGCGACGTTGCAGGTGGCCGACATTCAGGACGTGGGACGCGCCGCTTTCGAATCGTGTGTGCTGCTGCTTATTCCGACGTACTTCGGTGGCCTGCTGATCGTGTGGCTATACGGGCGCTGGGCCGCGGTGCGTCACGGATGGCCACTGGTCCTGATCCTCGGCACGATCCTCGGCTTCGGCCAGTTGATCTTCGCGTTCCTGAGCCCTGAACTGTCGACGTTCCTCGCCGCAACCGTCGCGTTGGTCGCCCTGTATCCGCTTTCGCGCTGGCGTCGGTTCAGGGAGCCGGTTCCCGCGGCCGAGGTCCCGGATCGTCCGGCGATGGACCCGGCCGCCGTCGGCATGCAGACCGAAACCGAAGAGCCGGTGATGAGTCTCGGCATGGCATTCCTGCCGTATGTCGTGCTCACGGTCGTTACCTTGGGCATTCTGCTGATTGGCCCATTGAACGATGCGATGCGGCAATTCCGCATCGGCCTGCCGTTCCCCGAAGTGACCACGGGCTTTGGCGTGCGAAACGCGGCCGTCGAGCGTTACGCGCCGTTCTCGCCGTTCACCCACCCGGGGACGATGCTGCTGATCTCCGCGATCGTCGTGTGGATCGTGTACCGCGTGAACGGCTTCTACGGCGCGTGGCAATCGCGGCATGGCGGCGAGAATCTGGGGCGCTCGCTGATCGTCGACGGCGTGCCCGCATCGCTGCCGGTCATCGCTTTCCTCGTTACGAGCCGGGTGCTCGACCATAGCGGCCAGACCCAGGTGCTCGCGCACGGTATCGCCGATGTGTCGCCGCCGCTCGTCTATGCGGGCATCGCGAGCGTGATCGGCGCGTTGGGCGCGTTCATGACGTCGAGCAGCACCGCGTCGAACGTACTGTTCGGCGGCCTGCAGAGCGATGTCGCGCAACTGCATTCGCTGCCGACCGAAGCGATCATCGCCGCGCAGGCGGCCGGCAGCGCGTATGGCAACGCGATCGGCCCGGCCAATATCGTGCTGGGCACCAGCATCAGCGGCATCAAGGGACAGGAGGGCGCGGTGATGAAGCTGGCCCTTCCGTGGACGGTCATCGTCGCCATCCTGACCGGCATCGGCACGATCCTCCTCGTGATATTCGCGTGAGGTGACTCGTATGGACAAGCTCGTTGCGGAAACCCTGGCGCTGCTTCTGATGTTCGCGGGTTTTCCGCTCACCAGCAGGGGCTCGGTCACCGGCAACATGCTGCTGTTGGGGCTGGGGCTGCTCTGCGTGATCGCCGGCGGAGCGTTGCCGATCATCACGCGGTTCATGGATCACTCGAACGACAAGATCAGGGACGCGGGCGTCGAATTCGACGATCGGGCTTCCTGATCGAAGCGGCGCGCCCGTTCCTTCGCCGCAGTTGCTTCGCCGTCGCACACTCCCGGCAAGCATCGGGCGCCGGGGCCATTGTGGCGGGTCATCCTCAGGGGAGCTTTTCACCATGAGTCATCCTAATGGGCCTCGTACCGGTCGCCCACCCACGCGCGCACCGCATGGCATGGTCGCCACGCCGCACTATCTGGCAAGTCAGGCCGGTGTCGAGATGCTGCAACGCGGTGGAACCGCGGTCGATGCCGCGATCGCTGCGAACGCGGTGCTGTGCGTCGCCTATCCGCACATGGCCGGACTCGGCGGCGACGGCTTCTGGCTGATCGCCGACGGCAACAGCGAACAGATTCACGCGATCAATGCGAGCGGACCGGCGGCGCAAGGCGCGACGCTCGCCCACTATCGCGGCATCGCCATCGACAACGAAATCGCGGCGCGCGGCCCGCAGGCGGTGCTGACCGTGCCGGGCGCGATCGACGGCTGGCGTCTCGCTCACGAGCGCTTCGGGCGCCTGAACTGGGCGGACCTGTTTGCGGCGGCAATCGGCTATGCGCGCGACGGCGTGCCGGTCTCCCGCTCGCTCGCGGACTGGACCGTGCAGGACGTGCCGATCCTCACGCGCTACCCGGAAACGGCTGCGATCTTCATGCCGGGCGGCCGCGTGCCCGCCGACGGCGAGAAGCTCGTGCAAACCGCGCTGTCGCAGTCGTTGCAGCAACTCGCCGATCAGGGCCCGCGCGCCGGCTTCTACGAAGGCGATCTCGCGGCGCGGATCTGTGCCGGCGTCGGTGCCGCCGGCTCGCCGCTGCAACCGGTCGACTTCGCCGCGTACCGCGCGGAATGGGTCACGCCGATCAGCACGACGTATCGCGGTCATACGGTCTACGAGCTACCGCCGAACACCCAGGGCTTTACGCCCTTGCAGATCCTGAACCTGATCGAAGGCTACGACGTGACCGCGTGGGGCGAAGGCACCGCGGACTACTACCACCACCTCGCCGAAGCGGTGAAGATCGCGTTCGCCGATCGCGAAGAGTGGTTGACGGACCCGCGCTTCGTCACGATTCCGGTCGACCAGCTGATCACGAAGGCCTACTGCGACGAACGCCGCAAGCTGCTCGACCCCGAACGCGCGCTCGACATCTCGACGGTCCCGCCCGGCATCGCCTATCAGTATCCGCACGACCGCCGCGCGCCGGACGGCGACACCTGCTACTTCTGCGCGGCCGACAAGGACGGCATGGTGGTGTCGCTGATCCAGTCCATCTATCACGACTTCGGCAGCGGCGTGCTCGGCGGGGACACCGGCATCATCATGCAGAACCGCGGCGCGTTCTTTTCGCTCGACGAGCATCACCCGAACTGCCTGCAACCTGGCAAGCGCACTTTCCACACGCTGATCCCGGCACTGATGACCCGCGACGGCAAGCCTTGCCTCGCGTTCGGCTCGATGGGCGGCGAAGGTCAGCCGCAAACCCAGGCCGCGCTGGTCACCCGCATCGTCGACTTCGGCTACGACGTGCAGCAGGCGATCGAGGCGCCGCGCTGGCTGATGGGCCGCACGTGGGGTACCAAGTCGCGCAACATGTCGCTCGAGGGACGCATCTCCGACGAGGTCGTGCGCGAATTGAAGCGCCGCGGCCAGCCGGTGCAGATGGTCACCGACTGGAACGACAACATGGGGCACGCGCACGCGATCGCTGTGGATCGGCACCAAGGCTTTTACGAAGGAGGCGCCGATCCGCGCGGCGACGGCGCCGCGCTCGGGTACTGAGGAGGACTGATATCGGCTCCCGCAAACGGCCGGCAGTTGGGGCTGCCGCGCTCGCGCACCGCGGCTCCATACGACGGGAAAAATAGATGAACCCGATGATCGTGACCTCGCTGGTCCTCGCCGTGACGATGGCGCTGTTCATCTGGAACAAGGTGCCGGCCGCCGTCGTTGCGGTGATGTCGCTGATCGCGCTATATCTGACCGGCGTTCTGACGATGCGCGAGGCGTTGAGCGGCTTCGGCGATCCGCTGATCGTGTTCATCGCGGCGCTGCTCGGCATCGGCATCGGCCTCGAAACGACCGGTGTCGGCACATGGGCGGGACAGTGGCTGATTCGCCACTCGGGCAGCAGCCGCAAGCGACTGATCGCGTCGCTGCTGATCCTGTCCGCGGTATCCACTGCGCTGATCGGCATGAACGGCGCCGTCGTCGCGATGCTGCCGATCGCGGTCATCATCTGCGTGCGGACCCAGCTCGCGCCGTCGCAACTGATGATGCCCGTGTCGATCGCGTGCCTGACCGGCGCGAAGCTCACGTTGCTCGGCAGTCCGGTCAACGTGATCGCATCGAGCGCGGCCGATGCGCTCGGTGGCGCGCCGATCCGCTTCTTCGAATGGTCGATCGTGGGTCTGCCGTTGTTCGCCGGCACCCTTGCGATCATTCTGATACTCGGCCCGCTGTTGTTGCCCAGGCGCAGCTCGAATTCGCTGCCGGCCGATTTCAGCCAGCACGCGCACACGCTGGTCGAGCAATACCGGCTCGCGGACGGCGTGTTCCGGCTGCGCGTGCGCGCGGGCTCGCCGTTGATCGGTAAGACGCTCGACAGCATCGATCTGTCGCGATACCCCGCTGTCAGCGTGCTCGGCCTGACCGACGATGAAGGCGCCGAACTCGCGCAGAAAGAAGCGAGCGAGGGCCATCACCTGCTGGTGCGCGGCGACGCGCAAGGCATCGCCCGGCTCGCGAACGACTTGCATCTCGCGATTCGCGAGCCGCTCGCCGAAGCGCAGGCGGTCACGAATGCGCTGTTCAATCGCTCGTCGGGTCTCGCCGAAGTCGTGATACCACCGCGCTCGGGGCTGATCGGACAAACCGTGTTTCCGGGCATGGCGACGCACGAAGGCGATCTGATCGTGCTCGCGATACAGCGCGGCGGCAACAACGTCCCCGAGCCGTCGACCACGCTGCTCGCGGGCGACCATCTGCTGTTCAGGGGCACATGGGAAGCGCTCGACAAACACTTCTCCGACCCGCAGATACTGATGGTCGATTCTCCGCAGATGGTACGGCGCCAGACCATCGCGCTGAGTCGCGGCGCGCGCGAGGCGCTCGCGATCCTCGCGGTGCTGGTCATCCTGCTCGCGACGAACGCGGTACCGCCCGCGGTGGCGACGCTGATGTGCGTGACCGCGATGGTATTGACGCGCGTGATCACACTGAACCAGCTGTACACGATCGACTGGAATACCTGCGTGCTGGTCGGTGCGCTGATTCCTCTCGCCACCGCGATGTCGAACACCGGGCTCGCGTATCAGATCGGTGATTACGTGATCCAGGCGGTCGGCTCGGGCGGCCCGCGCGCGGTGCTGGCGGGACTCTTCTGCGTGGCCGCGGTGCTGACCCAGGTGATCTCGAACAACTCGGCGGCGCTCGTGACGGTGCCGATCGCGGTCGCCACCGCGCAGGAACTCGGCGTGTCGGCGACGCCGTTCCTCGTCGCTGTCGCGCTCGGTGCGGGCGCGGCGCACTTGACGCCGATGAGCACGCCGGTCAACCTCGTCACGTACGGCCCGGGCGCGTATGAGTTCGGCGACTACTGGAAGATCGGCCTGCTGATCGTGTTGTGGTCGATGGCGGTGGTCGTGTTCATTGCGCCGTTGTATTGGCCGTTCTAGCCGCGATATCGGCCGCCCTGCCCCTACGCCATCAACAGCGCTTCGTATTCCGCGCGGAACTGATCGATGGAACTCTCCACCACCGTCACCGCGCCGTCGATCAAACCGCAACGCCCGCTGCCGGGAAGAACGCGGCACAGGTTCTCCAGTGCATCCAGATCGGCTCGCACGCCGCGGCCCGTGTCGAGCCGGTTCAGAAGCCGCATCATCTGAAACGTTCCGCCCTTGCAAGGCGGGCACTGCCCGCACGAACCCTGAGCGAAGAAGTTCACGTAGTCCGCGACCTTGCGCACGATGCTCGTGCCTTCCGACACCACGATCATCGCGCCCGTCCCGAGACGCGAACGGCGTTGACGCACCGAGTCGAAGTCCAGCGCCACGTCGAGATCGCGCTTGGTCAATAGCGTGTTCGATGGGCCGCCCGTGAAGACCGCCTTGAACTCCTTGCCCTGCAGCATGCCGCCGCCGTGCTGGAACACCAGCGTCTCGAGGCTCGTGCCCATCGGCAGTTCGTACAGGCCGGGACGCAGCACGTCGCCGGAAAGAGAATAGAGCTTGGTTCCGGCAGCATTGCCCACTCCGAGCTCGCGATACCACTGCGCGCCGTGGCGCAGAATCCCGGGCACGTGGGCCAGCGTCTCGACGTTGTTGACGATGGTCGGCGCGCCGTGCACGCCCTGCTCGGCGGGGAAAGGCGGTTTGCGCCGCGGAAACGGAAAGCCGCCTTCGACGCTCGCGATCACCGCCGTCTCCTCACCGCCGATATACAAGCCCGAGCTGGGCACGACGCCGAGCGACAACGGCGCACCGATCCAACGCTCGATAGCGGCGAATTGCGCGTGCCCCGACCACTGCCTGACCGCCTCGCGAGTCGCTGCGAGCGACCCCGTCTGATGCGGATTCACGTACAGGACGACATGGTTGGCCCGCGTCGCCACTGCGGCAATCAGCGCGCCCTCGATCACCTGATGCGGTGTGTGTTCGAGCAGAAAGCGATCCTTGAAGGTGCCCGGCTCGTCTTCGTTGCCATTGCAAACGACGTACTTGTCGCCGCCGGGGGCGCTCGCAACCGGCGCCCACTTTCGATGCGCGGGGAAGCCAGCGCCGCCCATGCCACGCAAATCGGCCTCGGCGAGCGCGGCGATGATCGTCTCCGGGTCGTCGAGCGCTTTGGCGAGTCCCTCGCCGCCGCCGCGCGCGAACCATGCATCGAGGTCGGCGCCGACGCGGAAATCGTCCCTCATCAAGCACTGATTCAGCGTTTGCATCGCGTGCTCCGTGGTTCGCGTCACCGGATGCCACCGATCACGCGGCTCCGCGCGCTCGTGCGCAATCCCGCATCGACTCGCAGATCGAAATGCGCATAGGCGGGAAAGAGTTGCGGCGCTTTCACGTGAAGCGGCAGTCCCGCCAGCGTCAGCTCTCTCTGCCACGCGTGCACGTGACCGATTCCGGCGCGGTTCGTCATCACCCATTCCCTCGATTGCGCGGCCTTCGCGCCAGCACGCCGGCCCATGCTCAGAATGTCGAGCAGCGCGTTGCCCATCAAGCGGTTGCGGCCGTGGATGCCGCCCGTCACCTCGCCGACGCAGAAGAGGCCGGGGACGTTGGTGGCGCCATCTTTGTCGATCGCGACGCCGCCGTTCTGGTAGTGGAGCGTGGGATAAACGAGGAAGGGCTCCTGCGCGGCATCGATGCCGCACTTGTCAGCGAGATGGCGAAGCGTGACGAGGCGTTTGGCCAGAATGCCCGGATGCTCGAGTTCGAGTGTCGGCGTATCGAGGAACACCCCGACCTGGCCGTCGCGCTCGATCCCGCGCCCTAGTGCGCACTCACGCAGGATCGCCGACGCGACCACGTCACGCGGCCTGAGTTCGTCGACGAAACGTTCGCCTTCGCCGTTCAGCAGTCTCGCGCCGGCGGAGCGCGCCGCCTCGGAAATCAGGCCGCCCGCCAGATGGTGCGGGTAGGCGATGCCGGTCGGATGGTACTGGAACGAGTCGAGTTCGCGCAGGCGCGCGCCGATCCGATAGGCGAGCACGAGGCCGTCGGCGGTGGCGCCGTAGTGGTTCGAGGTCGGAAACGAATTCAGATGCAGTCGCCCCGCGCCGCCAGTGGCGAGGATCACGGCGCGCGCACGCACCAGCACGAAGGTACGCCATTCGAGGTTGTAGATCACCGCGCCGGCGCAACCGCCGTGCTCGTCGGACAGCAGCTCGACCAGAGGGCAGCGGTTCCACAACTCGATGCCCGGATCGAGGTCCACTGCCTCGCGCAGCACGCGCATCATTTCGAGGCCGGTATAGTCCCGATACGACAGAATGCGCGCCGCCGATGCGCCTCCGGGTTTCTTGCGCATCAGATTGCCGCCAAGCGGCTGCTCCTCTTCCAGATCGAACATCATGCCGAGCTGGATCAGCCAGCGAATCACATCGGGGCCGTCCATCACCATCTGGGCCACGAGTTCGGGCTCGCCGCAGAAGTGTCCGGCGCGAAGCGTGTCCTCGAAGTGCAGTTGGGGACTGTCGTCCTCGCCGATGGCCGCCTGGATTCCACCCTCGGCCATCACCGTATTGCTGTCGCCAAGACGCAGCTTGGTGGCGAGGATCACGCGCGCGCCCTGCTTCGCCGCCGTGAGCGCCGCGGCGCAGCCGCCGCCACCGCCGCCGATTACCAGCACATCGGTCGTGATCAGCTGTGCGCCGGCGATATCGACATCATCGATCAGCGCGTTAGCCTGCAGATGGCGCGCGAGATCGGGCTGACACGGCTCGCCGCGATTGACCCCGACACTCAGCGTGACCCGCGCATGCGGCCCATGATCGGGGTGATAAGCCTTCAGCAGTTCAGCGACCGGGACGTCGTCGCCGCGGAGCGCGGCCGCCATCCCGGGGCGGTAGCGCTGGCGCGCGGTTTCGTAGGGTATGCCGGCGGACATGACGATTCGCTCCGGTCAGCGCGGCGGTCGAGCGCCAGGCGCATCGAAGTCGATCTTCAGCTCGCCGCTCTCGATCTGCTGCAGCCGCCGCATCAGATTGGCCGGACGCAGCGAAAGCGACGCGATCATCCGGCGCACGAACACACCCAGATGGTTGGGCCGGATATGCTCGGGGCATGCGAGCGTGCACAGGTTGCACATCACGCATTCGTCGAACACCTGGCTCGATGCGGGCAGATTGCCCTCGACCGCGAGGTTCACGCCGCGCTGCACCTCCAGCCCCTTCGGACAGGCGCGATCGCAGCCGCTGCAATGACGGCAATGCGCCGCTTCGGGGAAGATCTCGGCGATCTTGCCGAGCGCCTGCCAGCTGTCGCTGATCTCTTCCATTCGATACAGGTGACGCTCCGACTCGGTGAAGTAATCGAGGAAGGCGACCTGCATGCCCTCTTCGACGAGGGTCTCGCAGGCGAGCGCGGTTTTGACTTCCTGCTCGCCGCTGCGTCGCACCATCACGCGGCACGAGCCGCACACGCCCTGGGACATGCAGCCGACACCCTCGACGAGAGTCTGCCCCGCATGCCCCATGGCCTGCAGAATCGAGCAATTGCCCGGCGCCTGAATCTCGCGCCCTTCGATACTCACGCGAACCATGGCCTCGCACTCTCCTTGCATGCCGTGAACACTTCACTGGCGAACGCGCAAAAAAGGTCATATAAACCTTAGCACAAGGACGGTTATGAGAATGGAGCATGGCATGAAAACTTTCTGGAAGGCCGTCGCTCCTCTGATCGTGGCGATCGTGATCGGACTGATTCCCGCGCCGCCCGGTCTCGCGCAGCACGCGTGGTATTACTTCGGGATTTTCGCGGGCGTGATCGTCGGGCTGATGCTGGAGCCCATTCCGGGCGCCGCGATCGGTCTTATCGCGGTGACGCTCGTCGCCGTGTTCAGCGAGTGGGTGTTCTTCAGTCCCGCGCAACTCGCGAAGCCCGGTTTCAATGTTGCGAACGCGGGCCTCAGTTGGGCGCTTTCCGGTTTCTCGAACAGCACCGTCTGGTTGATCTTCGGCGCCTTCATGTTCGCCCTCGGCTACGAGAAGACGGGGCTCGGCAAACGCATTGCATTGATGCTCGTGCGGGCGCTGGGACGCCGGACCCTCACGCTCGGCTATGCGGTGATGGTGGCGGACGCCGTGATCGCGCCATTTACCCCTTCCAATACGGCGCGCAGCGGCGGGACGATCTTTCCGGTGATTCGCAGTTTGCCGCCGCTTTACGACTCGAAGCCGAACGATCCGTCGGCGCGGCGCATCGGTTCCTACATCATGTGGACCGCTATCGCCACGACCTGCGTGACGAGCTCGATGTTCCTCACCGCGCTCGCACCCAATCTGCTCGCCGCGGAACTCGTCAAGAAAACGGTCGACGTCGACCTCGAATGGACGCAGTGGTTTCTGGCCTTTGCGCCCGCGGGCATCCTGCTGCTGCTGGCCATCCCGCTGCTGACCTACGTGCTGTATCCGCCGCAAGTGAAGCACAGCGCCGAAGTGCCGAGCTGGGCTGCCCAGCAACTGAAGGAGATGGGGCCGCTCACCAGACGGGAAATCATGCTCGCCGTGCTGGTACTGATCGCCCTCGCGTTATGGGTCTTTGCGGACGACTATGTCAATCCGACGACCGCGGCGCTGATGGTGATCGCGCTGATGCTGGTCACCCAGGTAGTGAGCTGGGACGACATGCTCGGCAACAAGCAGGCGTGGAATACCCTCGTGTGGTTCGCGACGCTGGTCGCCCTCGCCGACGGGCTCAGCAGGACTGGCTTCGTCAAATGGTTCGCCGGGACGATATCGACTCATATGGCAGGCTTTCCCCCGACGGAGGCCGCGATCGTCCTCGTGCTGATCTTTTTCTTCACGCATTACATGTTCGCGAGCGTCACCGCCCATGCGACGGCGATGCTGCCGGTCATGCTGGCGGTGGGCTCGACCATTCCCGGCATGCCGATGGAGGCGTTCGCGCTGATGCTGTCGCTGACTTTGGGGATCATGGGCATCCTGACGCCGTATGGAACGGGGCCGAGCCCCGTGTACTTCGGCAGCGGGTATCTGCCTGCGGGTGATTTCTGGAGACTCGGGCTGATTTTCGGCGTCATTTATATCGCGGTATTTCTCCTGATTTGCGCGCCGATCCTGCTATGAAGTTTGAGGCCTGTTCTTCTAGATATCGAAGTACAGGTAAAACTCCCATGGATGCGGGCGCAATTTGATCGTGTCGATCTCGCGGCTGCGCTTGTAGTCGATCCATGTCTGAATCACGTCGTCGGTAAAGACTTCGCCTTTGCGCAGGAACGTGTTGTCGGTTTCGAGCGCCGCCAGCGCCGCTTCGAGCGAGCCCGGCACCTGCCGTATATTGCGCGCTTCTTCGGGCGGCAAATCATAGATGTTGCGATCGAGCGGCTCGCCGGGATCCGTCTTGTTTTCAATGCCGTCCAGACCGGCCATCAGCATCGCGGCGAAAGCCAGATACGCATTGGCCGACGGGTCCGGACAGCGAAACTCGACGCGCCGCGCGTTCGGCGAATCCGAATACATCGGAATGCGCGCCGCGGCCGAGCGGTTGCGCTGCGACATCGCCAGATTGACGGGCGCCTCGTATCCCGGCACCAGGCGCTTGTACGAATTCGTCGTCGGCGCGCAAAAGGCCATCAGCGCGGGCGCGTGCTGAAGCAATCCGCCGATGTACCAGCGGCACATGTCGGAAGTCAGCGCCCAGCCGCCCGCGTCGTAAAAGAGGTTCTGCTGGTCTTTCCACAGGCTCTGGTGACAATGCATGCCGCTCGCGTTGTCGGCGAACAGCGGCTTCGGCATGAAGGTTGCAACCTTGCCGTGCCGACGCGCGACGTTCTTGCAGATGTATTTGTAGATCATCACGTTGTCGGCCATGCGGGTGAGCGTCGCAAAACGCATGTCGATCTCGTTCTGTCCGGCGGTCGCGACTTCGTGGTGATGCACTTCGATCTGCACGCCGGCCTGCTGCAGCGTCAGCGCGATTTCCGAGCGGATCTCCTGCAGCGTGTCATGAGGAGGCACCGGGAAATAGCCCTCCTTATAGTGCTGCTTGTAGCCGAGGTTGCCGCCGCCGTATGCGCCCTCGTCGCGGCCGGTGGTCCAGTCGCCCTCGGCCGACTCGACGTAGTAGTAGCCGCAGTGCTGATCCTGGCCGAAGCGGATCGAGTCGAAGATGAAGAATTCGAGCTCCGGCCCGAAATAACACGTCGTCGCGATGCCGGTCTGGCGCAGGTAGTTCTCCGCCTTTTTCGCCACGTAGCGCGGATCGCGGGAATACGGTAGTCGCAGAACTGGATCGACTACGTCGCAAATGATCGACAGCGTCGGCGTGCCGCAAGCCGGGTCGACGAAGGCCGTTGCCGGGTCGGGCCGCAGCAGCATGTCGGACTCGTGGATCTCCTGGAAGCCGCGGATCGATGAACCGTCGAAACCGATGCCGGCGCTGAACAGGTCGTCGTGAACTTCGGGGAGCGTGATCGAGAAATGCTGCCAGAGGCCGGGCAGATCGGTGAATTTCAGATCGACGATCTGAATATCGCGCTTTTGCAGCAGGTCGATCACATCGCTTGCGTTTTGCGGTCGCGTGACGCGATAACTGCCCGCTTCGACGGACGCCGCAAACGGCGATCCGGTGCTTCCTTGCGTACTGGCCATGAGCTTTGCCCTCTTGCGCCCCCGTTACCGCCGGTTTACTTATAGTCCAACGTTAGTACTTCCGTGGGCGAAAACAAGGCGGCGGTAAGTGGGCCTAGCGGTCCTGCTCCAAGCCCTTCAAATGGGCCTGCCCCGCATCTCTGGCAGCGGCGGCGGTCGCATATGTCTCGTCCGAAACGAGCGAGCGTCTGACCTCGCGGGCCGCGAAGTCGACCAGCGTGATTACCCAGACATGCTCGCCACCCTGCTCCGCCGTTTGCACGAAAGCGCGCACGTCGCCCTTGTCGTCTGATTTCATCGTGACCTCCTTGTGGAAGAGTCGCGCAGGAAACGGCTGCGCGACGATAAAGACATTCGCGAGCCGCGGTGCATTCCTCGCGGAGCGCGTAACTTGATCTTAGGCAATCGAATCGGTCCGTTGCCGGTTTTCTCGCTTCCGATGGCCTTCCCAAATCGCGTGCCGCACGCCGGGATTCCGAATGCGGTTCGCGCCAATCGAACTTAACCCGTTTGCCGCGCGGAACGGCGTCCGCCCAGCCGTCTTGCGAACGACATGAGCGAAGCTCGCGGCAATTCTTCAACGGAAAGCGCCCACAGCGAATACGCGACGCTGCGCTGGAACAACAAGCTGACTGCAGTCCGAAGCTGACCCCGGCCCAGCGCGTACACCGAATCGGTCACGGCGATCGCACCGTGCATCAGAATGCTGGCGTGCCGATAGCATCCCATCATGCAGGCATTGCAGGGTTCGCGTTGATCGGGCAGACGGTCCAGGTCGAACACGGAGCCCATCGGCTCGGGCCATGCCTCGCAACGCCAGACGTCGAGGTTCCAGTCGATATAAAAGTACTTGCTGCCACCGATACATGGAACCAGTTGCCGTTCACCGCGCACGAAGCGCGCGACCTCGTCCAGCGCGGCGCTCGGGTCCATCACACGGAAGCGCTTCTTCAGGCGCGCGATCGCGCTCAACGCTTCGAGTAATTCGTCGGTGTTCAGGTCGACGAGTTTCGAATCTTCGTCGTACACGAGCGAAGTCGATCCAAACGCCTCGCGCCGCGGATAGGAAAAAACGACCGCATCGAAGCCGAGCCGGTTGAGCGTCTCGGGAAGCAATTCGTAACGGACCAGACGGCTCACCGTAATCGATGCGCACACCTCGATGCCGAAGCGATGAGCTTGCGTGATGCCCTCGCGGATGCGGGCCTCGAGACCGCGCAGGCCGCGGTTGTGCTCATGCTCGCGCATGTCCGCGCTATCGATGGAAATCAGCAGGCGCTTGAGGCCGGCCTCCGCCAGTTGCTTGATATGGCGCGGAAGAAACCAGCCGTTGGTGATCACACCGCACTGAATGCCGGCCCTGGTGGCCGAAGCCACCAGCGATGCGATCTGCGGATGAACCAACGGCTCGCCGCCTTGCAGCGTCATGTAACGAATCCGGCGTCTGCGCAGGATCGGCAGTGCGCGCGCGAATTCATCAGGATCGAGATAGCGACGCGGTCCGGCCAGATTCTTCTCGCGAGAGAACCCGCAGAAGTCGCATGCGGCGTTGCAAACGTTCGTCACCGATACGTCGCACACCGCGGGCAGCGGATTGCGCGGTTCGCTGACGGCGCCGTCTACATGCCGTAGATCGCGCCACTTGATGATCCGCTCTGTCGTATTCATGAGACCCTCGCTGCCTGCCGATGAATTCGTCACGAGGCTTCATAGAATACGCTCACTGCGCTGAGCGTGATCGTTGTTACGCGTGCCGTCGGCTTTCGGTGCGTGCCGTCAATGCGAGTCCGATCGCGGCAATACCAGCGAACAGCGCTGGCAGCAGGAATACATTCGGCAGGCCCAGCATTTTGACCCCGAGACCGCCGGCGACGCCGCCTAGCGCCGAAGCCAGAGCCGTCGAGCTCATGAAAATCGCCGATGCGGTCGCCAACGCGCTCGGAAGCTCGAGAGTCCGGCCAACGGCAGCGAGGCGCCAAGTTCCTTCACCAGGAAAAGAACGATCCGCGGCGCGGCCGCTGACGTGCCGAGTCCCGACAGAAACATCGCGAGCGTCGAGCCGCGGAACAGCCTCGACGTTGCAACTTGACGCAATGCGGATTCACTAGCGGTTTGATTTGAAATCGTTAGAGCTTCACTACCGGTTTGGTCAGGCATCGTGAAATACGCGAAGCCGATGCCTGAAACGGGACACGCTGAATAGCAGCGGACCACGCGAAACGCCTGATTGAATCGGTGCTAGCTAACCGCGCTATGAATCATGCCGACCATAGGCCAATATCGGGGGGGGGGGCGCAAGAACAGCGCAGTCGTCGAACTCGGAGGAATCAATCAGTTGGCAGAAACACTCGAGCATCTGCCTTGGCGATGCGCCACGGTCGATAACCGCATCGACACCCGGCCACTCTGCGAAAGGAGACAGCGTACTGGACAGAACCGCAACCCGGCATTGCGGGCAGTGCTTGTTGATCAACTCGATCGCTTTTAACTTCGATGCAAGATGGCAGTCGCCGTCAAGCACCGTCAGTTGTGCGTTGCTGACGATTTGCCCCCGTACCGCATCAGCGCACGTCTCGAGCGTGGAAACGAAGCCTCGCACCCGGGCGATAACGAAGAGGGATTCGGCAATCGGCTCATGTCCTCTGCGGAGGACGAGCAGGCGCCGTCCCTTACCAACGTTTGGCATCATGGTTCGCGCTCCATTGGCAACCAGCAACGCGTAAATTGACTTCCACCTGAGAATCGTAATGCGATACCTCTCGCACGCCTCGGTGTAAGCGAGTGAATCCTCGCCCGACGTGGAACGGGCAAGTTCTAGGGCCTCGAACGCCGAATCGACTTCGCTCAGCGATATATCGAACGCATCTCGCGTATCCATGGCGAGTATTAGAGTCGAGTCACCTGGATTTCCAGCATACGTCGGCCCAGCCCCGTGCAAAAGCTCGGCCGTGCGAAAGTGATTTCTTTTCGTCCGTTGGTCTTTCGTGCACAACTCTTTTCTGCCCTCGGCGATTCGTGGGCTATTTCAACGGTTCGTCGGATTTGAAGCACTGCTCCCGCTTTCGGGTCTCTGGGGCAGCCAGCGCGGCCGGACGGCTTGAGCGGTAAGCAGATACTGGTGGCTGCAAAGCTGGGATTCATTCTTGGCAAGTTCTGCCGGGCCGCTGCCGCGGGTTCCTATGCGATCGGCGGCACGATACTTGCGCGCTTACATCTCAACTGTTTCCAGCTTTGCACGCTCACATCCAACTTACCAATCGTCACGAGGCGATGGCGAGAATCGGCGAGCGAAGATCCGTCGGCAGGAGAGAACCGACGTTCGAATGTCCGCGAGTACCGCGAAGACAGGTTTCAGCTTTTTCGGGACGTTTTTGGCACAAATGGCGTGGGTATGTGCTGGACCTTTTCGCTTCCGCACTTCGGGCAAGCGGGATGAGCGTCTTGATGTTCAGCAAGATGCTCGGCATGTTCGAACATCTCACCGCATTTCTCGCACCTGTACCGGTAGGTCGGCATGGCATTCCTCCAACGAGAATCCTGCACGTCGCGCTGACCAGATACGTCTACGACGTCGACAATAACCCATTCTAGTGCAGGAAAGTGCGGGAAACGTCCGCGTACACGTCGCGCATTGCCGTTCAATCCGATGCCCCGCTGATTGCGGCACTGACCGCGACTATCGGTTTGCCCCGTCACCCACCAGCCGAAAAACCTGCACCGCATCTTCCAACGTGGACGCCTGTTCCTGCATGCTGGCCGCCGCGGCTGCCACCTGCTCGACCAGAGCAACGTTTTGCTGGGTCATCTCGTCCATGTGTCCGATCGCGCGATTGATTTCGCCGATGCCGGTACTTTGCTCGTTGCTCGCGTGCGTAATCTCACCCATCAAGGTGACCACACTATCGACGGCCGTGACGATTTCGGTCATGTCCCGGCCAGCCTGGTCGACCAGTTCTCCGCCTGCATTGACGTTGCCGACCGAATCCGTGATCAGCGCCTTGATTTCCTTGGCGGCCATCGCGCTGCGTTGGGCGAGGCTGCGCACCTCGGCGGCGACGACCGCAAAGCCGCGCCCCTGGTCGCCGGCGCGGGCCGCCTCGACGGCCGCGTTCAAAGCCAGGATGTTGGTCTGAAAAGCGATCGAATCGATCATGCTGATGATGTCGACGATCTTGTGTGAACTGCCGCGGATCAGCGACATGGTGGTGACCACACGGCCCACCACGGTGCCGCCTTTGACCGCTAGATCGGAGGCAGACGCGATGTGCTGGTTGGCGTGCGAAGCGCGTTCGGCATTGGCGCGGACCATCGCAGTCAATTGTTCCATCGTCGAAGCGGTTTCCTCGAGCGAGCCGGCCTGCGCCTCGGTGCGGGACGACAGCTCCGCGTTGCCGGCGGCAATCTCGCGCGCGCCCAGCGCGATCATATCGGACGCGCGTCGCACGTTGCCGACTACCGAGGCCAGGCCGACACTGATGCCGTTCATCGCCTGCATCAACTGGCCGAGTTCGTCGCGACGGCTCACATGCACCTGCGCGGTCAAGTCGCCGGCCGCCAGTTTTTCCGCGGCGGCCTTCGCTTCGAGCAGTTGCATGCCGAGACCGCGCCGGGTCGTCACGAAGACGAGCGCGCTGACCACCAGCGCGCCGAGCAGCCCGAAGCCGATCACGCCGGTTGGCAGGAAAGGCGGCGACGCCCCCGCGGGGCTCGCCGGGTCCGGGAGGACCACTACCTGCAGCAGCCGACCATAGCCCAGCAGGAGTACGGTATTCGCGGCGAGGGTCAGCAGCGCGAGCCTCGCTCCGATCGACAGGTTCCACACCTCGCTGACATCGAGGCCGACGTACAGCGCGCCGATTACGGCGCCGGAACTGTCCCGGATCGGCTCGTACCGCGTCATGTATTGCTTGCCGAATAGCGTCGCGTAACCGGTGTAGGGCTGCCCGCTGCGCAGCATCCGATAGCCGGGGTGCGAGCGGTCCAGTACCGTGCCCACGGCTCGCTCGCCGGTTTGCCTTTTGACCGAAGTCGCGACGCGCACGAAGTCTTCGCCTATTGCGACGAATAAGGTGCCCGTCGCGCGGGTCTTGTCGGTGAAGCGGTCCACTTCGCCGTAGTTGAGGTTCAGCAGCGTGCCTCCGTTCAGCAGCCTCGGCGTCATCACACCGAGGATGTCGACACAGCTTGATTCGTCGCGTGTAAATGGAGCTGGAAAATACCCGGCGAGCGTGCGCGCGTGACGACGCACCTGGGCCTTGAGCGGCAGCAGAGAGTGCATGAAGTGAACCCCCGTCGACTGTGTCAGCGATTCGAATGAATCGGACGTTTTATTCTGATTTAATTAGACAGAATATTGCATGAGATGGCAATAGAGGTTGCTCGCTAATCTCAGTTCACTGACAGTGAGGCGCCAGCCGGGTCATAGATGCTTGAACACGCCGCACGCCAGAGCACGCAGTTCTTCGAACTGCGTGACCAGTTGCAGACATAGAAGGAAGGCGAGCATGGCCGAAGGTCCCGGATAGCGTTCGATCCATCGCAGCACCGGGGTCGCGTAGCGCGTGCGAATCGCATCGCGTGTCAGGATCAACGTGATCCCGATTCCCAGCGCGGCACCCGCCAGCAAATCGGTCGGATAGTGAAAGCCGAGATAGGCGCGCGGAAGGCAAATGAACAGCGCGGTATAGAGAAGCGCCAGCACGCCGATGCCCCGCCACACGACGAAGATGCCGGTGGCGACCGCCATCCATAGCATGGCGTGATCGCTTGGAAACGAACTCCAGTCCGACAACTGCGCAGCCTTGGTCGCGCCGCTCGCGAACTGCAGCCGCAGTTCGGTGCTGTAGATGGGACGCACTCTAAATGGCAGCCAGTGCGCCAGCAGCCTTCCGACGAAGAGCGCCACGACACCGCTGAGAAGCGTCGCGAGCACTATTTCGCGCCGCCATTCGGCGCGTTCGTCTCGTTGAAACCAGATCCACCAAAGCACGGCAATCAATACCAGCCCTTTAAAGGTGTACAGGTCGGCGATGGCTTGTATCGATTGGGTCGCGAAATGACCGAAGTGTATGCTGGACAGATATGTTTCGATGGTCGAATCGAAGCTGTTCATGTTTTTGTAATTAATATCTGCTAATCGCAGCGACAGATCAGCATAATCCAGCCAGGCGACGAAAAATGAGGCGTAGACAACGTTTGCCATCAATTTTTTGCTCGCTCCGATACCGCACGCGCCCTCCCCGTCATGGCGCCCCCTTCACCTGCTCATGCGGTTTCTCCACCCCCGCCATGCTCAGCGCCTCATGCAGCGTGCCGAAAATGCAGCGCTCCTCGACGATCGGCGTAATGCCATGCCGATCCATATCCGAGCGCAAATAGCGATTCACCCGCGCAAAGACCACCTCGATCCCATCGCGCTTGAGCGCCGAGCACAACTCGCCCACCGAGCGCGCCGCCGAATAATCGACGTCCGTGATCGCGCTCGCATCGACGACGAACCAGCGCACGGCGTTCGGTGCGTGCTCGATCAGGCGGCGCGCATCGTCGACGAAAAAATGATCGTTCGCGTAGAACAGGTCGGCGCCGAAGCGATAGACGATCAGCCCCGGCGCGGTCTCGATGCCGGGCACCGCAGGCACCGGCACCCACATGCCGTCGCCGTTGGGCGCGAGCATCATCGTGTGCGGGCGGTAGCTGTGCCGCACGTGACGCAGCAAGGACAACGCGACCGCGACCAGAATGCCGTGCTCGACGCCGATCAGCACGACCGCCGCCGCCGTGAACAACGCTAGCGCAAACTCGCCGGGGCTTTCCCGGCGAATCGAAAAGAGCGACTGCACGTTGATCAGGCCGACCGCGATCGTAAACACGATGCTCGCGAGGATGCAGTGCGGCAGATACTGCAGATAACGGCTGAAAAACAGCAGCACGATCACCACGACCGCAGCGAACACGAGCTGCGCGAACTGGCTGCGCGTGCCGGCGCGATCGGCCATCGCGGTCTGCGTCGGGCTGCCGTTGACGACGAACGCGCCGGAAAACGCCGCCGCCGCGTTGGCGGCCGCGATGCCGAGCAGGTCCGCGTTGGTATCGACCGGCTCGTGATAGCGCTCGGCGAACACGCGGCTCGCGGCGGCGCTTTGCGCGACGATCATCACGAAGCACGACGCCGCGACCGGCACGAGATCGAGCATCTGCTGCCATGTCACCAGCGGAATCCGCAGCGGCGGCAAGCCGCCCTCCACCGGTCCGAGGATCGAGATGCCGTGCGCGGCGAATCCGAACACGTCGCTCGCGGCAATGCCTCCGACGACCGCGATCAACGGCACCGGCAGGCGCGGCCAGAACCGCTTGCAAACGAGAATCGCGGCCACCACGAAGAGCGAGATCGCCAGCGTCGGCCGATTGATCTGGGTGGCCTTGCTCACCACGAGCAGCAGTTGATCTACGCTGCGCGCCGCATGTCCGGGCACGCCGAGCATGTCGCCGAGCATCGCGATGCCGACCTGCACGCCGACGCCGGCGAGAAAGCCGACCAGCACCGTGCGAGACAGGAAATCGGCGAGAAAACCGAGTTTGAAGATGCGCGCGACGAGCAGCAAGCCGGCCGTCAGCAGCGCGACCATCGCCGCGAGCGCCGCGTATTCGGCGCTCGACGCTGGTGCCATCGTCTCCAGACGGCTCGCGAAGATCGTCGCGGTGGCCGAATCTGCAGCGACGACCAGATGCCGCGACGCGCCGAAAAACGCGAACGCGATCAGCGGCAGAAACACCGTGTAGAGCCCTGTGACGGCCGGCATACCGGCAATGCGTGCATAGCCGAGCACCTGCGGTATATCCATCGACGCAAGCTGCACACCGGCCAGCGCATCACGCGCCGCCGTAATCCGGCTCAAAGGAAGAATGCCCTTCAGCACGCTGGCACGTGCCGCCATTTTCTGCAGAGAATCTTGCATATGCGATGCCGACCCAAAAACGAAGGTATCGCGCATCGTGCCGCGAACCGGCACGCCAAGGCAAGCCTTGTGAAAGGTAAAACGGGCTAGTGATGAAACGGAAACGAGAAAGCAAACCGAAAGGACGCAAACGGTTGGCCCTTTCAGATTAACGACAAACTAACGAATGCTTGATCGCAAAGCGAAAATCTCCACGGCGTGGCCGCGGAAAGAACGCGCGAAGAAAAACTACCGCTTGAAACGTCCCGTCTGCGGATCCACATGGCGCGCAAAACCAAACAGCGCAGCGATGCCGATCGGACAGGCGATCAGAAAGATGGCCAGCATCACACTCACCCCGTAACAGCTTGTTACAGCGGAGTTTAGAGAAATTTGACGCAAGTTTAATGAGGGAAAACCGCAAAGCAGTATTGCGAAGGATTACGGCGACCTTAAAAAGACCGTCACACCCGTAAGTGAAAACGCGAATGAGCGCGCGACGGCGCTCGTGAAAAAACACGACGAAAAATCGATGGGACTCTGAGGAAAGCCTCGCCGCGTATAGCGGGTAGCCGCGTCGCCATTCAATTCGCGAGTTCCAACCGGCGCCGGCATAACACAGAAGAGACGGCGCGCATCCGCGCGCCAGACATCACACCGCCACGATTAGTCAAACCCTTCTACCGCATTGCGCCATGGGTATTTTTCTTCTGAATCGGCGCTGGTCCGACCGATTCGCGCATCGTCACGCTGACCGGAAACTCGCGGAAGATCTCCCACGTGGTGCCGTAACACTGGTTGATCAGCCAGCGCACCGCGTTTTGCGTCAGGTCTCCGGTCGGAATATGCACCGACGT
Organism: Burkholderia sp. JPY481; assembly: GCF_038900515.1. Classification (NCBI taxonomy): domain Bacteria; kingdom Pseudomonadati; phylum Pseudomonadota; class Betaproteobacteria; order Burkholderiales; family Burkholderiaceae; genus Burkholderia; species Burkholderia sp. JPY481. The sequence goes on from NZ_JAYMRT010000003.1 coordinate 139,958, forward strand.
GAGCCCGGGCGCCGCGTACGCGGCCGAGTAGTCGTCGTCGTAGCTGATCACCGAAATGTCGTTCGGCACCGAAATGCCCGCCTGGTGAAAACGCGCGAGCACGGCGACAGCCATCGTGTCGTTCGCGCAGAACAGGCCGGTCACACGCCGCTGTGTCTCGAGCAGCTTCTGCGCGGCCGCGTAGCCGCCTTCGGGCGAGAAGTCCGATTCGATCAGCAGGACGTCGTCGCGCGCAATGCCGGCTCGCGCGAGTTCGGCGAAAAAGCCGTCGATCCGCATCACGTTGTCCGACGCGGTAGCGGGCCCGGAAATCACCGCGATGTCGCGATGCCCGTGATCGAGCAGCGTGCGCGCCGCGAGTTCGCCGCCGCGCCGATGATCCGCGCTGAACGACGCTTCCGGCAACTGCTCGAACGCGCGATTCAGGAACACCATCTTCGGATGCATGTCATGCAGCATGATCAGGTCTTCGTCGTGCAGATCGTGGCTGATCACGACCACGCCGTCGCAATCGCGGCCGATCAGAAAGCGCACCGCCTCGATCGCCTGCTCGCGCGGCGACACCTCGCCGCAACCGGTCGCGACCACGACATGCCGGCCGACCGCGCGCAGCTCGGTGTCGGTCTGCTTCAGGATCGTGCCGTAGTACGGACCAAAGAAGGTCGGCACGAAGATGCCGATGATGCCGAGCTGCTGCGTCGCCATTGCCCGGCCGATCGACGACGGGCGGAAGTTCAGCGCCTCGATCGCCGCCTTCACGCGCGCCGCGGCATCGGCTGAAATCGGTCCCTTGCCGGAAATCGCTCGTGAGGCGGTCGACATGCCCACGCCGGCCAGTTGCGCGACGTCCTTGAGTGTTGCCACGCGGTTCTCCATCAAGCCTGTCTCGACGAGCCGCTTCGCGCGTGACGCGCCGCGGCGTTATAAGCGCGCGCCGCTCGCTTCGTCGAATAGCGAGACATGCGCGGCGTCGAACGAGAACGCCACGGTGTCATCCTCCGCAATCGGCGCTTTTGTCTGATCGATCGACGCGATCTGTTCGCCATGATAGTCGAGCCAGATCACGCGGTGGTTGCCCATCGGCTCCATCAGCGAAACTTTTGCGCGCTCGCTGGCGCCTGCCGTGATATGCACGTCTTCGGCGCGCACGCCGAGTACGCATGGTTTACCGTGCTCGGGCGCCTGCGTGAACTCGTATGCCGACACGTCGATCTGCGCATTGCCGGAGCAAAAGTGGAGCACGCCGTCGCGGGTTTCGAGCGTGCCCTTCAGCAGATTCATCGCCGGCGAGCCGAGAAAGGTCGCGACGAACAGGTTGTTCGGCCGCGCATAGACTTCGGCCGGCGTGCCGAACTGCTGGATCACGCCGCCGCGCATCACGGCCATGCGCGTCGCGAGCGTCATCGCCTCGACCTGGTCGTGCGTCACGTAGATCATCGTCGCGCCGAGGCTGTGATGCAGCTGCTTCAGCTCACGGCGCAGCTCGGTGCGCAGCTTCGCGTCGAGGTTCGACAGCGGTTCGTCGAACAGGAACACATCGGCTTCGCGCACGATCGCGCGGCCGATCGCAACGCGCTGGCGCTGACCGCCCGACAACTGCGACGGCTTGCGCTTGAGCAGCGGCCCCAGTTGCAGCATCTCCGACGCGCGCGCGACACGCCTTGCGATTTCCGCCTTCGGCGTGCCGTTGATGCGCAGCGCGAACGACAGGTTGCGCTCGACGCTCATGGTCGGATAGAGCGCGTACGACTGGAACACCAGCGCGATGCGGCGATCCTTCGGATCGGCCCACGTCCTGTCCTCGCCGGCGATCTCGATGCTGCCGTCGCTGACGTCGATCAATCCCGCGATGCTATGCAGCAGCGTGGACTTGCCGCAGCCCGACGGCCCCAGCAGCACGACGAACTCGCCGGCGAGCACATCGAGATCGAGGTTCTCGATCACCGTGTTCGCGCCGAGCCGAATCGTCAGATTGCGGACCGCGACATTGGCGGGGTGCGTGAGCGCCGCGGCGTCGGACGCGGCGCCCGCGCTTGCACCCGGCACGGCGGCCGCATCGATCGTATTAGCCATGTCTGTCATGCCTTACCCCTTGACGGCGCCCGACGCAATGCCGCGCACGAACCAGCGGCCCGAGATGAAATAAACCGCGAGCGGAACCATCGACGTCAGAATGGTCGCTGCCATGTTGACGTTGTAGAGCCGCTCACCGGTCGTCGTGTTGATGATGTTGTTCAGTTGCACCGTCATCGGCAGATTCTTCGTGCCCGCGAACACGAGGCCGAGAATGTAGTCGTTCCAGATGTTCGTGACCTGCATGATCAGCGCGACGACGATGATCGGAGTGGACATCGGCAGCATCAGCTGAAAGAAGATGCGCCAGAAGCTGCCGCCGTCGATGCGCGCGGCCTTGAACAGCTCCTGCGGAATCGACGCGTAGTAGTTGCGGAACAGCAGCGTCATCACAGGCATGCCGAACATCGTGTGAATCAGAACGATGCCGGGCAGCGAGCTGAACAGATGCACGCTCGCGAGCACGCGCACGAGCGGATAGATCATCACCTGCACCGGAATGAACGCGCCGACCAGCAGCACGCCGAACAGCAGACCCGCACCGCGCGGCCGCCAGAACGACAGCGCGTAGCCGTTCACCGCGCCGACCATGATCGACAGTACCGTGCTCGGCGCGACGATGCACACCGAGTTCCAGAAGCCGACGCGAATGCCGTTGCAATCGAGCCCGGTACAGGCCGACTGCCATGCGGCAACCCACGCGTCGAGCGTGAAATGCACCGGAAAGCCAAGCAGATTGCCGAGGCGGATCTCGCTCATCGGTTTGACCGACGTAACCAGCATCACGTAGAGCGGCAGCAGAAAGAACACCGCGGCGGTGAGCAGGAACGCGTAGATGCCCAGGCGCGCCGGCGAGAACACCGAACGGCGAGGCCGCGTACGCGCGCGCTGCGGCAGACCGCCTTTGAGCGTGGAATCGAGCGTGTTCATCCTCTCTCCCCGCGCAGCGCCGCACGGCTGCGTGCATAGAAGAACGGCGCGAGAACCGCGAGCACCGTCGCGAGCAGCACGATCGATGCAGCCGACGCAAGGCCGATATTCGCGCGTCCGAACAGATAGTCCATGATGAATTTGGCCGGCACTTCGCTCGCGGTGCCGGGGCCGCCCTGCGTCATCGCGACGACCGCGTCGTACAGCTTGACGACCATCACGAACAGCAGCACGAACGCGGTCGAGATCGACGGTCCGAGCATCGGCACCACGATGCTCGCGTAGACCCGCCAGCGTGGAATGCCGTCGATGCGCGCGGCTTTCCACAACTCTTCGTCGATGCCGCGCAGGCCCGCGAGCAGCAGCGCCATCACGAGACCCGAAGCCTGCCACACGGTCGCGATCACGATCGTGTAGATGACCCAGTCCTGATCGACGATCCAGTCGAAGCGCGCATGCGGGAAGCCGAGGTTGCGCAGCACCTGCTGCGCACCGAGCGACGGATTCAGAATCCACTGCCATACGAGCCCGGTCGCGACGAACGACATCGCGTACGGATACAGAAACACCGTGCGCAACGCGCCTTCGGCGACCACGCGCTGATCGATGAAGATCGCCAGCAGCAAACCGATCACCATGCACGCGATGATGAAACACGCGCCATAAATCACGATGTTCTGCAGCGACATCAGCCAGCGGTCGTTGTGGAACAGCCGCACGTACTGTGTGAGACCCGCGAAGTCATTCGACGGAAACGTGCGCGAATTGCTGAGCGACACGCGCGCGGTCCAGACCATCGTGCCCAGATACGTGAACACGACGGTCAGGAGCATCGGCAGCAAGGCCAGCCAGACCGCGATCGAAAACCGCCGGTTCAGCGGCTTGCTTCGCGGCCTGGGTTGCGACTTGCCCGGTGGGTTCGAACCCTCGGCTGGCAGCTTGAGCGCGTGCATGGCGAGGCCTAGCCCTTCAGCGCGCTGGCGAACGCTTTCTGCGCGTCGTCGACTGACTGGTTCTTGTTCCAGAAGTTCGTCACGACGTCGGTCAGCGCACCTTGCGTATCCGGTGACAGCAGCATTTCCGGATTCGGCAACTGACGCGACTTGTCCTTCATGATCGCGATGCCCTCCTTGGCGCAGACGTCGAGGCTGCTTTCGTCGACGTCAGAGCGGATCGGAATCGAGCCCTTCTTCGCGCTGAACGCGACCTGCGCTGACGGCGAGGTCATCACCGTGGCGAGCAGATTCTGCGCTTTGATAGCCGACGCGCTGTCGGTCTTCGGGAACACGAATACATCGCCCGCGACCAGATACGGCGAGCGCGGACCGAAGCCCGGGAAGCAGCCGAAGTCCTTGCCCGCGGTCTGATTCGCCGCGACGAATTCGCCCTTCGCCCAGTCGCCCATGATCTGAACGCCGGCCTTGCCCGAAGTCACGAGCGCGGTCGCGTCGTTCCAGTTGCGGCCAGGCGAGCCCGGGTCGACGTAATCGTGCAGCTTCTTGAACGACACGAGCACCTTCTTGAATGCCTCGGAATTCACCGCGGTCTGATCGTGATCACGATAGACCTTCATATACAGGTCCGGGCCGCCCACATCGGCGAGCACCGCGTCGAACGTGATCTTCTCCTGCCACGGCTGACCGCCGAACGCGAGCGGAATCACGCCCGCGCTCTTCAGCTTGCCGAGATCGGCGATGAATTCATCGTAGCTTTTGGGCTCGCTCGCGATGCCCGCTTTCTGGAACACCGGCTTCGAGTAGAAGAACCATGCCGGCATATGAATGTCGACCGGCGCCGCGTAGAAATGGCCCTTCACGCGGATACTGTCGAGAATCGATTGAGGGAAAATGCCGTTCCAGTTTTCTTTCGCGGCGACGTCGTCGACGTTATTCAGGAGTCCCTGATCGATCAGATCGTGGAACTGTTTCGACGTATTGAACTGGGCGGCGGTGGGTGGATCGCCGCCGACGATGCGGTTGATCGCGGTGGCGCGCGCCTGGTCACCGCCGGCCACCGCGTTGTCGACCCATTGGCCGCCGGCCTTGTCGTATGCGACGGCAAACTGACGAATCGCGGCCGATTCGCCACCCGAGGTCCACCAGTGAATCACATTAGCCTTGAGCGGCTCCGCGTGCGCGACGACGCCATACAGCGCCAGTGCCGCAACTACGCCTCGCAAGACCATTCTGTTGCTGTTCATTCCGTCTCCTCCAGGCTCCGCGCCCGTGTGTCAAGTCGAAATACCAACCAGCTCCACCCGGTTTTACATCGTTGCTGCGTCGTTCTGATTGTGTTTATTGCGCCTGCGCATTGCGATCTTCGAGGAACTTCGACACCAGCTCCGCGCTGCGTTTAATCGTGCGCTTCTGCGTCTGGTAGTCGACGTGCACGATGCCGAAGCGCCGCTCATAGCCGAAAGCCCACTCGAAGTTGTCCATCAGTGACCACAGGAAATAGCCGCGCACGTCGACGCCCGCCTTGATCGCCTGATCGACCGCGGCGAGATGGCGCTTCAGGAACGAAATGCGCTGTGTGTCCTCGACACGGCCGTCGATGACCTTGTCGTCCGATGCCATGCCGTTCTCGGTGATGTAGATCGGCGGCAGATTGACATAGGTGTCCTTGAAACCGGTCAACAGATCGCGAAGACCGTCAGGGTAAACCTCCCAACCCATCTGCGTACGCTCGACACCTTCGAGCGGCACGTCTTTGAATCCATGCGCACCGTCGCTCGCCACATTGGTGCGGAAATAATAGTTGATGCCGAGGAAGTCGAGCGGCGTATTGATCGTCTGCATGTCACCTTCGAGCACCAGCGGCTCGCTGCCCGGCCACAGCTCGAACAGGTCTTGCGGATACTCGCCCTTGAACAGCGGATCGAGAATCCACGCGTTGTGCTGAACTTCGAACAGTTCGGCCGCGCGATGGTCGGCGGCGCTGTCGCTATTCGGCGTGCCGCGCCCGACGTTCGCGACGATGCCCTTGTGCGAGCGCGGATCGTTCGCGCGCAGCACCGGAATCGCGAGCCCGTGCGCGAGCAGCAGATGATGCATGGCCTGCGCGGCGAAACGCACGTTCGAGAGTCCCGGCGCGTGATGGCCGTTGCCGTAGCCGAGATACGCCGAACACCACGGCTCGTTGAGTGTCGCCCACGCATCGACGAAGCCGTGCAGTTCGCGGCTCATCAGATCCGCGTAATCGACGAAACGGTACGCGGTTTCGCGATTGAGCCAGCCGCCGCGATCTTCGAGATGCTGAGGCAGATCCCAGTGATACAGCGTGACGAAAGTCGTGATGTTCTTCTCTTTGAGCCGTCCGAGCAGGCGCTTGTAGAAGTCGAGCCCCTTGTGGTTCGGCGCACCGTTTTCGTCCATCACACGCGGCCATGCGGTCGACAGCCGGTACGCTTCGAGGCCGAGGCCCGCGAGCAGATCGACGTCCTGTTCCCAACGATGATAGTGATCGCATGCGACGGCACCGGTGTCGCCAGCCAGCACCTTGCCCGGTGTCGCCGAGAACGTGTCCCAGATCGACGGCAGGCGGCCGTCTTCGTTGACCGCGCCTTCGATCTGATACGACGCGGTGGCCGCGCCGAGCAGGAAATCCTGGCGCCATAGCGACGAATCGGCGGGCGGTGTGAATGGATCGGAATGCGGGTCGCCGTGAGCGGTGGATTGTTCGGCGTCGACGACTGCGGATGCGTTGTTTACCACGGATTCTCTCCTGCAATGAGGTCGTTGAACCGGGTGTGGTGGAACTCGATGCGCTCTCGTTCGAACTTACTGTGAACGCTTAAGTGGAAGCGCTTCCACACTGTCGAGTGAACGATAACAGCGGCGAAATCGGAGCAGCAATCCGGGTTTGTCTGGAGAGGGTTTCTCGCATCCGTGCGAGGGTTATGCGGAGCGCATCGAGGTCGTTCGACTGCAGCGGATGGTTGCGGCCTCGACGAAAATTCCGAGCAGCCATTCAACGCTAAACCCAGATCGTTGACAATCGGCTTATCCACTTAGGTATGGAAGACGATTGCGATGAGCGAATTGAATCTGTCGAAACTTATATTGAGAGAAACGTAAAAGGAACGTAAAACATTGTCAGATTATGAACACCGCATGGATTGCGCATTGCGCCGGACTCTCTTTCCCGATTAAAAAGTTGGTTCGCGTAACGCGTATCAACCAATCAAGGGAGGACAACACGAGATGCCGATTCCTGCTTATATGTGGCTAAAAGATGATGGCGGCGCAAACATCCAAGGTTCGTCAACCGTTCAGGAGCGCGAAGGAAGCATAGAAATTATCAGCTTCGGACACGGCGTGAATCTGCCGGTTGATGCTGCCAACGGCAAGATCACAGGCGCGCGCGCACACTCGCCGGTTGCATTCGAAAAGGAATTCGACCGCGCAACGCCGTATCTGTACAAGGCCGTGGCGACCGGTCAAACGCTTCAGTCGGCCGAGATAAGGTGGTATCGCATCAACGATGCGGGAAAAGAGGAAGTGTATTTCGTGATGCTTCTCGAAGGGGCGAAGGTGTGCGGCATTAATCCCGGCATGGCTAATACGAAACTCGCAGAGGCGTCCACGCTCAATCACGTCGAGGCGGTATCGATGATGTATGAGCGGATCACGTGGCACTATCTCGATGGCAATATCAAATACACCGACTCATGGAATGAGCGCACTTGAGCGGGGGGACAATGGCGGTCACCGGTAAATTCATTGTCAATAACAAATGGCTGTCACCGCTCACGATGAATGGCATTGGCACATTCAACGCGTATTCTGGAAACGAGCAATACCGTAATCGCGGCGGTTGCACTATGGTTCCCTCAAACGGTCCGATCCCTGCCGGTAAGTACTGGATCGTGGACCGGCCTACAGGCGGCGTCGGGTCTCGCGCATGGGCTTCGATAAAGGACACCGTCAATTCAGCGATAGGCGCACCGGTCGATCACAACGAGTGGTTCGCACTTTATCGCGATGATGGTCTGATCGATGATTTCACGTGGGTCAATGGTGTGAAGCGTGGAAACTTCCGGTTGCATCCGGCAGGTGGCCAGGGTCAGTCACTTGGCTGTATTACCATGCCGAGCCATGTCGATTTCATGCGTATCCGCTCCGCGCTGCTGCGCACCGGGAAGATTCCGACCGGTAACTCGGGGCTGAAGGCATACGGAACAATCGAGGTCATCATCTATGGCAACACTTGTCCGTAGGCTGTTCAAGGTGGCGCTCTTTGTCGGCCTGTTCTGTCTTGCCGTGCCCTACGTCCACACTTACCCGATACCCATGCCAGCGAGTCAGGCGCGCGGTTGGTTGCACGCCGCCAACTGGCTCGGCATTCGTGACCCTGATGACCTATACATTCCGCTCATCCTTCTGGTTGATCTGATGGTTGCGGCGCTTGCCTATATCGCGATCATGAGGTTATGCCGGGTCTGGCGGCGCTGTCGCTCGCGTGCCTGATGAGCAGCACAACCGGACCCGCTTCGCGCGGGTCTGTTATTGCATGCGCGCGACCCTGTTACGCTGCTGTTTTCTGAACCCATCGCCGCCATCCGACCCGCATGAAAACCGGCTCCGTTTCCCTCGGTGACGTCGCTGCGCGCGCGACGCATCTTGAGGTCGCCTGTACGCGCTGTAAACGTCGCGGCCGCTCCCGGCTCGCGAAGCTGGTTGCATCGCTTGGTGCCGACTTCCCGATGACGGATCCAGGCCGCGAGATAACCGATTGCACGCGCAGGAATGCCACCAATGGCAGGTGCGCTGCGAGGTGTACTTTCCCGAGCTTCCGAAGATCATGAGCGGCGACGCGCGACTCCGGCCAGAAGCGGCAGAAGCACCGGACGACGACTGATTCAAGTCAGCGCTCGATCACGGCGAAGCCTGCGCCGGGTTCCGTTTTCTTCCGGCTCTTTCCATCGTCTTGCGCAATGCAGAGGTGGGAAAATTGGTCGACATTGAATTGCCTCACCGTTTTTATTGTTTCTGATTTGCTAGCCGGGTGCATCAGAATGCAACTCAGGCTCACGTCGCTGGCGTGCATGTCGTGGAGTGCGAGGAGACGCCCCGTAAGCGAGGTTGGCACGGAACGCTTCGTACCGGCAAACCACCGTCTCCGTTGATTTCGCTATGCGCGTTAGTCGCCGCGACGCAGCACTCGCGCGGCAATTCTGCCGTGAGGAAAAATGGCGCGGTTATCAGACACGCCCACATTTCACATCGGTTCTATTTATCGAGCGAATGCGCTCGTCTACGGCTTGTCGTCCTCGCGATCGGGGTCGATGTCGGGATCGAGCGGCGGCTCGTCCGGGTCCTGCGATGGACCGATGTCGGGCAGATCCGTCTGCACGACGTCGGACTGATCCGGCCGGATCGGGTTTTCGTCCTTGTTCGGTGTAGTGGCCATGGCCGGTCCTCCTTGGGTCGTTGCCATGCTGAAATGACAGCAAGTTCTGCTCCCGATCAAGAGGTGGCCATGCCCTTTGCGCTCACAAATCGAAGCCCATCTGCGAACGGCCAAGCTCGGTGAGATCGTCTGCCGTCGCGCGGCCGACGAAATCGACTTCGAAATGATCCGCCGGAAAATCCGGCGGGCTCCTGCCTTCGAGAAAGCTCGGCAGTTGCCGCTTCAGGTACGCATCGTTTTTCGCACAGGCCGGCAGCGAAGCGATATACATCACGTTGCTATAACCGTTGCCGCGATGCGCGTCTTCGACCGCGTGAATGACGTCGCTATGCCAGAACACGGTATCGCCCGCCTGCATCAACGGAATCGACGACAGCGCATGAAACAGCGGCGCGTGATACTCGGACTTGATCGACAGCGCGCGACCCGGCATCGCTCCGCACAGATCGTCTTCGGCGACGTCGTCCTGCAGCGCGCGCAACAGGATGTAGACCATCGAGTTCGCCATCGGCACCAATTGCAGCGTGCCGTCGCCGGGGCCTTGCGGCGTCAGCGCGGTCCAGCCCTGGAACGTGCGGAACATCGAACAGACTGCCGGCGAAGCGATCTCCTCGACTTCGGTGCGCCACGCGGCATCGAACGGATCGTAGTCGCGCCAATGGCCCGAGAACACATCGCGATAGACCTTGCGGAAATTCGGCTCGATCCAGCGCTCGACCGAACCACCGTCGCAATGCGCGGACAATCCGAGCGATTCCGATCCGGGCGGCCGACGACGCAGGCGGTCCGCATACACCGGCACATGGTTCGGATCGAAATGCACGCGCCCTTCGCTCTCGGCGCGCCACAGCCGGTTCAGGAACACGCGGGCCTGCGTGAGTTCGATCGATTGACGCGCGAGTACCTGCGGCTTCGACCAGTACACACCGTAGATTTGCGGCTTGCTCGAAGCGAGCTGGCCGAAGTACTTGTCTTCCGCGCGATTCAGCAGCTTGGCGTCGAGGTCGTTGCGCTCGACGTATTCCGCGATGTCCTGATCCCATCGCTCGACGAGCGACCGGTCGAACACCTTGCGGATCACACAGGCACCGCGAGCTTTGACGAGAGCGATCTGCTCGTCGGTGACGCGGTTCGCCACGATGTCGGCGAACTGGATTTCCGGAATCACAGGCTCGCCCCGATCACGTAGTGTGGCGATTCGCTCCGCCTCCTTCGTCATCGCCGCCGCGACGTCGGCGAACACTTCACGGTAGTTCGGCAGCATTGCTCGCAGTTCGCGCTTCGCTTGACGGGTGGCTGCCGGCAGGTCGTCGATTTGCAAGGCCATTGCATCGTCTCCATTGAGGTTTCTGATGCTTGAAGCGTACGCGAACGAGCAGTGCGCGCGTGATACTATCCGGTCAATGATTTGACGATTTCGGACATGAAAGCCGCTTTCGAACATGTGGATTTTGGCCGGGACTGTTCGGTCAGGGTTTACCACCGCCGGCTGCCCCGCATCCCTTTCGAATGGCACCACCATCCCGAGTACGAGCTGACGCTGACGATGAACAGTCAGGGCAAGCGGTACATCGGCGACTCGGTCGCGACCTACGGTGCGGACGATCTGGTGCTGGTGCCGCCGAATCTGCCGCACACGTGGGCCTCGAACCGCTCGATCGATGCGGCGCATCCGCAGGTCGCGATCGTCGTCTGGTTCGACGGCGCGTGGCTGCGGCGACTCGCCGATGTCTGCCCCGAATACAACGGCCTATGCGACCTGTTGCGCAGAGCGGCCTGCGGCCTCGCGTTCGAAGACGGAGCCGGCACGCGCATGCGCGCACACCTGGACCGCCTGCTGTCCGACAAACCGCGCGACCGCTTGCAGGCGGCGCTCGACGTGCTGGACCTGCTGTCGACGCTTCCCGCCACGCCGCTCGCGTCCCCAAGCGCATTCGATGCGCGGACCGGCGCAGCGACTGGCTACGAATCCGATCAGCTCAATCGCGCGCTCGCATTGATCGAGACACAGTTCGCGCATCCGCTGCGGCTTTCCGCGCTTGCCAAGGCGTCTGGGCTGTCCGAGCGCTCTTTGACGCGGCATTTCACGCAGCATCTTGGCGAGACCGTCGGGCGCTACGTGACGCGTGTGCGAATCGGCCACGCGTGCCGGATGTTGACGGCCACACAGGCGCCGATTTCCGTCATTGCGACGCGCTCCGGGTTTGCGAACGTCGCGAATTTCAACCGGCAATTCAAAGCCGCCAAGGCCATGACACCGGTTGAATTCAGGCACCAGTTCGCCGGCGCGCGGCGTGCCGAGCAACAGATGTCGCCGCAACTCACCGAGCGCTCGCCTTCTCTTCAGAGACTCCGCAACAAAGAAGACGGCAAGCGAACGTCCCGGCCAACACGTGCCGGCCGGCAGTCCGAATGAGCGAACTTCCCGGCGAGCCGCAGGAGAAAAGACGCGCCGCCGCCGTGTAGGACTAAGGTCTGATTGATGGCAAATGCGTGCGTGCGACTATGCTTCGGGGGTGAAACCCGAACTTAGCGAGGTTCGCGATGCGGCAGGCCAAGATCGTTATCGTCGGCGCGGGGCTGGTTGGGGGATCGGCAGCCCTGTTCGTGGCGTTGGCCATTCCGAGCGCGAAAGTCGTCATCATCGACGTCGCGCGGGTGCGCGCTGAAGGACAGGCTCTGGATCTCGCCCACGCCGCGGCATTCTGGGGGCACAGCCGGTTCCGCGCAGGGGACTACGAAGACGCGCGCGACGCCGACATCGTCGTGATCACGGCCGGCGCCGGCGTCAAACCCGGCGAGACGCGCCTGCACCTTGCCAGAACCAATGCGGACATCGCGAGCGAAATCGTCGGGCGCATCGCGCCGCTCGCGCCCGAAGCCATCTACCTGATCGCGACCAACCCCTGCGACGTGCTGACCGGCGCCGTTTACGACCAGCTGCGTTGCGAGCGCGAGCGCGTCATCAGCACCGGCACCTCGCTCGATACCGGGCGGCTGCGCTCCCTGTTGTCCGAACGGCTCGGCGTGGTGGCCTCCGCGATTCACGCCTATGTGCTCGGCGAGCATGGCGAATCGGCGGTGATCCAGTGGTCCGCCGCGACCGTCTGCGGCATGCCCCTCGAAACCTTCCTGACGAGGAACGGCAAGGAGCTGGGCCCCGCCAGCCGGGATCTGATCCTGCGCTCCGTTCACGAGGCGGCGAAGCTCATCAAGGAAGGCAAAGGCGCCACCCATTACGGCATCGCCAGCGCGATAGGAAGGATCTGCGAGGCCATCGTGCACGACACCGATCTGATCCTGACGGTCGGCATCGTCGAGCCCGAAGTGGAAGGCATACCGGACGTGTGCGTGTCGCTGCCGATGGTCGTCAACGGCGCGGGCGCGCGCCTGATCGCCTATCCTGAACTTGACCCTATCGAGCGCGAGGCCTTGCTGGGAAGCGCGCGCATCGTCAAGGAGGCGACGGAAAGCGTGCTTCACCAGCGGTGACGCTTTCCCGCGCACTCCGAAAAGACCCAGCAACGCCGGCACGAGGTCCAACATGGCTCCCACACCTGCCAAGGTTTCACAGCCCACCAGCTCCCCGCCCGCCACGCCGAAGCCCTCGGTCGGACTGCCGGCGGGCATCTGGAAATATCTGGTGCCGATCGCGGTCGGCCTCGTGCTGTGGTTCTTGCCCGCGCCCGCCGGTCTGCAGCCGAAGGCCTGGCATATGTTCGCCGTGTTCGTCGCGACCATTGCGGGCATCATGACCGCCCCGCTGCCGATGTCGGTGGTTGCCATCATCGGCTCGACCATCGGTGTGCTGGCCGGCGTTCTGACGTTCGCCGACGTCACGCGATCCACCGGCACCGACCTCGTCTGGCTCGTGATGCTGGCGTTTTTCATATCCCGCGGCGTGATCAAGACCGGCCTTGGCCGCCGCATCGCGCTTCTGTTCATGCGATTGCTGGGAAAGCGCACGACGGGGCTCGGCTACGGGCTCGTGTTGACCGAACTGGTGATTTCGCCCGCGATGCCGAGCATCACCGCGCGCGCGGGCGGCGTGATGTTGCCTATCACGCGAGCGATTTCCGAAGTGCTGGGCAGTCACGCCGACGATCCAGAATCACGCGCGAAGGTGGGACGCTATCTGATTCTCTGCGCCTTTCACGCGAACATCATCACGGCGGGTATGTTCATCACGGCGATGGCGGGCAATCCGCTGGCGGTCAAGCTGGCCGCGGACCAGGGCGTGTCGATCAGCTGGCTCGACTGGGCGCTGGCGGCGTCGATCCCCGGTCTGCTGTGCCTCGCCGTGATTCCGATCGCGATGCTGTGGATCGCACCGCCGCACGTCAGACGCACCCCCGATGCGACCGATCTCGCGCAACGGGAGCTCGCAACGATGGGCTCCATCTCGGTCAAAGAAATCATCATGGCGTGCATCTTCGTCGGCCTGCTGGTGCTGTGGGTATTCGGCGACGATCTCGGCATCGGCGCGACGCTCGCGGCGGCGATCGGCGTGTCGTTGCTGTTCATCAGCGGCGTGCTGACGTGGCAGGACGCACTGAACGAAAAGTCCGCCTGGGACACGATGATCTGGATCGGCCTGCTCATCATGCTGGCCTCCAAGCTCAACGAATATGGCATGGTGGCCTGGTTCGGCAAGGAATTCGGCCAGCATCTCGCGGGCTTTCCGATGCTGGCCGTCTATATGCTGGTCGCGGTGATCTATGTTTACATTCACTACTTTTTCGCCAGCGCCACCGCGCATATCAGCGCGCTGTTTCCACTTTCGATGGCGCTGATGGTCGCCGCGGGCGTCCCGCCCTTCGTCGCCGCGGTCTCGCTCGGCATTCTCAGCAATGTGAACGGTTGCCTGACGCAATATGGCATCGGCTCCGGTCCGGTCATGTTCGGCGCGGGCTACGTGACGCAGGGCGAATGGTGGAAGGCGGGCTTTTTGATGAGCCTGTTTTACATGGTCGCCTGGCTGGTGGTTGGACCGCTTTGGTGGAAGGTGCTGGGGCACGTATGAGACAACGCGACTTTCGACGCGCGGACCGGACGGCCCGCGCACATGTGATTCTGCTGCGCTTCCCGCTTCGTCAATCGCGAGCGGGCGTGATTCGCGCGAGTTCGCCGGTCGTCATCGAGCGGCGCCGATCACCGCGACGCCGTCCGCGGCCCTGACGTTCTCGCCAGCCGGCGACACGAAGATCGCCTACTTGCCCGCGCCGCTCGCCTCGAAACTCCCTCGGTCATAAGCTTCGCAATAAGCCTTCCAATCCGCCGCGACCTGCGCCTCGCACTGCGTTGCCAGATCAATCAACGGCAGTTGCCAATCGCGCCGACTGCCGAACGCGATCAGATCATCGGCGATCGCCGACTTCTGGCGCCCTCCGCTGCGCAAATGCGCCCACGCGCTCAACTCGGCCATGCTGTTGATCACCGCCTCGAGCCGTGGCAGCTTGCCGTCCCAATCGGCAAGCGCGACGCGATCTTCCGATGGCTGCAAGCTGCGCAGCACATAGGAGCGCTGATTGAATTCGACCGCGTGCAAAAAGGCCTGCGAGACCGCCTGATTGCGCCGCTGCACCTCGACGACACGCTGCGCCTCGGTCTGCCACTTCGGCTGCGTTGCCGTCACGTGCGCACTGACCGACGATGACAGCGCCTCTTTCAGATCGATCAGGTAGTTGCCATCGGGCGAGCCCTTGCCCTCGACCAGAATCACGTAGCGATCGACACCGAGACTGCCCGTGCCCGCGATGCGTCGCGCGACATCGAGCGTGCGGTAGAAGTCCGGATTCGGCTCCGTCGCCGCGAACTGCTGCATGAACCGCACGACGGCCGCGCGTCTTTCATCACTGACGGGCAGCGCTTTCCTGCCGTCTACCTTCAGCATGCGCGTCTTGCCCTTGAGCACCGTGCGCCGGTCCAGATGCGCGGCGCGCGTGCGGCTCGCGAGCGCGACGAACAGGTCGCGCACCAGGCCGGTCGCGGTCTCCGCTTCGATCCAGCGCGACTTGCCGTATGCGAGCGCGGCGCCGTAGGCATCGAGCGCGGTGTGGCATAGCGCGAGCGCCTCGGCGCGGCTCAGCTTCAGATCGGCCGCGCCGACCAGCACGCTCGTCAACAGACGCACCAGCTCGTATGGAGCCGGCGCGAGACAGGCTTCGTCGAAGTCGTTGTTGTCGAAGTAGACGAGGCGATTGTCGCCCTTGTAGCTGCCGAAATTTTCGAGGTGCATGTCGCCGCAGATCCACACGTGCGGCGCGTCGTCGAGCACGCTCGCGCGCGGCAGTCGCTGATAGAACAGATGACAGGTGCCGCGCAAAAACAAGAACGGCGAGCCGCGCATGGCTTTGTATTTCATCGCGAGCCGTTCGGGGTCGCGCCCGGCGTTGAAACTGGCGATGATCTTTGCGATGTCGGACATAGCGGGTTCCGTTGAATGAGCAAGCTCGACGTGAGCTGCGTGCCTGCTGCTGTGACCTCGGCGCGTGCCGCGAATTCAATGCCGGGTCCGGTGCGGATGCAGCGAACCCGGCGCGTTGAGCACGTCGTTGATCGCGGTCATGACGAGCGCCGTGATCGGCGTCGGCTGAGCGGCCGCCGCACTCCTGACCGCCGCCCACATTTCCTGCTGCAGGCGCAGCCGCCGATGCGGCCGCGCTCCGCGCGCATTCACCCCTCCCCGCCAAACCTGCGCCGATACGCTCCCGGACTCGTCAACGCGATCCGACGAAAATGCCGCCGCAACGACTCTTCCGAGCCGAACCCCGCCCGCTCGGCGACGCGCGCCATCGGTAGCGGCGTCGCCGCTTCGAGCAATTCACGGGCAAGCGCGACGCGCTCCCTGACGAGCCATTCATAGGGCGCCATGCCGGTCGCGTCGCGGAACTGCCGTTGCAGCGTGCGCGTGCTCATCGCCGCCCGCCTGGCCAGCGAGCTCAGCGTATGCGGCTCGGCCGCATGGCTGCGCAGCCAGTCCATCAGCTTCGCGATCCGTCCGCTTTCGTCGTGCGCCATTGGTCGCGGCACGAACTGCGCCTGGCCACCCTCGCGATGCGGCGGCACCACGAGCCGTTGCGCGACCCGATTCGCGACCGCGCCGCCATGATCGCGCCGCACCAGATGCAGCAGCATGTCGAGCCCGGCCGCCGATCCCGCCGACGTGATCACCTGCCCTTCATCGACATACAGCGCTTCGGGCTGCACGCGCAGTTGCGGATAGTGCTGCTGCAACTTGTCCGCGTAGCGCCAGTGGGTCGTCACGGTCTTGCCGTCGAGCACGCCGGCCGCCGCGAGCACGAACACGCCCGAGCAGATCGAGCAGAGCCGCGCGCCGCGCTCGTAGGCCGCGCGAAGCCTCCGCAGCAGCGCGGCCGGCGGCACTTCGTCGGCATCGCGCCAACCCGGAATCACGATCGTGTCGGCGCTCGCGAGCAGCTTCAGCGTGTACGGCGCGGCCAGCGTGATGCCGCCCGCCGCGCGGATCGGTCCGGGCTCGCCCGCGCAGACCGCGAAGCGATACCACGGCACGCCGAGCTCGGGACGCTCGAGCGCGAACAGTTCGGTCACGCAGCCGAATTCGAAGGTGCAGAGCCGGTCATAGGCCAGCGCGACGACGAGATGATTGTGCATGGCGCGATGTTACCGAAGATTGACGATCACGCCACTTACCGGGTGACCCGCCACCCGCCACAATCGACTCGGCCACCAGACCACCCGATCAACTCCTCGTTCCTTGCCATGACCCACGACAACCTCACCACCGCCCCGAACGCCGTCACCGCGATTCCCGCCGCCGACAGCGCCGCCGCGATCGCGCACTTCCACGCGTCGCTGCGCTTCGAAACCGATTGCGCCGACGTCCACGCCGCGCTCGCGAGCGGCGCGCCCGGCTTCGTGCTGCTCGACGTGCGCGGTCCCGCGCTGTTCGCGCAGGGCCACGTGCCCGGCGCGCTGAATTTGCCGCACGGCAAGATCGTCGCGTCGAAGCTCGCGGCTTATGCGCCGGATACGCTGTTCGTCACCTATTGCGCGGGCCCGCACTGCAACGGCGCGGCGCGCGGCGCACTGCGGCTCGCCCAGCTTGGGCGGCCCGTCAAGCTGATGGCGGGCGGCGTCACCGGCTGGCTCGACGAGGGTTTCGCGCTCAGCCGTCACGACGCCGATCCGGCTTCTGACCCGCGCTCCGCCGCATAGCGCGGTCCGCACTCGGACAAGCCGTCCAGTGCGGCATTCGCCTTGGTCCGCCGGCCCGTTTTGGCCCCTGTTAGCCACGCGCAAATAAGTTAAACAAAATGCGAAGAGTGCCGATAAGATGTCAAGCCGCATTCCTCGCGCGGCGGATCCAACATGCAGAGTTCCTACAATTTATGGCTCGTGGCGATTTCGTTCGCGGTTGCGACGCTCGCGTCGTACACCGCGCTCGATCTGACGGGCCGCATCTTCCTGCTCGCCTCGGCGCGCCGGCGGCATGCCTGGCGGCTCGGCGGCGCGCTCGCGCTCGGTGTCGGCATCTGGTCGATGCACTTCGTCGCGATGCTCGCGTTCTCGCTGCCCATCCCGCTCGGCTACGACCTCGCGTTGACCGCCTGTTCGCTGGCGCTCGCGATCGGCGCTTCGTATCTGGCACTCTTCCTGACCACCCAGCAGCGCCTGACGCCAGCCCGGCTGCTGGCGGGCGGTGTGGTGATGGGAATCGGTATCGCCGGCATGCACTACACCGGGATGGCGGCGCTGCGCATGGCGCCCGCGATCCACTACCAGCCCGTATGGTTCGCGGCCTCGATCGCGATCGCGATCGGCGCATCGAGCGCCGCGCTGTGGATGGCGCGCGCGCTCAGCAACGAACACGAGCGTCATATCGCGCGCAAACGTCTGGCCGCGGCGCTGGTGATGGGCGTCGCGATCAGCGGCATGCACTATACGGCGATGGGCGCCGCGGATTTCGCGCCCGGTGCGATCTGCGGCGCGGCCAACGACATGGACGCGCAATGGCTCGCCACCGCGGTGATCCTGCTCACGTTCGCGGTGCTGATCGTCACGCTGATGCTGTCGCGCTTCGACGTGCGCACCACCTTCCTGCTCGGCGCGGTGTCGAAGCTGAACGGCCAGATCGTGCGCCTCGCGACGCTCGACGTGCTGACGGGCCTGCCGAACCGCGCGACGCTGACCGAGCGGATCGAGCGCGCGATTAGCGGCGCGCGCCGCCAGCGCACGTCGTTCGCGGTGCTGTTCATGGATCTCGACGGCTTCAAGACGATCAACGATTCGCTCGGTCACTCGGCCGGCGACGCGGTGCTGTCCGCCTTCGCGCAACGCCTGCAGCAATGCGTGCGTTCGAGCGACACCGTCGCGCGGCTCGGCGGCGACGAGTTCGTCGTGCTCGCGGAACACCTCACGAGCGGCGACGACGCGGCCGCGCTCGCCGACGGCGTGCTCGAGCGGATGCGCCAGGGCACGTGGAGCGACGAACAACCGCTGCAGGTCATGCCGAGCATCGGCATTGCACTCTATCCGCGCGATGGCGACAGCGTCGAGACGCTGCTCCAGCACGCGGACGCCGCGATGTACGAAGCGAAGCGCGCCGGCCGCGGCACCTACCGCTTCTTCGAGCGCAGCATGAACGAGGCCGCCACGCGCACGCTGCAGATCCAGCAAGTGCTGCACGACGCCTTCGCGAATGAGCGTTTTTCGCTGCTGTTCCAGCCGAAGTTTCAGCGCGGCGGCGAAGCGCTCGCGGGCGCCGAGGCGCTGATCCGCTTGCACGATCCGGAGCTGGGGGCGCTTACGCCAGCCGAATTCATCCCGGTCGCCGAGCGCTCCGGGCAGATCGTGCAAATAGGCTACTGGGTCGTGCGCGAGACCTGCCGGCGCATTCGTGGCTGGATCGAACAGGGCCTGCCGGCGATGAAGGTGGCGATCAATCTGTCGCCGCGTCAGTTGCTGCAGCCGGACCTCGTCGAGACGATCCAGGAGATCGTCAGGAACGAGGGTGTCGCGTGCGAGCAGATCATGTTCGAGATCACCGAGACTGTCGCGATGCAGGACGCCGCGCGCACCGTCGAGGTGATCCGCGCGTTTCAGGCGAGCGGCTTCGACATCTCGATCGACGACTTCGGCACCGGCTATTCGAGCCTCGCGTATCTGCAGCGCTTTCAGGTGAAGCAGCTGAAGATCGACCGCTTCTTCACCCATGGTCTCGACGCGAACGGCGCGGCGGGCAGCGCGATCGTGTCGGCGATCATCGCGCTCGCGCACTCACTCGAAATGGACGTGGTCGCCGAGGGCGTCGAGACCCAATCGCAGCTCGACAAGCTGCGCTCGATGATGTGCGACGAAATGCAGGGCTACCTGCTCGGCAAACCAGTCAGCGCCGACGACTTCGGCGCCATGCTCCGCAGCAGAACGATGGGCGCGAGCGGAGTGGCTATCTAGGCTGCGTCTCTCCCAACGCCACGAGCCGTTCGGTCAACGCCGCGCTCGCGCGCGTCATCGGCAAACGCAGTTCATTGCGCACCCACCCCGTCGCCGCGAGCAGCGCCTTCACCGGCGCGGGGTTCGGTTCGGCGAACGCGAGCTGGATCTGCGGCACGAGCGCGTGAAAAATTTGCCTTCCTTCGTCGAGCTTGCCCTCTGTCAACGCGCGGTACAGCGCGACGAAACGCTCGGGCCGCCAATGCGCGGACGCCGCGATCGCTCCACTGCCACCCGCGCACAACGTCGAGAAGAGCTCGAGGTCGTTGCCCGCGAGCACCTGCAGACGGCCATCGCGAACTAGCGCGAGCGTCGTGTCGAGCGAACCGGCGCAATCCTTGACCGCCTGAATTCGCGGATGCGCGGCGAGCGTCAGCAGCGTGTCGAGTTCCAGCCGCACGCCGGTGCGCTGCGGAATGTCGTAGAGCACGACCGGATGCGCGCTCGCGTCGGCCAGCGCGCTGAAATGCGCGACGATGCCGTCCTGCGCGGGTCGCGTGTAATACGGCGCGGCGATCAGCACACCGGCAATCGGCAACAGATTCAACTGCTCGATCCGTGCGCGCATGCTCGCCGTGTGATTGCCCGAGACGCCGACCAGCACCGGCAGCGCGCGCCGCTGCGCGTCGGTGGCGTTGGCCTGCGCGGCGGCGAGAATCGTCGCGAGCACGGCGTCCTGTTCGGCGGCGTCGAGCGTGGCGGGCTCGCCGGTCGTGCCGAGCGCGACGAGCCCGGCCACGCCGGCGTCCGCATAGCGACGCACCAGCGCGCGCAACGCGGCATGATCGACGGCGCCGTCGGCGAACGGCGTGATCAGCGGAATCCAGATACCCGAGAAATCAGACATGTTTGCTACCTCGATGACGACCGTATCGAATCCGGTCAGCGGTGCGAGGGAGAACACAGGAGAGAGCCGCAGGCGGGCGGTCGACCGGTCGTTCCGTCGCATCTGACGACGGAACAGCGTGCTCCGGTCAGATGAGCGGCTGTTTTTTGGCTTTGGCGCCGACGTTACGCGAAACACCGTTCGCGCGTGCGACTGCCGCGCTCGCGAGAGCGGCGCGGGCGAAGATCGACGAACGGAGCGGGAACATAGGGCCGGAGTGCATGAACCGCAGTGTAACCGCGAAACCCGCGCGGCGGGGCCTCAGGCGCCTCACGAAGCAACTCGCGCAGGAAAACGCTTGACATCTACGCGCCGGAAACTAATATACGCACCGCGTACACCAACGCGTTTTGCTGTCTGACTCCCGCCGACCCCACACTTGCGACAGGTGCCCTCATGAGCGTTCCGCAACAAGCCTTCCTACGCGATGCGATGCGTCGCCTGAATATGACGCGCGATACGTTCGCTAACCGTATCGGCGTGTCACGCCGGGCGCTGGACACGTGGCTGCTGCCGGACGACTCGCAGGAATCGCGGGCGATGCCGGAAATCGTCGAGCGTTTCGTGTCGGAGATCGTCGCCAATACGGAGCCGGGCGAAGGATATACGCAAAGCGTAGACTCGCAATCGCTCGCCAGCCAGATGCTGTTCGAGGGCAAGCCGCAGTTGCTGTCGGTCGATCAGTTTTCGCGCGACTCGGTCGAGGCGCTGTTTCGCGTCGCCGACATCATGCAGCCGATCGCGCGGCGCCGCAAAATCTCGCGTGTGCTCGAAGGCGCGGTGCTCGGCAATCTGTTCTTCGAGGCGAGCACGCGCACCCGCGTGAGCTTCGGCGCGGCGTTTTGCCGGCTCGGCGGCTCGGTGTGCGACACGACCGGCTTCACGTTTTCGTCGATGGCGAAAGGCGAATCGATCTACGACACGAGCCGCGTGATGAGCGGCTATGTCGACGCGCTGGTGATCCGCCACCCGGAGCAAGGGTCCGTGGCCGAATTCGCGCGCGCGACCAACGTGCCGGTGATCAACGGCGGCGACGGTCCCGGCGAGCATCCGAGCCAGGCGCTGCTCGATCTATACACGATCCAGCGCGAGTTCTCGCGCCTGGGCAAGATCGTCGACGGCGCACACATCGCGCTGGTCGGCGACCTCAAGTACGGACGTACCGTGCATTCGCTCGTGAAGCTGCTGGCGCTGTATCGCGGCATCAAGTTCACGCTGATTTCGCCGCCGATGCTCGAAATGCCGGGCTATATCATCGAGCAGATTTCGCGCAACGGTCACGTGATCGAACAGACGCATGACCTGCGCACCGGTCTGCGCGGCGCGGACGTCGTGTATGCGACGCGCATCCAGAAGGAGCGCTTCACCGACGAATCGTTCGAAGGCTATACGCCCGACTTTCAGATCAACCAGGCGCTCGTCGATAGCATGTGCGGCGCCGACACGCTGATCATGCACCCGCTGCCGCGCGACAGCCGGCCCGGCGCGAACGATTTGAGCACCGACCTCAATCACGACTCACGGCTCGCGATTTTCCGGCAGACCGACAACGGCATTCCGGTGCGGATGGCGATTTTCGCGGTCCTGCTCGGCGTCGACAAACAGGTCCAGCATTCGATGCGCGATGCCACGTGGCGCCCGCCCGTCTACCTGGGCCCGGACGACGCGGTGTTTCACGGAATCGATTGACGCGGACAGCTGTGTCCGCCCCTCAGGCCGCGGCCGCGGCGCGCGCGTCACGCATTTCGCGCGCCGCCTGCCTGAACGTGCCGGCAAAGAACAGCACCTGGTATTTGACCGCGTTCGACCAGTACTTCCATGTATGGCCGCCAGGCCGCTCGGCGTAATCGTGTGGCACGCCGAGTTCCACGAGCCGCTCGTGCAGCAGACGGTTCGATTGCACGAGCGAGTCGTTCACGCCGCAATCGATCGTCAGGGCGATGTGGTCGCGGCCGAAATCCTCGGCGCTGGCGACGATCGCCTCGCTATCCCAGAAGTCCGCATGTTGGGACGGGTCGCCGAACACCCGCGCGATGCCGGGCTCGTCCTCGCTGCTGCGCGGGTCCACCGCACCGCTGATGCTGCCCGCCGCGCCGAACGTGTCGGGCATGTCGAGCGCAATGCGTAGCGCGCCGAATCCGCCCATGCTCAAGCCCGTGATCGCGCGTGCCTGCCTCGTCGCGATGGTGCGGAAATGGCCGTCGATATAGCCAACCACTTCGGTGCCCACGTAGGTTTCATAGCGGCTGCGCGGATCGACGGGACTATCGATGTACCAGCTATCGCGGCCGCCGTCGGGCATCACGAGGATCACCTGATAGCGATCGGCGAGCTTGCCGATATGCGAATTCGCGGTCCAGTCCGTGTAATCGCCGCCTGAGCCGTGCAGTACATAGACGACCGGAAAGCGCGCGGCCTGGTCGCCACGCGCGTACTGATCGGGCAGCACGACGGTGGCGTCGAACGTACGATGCATCGCCGCGCTCGGGATCGTGACGACGCGCGCCTGGAACGCCCACGCCGGCGATGCGATCAGCATCAAAATGAGCCAGAACCTACGAACTGGATTCATGGTGGGTCGCCCTTCCGCTCGTTGCCGCTAGCTTCCGGCTGCATACCTTCGTCAGGCGTCCGAACAACACCGTCCCGGCGCGCCTCGGCCTGTGTCCGTCGACGACTCTAGCAATGGCGACTTACAGCCATATTTCAGCGAAGCATACGATCCAGTCAGGCTTCAGCCGCTTCGTTCGCTTGCGTTGCGCACGCTACGCCGACATCTTCGACGTGCACGGAAAACCCAACCTGCCCCGGCGCCAGATCGTCCCGCAATGTGAGCGCCGGGATCTCATATGCACCGCCATTCTGCGGCCGGAACGCGATCGGCGCGGTCGTCCACAACGTGTCGAGCCGTCGCCCGAGCGCCGCGCTGACCTCGGCATACTTCGCGTCGTCGATACGGCTCGTGCGGTAGACGACGAACGGCGGCAACACGTCGAAGCCAGGGTAGTACAGCACGCCGTGCTGGATCGGGAACAGCACGTCGTCGATCGGACCGTTGATGCCGCGCGCGCTGTAGTGCGACTCCCAGCCGCCCGTCGTGACGACCAGCATCGCGCGCTTGCCCGCGAAACGGCCTTCGCCGTAACGCTCGCCCCAGCGCGCATCGGAATGCTCGCCGACGCCATACGCGAGACCGTACGCATAGACGCGCTCCACCCAGCCCTTCATGATCGCCGGCATCGAGAACCACCACAGCGGAAACTGCAGGATCACCGCATCGGCCCACTTCAGCTTGTCCTGCTCGCGCGCGATGTCCTCGCTCTGCAAGCCGTTCTCGAACGCATGCTTCGATTCGAGCGACGCGAAGAAGCGCTCGGCGCTGTGACGCTCGCGGGTGTCGTGCGCATCGAGCGACGCTTTCCAGTTCATCGCGTACAGATCGGACACCTGCACCGTATGGCCGGCGCGTTCGAGATGACGGACAGCGAAATCCTTCAGTGAACCGTTCAACGACTTCGGTTCGGGATGCGCATAGATGATAAGAACGTTCATGATGGGACCTTCGTGGCTGAAAACAGTCACGATAGTCATCGCCGAGGTATATTGGAAATGAATTCCGAATATGTCAGGTATTGCCGTGGTTAATCTCAGAAGACTCGACCTCAACCTGCTGGTCACGCTCGATGTGCTGCTGGAAGAGCACAATGTGACCCGCGCCGCCGAACGGCTGAACTTCTCGCAGCCGTCGGTCAGCGTGCATCTGGCGAAACTGCGCGACGTATTCGGCGATCCGCTGCTCTTGCCCGGACCACGCGGCATGCGGCCCACCGCGAAAGCGCAGCAACTGCGCGAGCCGCTACGCGAAGCGCTCGACGCACTGCAGCGCGCGGTCGCGCCAACCAGCCCGTTCGATCCGGCCGCGGCGACGCAAACCTGGCGCATTGCCGCAACGGACTATGCGGAGTCGACGATCATCCTGCCGATGCTGGCAGGCTTGCGCGCGGCGGCGCCCGGCACGCGTCTCGCGATCGTCGAGGCGGTGCCGCCAAGGCTCGCTCGCCAGGCCGAACAGGGCGACATCGATATCGGTTTCCATACGAGCGAAGGCGCGCCCGAAGGCTTGCGCCGCCGCGTGCTGTTTGCCGAGCGCTACGTACTGGTCGGCCGCGCGGGTCATCCCAAGCTGAAGCGCCGACCCACGCTCGCGCAGTTCAGCAAGCTCGAACACGTGATCGTATCGCCAGATGGCGGCGGCTTTTTCGGCGTCACCGACGAGACGCTCGCAAAGCTGGGGCTTGCGCGCAAGGTCGTGCTGTCGGTGCCGCACTTTCTGTTCATGCAGTCGGTGCTCGCGAGCACCGATCTCGTGGGGATGCTGCCCGCGCGTCTCGTGCGCGGCTCGGACACATTGCGGATGGTCGAGCCGCCGGTCGAGGTGCCGGGCTACGAGATGGCGATGCTTTGGCATGAGCGTGTGCATCGCGATCCCGCGCATCAATGGTTGCGGGAGTTTATTGCGGCGTCGGTGTAATCAGCCCTTTTCGGCGCCGATCGCATCCAGTTGATCGAGCACTTCGTCGCTGAGCTTCAACTGCGCCGACTGCAGATTTTCGCGCAGATGTGCCACCGAAGACGTGCCCGGAATCAGCAGAATGTTAGGCGCCCGATGCAACAGCCAGGCGAGCGCGACCTGCATCGGCGTCGCCTCGAGCTTGCGCGCAAGCTCCGACAGCTCCGACGATTGAATCGGCGTAAAGCCACCCAGCGGAAAGAACGGCACGTAGGCAATGCCCTGCTCCGCGAGCGCATCGATCAACGCATCGTCGTCGCGATGCACGAGGTTGTAGTGGTTCTGCACGCACACGACCTTCGTGATGCGCTGCGCTTCGGCGATCTGCGCGGCCGTCACGTTGCTCAGGCCGACATGCCGCACGAGCCCGCGCTGCTGCAGCTCGGCGAGCGCCGTGACCTGCTTTTCGATCGAGCCCTCGCTCGGCTCGTGCACGTTGCCCATCACGCGCAGGTTGACTACGTCGAGCACATCAAGGCCGAGGTTGCGCAGATTGTCGTGCACCGCGCGCTCGAGGTCGGCGGGCTCCTGAGCCGGCAGCCATGCGCCGGCGCTGTCGCGCACCGCGCCGATCTTCGTGACGATCGTCAGATCGCGCGGATACGGGTGCAGTGCCTCGCGGATCACCTGGTTGGTCACGTGCGGCCCGTAAAAATCGCTGGTATCGATGTGGTCGACGCCCAAGGTAACGGCCTCGCGCAGCACCGCGAGCGCCGCGGCGCGGTCTTTCGGCGGCCCGAACACGCCGGGGCCGGCCAGCTGCATCGCGCCATAGCCCATGCGCCGCACCGCGCGGCCGGCTAGCACGAAAGTGTCGATGGAGCTGAAGTTCGGCATCACGATCTCCTTGTGAAGTGATGAGCGGCAGTATCGCCGCAATTGCGTTGTTGAATAAACCGGTCTAACGTGTACGGGTTGTTCAAAATTCTGCACAATCAATCGTCATGGAACTGAATGATCTGGCCGCCTTCGTGTCGGTTTCCCGCGCCGGCGGCTTTCGCGACGCGGCGCGTGTGAGCGGGGTGTCGGCGTCGAGTCTGAGCGTCGCGGTGCGACGCCTGGAAACGAAACTCGGGCTGCGCCTGTTGAACCGCACCACGCGCAGCGTCGCGCCGACCGAAGCCGGGCTGCGTCTGATCGAGAAGCTGACGCCGCTGTTCGGCGAAATGGAAGCGGCGCTCGACGTGCTGAACGGCTTTCGCGACAAGCCGACCGGCACGCTGAAGCTCAACGTGCCATCGAGCGTCGCGCGCATCGTGCTGCCCGACGTGCTCGCGCGCTTTCTGAAGCAGTACCCGGATATTCGCGTCGAGGTGGTGGTCGAGGATGGTTTCGTCGATGTGCTGTCGATCGGTTGCGATGCGGGCATTCGCTACGACGAACGCCTCGAGCAGGACATGATCGCGGTGCCGATCGGCGCGCGCGTGCAGCGCTTCGCGACCGCCGCGTCGCCCGCGTATCTCGACGCGCACGGCCGTCCGCAGCATCCCAGCGAACTGCTCGCGCATGCCTGCCTGCGCGGCCAGTTCGCGAGCGGCGCGATGCCGACCTGGTACTTCGAGCGCGACGGCGAGCTGCTGCAATTGAATCCGACCGGACCGCTGCTGGTGCGGCCCGGCGCAGCGATAGACCTCGCGGTCAGCGGCGCGGTCGCGGGTCTCGGCATCGTTCACCTGTTCGAAGACATGCTGCGCCCGCATCTGGACAGCGGCGCGCTCGAAGCGATTCTCGAACCGTGGTGGCAGCGGTTTTCAGGGCCTTTTCTGTACTATCCCGGCCATCGCCATGTGCCCGCGCCGCTGCGCGCGTTCGTCGATTTTCTGAAGGCCGACTCAACACGCGGTTGATTTGAACACACGACGGTGATCGTGCCGTATCAGCAGCGTGGCGTGCAGAGTTGCGCGATCGTGCTCAAAAACAGATCCGCGCCGATCGGCTTCAGCAAACATGCGCTGCAGTACTGCGCTTCGCTGTCCGAGGGCGGCACCGCGGTATGGACCAGAATCGGTACGTCGACCGATAACGGCATCGATTTCAAACGGCGGCACAACTCCGCGCCGTCCATGATCGGCATCATCCAGTCCGTAACAATCAGGTCGGGAACGTGAGCGACGACACAGGCGAGCGCTTCGGCGCCGTTGCTCGCGCAACTCACCTCATACCCTTCGCTTTCCAGAATCAGCCGCCACGCGGCTAGAATTTCCGGTTCGTCGTCCACCAGCAATATCGAATACATCATGGTTTGCTGACGAAACTTGCTTCTTGTCTGACCAGAGTCTCGCAAGAGGTGTTCCACACGCGGCAATTGCGCGGATAATGACGCGGGTTGCCGGCGCACATCGGATGCCTGGCCGATTGCCGGCGCAAACAGGTCTGCGGTGCCCGCGCCGAACCGAGGCGTTCGGAACCGTTCGCGTGTTTGTATGTTGTAGAAACTCCATTCCGGTATCCATCATGACCGACCGACGCGTGAGCCCGCTGCGCAATTTCGCCAACTTCATCCGTGCGGAACGGGGCCGTCTGACGCGGCAATGGATGCATGCCGTCGCCATCGACGCCGATCTCGTCGAAGCGGACAAGCTCACCTATCAACAGCTGGTCGACCATATGCCGGAAATCCTCGACCAGCTGTGCATGGCGCTCGATGCGGAAGATCTCGAACGCGCCGAATCATCGATCGAGCGCGACGCGAAGAAGCACGGCAATGTCCGTTGGCAGCAGGGCTACCGGATCGAAGAGCTGGTGCGCGAACTGGACCTCTTCGAGCAGGTGCTCGTCGGAGCGCTCGAAGAATTCGTCGAACGCGACCGGACTTGCACGCGCCGCCACGAGAGCCGCGCGCGGCGTCTGATCGCCGAAGCATTCAGCGTGGTCAGGTATGCGTCGATCAAGGAAGTGGTCGGCGAGCGTGATCGCAAGATCGACGAATACACGGGCCGGCTCGAACGCGCGAATGACGAACTGACGCTCAAGCAACGGCTGGTCGGCGATCTGTATGATTCGCGCATGCAGATCACACGCAGCGTCGCGCACGATCTGCGCAATTTCCTCAACGCGTTTTCGGTCGCGCTGCAACTGATCGAGCGAGCGCCGTCGCAAGCCGATGCCGCGCTGACACTCGCGAACCGTCAGGCCGCCGACATGAAGCAACTGGTCGACCAGATGGTCGAGTACTCGGTCGTGCTCGGCGACGCGGCGACACTCGTGCTCGAAGACGTCGATTTGCGCGAACTCTTCGACGAACTCATCGCTTCCATGCAGCCGTCGATCGACGCGAAAGGACTCGCGCTGCGCAGCGAGTTCGACGCGGCGCTGCCGGTCGTCACGTCGAATCGGCTGAAGCTCAAGCAGATCGCGGTCAATCTGTTGTCCAACGCGATCAAGTACACGAAGTCGGGACAAGTCGAATTCCAGTTCGCGATGCATGGCGTCGAACACTGGGCGATTCGCGTGTCCGACACCGGCGTCGGCATCGCGCCCGCCGATGCGGAGCGCGTGTTCGACGAGTTCGAGCGCGCGGCCGGCGAGGAAATCCCTGGCACGGGTCTGGGGCTCGCGATCGTCAAGGAGCTATGCCGCGTGCTCGATGGACAGATCGAGTTTGCGTCGCGCGAGGGCGTGGGGACCACGTTCGAGATCCGGTTTCCGCTGCATGTTCAATGACCCGACCCATCGCATGATCCATCTGCATACTGCGCGCTTCCCCGAACAGATCGAGGCCGTACGGACCATCTTCCGCGAGTACGCGGAGAGTCTCGGCTTCGATCTCTGCTTCCAGCAATTCGACGACGAACTCGCCAGCCTGCCGGGCAAATTCGCAGCGCCACGCGGCCGCGTGCTGCTCGCGAGCAACGGCTCGGGCGACGATCCCGGCGATATCATCGGCTGTGTCGCAATGCGTCCGATCGACGACACCATCTGCGAAATGAAACGCCTGTATGTGCGTCCGGCGGGACGCGGGCTGCATGTGGGGCGGCAACTCGCCACGCGTATCCTGGCGGCCGCGAAAGAAGCGGGCTATCGCCGCATGCGTCTCGACACGCTGCCCACTATGCAAGCGGCACTCGGGCTCTACGCATCGCTGGATTTCGAACCGATCGACGCTTACGTGTTCAATCCGATCCCCGGCGCGATTTTTCTGGAATGCGATCTGACGCGGCCGCGTTCAATGTGATCGCGGTGCCGGCCTGACCCAGCCTGCGGATAGGCACTCCCTCATCGCGCCGTTCTGCTCTCTCAATCCACGCACGACGATCTCGGACGATTTGCCGTCACGCCGCGCGAGTTCGGCCAGGTCGAGCAACGCGGCGTAGCGCGCGGAACAGTCTCTCGTCGCGCTGGCGGCGGGATTCGCGCGACGGTCGTCGTTGGCGTCGCTGGTGTCGATGACTGCGTGGATTGCCGAAAACGTCGCCACGACGATCGTCGCGAGTGCGGCCGTTTTGCGGAGCGCGCGCCACGCGGACCCTTCCGCCGCTCGCCAACGACGCGCCGCCTCATCAGATGGTGGGTGCTGGCCCGCCGCGCCGCACATGACGTCGCACCGCGCTGCGCGACGTGAGCGCCACGACTCGACGCGGGTTCTGATTCGCATCGCCGCGCTCATCGTCAGGCCCAATGCGCCGGCACCCACACGCGCCCGACCCAATGGCCCGGCACCCAGACGACAGGCCGCGGCGCGACGTACACGGGACGCGGCGCGACGTAGACGGCCGGCGGCGGCACGTACACCACCGGAGGCGGCGGAACATAGGCCGGCGGCGGCGTCACCACGACGGGCTTCGGCGGTACGTACACGACCGGCGGCGGCACGACGACCGGCGCAGGCGGCGGCGCGACCACCACCGGCTTCGGCGCGACGACCACGGTCGTACCGCTCGTCGTCGTGGTCCCGCCTGCGACCACCACGCCGCCTGTGACCACCGTACCGCTCGACGTCACCGTGTGACCCTGCGTGCCGGTCACGCTCGTCGATGTCGTCACGACCCCGGGCGCGACCCGCGTCGCGGTGCCCGAGTGATAGACGCTGTTGTTGTCCGGCCCCGTCACCGTGCCCGAGCGCGCGCAGGTCGAACCCGCGCAATTGGTCGACGCCGAATGATTGACCGTATTGCCGTTCGACCCGGTGATCGAGCCCGACGACGAATACTGGCCCGGCGCGGTGCGCGTCACGTCGCCAGACGTCGTCGCCGTTTTGCCGTCGGGGCCCGTCATCGTGCCGGTATGCGAGCAGGTACCGCCCGCGCAGCTGGTGTCGCCCGAGTGCTGCACCGTGTTGCCATAGCGGCCCGTCGCGGTACCCGAGTTCGAGAACTGGCCGGGCGCCGTGCGCGTGACCGTGCCGGTGTTGCTCGCGAAGCCGCCATAGGGGCCAGCCACGCTGCCCGCATGCGAACAGCTACCGCCGCCGCACGAGCCGTAGTGCGCGCCGTTATAGACGCCGCGCGACGTGTACGCGGTGCCATGACCCGACCAGGCGAACGCCGATGCGCTGCCGAGTGCGAGCACGGCCGCGGCCGCGCCGAGCACCGCCCTGCGCAACGCGCCTCGCGCCATGCTGGCGCGGACCTTGTCGGAACCTGCGAATGAACGATTCTTCACGATATGTCCTTGCTGGATTCGGGCCACTTGCGTAATTGCCGCGTGGCGACGAACGGACTATAGAAGGACACATCGGGGAAATCATCAGGGAAGATATGTCGCGCAGTTTCACCGCGACTCGGGCCCGCCAAGCAAGGCTTTGCGGGCATTCGTCGGGCGGCGCGACATATCTCGACATAGTTTGCGAAACATTTCCGGCCGCTGAAATGGGCCGCGATCTCAGCGGCTCAGTGGCCCACTGGCGTCACCTGCACGGCGGCGGCCGACACGAACACCGCATGCAAGGTATCGCCGACCTTCACGTCGCTCAGGTCGACGTCGGGCGCGGCCTGGAACGTCTGTGTCTGATAGGCGCCGCGCAGCGTCACGAGGCGCTGTTTGTGATCGATCTTCAGCACGGTCGCGAGTACCTCGGTCTGTCGCGCCGATTCGTAACCGCCCGACGCCGGCGAATAGCTCTGCTTGTCGGCTCGCTCGCGAATCGCCTTGCCCGCGCCGCTGACCTTTTCCGCCTTCGTGAGCAGCGCATTCTTGTAGAGCACGTCGACGCGATCGCCGATCTTCAGTTGATCGAAGCCAGCAACCTGCTGACTGACGAGCACGATCGCGACGTTGCCGCCCGAGCCCTTCAGCGTCAGCGCGCGGTTGCCCGCATCGATGCCGACGATCTCCGCCGTCATATGCACCGGCTGCGCCCCGCTGAGCACCGCCTGGGCGGTGCTCGCCATGTCGTCCTGCGCGCGCGCCGGCTGGGTCGTGGCCGCGGCCGCCAGCATCAACGCTGCGCCTATCGTCGTTGTCTTCATTCGCGTTCTCCTCGACAAGGGTTTCGATCCGGCGTGACGGTCATGATGAGCGCCGCGCAATGACTTCGCGCTACGCAGTGTTCGTGCCCGCCTCCATGAACTCCACATCTTCAGGACAACTAGTGCAAACGATAGGACGCGAATTGAACGCGCGAGGCCGCGCGCAAAAGCAAACAGCCCCATCGCGGGAACGATGGGGCTGTTGCATGAACGGATCGCAAACCGCGCGCGATGTGCGTCGCGCTACACCTGCATCACACGCGCTCGATAGCGATCGCGATACCCTGGCCGACGCCGATACACATCGTGCACAGCGCGAAGCGGCCCTGCGTGCGTTGCAGTTGATACGTCGCGGTCGTCACCAGACGCGCGCCGCTCATGCCGAGCGGGTGGCCGAGCGCGATCGCGCCGCCGTTCGGGTTCACGCGGGGATCGTCGTCGGCGACGCCCAGCGCGCGCAGCACGGCGATGCCCTGCGAGGCGAACGCTTCGTTCAGCTCGATCACGTCGAACTGGTCGATCTTCATGCCCAGACGCGCGAGCAGCTTCTGCGTGGCCGGCGCCGGGCCGATGCCCATCACGCGCGGATCGACGCCCGCCGTCGCCACGCCGAGCACGCGGGCGCGCGGCGTCAGGCCGAAGCGCTTCGCGGTGTCTTCGTTCGCGAGCAGCAACGCGGCCGCGCCGTCGTTCACGCCCGACGCGTTACCGGCCGTAACCGTGCCGTCCGGACGCACGACGCCCTTTAGCTTCGCGAGCGCTTCGAGGCTCGTTTCGCGCGGATGCTCGTCTTGCGTGACCGTGATCGGATCGCCCTTCTTCTGCGCGATCGTCACGCCGACGATTTCCTGCGCGAGCGTGCCATCGCGTTGCGCGCGCGCGGCCTTCTGCTGGCTGCGCAGCGCGAACGCGTCCTGGTCGGCGCGGCTGATGTTGTAGTCGGTCGCGACGTTTTCGCCGGTTTCCGGCATCGAGTCGACGCCGTACAGCTTCTTCATCAGCGGGTTCACGAAACGCCAGCCGATCGTCGTGTCGTAGACCTCGTTTTGCCGCGAGAACGCGCTGGTCGCCTTGGGCATCACGAACGGCGCACGGCTCATGCTTTCGACGCCGCCGGCGATCATCAGCGCGGCTTCGCCCGACTTGATCGCGCGCGCGGCGATGCCGATCGCGTCCATGCCCGAGCCGCACAGACGGTTGACGGTCGAGCCCGGCACGTCCTTCGGCAAACCGGCGAGCAGCAGCGACATGCGCGCGACGTTGCGGTTGTCGTCACCGGCCTGGTTCGCACAGCCGTAGATCACGTCGTCGATCGCGGTCCAGTCGACGTTCTTGTTGCGCTCCATCAGCGCCTTGAGCGGCACCGCGCCCAGGTCGTCGGCGCGCACCGACGACAGCGAACCCGCATAGCGGCCAATGGGGGTGCGAATCGCGTCGCACAGGAATGCTTCGGTCATGGGATGTCTCCAGTTGAGATGCTGCGTGCGCTGCGCCGCGCCGCGGCCGGCCTTGCGCCGACGACGCCGGTTCGATGCGCCGAGGCATCGGCCCGGGGGGCCGACGGCCGTGCGCGGGAAGCTGCAAAACGGCAGCGGTGTGGCGGCCGATACGTCAAGGCAGCTTAGCGCAGGATCGTGAACGATGGGCTTGGGAGTGACGACCGATACGGCTGTTGCGCCTTCCTTGCCCGCCCTTATGTTCTATATACGAACACAAGGTCATATATCGAACAAAACAGGCTCGATAATAGGCGTCGGCGCGAAAGCGTGTCAAGCACGGCCGCAGCCGTGCCAACGACACCAGGGAATACGCGAAGGGAGCGATCTTCAGCGAACTTCGATTCCTTCGTCGGCGATATAGCCGCGAATCACATCCGCGAAGTTGCGCTCGGCGGCGAGCCCGAGCCGTTCGGCGCGCGATGTATCCCACGCGCCGGGCCAGCTGCCGACGATCTTCTCGATGCGCTCGTCCGGCTGCCGCACGATGCGGCTCGCGACCGCTTCGCCGGCGACCTCGCGCAGTGCCGCGATCATTTCGTCGACGCTGACCGACAGGCCCGGCAGATTCAGCACGCGCTGCTTGCCGAGCGCGGCGCCATCGAGTTCGAGGCCGGCGATCAGGCTGTCGATCGCCTTGCGCGGCGACAGCAGCCACAGCCGCGTCGAACCGGCGACCGGACACACGGCCTCCTCGCCATTCAACGGCTCGCGAATGATGCCGCTCGCAAACGACGACGCCGCCGCATTCGGCCGCCCCGGCCGCACGCTGATGGTCGGCAGTCGCAGCACGCGGCCGTCGACGAAACCGCGCCGCGAATAATCGTTGAGCAGCAGCTCGGCGATCGCCTTCTGCGCGCCATACGACGACTGCGGATTCAGCGCGGTGTCGTCCTGTACGACTGCGGGCAGATCGCCACCGTAGACCGCAACCGAGCTGGTGAACACGACGCGCGGTTGATGCCCGCGCTGTCGGCAGACTTCGAGCAGCAGCCGCGACGCATCGAGATTGATGCGCATACCGAGATCGAAGTCCGCCTCGGCCTGGCCGCTGACGATCGCAGCCAGATGAAAGATCGCCGAGGTTTGGTCGTCGATCACGCGTTCGAGCACGCTGCGCTCTGCGATATCGCCGACTTCGGTATGCACGCGCGCATCGCCGAAATCATGAGCGCGCACGACGTCGAGCAGCACCAGCCCGGTAATCGCTTGCGGTGTGCCGTGCGCATCTTTCAACTCGCCGCGTGCGAGCAGTTCGCGCGCGAGTCGCTGGCCGAGAAAACCGGCGCCGCCGGTGATCAGTACTTTCATGGTTACGTGTCCGTCAGTGGTTGTCGGAAAGTGTCAGCGCGCCGCATCGAGATAAGGCTTCAGCCAGCCAAGCCCCGCCGAGGTCCCCGCGCGCGGCCGGTATTCGCAGCCGATGTAGCCGTCGTAGCCGAGCGCATCGATCAGATCGAACAGGTACGGATAGTTCAGCTCGCCGATGTCGGGCTCGTGCCGCTCGGGCACACCTGCAACCTGGATATGACCGATGCCGGCCATATCGCGCTTGAGCTTCATCGCGAGATCGCCCTCGACGATCTGGCAGTGATAGCAATCGAACTGCACCTTCAGATTCGGCGCGCCGACTTCGGCGCAGATCGCTTGCGCGTCGTCCTGTCGATTGAGGAAATAGCCGGGCATGTCGCGCGTATTGATCGGTTCGATGACGACCGTGATCCGTTCGGTTTGCGCGGCTTGCGCGGCATAGGCAAGGTTGTCCAGATACACGTCGCGTTGCGTTTTGCGTTGCGTTTCGCCCGCCTGATCGCCGGCGATCAACCCCGCCATTACATGAAGCTTGCGATTTCCGAGCACGCGCGCGTACTCGAGAGCCGTATCGATGCTGCGGCGGAACTCGTCCTCGCGCCCCGGCAGCGACGCCAGACCGCGCTCGCCACCGCTCCAGTCGCCTGGTGGCGCATTGAACAGCGCCTGCGTGAGACCGTGAGCGTCGAGCCGTGACTTCAGCTCGGCCGCGCGGAACTCATAGGGAAACAGGTATTCGACCGCGTTGAAACCGTCGCGCGCGGCGGCGGCGAAGCGATCGAGGAACGCGTGCTCGTTGTACATCATCGACAGATTGGCGGCGAAGCGAGGCATGTCAACAGCTCCTTTGAGACAGTCCGATACGGTGCATGACGTTCATCGGTAATGCGCGCTGCTACCAGCGCGCGCCGAACGCGGTACGGAGTTCTTCGATCGCGGCGGCGTCGAGCGGCGCGGGCCGCGGATTCGTCATCAGCCACAAGCGCGCGGTCTCCTCGAGTTCTTCGAGCGCATACGACGCGTGCGCGACCGAGCGCTCCCACACCACCGGCCCCAGACGTTCGAGCAGCACCGCCCGTACGCGGTCGGCCAGCGCGGCGATCTGCGCGGCCACTTGCGGATCGCCGGGGCGTTGATAGCGAATCAGCGGTACGTGGCCCACTTTCATCACGTAGTACGGCGTGATCGGCGGCAACACGTCCGCTTCGCTCCATACGCCCGCGAGCGTCAATGCGACCAGATGCGTCGAATGGGTATGGACGATGCCGCGCGCCTCGCCGTTGCGCGCATAGATACCGCGATGCAGCGCGAGCGTTTTCGACGGCTTGCCGCCCGACATCGCGTGGCCGTTTGCGTCGACCTTCGCGATATCGGCGGGATCGAGGCGGCCGAGACACGCGTCAGTCGGTGTGATCAGCCAGCCATCGTCGAGCCGCGCGCTGATGTTGCCGGCGCTACCGACCGTATAGCCGCGCTGATACAGACTCGCGCCGACCGCGCAGATTTCCTCGCGCACGCGCGCTTCGGCCGAGATGTGAAGTGCCGGTGCGCCGCTCATTGCGCGGCTCCATCGAGATGACGCAGCGCCTTGTCGAAGAAGTCCGTGGTGCCGAAATTGCCGGATTTCAGCGCGAGTGCGAGCGGTTCCGCTTCGGTCGTCGCGGTGGCCGGCACACCCGGATCGATTTGTGCGCCGATGCGCAGCATGCGCACGTCGAGCGCCTGCACGACCGCGCCCGAGGTCTCCCCGCCCGCGACGACGAACTTGCGCACGCCGCGTTCGCGCAGGCCGCGCGCAATCGATGCCAACGTCTTCTCGACCAGATGCCCGGCTTCGTTGACGCCGAGTTCGCGCTGCACCGCCTGCACCTCGTCGGGCGATGCAGTCGCATAGATCAGCACCGGCTCGGCGTGCACGAAGCGCTGTTGCGCGAACTCGAGCGCTTCGCCGACGACGTCCTCGCCGCGCGCCGCCGCGAGCGGATCGATGCGGAACGCGGGCCGCGTCGCGCACCAGGCGGCGACCTGCGCGTTGGTCGCCTTCGACGCACTGCCCGCGAGCACCGCCGACAAACCTTCTACGCGCGGCAATTGCGCGGCATGGGTTTGCTCGCCGAGTAGCCCCGCGCGCCGGAAGTTGGCCGGCAAGCCGAGCGCGACGCCGGAGCCGCCGGTGATCAGCGCGAGGTCCGCGCAGGCCGCGCCGAGCGTATGCAGATCGGCGTCGGACACCGCATCGGCAATCGCGATGCGCACGCCGTCGGCGCGCAGCGCTTCGAATGCGGCGCGCACGGCCGTATCGCCTTGCGCGACCCGGTCGTAACGCACAAGCCCGACCTTCGACTGCGTTTGCCGCTGCAGCACGCGCACGAGATTCGCGTCGCGCATCGGCGTCAGCGGATGGTTCTCCATGCCCGACTCGTTGAGCAGCGCATCGCCGACGAACAGATGGCCGCGGAAAATCGTGCGGCCGTTCTCGGGAAACGCGGGACACGCAATCGTGAACGACGCGCGCTCAGCAAACTCGGCGGACAGCGCGTTCAGCAACGCATCGGTCACCGGGCCGATGTTGCCCGCATCGGTCGAATCGAAGGTCGAGCAGTACTTGAAGAAGAATTGCCGGCACCCTTGCGAGCGCAGCCAGGCGAGCGCGGCGAGCGATTGGGCGACCGCGTCGGCGGCGGGGATCGTGCGCGACTTGAGCGCGACGACGAGCGCATCGGCGTCGAGCGCAGCGGCGCCCGGCGCAGCGGCGCCCGGCGCAGCGGCGCCCGGCGCATCGGCGCCCGGCGCTTCGTTGGAGGTCGGCACGCCGATCGTCTGCACCGTGCGCATGCCGCCGCGTACGAGCATGTTGGCGAGATCGGTGGCGCCGGTGAAGTCGTCGGCGATGCAGCCGAGCAGCGCGGGTTTCGTTTGAGCCGTCATGAGCACCGTCCTCGCTTATGGCTTCGCCGGCAATTCGATGCCGGGGAAAATCTTCACGACCGCCGAGTCGTCCTCACCGCCGTGGCCCGCCGTCGACGCCATCATGAACATCTGATGCGCGGCCGCCGACAGCGGCAGTGGAAACTTCGTGCGACGCGCGGTATCGAGCACGAGGCCCAGGTCCTTGACGAAAATATCGACTGCCGACAGCGGCGTGTAATCGCCCGCGAGAATATGCGGAACGCGGTTCTCGAACATCCACGAATTGCCCGCGCTGTGCGTGATCACGTCGTATAGCGCGTCCGGATCGACGCCTTCGCGCAAGCCGAGCGCCATTGCCTCGGCGGCCACCGCGATATGCACTCCGGCCAGCAACTGATTGATGATCTTCACTTTCGAGCCCGCGCCATGCGCGGCCCCGAGCCGATACACGTTGCCGGCGATCGCGGCGAGCACGTCCTCGCACGCGGCGTACGCGGCTGCGGGACCGGACGTCATCATCGTCATCTCGCCCGATGCGGCGCGCGCAGCGCCGCCCGACACCGGCGCATCGAGCATCTGCAGACCGGCCGACTCGACGCGCTTGCCGAGATCGCTGGCGAATTCCGGCGCGACCGTGGCACTGGCGATCACGACGCCGCCCGGCTTCATCGCCGCGAGCGCGCCGTGCTCACCGAATAGCACGGCCTCGGTCTGCGCGGCATTGACGACCAGCGTGATCACGACCTCGCACTGCGCGCCGAGCTCCGCGGGCGTCGCACAGCCGACGCCGCCTTCAGCGACGAACGCCTGCAGCACGTCGCGCCGCAAGTCGCACGCGTGGACCTTGAAGCCGGCGCGCAACAGCGAACGCGCAACGCCGAGCCCCATGGCTCCCAAACCGATGACACCGACATTTCTCGACATGCGTGACCTCTATGGATTGGTGCTGCATTGGTGCGTTCGCGCGCGGCGGGATCACCGCGCGCCTTCCGCGCGTCAGGCGATGCCCGCCTCGGCAAGCCGCCGTGCCGCGTTGTACAGATGCGTCTGCGCGGCATTGCGCGCCGCCATCGGATCGCCGGCGCGAATCGCCGCGGCGATCGCCGCGTGCTCCTCGCGCACCTGCCGCGAGAAGTCCTCGCGCAGCGCCTCGTTGCGGCGCGTGACGACCGTGCCCGCTTCGAGGTACTGATTGAGGAACGTCAGCGTCTTCAGGAAATACGGATTGCCCGTCGCCGCCGCGATCGCGCGATGAAACGCGACGTCTTCGGCGACGCCGTCTTCGCCATTGGCGACCGCGCGCTCGATCTGAGCGAGCGCGGCGTCGATCGCGGCCATGTCGGCATCGCTGCGACGCATTGCGGCTTCCGACGCGACCTCCGCCTCGATCGCGCGGCGCAGCGCGAGGATCTGCACGACCGAGCCCGGCTCGACGGCTTCCGCGTAGTCGATCCGCAGCGGGCGGATCGTGCCGTGCCCAGCGACGAACACGCCACTGCCCTGGCGCGGTTCGACCACCCCCTCGTTCTTCAGCCGCGACAGCGCCTCGCGAATCACCGTGCGGCTCACGCCGAACTGTTCCGAGAGCACGGCTTCGGTCGGCAGCTTGGCGCCGCGCGCGAAAGTGCCCTTGTCGATCTGCTTCAGCAGTTGCTGCGCGACGGTGTCGCTCAAAGCGCGCGAGGGAATCTTGTCGAACATGGCGGATCGGTTGGGTTGGATCGGGTGCCGCAAACTGGTCATGTTATCGGGTCATCATACAAATTTGAGACACGAATCGCATCCACGCAAACCCTGGGGTTTTTTGCACGAATCGGCGTTATTTGGCGAAATAGAAGGCTTAAGCTATCGTCTCGCCTTTGCGCCGCAACGCCACGCGCGGCGCCGCATCGAAACGAACGCGCGTCGCGTGCCTTGCGCGCGCACTCTTTTGCAACCACGATCAAGGTCCATGAGCAAAGCCCTGCCGCCGTCTTCCGTCGCGCCCGCCAACGTCGAACCGGCCCCGGAGAAACCGGGTGACTCGTACGTGCAGTCGTTCGCGCGCGGCCTCGCGGTCATCCGCGCATTCGACGCGACGCGCCCCGAACAGACGCTCACCGACGTCGCCGCGGCGACCGGCCTCACGCGCGCCGGCGCGCGCCGGATTCTGCTGACGCTGCAAACGCTGGGCTACGTGGAAGCCGAGGGACGCCTGTTCCGTCTGACGCCGAAGATTCTCGACCTCGGCTTCGCGTACCTCACCTCGATGCCGTTCTGGAATCTCGCCGAACCGGTGATGGAAAGCCTGTCGGCACAGGTGCACGAAAGCTGCTCGGCGGCCGTGCTCGATCGCACCGAGATCGTCTACGTGCTGCGCGTGCCGACTCACAAGATCATGACGATCAACCTGTCGATCGGCAGCCGTCTGCCCGCGTACTGCACGTCGATGGGCCGCGTGCTGCTCGCCTCGCTCGACGAGGAAACGCTCGACGCGACGCTGAACTCGTCGCCGCTCTACGCACACACGCCGCGCACCGTTACCGACAAGGAAGAGTTGAAGAAGGTAATCGAGCAGGTGCGTCGCCAGGGGTGGGCAATCGTCGATCAGGAGCTCGAAGGCGGTTTGATTTCGCTGTCCGCGCCGATTCGCAATCGCCAGGGCCGCGTGATCGCCGCGATGAACATCAGCGGCAACGCGCAGCGCAATTCGGCCAAACAGATGGTGAAGGCGTTTCTGGAACCGCTGCAGCAAGCCGCGCAGACGGTCTCCGAGATGGTCGCGCGGCGCGGCTGACGCACGCGGCTATCTGGTAGCGCGCATTTGCTGCGCGCTACCGCGTCGACTCTTATCGCTCACTGCGCGAGATAGCGCTCCACGAGCCGCGCCCAGAACGCCGCGCCGATCGGCAGACTGTGGTCGTTGAAGTCGTAATGCGGGTTGTGCACCATGCAACCATCCTCGCCGATGCCATTGCCGATGCGCAGAAACGTGCCCGGCCGCTTCTGCAGCATGAAGGCGAAGTCCTCGCTGCCCATCAGGATGTCGGTCTGCTCGATCACCTTGTCATCGCCGACCAGCTCACGCGCAACCTGCACCGCGAAATCCGTTTCGGCGTCCGTATTGATGACGACCGGGTAACCTTCGATGTACTCGACATGCGCCTTGCCGCCATAGCTCGCCGCCTGCGACTCGGCCAGCTCGGTGATGCGCTTCTTCAGCAACTCTCGCACCTCGGGGCTGAACGAGCGCACGCTCAGTTCGAGCCGCGCGCTGCTCGAAATCACGTTGTTCGCGGTGCCCGCGTGCATCGAGCCCACCGTCACCACGGCCGGCTGCGACGGA
Source organism: Burkholderia sp. JPY481 (assembly GCF_038900515.1). Classification (NCBI taxonomy): domain Bacteria; kingdom Pseudomonadati; phylum Pseudomonadota; class Betaproteobacteria; order Burkholderiales; family Burkholderiaceae; genus Burkholderia; species Burkholderia sp. JPY481. The sequence goes on from NZ_JAYMRT010000003.1 coordinate 180,753, forward strand.
TCGACGTTGCGTGCGACGATCGTCTGCAGCGCCATCACGATGCTCGCGGCGACCACGACCGGATCGACGGTCAGATGCGGACGCGCCGCATGACCGCCGACGCCTTCGATCGTGATGGTCGCCTTGTCCCCTGCCGACATGAACGGCCCCTTGCGAAACAGCAGCATGCCCGGCTCCGCGCCCGGATGATTGTGCAGGCCGAACACGGCGTCGCACGGGAAGCGCTCGAACAGGCCGTCGTTGATCATCTTCAGCGCGCCGCTGTCGATGCCGCTTTCCTCGGCCGGCTGGAAATACAGATGCACGGTGCCCGAGAAATTGCGCGTGGCCGCGAGACGTTGTGCGGCGCCGAGCAGGATCGTCGTGTGGCCGTCGTGGCCGCACGCATGCATCTTGCCGTGGGTGCCGCTCGCGTACGGCAAGCCGGTCTGTTCGATGATCGGCAGCGCGTCCATGTCCGCGCGAATGCCGATGCTGCGCTTGCCGTCGCCCACCTTCAGCGTGCCGACCACGCCGGTCTTGCCGACCCCGCGCGTGACCTGCCAGCCCCACTGTTCGAGCTTTTCCGCGACGAGCGCCGCGGTCCGCACTTCCTCGTACGCGAGTTCGGGATGGTGATGAATGTGATGGCGAATCTCGCGCAGGCTCGCGGCGGCGGGTTCCAGATCGGACACTTCGGTCAAACGCGGGGTCTCGTTCATCGTTTGCATGGCTCCAGTGAGTAGCCTCGCACTATATCCATGCCGTTTCGTTCGAATAAGATGCTATTTTTTTCACCCTGATTAACGGCTCTTATATACGGGGTTACCCTGATGAAACTGCAGCAGTTGCAGGCCTTCGTCGCCGCCGCGCATCACCGCAGCCTGCGCGCCGCCGCGCGTGAACTCGGCGTCACGCAGCCGGCCGTCACGCATACGATTCGCGAACTGGAAAGCGCGCTCAATGCGGAGTTGATGGTGCGCAGCGTGCGCGGCATTGAGCTGACCGCGTGCGGGCTCGCGCTGTTGCCGCGCGCCGAACAGTTGCTGGGCGACATGCGCCGCACCGTCGAGGCCGTCGAGCAGGTGAAAGGAGAACTGGCCGGCAAGGTCAGCGTCGGCACGATGCCATCGCTCGCGCTGACGGTTCTTCCGCATGCGGTGTCGAGCTTTCGCCAAAAGATGCCGCTCGTGAGTCTGCATCTGGAGGAAGTGACGGTGCCCGATGCGCTCGCGCGTCTGCGCAACGGCACACTCGATCTCGCGGCGATCCATCACGTTCAGGCATTGGATAACGATCTGGTACAGGTGCCGCTGTACTCGACGCAGTTCGTCGTCACGATGCGCGCGGGGCACCCGCTCGCGAACGTCACGCGTCTGTCCGAACTGCTCGACGCCGAGTGGATCGTCACGGTCGGCGCCGATCACTTCCCGCACAGCGTGATGATGGCGATGTTCAGCGCGCATGGTTTGCCGCTGCCGCAGTGGCTGCTGCGCGCGCCGTCGTCGTTTGCGGTGACGCTCGGGCTCGTATCGCAGACCGACGTGATCAGTTGCTTCACGCGGCCGCTCGCGCAGCGGGTCGCGCCGCTCGGCATTCGTGTCGCGCAGATCGAAGACGCGCTGCCGAACTACGATCTGAGCATCATCTCGCGACGCGATCTGCTGCCGACGCCGGCCGTACAGCAGTTCGTCGCGTGTTTGCGGCAGGTCACGCGGGAGCGGATGGAGGCCGTGCAATAAGGCCGCGTGACTGCGTTACGCGCTCATCTGCTCCTTGAGCACTGTGATCAACTCGTGCCCCGCTTGTTCGAGCGTGCCGGAGTTGTCGATCGTCGTGCAGCGCACGCCGGCCGGCAACGCAAACGGCGCACGCCGCGCCAGCCGCGCCGCGACCTGCTCCGACGATTCGCGCGCTCGCGCGCCGAGCCGCGCTTCGAGAATATGCGGCGCGGCGCTCACGTGCACCACTTCCGCGCGGGGATAGCGCGCGAGCGCATGCTGCAGGTACTGCCGCGAGCCGTTGACGACCACCGTGCAGCCGCGCGCGAGCCACGCATCGAGTTCGATGCCGATGCCATAGCGCAGCGAATGACTCGACCATTCGAGCGCGAACAGGCCCAGCACCGAGCGCGCGGCGAACTCCTCGACGCTCAGCGCGACATGCACTTCCCCATGGCCGCTCGGCCGCGTGATGTAACGATGCGCGAACACGACTGGCTCGCCGGCGAGCCGCGTGCGCGCGAATTGCAGCAGCGAATCCTTGCCCGCGCCAGACGGGCCCATCACATAGATCAAACGCCCATTCATTGGCTGCTCACCTCGTCTTGCTGCTTTTCCTTGCGATCGCCGTGTTGCGCGCCGTCGCTGAAGGGCAGCGGCTGCCACAGCACGAACGGCTCGCCCGGCGCCGGCTCGACGAACAGCGCGGCCTGATCGACCGCGAGCGGCCCGAGCGCAGGGGTGCGCTCACGCCACCATGCGAGCAGCGTCGCGCGCTCGTCGGCATCCGCTAGCGAGCTGGACAGCGTCATATGAAAACGGAACTCGTCGAACACGTACGGGTAGCCCCATTGCAGCAGCAACGCACGTTGGCGTTCGCTGAGCGGTGCGGCGAGCCGGCGCTCGAGATCGGCCGCAGACGGTCGCGCGCGCAGCCCATCTAGCGACTCCAGCGCGTTCGACGCAAGCTCGCGAATGCGCGTCTCGCCATTTGCATCGGCCGGTCGCAGCGCGACGAAGTCGCCCAGCGTGGCCGCTTCCACCGGCAACGCGAACGGCTGTTGCGCGAGCGCCCACGCGCGCGCGGCCGCAAGCACGTCGTGCTGCGTGATACCGGCGCCGAGCCGGAACGGGGCGACCAGCGTACCATGCCAACCATAGCGGCGCGGCGAGTCGGTCAACGCGGCGAGCGGGCGCGTCAGGCCAGGCGGCTGCGGCTGCGCGCAGCGCTCGCCGCTTTGCGCATCGCGGCCGAGCCACGTCGAGCCGGCCTGCCACCACGCCGATTCACCCGACGGCGCGTAGTACAGCGCGAAGCGCGCTTCATCACTCCATGCGGGGCCGCTCACAGGTCATGCTCCACGAGCAGTTGCACACGGTCGGCCGCGAAATGTGTGAAGCCGTATTTGACCGGCGTGCCTTGCAAATCGACGTCGACGTTCTCGACCCACAGCACCGGCTGCTGACGGTTGATGTTGAGCCGCCGCGCGACCTCCGGCTCGGGCAGCACGCTGCCGATGCGGCTCCACTTGCGCAGATAATCGTCCACGCCGAATTCGGCCAGCGCCTTCGTCGTGCCGCCGAGGCGTTGCACGACTTCCGGCAGCTCCGGAAAACGCGCGGCCGGATACCAGCTGCGCGCGAACGTAAGCGGCACGCCGTCGGACTCGTGCAGCGATTCGATCCGATAGACCGCCGCGCCCGCGCGCAGACCCAACGCCTTCGCGACGCTGGGCTCGGCTTTCACGCGCGAGCCCGACAGCATCGTGCCGCCGGGCGCGTGATGTTGTTGGCGCAGGTTTTCGGTGAAACGTGTACGGCGGCCGATCGAATAGTCGATCGCGCCGGGCTGTACGAAGGTGCCGCGCCCCTGCTCGACGCTGACGAGGCCGAGCGCGGCGAGGCCGAGCATCGCGCGACGTACCGTGTGACGGTTGACGTCAAAGCGTTTCGCCAGCTCACCTTCGCTCGGCAGCCGCCCTTCTTCCCCGAATCCGCTTGCCGCGATCTCGGCGGCGAGAATCTGTTCGATCTGTCTCCAGACGGCCACGCCTGCGCCGCGTTCGAGCATCGTGGCCGGCGCCGCGCTGTCGTTCGATGTCATGGTGCTGTCATTCCCTTCGGTTCAAATGATCGCCATGTCGTGCATTGTAGTGCGCAAGCCGTGATGGAAATATGAAACGTCCGCCGCGCACGACAGTCGAGACAACTACGCCTGTAAACGTCTAGACGTTTAGATGAATAGATGCTCCAATGTCCACTCGCTGGATCAACAGGAAATCCGATGAGCCCGAGTTCCGTTCCGCCCTCTGCGCCGTTGCCTGCCGTGTCTTCGGCGGCGCGGCGCGCCTGGATGGCCGTGCTGGCCCGCACGCCGCGCGCCGACCTCGAAGCCGCGCTGCAGCGCGCGCTGCAAGGTCACCCTATCCCCGCCTACGACTGGCTGCGTCCCCCTGAAATCGGCCTCGCGATGGTGCGCGGGCGCATCGGCGGCAGCGGCGATCCGTTCAATCTCGGCGAAGCGACGGTCACGCGCGCCACGCTGCGCCTTCGTGCCAGCGGCGACGCCGAGGCCACCGTCGGCGTGGCCTGCCACTTGGGACGCGACCGCCGGCGCGCCGAACTTGCCGCGCTCGCCGATGCCTTGCTGCAGATGCCGGAGCATCACGACGGCCTGCATCGTCAATTGATCGAGCCGTTCGCCGCGCAACAGAAGGCACGGCGCGCGCAACAGCAGCAGGACGCCGCGGCGACGCGCGTCGAATTCTTTACGATGGTGCGAGGCGACTGATGGAACATTCACCGATTGCATTGTCCACCCTGACGCCGGGTTTCGCGGACCCGGTCCACGATACCCAGGCCGTGTTTCGCACGCTGCTCGACGCGTTGTCGCGGCCCGGCACGATCGGCGTGATCAGTGACGTGCTGCCCGAGTTGCGCAATACGCCGGTCGAACCCGCTGCATTCGCTGCGCTGCTGACGCTCTGCGACTACGCGACACCGGTCTGGCTCGCGCAGCCTGATACCGCGCTCGCGTCGGCGTTGCGTTTTCATACCGGCGCGCCGCTCGTCGATGCGCCCGGCGACGCCGCATTCGTCTATGTGCACGATGCCGACGCGTTGCCGTCGCTAGAAAGCTTCGCACCCGGCAATGCCGAGTCCCCCGAGCAATCGGCCACGCTGCTGATCCGCGTCGACGCGCTGACGGGCGGCGCCCCGGTCACGCTGAGCGGCCCCGGCATTCTGGAGACCCAAACGATTTCGCCGGCCGGTCTTCCCCCACGGTTCTGGCAAGAGCGCGCGATGCTCGCGCCGCTGTTTCCGTGCGGCATCGACTGTTATCTGGTTTGCGGCCCGCGCGTGATCGGCTTGCCGCGCGCAACTGAAGCGAAGGTGAACTGATGTACGTTGCCGTCAAAGGTGGAGAACGCGCGATCGAAGCGTCGTGGCGTCTGCTCGACAAAGCGCGCCGCGGCGATACGCGGATCGCCGAACTGAGCGTCGCGCAGATTCGCGAGCAGTTGCGGCTCGCGGTCGCGCGCGTAATGACCGAAGGTTCGGTCTACGACGAGGAGCTTGCCGCGCTCGCAATCAAGCAGGCGGCCGGCGATCTGGTCGAAGCGATCTTCCTGTTGCGCGCGTATCGCACCACGTTGCCGCGCTTCGGCTATACGCGCGCGATCGATACCGAAACGATGCAGGTCGAGCGGCGCATCTCGGCGACCTTCAAGGACTTGCCCGGTGGCCAGTTGCTCGGCGCGACCTACGACTACACGCAGCGTCTGCTCGATTTCGCGTTGCTCGCCGATGGCGACGACGCGCGGCAGCGCGTGACGCAAGGCAATGCGCCGCTCTCGCAAGAGCCGCCCGCGCCGGAAGCGATGCCGCGCGTTGTCTCGCTGCTCGACAAGGAAGGCCTGATCGAACAGGAGCGCCCAACACCGGATGGCGCGGAACCCGGCGATCTGTCGCGCGAACCGCTCGCGTTTCCGGCGAGCCGCGCGACGCGTCTGCAGAACCTCGCGCGCGGCGACGAAGGCTTTCTGCTCGCAATGGGCTATGCGACGCAACGCGGCTACGCGCATTCGCATCCGTTCGCCGGCGAGATTCGGTTCGGCACGATCGCGGTCGAAATGGACCTCGACGAACTCGGCGAAGCGGTCGACATCGGCGATATCGATGTCACCGAATGCCAGATGATCAACCAGTTCGCGGGCAGCAGCGCGGTGCCGCCCACCTTCACGCAGGGCTACGGTCTCGCGTTCGGCCACTCGGAGCGCAAGGCGATGGCGATGGCACTGGTCGATCGCGCGCTGCGTGCCGAAGAACTCGGCGAGACGCTCTCGTCGCCGACGCAGGACATCGAATTCATGCTGTCGCACAGCGATAACGTCGAGGCGTCGGGCTTCGTGCAGCACCTGAAGCTGCCGCACTACGTCGACTTCCAGGCGGAGCTGGAACTGGTGCGGCGCTTGCGCGCGCAGCACCACGGCAACGATGAATCAGGCAATGCCACCGACAAGGAGCAAGCAGCATGAACGCGCCCGACACCGCCGTTGCAAACACCTCATACGACAGCGCCGCGCACGGCTACAACTTCGCGTATCTCGACGAGCAGACCAAACGCATGCTGCGCCGCGCGCTGCTGAAGGCAGTCGCCGTGCCGGGCTACCAGGTGCCGTTCGCGTCGCGCGAAATGCCTCTGCCGTACGGCTGGGGCACCGGCGGCATCCAGGTGACGGCCGCGATCATCGGCAAGACGGACACGCTGAAAGTCATCGATCAGGGTTCCGACGAAACTACGAATGCCGTCAACATTCGCCGCTTCTTCGCGCGCACCACGGGCGTGGCGACCACGCGGCACACGAGCGAAGCGACGATCATCCAGACCCGGCACCGGATTCCCGAAACGCCGCTGACCGAGCGGCAGATCCTCGTCTATCAGGTGCCGATGCCCGAGCCGCTGTTCCGGCTCGAACCGCGCGTCGCCGAATGCAAGAAGCTGCACGCGCTCGCCGATTACGGGCTGATCAGCGTGAAGCTGTACGAGGACATCGTGCATCACGGCAGCATCGCGACCACGTATGACTACCCAGTGATCGTCAATCATCGCTATCTGACGTCGCCGTCGCCGATCCCGAAGTTCGACAATCCGAAGATGCATATGAACGCCGCGCTGCAACTGTTCGGCGCGGGCCGCGAGCGCCGCATCCACGCGATTCCGCCTTATACGCCGGTGCGCAGTCTCGACTTCGACGATCATCCGTTCGAAGTGCAGAAGTGGCAGCACGCGTGCGCGTTGTGCGGATCGAAGGAAAGCTTTCTCGACGAGATGATCGTCGACGACGCCGGCACGCGCATGTTTGTGTGCTCGGATAGCGACTACTGTCACGAGCGGCGCGGCGACGGCGAGATCGAACCGCAAGCACCACTGCCCCGCGCCGAACGCGAAGGAGAATCCGCATGACGCCGCTTCTGAGCGCCCGCGCGCTCACCAAACAATACGGCGGCCGCAACGGTTGCCGCAACGTGAGCTTCGATCTGTATCCCGGCGAGGTGCTGTGCATCGTCGGCGAATCGGGCTCGGGCAAGACCACGCTGCTCAACACGCTGGCGCTGAAGACCGAGGCCGATAGCGGCGCGCTGCACTACGCCGCGTCGCACGGCGACCTGCTCGATCTGCGCGCGCTGTCGGAGCCGCGCCGCCGTCTGCTGATGCGCACCGAATGGGGCTTCGTGCAGCAGAACCCGCGCGACGGCCTGCGCAGCGGCGTATCGGCCGGCGCCAATATCGGCGAGCCGTTAATGGCGGTCGGCGCGCGCCACTATGGCGAGATTCGCCGCACGGCCACGCAATGGATGGAGCGCGTCGAACTCGACCCAGCGCGCATCGACGAATTCCCCGCTGCGTTTTCGGGCGGTATGCAGCAACGTCTCCAGATTGCGCGCAATCTCGTCACCAGTCCGCGTCTGGTGTTCATGGACGAACCGACCGCCGGTCTCGACGTGTCCGTGCAGGCGCGTCTGCTCGATCTGCTGCGCACGCTGACGTCGACGCTGCATCTGTCGGTGCTGATCGTCACGCATGACATCGGCGTCGCGCGTCTGCTCGCACATCGGCTGATGGTGATGCAGGCGGGCGAAGTCGTCGAAGCGGGTCTGACCGACCAGGTGCTCGACGATCCGCAGCACCCTTATACGCAAACGCTGGTTTCCTCGGTTCTGCCGGTTTGAGGCTCACAATGCAATCCACTGAGGTAGTAATTGATGCGGGCAGCGCGGCACGTCACGCCGAGCGCGCTTTCGCCGACAACGCGGCGCTGATGCTGCGCGCCACCGGCATCGGCAAGACTTTCACGCTGCACGGCCAGGGCGGCGCGCGAATCGACGCGCTCGCGAACGTATCGCTCGAAGTCGAGCGCGGTGAATGCGTGGTGCTGGTCGGGCCGTCGGGCGCGGGCAAAAGCACGCTGCTGCGCTGCCTGTACGGCAACTATCTGGCGAGCACCGGCTCGATCGCGATTCGCGACACCAGCGATCAGGGCCGGCCCGTCACGATCACCGGTGCGGAACCGCGTGACGTGCTGCGTCTGCGCCGTAGCGTGGTCGGCTATGTGAGCCAGTTTTTGCGCGTGATTCCGCGCGTGCCGACGCTCGCGCTCGTCGCCGAGCCGCTCGTGCTGCACGGCATCGCAGAACCCAAAGCAAACGCGCGCGCCGCTGAATTGCTCGCGCGGCTCAACGTGCCGGAACGTCTGTGGTCGCTCGCGCCCGCGACGTTTTCGGGCGGCGAGCAGCAGCGCGTGAATATCGCGCGAGGTTTGATCGCCGAACATCCGCTGTTGCTGCTCGACGAACCGACCGCTTCGCTCGATGCCGAAAACCGCGACGTTGTGGCCGATCTGATCGTCGAGGCGCGCGAGCGCGGCGCGGCGATCGTTGGTATCTTTCACGACGAAGAGACCCGCAACAAGGTCGCGACGCGCCGCCTGGAATTGCGGCCGCCACTGCGGCATTAAATTGACACCAGTCCCGACTGACTACGGAGCAAGTCGATGTTGATCAGCAACGCTCGCATCGTGACGCGAGATGAAGAATTCATTGGCACCGTGCGCGTGGAGGACGGCGTGATTCGCGACGTCGAACGCGGCGCGAGTTCGGCGCGCAACGCCGAAGACTGGGACGGCGATTATCTGCTGCCCGGTCTGATCGAACTGCATACGGACAACCTCGAGAAGCACCTCGTGCCGCGTCCCGGCGTCGAGTGGAATACCGACGCGGCTTTCGTGATCCACGACGCGCAAGTGGCCGCGGCCGGCATCACGACGGTATTCGACGCGCTCGCGATCGGCTCGCGCTCGAGCGTTGGGCTGCGTAACCGCCACGTGCAAACGCAATGCGCGGAGTCGCTGCTGCGGCTGTCCACGCGTCGACTGCTGCGCGCCGAGCACTTTCTGCATCTGCGCTGCGAGATCGCGACCGCCGACGTGCTCGAGGTATTCGATTCGCTGTGCGCGCATCCGCTGTTGCGGCTCGCGTCGGTGATGGACCATACGCCGGGACAGCGCCAATGGCACGACCGCGAGCAATGGCGCCGCTTCCAGGAACGCAACGGCAAGATGAGCGACGAACGTGTCGCGAGCACGCTCGCCGAACTCGCGGTCGAACAGGAGCGTTACGCGGATGAGCATCGCCGCGAGATCGTCGCGCGGTGCCGGCGGCTCGGCATTCCGGTCGCGAGCCACGACGATACGCTGATCGAGCACGTCGAACAGGCGAAGGCCGAGGGCATCGTGCTCGCCGAATTCCCGACCACGCGCATCGCCGCGCAAGCCGCGCGCGAGCACGGCATCGCCACCATCATGGGCGCGCCGAACATCGTGCGCGGCGGCTCGCATTCGGGCAACGTGTCGGCGCTCGAACTCGCGCGCGCCGGTCTGCTCGACATTCTGTCGTCGGATTACGTGCCGTCGAGCTTGCTGACCGCGGTGTTCGATCTCGTCGAAAAAGCGGGCTGGTCGCTGCCGCGCGCGATGGCAACGGTCTCGGCCGAGCCGGCGCGCACCGCCGGTCTCACGGACCGCGGCGCGATCGAGCCGGGCTTGCGCGCGGATCTCGTGCGCGTGACGATGCTCGACAGGCTGCCGGTGCCGCGCGCGACTTATCGCGGCGGGGTGCGGATCGTTTGAGTGGGTCGCGTCACGCGGTGGGCTCCTCCTCGCACCCCTCGGTCGCATCGCGCGCGGCATGCGCCTGCGCGAGCTGCGCGTGGGCAAGCCGCGTCTGCTCGGCCTGTTCGTGGAGCCGCATGGCGAGCAGATCCTGATAGCGCAGATACGCGCAACGGCCACCCGATTTCGCCGCATACATCGCCGCATCGGCGTTCAGCAGCAGTTCCTCGGCATTGCCGCTGTCGTGCGGGAACTCGCTGATGCCGATGCTCGCGCCGACCGTCATGCTATTGCCGTCGACGCTCAGCGTTTCATTCAGCGCATCCATGATGTGCTCGGCGATATCGGGCGTGATCTGCGCCGCGCGCTGCCCTTCGATCAGCACGATGAATTCGTCGCCGCCGAGCCGCGCAACCACGTCCCCGGCACACAGCACGTCCTTCAGACGGCGCGCGACCGCGACCAGCACCTTGTCGCCAACGGAGTGCCCGAACTGATCGTTGATCTGCTTGAAGCGGTCGAGGTCGACGAACAGCACCGCGAGGCCTTCGCGACGGAACCTTGCCTCCTCGATCGCGTTCTCGAGCTTCTGCATGAACAGCATGCGGTTCGGCAAGCCGGTCAGCACGTCGTGCGAGGCCAGATGCACGAGCTCGCTCTGCTTGCTGTGCAGCGCATCCATCTGCCCGCGGATTTCACGGCGCAAACGCTCGAAGCAGCGCGCGAGCACGCCGATTTCGTCGGTGCGTTTGAGCGGCAACGTGTGCATCGCGTGTTCGGCGAACAGATGCGTCGCCGCATGCGCGAGCTGATGCAGCGGCTTGGTCAGCGCTCGCGCGAACAGAATGGCCAGCAGTACCGACAAAGCGCTGAACACCAGCACCATGCGAATGATCCGCGTGCCGAGCTGATTCGCGCCGCTCAGCACGTCTTCGAGCGGCTTCGCCAGACCGAGCACGATGAAGCGATTGCCCTCCGAATCGCCGAACGGCCGCCGCACGAACGCGAGCACGCGCCCGTGCGCCTCATCGGGCCGCGCGAGACCATTGACGAGCACTTCGCTGCGCCGCTGCTCGAACAGCTGCCTCGTGACCGGAAAGCTGTCCTGCATCAGCACGCGCCGGCCGCGGTCGAAACCGAAGGTCTTCGACGCGTCGGGATGGACCAGGAAGTCGCCCCACTCGTTCGCCAGATAGACCTGGTAGTCGCTCGGCAGATCGCTCTGCAAACGCCGCAGCATGCCGGCCAGATCGACGTCGATCACCACGACGCCGACCACGGTGCCGCGCGCATCCGCGATCGGCGTGCCCAGACGCAGCGTCGGCCTGCCTTGCGCGGCATGCGTGCCGTATTCGTGATTGATCGAAATCGGCGAGGTGTAGATGCGTCCCGCCGAAAATGCGAGCGTTTCGAATACGTAGGGAAACTGAGCTTTTTCCTGTAAATCGTCACCCTGTACACGCACGAGGCCGTCGCTGTCGCGATCGAAACGGATCAGCTCGAGCCCGTGATGCTGCCGCGTGATCAGCCGCACCTGCAGATACTCCGGGTGGTGCAGCATGAAGCTCGAATACACCTGCGCGAGCCGCTCGCGGCCCTGGTTCGGGCCGATGCCGTCGTCGGTCTGCGCGACGCTCACCGATGACGGCATCGTCGCCAGCACGAGCGCGTCCGCCGCGACGTCGTCGATCGACACGGCGATGCGCTGGCCGAGCAGCTCCGTCGAAGTCTGCAGGCTACGCTCCGCTTCGTTGACCAGCATCGTGCGATTCGCGCGATACGCGTAATAGCCGGTCGCGCCCGACGCCAGCACGCCGATGCACGCGAGCAGCACGGATAGCTTGAAGGTCAGGCCGCGATGCAGCATCAGAAGCGCTCCGAACGGTCGCCCGACACGATGCGGGTCCACAATCGCTCGCGGCGGTCGATATCCTCGACCGGACTGATCCAGACGATGTGCGCATCGGGGTTGCCTTCGGCCGGCTCGGTCAGCGTATTCGCGAGCCCCTGGCGCTGCGTCAGCAGCGCGCTCACGCTCGGCTCGAGCATGTAGTTGATCCACGCGAGCGCGAGCGGCTGGTCGCTCGCCGCGCGCGTCATCGACCAGCAATCGAGCCACGCGAGCGCGCCTTCGTCCGGAATCACATAGCCGACGTCGGCGCCCGCGCGCCGCAGCAACTGCACCTGCTGCGTGCCGTAGTTGCCGAACATCAGCGCGACCTTGTGCTGGATGAAGAACGCGGTCGCCTCCTCGGGCAGCGTGTAGTAGGTCAGCAGATTGCGGCGCAGATCGACGAGCTTGTGCGCGATCGTGCGCAACTGCGCGGGGTCGAGCTGAAACGGATGCGGATAGCCGAGCGCGAGCGCGGTGAACGAGAAGTTGTGCTGCGCGCTATTGAAGTCGAGCACCTTGCCGCGATAGCGCGGGTTCCACAGTTCGAGCATCGAATGCGGCGCCACCGGAATCTGCTTGCGATCGTAGATGAGGCCCATCGACGAATAGGTGAACGGAATCGCGTAGACCTTGCCCGCCGACGTCAAGCCGCCGATCGAGCCGAGCGCCTGGAAACGCGGCAACTGCTTCTTCGTATTGGGCAGACTCGCGAGATCGAGCGGCGCAAGCAGATCAGCCTGCGTATAACGACGGATTTCGGCGGTGTTGGCGGCGAGTACGTCGAAAGGCGGCTCGTTTTTGCTGTGCATCTGCGCCCACAGCGCCTCGTCGGAATCGACGAGCGTAACCTCGACCTTCGCTCCGTAGCGTGCTTCGAACGCCTTCACGACATCCGGGTCCGCGTAGCCGGGCCATGCGAGGACGTGCAGCACTTTGTCGGCAGCCGCGGCGGGCGTGGCCAAGGCAAAACCCGCGCACAGCAGTGCGCCTGTCAGTACCCGCAACGCGCGGGGCAAAACGTCGCACCAAAATCCGGATACGCCAATCGATGTAAATCCCGATGTAATTCTCGACAAAAAGCCGACATAAAAACGGCGCTGCAATAATGCCGCGCGAACGCGCGTGCCGACGCTCGCGATTTGTCGCTTGAAAGTCTGTTTACAACAGCCTGTTTGATCCGCCTTGAACGACATCGTGCGCATGAATAACACCGTTGAGCAGAAAGGCCTTTTGATCTAGCGCAAATGCGCGGCATTTGAATCTTCACGGCTGTCCGACGATTTGCTTCGATGCGATCCGCGCCTGCGCGGGCGGTCGGCGTCCTACGCATGGAGCATCGATGATAGCGCCAAAAGCCTCGGTTTTCGCACAGCCTCGAAACGGCCGCGCAAAAATATCGGCGCTGGTAATAGCGTGTAAGCCAATGGTCGCGAGGCCGCTGTTAATTAACGGCAGATTCAGCCGCGAGCTTTAACGATATCCACGTTTCAAACTCGCGTTTCAAACCGGTTTTCGGCGAACTCGCAAGAAAATCGCCGTATATTCAGGTCGGTCACGTACGCCGGCCCACCGTATTGCCGCTCCTGCATTGCACCCGTGTTACGCAAACCCCACCAACGGTGTACGATCCGGTCACATCGGCTTGGGCGCACGCGTCGCTCTAGAGGGCCTCCTCCTGCGCCATCCGGTGTTTTACTAGCTTCCCAATATTTTTGAACTGATAAGCTTGGCGCGCGTTGCAGGCCACCCCGGCTTGCATCCTGACCAGATGCCCGTTTGCGAGTCGCGCCGGGCGTCCCGAGGCGGCACAACCGCCGAGGGCGAAATTGAACTACACCGAGGAGTAAGAACAGTGAAAAAACTGCTAGCGGCTTTGACGGTTGCCTTGATTGCCACCGTCTCCATTGGCGCACACGCTAAAGATTGGTCGACGATCCGTTTTGGCGTTGATGCCAGCTATCCCCCGTTCGAGTCGAAAGGCGCAGACGGCAAGCTCGTTGGCTTCGATATCGACCTCGGCAACGAAATCTGCAAGCGCGTCGGTGCGAAGTGCGTGTGGGTGGAAAACGACTTCGACGGCATGATCCCGGCACTGAAGGCGAAGAAGTTCGACGGCGTGCTGTCGTCGATGTCGATGACGCCGCAACGCGCCGAGCAGGTCGCTTTCTCGTCGAAGCTGTTCAACACGCCGACGCGCCTCGTCGCGAAGCAGGGCTCGGGCATCCTGCCGACCGCTGAATCGCTGAAGGGCAAGTCGGTTGGCGTCGAACAGGGCACGATCCAGGAAACCTACGCGAAGACCTACTGGGAACCGAAGGGCGCGAAAGTCGTGCCGTATCAGAACCAGGACCAGGTCTACGCCGATCTGATCTCGGGCCGTCTCGACGCAGCGCTGCAAGACGCGGTGCAGGCTGAGCAGGGCTTCCTGAAGACGCCGCGCGGTGCAGGCTTCGCGTTCGTCGGCCAGAACCTCGACGATCCGAAGATCCTCGGCAACGGCGCCGGCATCGGCATGCGCAAGGAAGACACCGATCTGAAAGCGAAGGTCGACAAGGCGATCGCCGACATGATCAAGGACGGCACCTACAAGAAGATCGAGAAGAAGTACTTCGACTTCGACGTGTACGGCAGCTAAATTGCCCACGCGCGCCGCACGGCGCGCCGGCAGCTTGTCCGAAACGGGCTCCGCGATGCGGAGCCCGTTTTGTTTTGCGGCTCCACATCTAGCCACATGAAGCCACATCGTGCGGCATATCGGCTAAGATCGTGCAACACGCGGTCGTCGGGAGACAGGTGGCCGCAGTCCGCGCACGCGGACCTCGCGCGCGGCCCGCGCGCACCTTTCCCCTTGCAATCAACAACCTAGCGCGGCTGCTTCGAACAGGCCGCGAAGTCAAAACCATGCAAACCCAGACCCATCCGCTGATTGCCCCGTCGCTTGGCACCGCCCGTGAACTGACGAGTTTCCACTACGGTTCCGGCGGCGGCCAGAAAATCTATATCCAGTCGTCGCTGCACGCGGACGAACTGCCCGGCATGCTGGTGTCGTGGTCGCTGCGCCGCAAGCTGGCCGCGCTCGAAGCCGCGGGCAAGCTGCGCGGCGAAGTCGTGGTCGTGCCGGTGCCCAATCCGATCGGCCTGAACCAGCATCTGCTCGGCCAGATGCTCGGGCGCTTCGAAACCGGCAGCGCGCAGAACTTCAACCGCAACTTCTACGACCTCGCCGAACTCGTGCTGCCGACCATCGAGTCGCGTCTGACCAGCGACATCGATGAGAACCGCGCCGCCATCCGCGCGGCGATGCGCGAAGCGCTCGACGCGCAGAAGCCGACCACCGAACTCGGCTCGCAACGCCTCGCGCTGCAAAAGCTTTCGTACGACGCCGACGTCGTGCTCGATCTGCATTGCGACTGGGAA
Organism: Burkholderia sp. JPY481; assembly: GCF_038900515.1. NCBI lineage: Bacteria > Pseudomonadati > Pseudomonadota > Betaproteobacteria > Burkholderiales > Burkholderiaceae > Burkholderia > Burkholderia sp. JPY481. Next base: position 195,935 of record NZ_JAYMRT010000003.1, read on the forward strand.
GCCGCGATGCACCTGTATACCAATCCGGACCTGTGGCCCGAAGTCGAACCGCTCGCGCGCTACATCGATGCGAAGGCGTCGCTGCTCGCGCTGAACTCGGTCGGCAATCCGTTCGACGAGATCCACAGCTTCTGCTGGTCGGATCTGCGCGGCCGTTTCGGCGAGCGCTTCCCGATCCCGAACGGCGGCATCTCGGTCACGATCGAGCTGCGCGGCCAGCGCGACGTGTCGTACCAGTACGCGGAAAAAGACGCGCAGGCCATCATCGAGTATCTGACCCTGCGCGGCGTGGTCGACGGCGAACCGGCGCCGCTGCCGCCGCTCGAATTCGCGGCGACGCCGCTCGCGGGCGCCGAGCCGCTCGTCGCGCCGATCAGCGGCGTGCTCGTGTATCGCTGCCCGGTCGGCACGTGGGTGGACGCGGACCAGGAAATCGCCGACATCGTCGATCCGTTGACGGACCGCGTCGTCACGATCAAAAACACCGTGGCCGGCGTGTTGTATGCGCGGCATCTGGCGCGTTTCGCGACGGCCGGCCTCGAGTTCGCGCGCATCGCCGGCGCGACGCCGTTCCGCAGCGGCTCGTTGCTGAGCAACTGACGCCAAAACCGCTGCGACCGCCGATGCCGTCGCAGCCGGCCATGTAACTGAATTTTCACGCAGCAGCCGAAGGAACCGATCGCCCGCCGCCCGGCGGGTGATCCGCTGCCACACGCCCCGCTTCGCTCCTAGGGTCAATCGACCGGCCCCGCCACCGACGCTCCCGCCCCCCGATGCACACGCGAAGTGTCGCGCCCGCACGACACCGTGGAAATAATTTTTCACTGTCACATACCTTACTCAGCGTTCCCTTAAATTGCCGGCCATCGCGCGACGTTGCCGCAGAGCAGCGCGTCGCGATTGCCAAAATTCGCTAACTCGGAGAAGTATGTTGAACAAGAAAATCCTGACCGCCGCTACGGTTGCCGCATTCGCCTCCGCCGCTCACGCACAAAGCAGCGTCACGCTGTACGGCCTGATCGACGCCGGTATCAGCTACGTGAACAACTCGAAGACGTCCACCGGCCATAGCAGCCTGACCAAGTACGACGACGGCGTCGCACAAGGCAGCCGTTGGGGCCTGCGTGGCACGGAAGACCTCGGCAACGGCCTGAAGGCGCTGTTCGTGCTGGAAAACGGCTTCAACAGCGGTAACGGCACCGCCGGCCAGGGCGGCGCGATGTTCGGCCGCCAGGCCTATGTCGGTGTGTCGCAGAACAACATCGGCTCGCTGACGTTCGGCCGCCAGTACTCGTTCTCGACCGACTACCTCGGCTCGAACTACTCGACCGGCGGCCTGACCGTCGCGGGTAACTACGCTTACCACATCAACGACGTCGACCAGCTCACGTCGAGCCGTATCAACAACTCGGTCAAGTTCAGCAGCGCGAACTTCTCGGGCCTGACCTTCGGCGCGATGTACGGCTTCTCGAACATGGCGGGCGGCTTTGCCGGCACGCCGGGTACGGGCACGTCGGCTGCACCGGTCGCGGGTTCGTCGCGCGCTTACAGCTTCGGCGCGAACTATGCGAACGGCCCGTTCGGCATCGGCGCAGCGTACACGGACATCCGTTACCCGGGCCAGGCATCGCCGGCCTTCTCGACTTCGCTGGCTAACGTGAGCTTCCCGTCGCTCGGCACCGGCCAGATCCAGGATCTGCGCTCGTTCGGCGTTGGCGGCCGCTACGCATTCGGCCCGGCGACGCTGTGGGCCCTGTACACGAACACGCGCCTCGCCCCGATCTCGGGCGGCTCGACCACGTTCGCAGCCTACGAAGCAGGCGCGAAGTACGCGGTCACGCCGGCGATCACGGCAGGCGCGGGCTACACGTACATGCATCTGAGCGGCGCTAACGTCGGTCACTGGAACCAGGTGAACCTGAGCGGCGACTACGCGCTGTCGAAGCGCACGGACGTCTACTTGCTGGGCATCTATCAAATCGCATCGGGCCACAACGCCGCAAGTGGCGACCTGCAGGCACAGATCGGTTCGAGCACGAGCTACTTCAGCACGTCGGGCGTCGGCGCCGACAACCAGCTCGCGTTCCGCGTCGGTATGCGTCACAAGTTCTAAGTAGACGGTTCGCGGTGGGGAACCCGTGTTCCCTGCCTGGCTGAATCGATGGAAAGCGCCCTACGGGGCGCTTTTGCTTTTTGCCGTGCGAAATCAGTCGAGCAACGCCGGATTCGACGCAGGCTGCGCGCTTTGCCTTTTCGGCAACGATATCTGCCAAATATTGTAATTGTCTATAAATATCGGCCACCGCAACATCGGGTCACACGCTTCGATCCCGCGCCCGCCCCGCTCACGCGACACTGCCAGCGCGCCTCCCAACGCCGCCAGAGGACTTCGATATGAGCATGGACTCCGCCACCACCGCCGACGCGCTCGCGCGGCACACCTCGCGCTCGAGCGTATCGCGGCTGATTCTCGCGACCTCGATCGGCAACGCGCTGGAGTTCTACGATCTGGTCGTGTACGGCTACTTCGCGGCCGTGCTGTCGCGAACGTTTTTTCCGGTGCACGACCGCACCGTGTCGCTGCTGCTCACGCTCGGCACCTTCGCGCTGTCGTATCTCGCGCGACCGATCGGCGCGCTCGCGCTCGGCTCATTCAGCGACCGCAAAGGCCGCAAGGCATCGCTGACGCTATCGATTGCAATGATGACGCTCGGCACCGGCATGATCGCGCTGATGCCGTCGTATGCGGCGATCGGCGTGCTCGCGCCGATCGGCGTATTCGCGTCGCGGCTGTTGCAGGGATTCTCGGCGGGCGGCGAGTTCGGCAGCTCGACCGCGTTTCTGATCGAACATGCGCCGGAGCGCAAAGGCTTCATGGCAAGCTGGCAGTTCTCGAGCCAGGGCGCGAGCACGCTGCTCGCGTCGCTGTTCGGCGCGGTGTTGACGAGCACGCTGAGCACCGCGCAACTCGAAGGCTGGGGCTGGCGCATTCCGTTCCTGTTCGGCCTGCTGATTGGTCCGGTCGGGCTGTACATTCGCCGCCGCATCGACGAAACGCCGGAGTTCGAGCGCGCGGAAAAATCCGCCGCGCCGGTGCGAGAACTGCTCGCGACGCAAAAGGAACAAGTGCTCGTGTCGATCGGCGCGCTCGTGCTGACCACCACGGCCAACTACATGCTGCTCTACATGCCGACCTATGCGGCGCGGCAACTCGGGCTCGCGCCGTCTTCGGGTTTCATCGCGACGCTCGCGGCCGGTCTGATCATGATGGTGCTCACGCCGATCGTCGGTCATCTGTCCGACAAGGTGGGCCGCGTGCGCATCATGCTCTGCGCCGGCGTGCTGTTCTTCGCGACCGTCTACCCGGCCTTCATGCTGATGAACGCGCATCCGTCGCTCGGCTCGTTGCTGGCCGCGGTCACGTGGGTCGCGATACTGAAGGCGAGCTACTTCGCGCCGATTCCGGCCATGATGTCCGAACTGTTCCCAACCCGCACGCGCACGACCGGCATGGCGTTCGGCTACAACATCGGCACCACCGTGTTCGGCGGCTTCACGCCGCTCGCGGTCGCCGCGCTGATCGCGGCAACCGGCAATAACCTCGCACCCGGCCTCTATCTGATGCTCGCGGCCGTGCTCAGCCTTTTCACCGTGATGTGGGCACGCCTGCGGCTGCACGCACGCTGAGTCTCTGCCCAGCGAGCTTCGTTGAACCGACAGGACCTTATCCATGCAAGACCGTTTGCAGCAAGCCGTGCAGTTCGCGGTGGATCATGAATCGCTTTGGGACCGCCATGTGGGTGGCGCATGGGGTGTGCACCTGAACGACCCGCCGCCATGGAACAAGCTGCTCGGTCCCGTGCATGATCGCGGACCGGTATCGGGTGCGATCGCTGTCGACGGCCGCGTGCTGACGAGCTGGGGCGAACCGGATCGGGCCGATCTGACCTTCAGCGTCGCGAAGATGTACCTCGCGCTGCTCGCCGGCGTCGCGCACGATCGCGGGTTGTTGCCCGACGTCGACGAGCCGGTGCGCGTGCGCGTGCCCAACATCGGCTTCGACGACGAACACAACGCGCCGATCACCTGGGCGCATCTGCTGCAGCAAACCAGCGAATGGCGCGGCACTTACTTCGGTTTGTCGGATCAGGCGGATCACTACCGAGCGGTCAATTTCGCCGCGCCGCCCGATGGCAAGAAAGGCGACCCGCGTCCGCTGCAACGGCCGGGCAGCTACTGGGAATACAACGACGTCCGCATCAACCAGCTCTCGCTCGCGCTGCTGCATCTGTTCCGTCAGCCGCTGCCCGAGGTGTTTCGCGAAGCGATCATGCGGCCAACGGGTGCGAGCGAAAACTGGCAATGGGTCGGCTACGACGACGCATGGGTCGAAATCGACGGGCGACGCATGCAGTCGGTGCCGGGCGGTACGCACTGGGGCGGCGGCATGTCGGTCAGCGCGAACGATCAGTTGAAGGTCGCGCAGATGCTGCTCGATGACGGCGTCGCGAACGGCCAGCGCGTGCTGTCGTCCGAATGGATCGCGCGCATGCGCACCCCGTGCGCGATCGCGCCGTTCTATGGCTACCTCGTGTGGCTCAACACCGGGCGCAAGGTGTTCCCGAACGTGCCGGAGTCGAGCTATTTCGGCATCGGCGCGGGCAGTTCGTTCACGTGGGTCGAACCGGAGCGGCGCATGACGGTGGTCGTGCGCTGGCTGAATCCGGCCTCGGCCAACGAGTTTTTCGGGCTGGTGCTCGACGCGGTCGATAACCTCGGCCGATAGCCACGAATCAAAAAAATGCGGGCGATGCACGAATGCATCGCCCGCATGGTCATCGGTCGAGCCGTTACGGTTGCAACGGCAGATCAGCGCGTCAGTGCGAATGCCGCGGCACCGCGGAGCCTCGACAACCGACGAGGAAGTCGAGGTCGCACCCCTCATCGGCCTGCAACACGTGATCGATATACAGGCGCCGGTACCCGCCACCTTCCGGCGGCTCGGGCGGCACATGCTTCGCGAGACGGCGCTCGAGCTCCGCGTCGCTGATATCGAGGTGCAGCGTGCCCGCGTCGCAATCGAGCTCGATCCAGTCGCCGTCCTGCACCGCGGCGAGCGGGCCGCCGGCCGCCGCTTCCGGCGTCACGTGCAGCACCACGGTGCCGTATGCGGTGCCGCTCATGCGCGCATCGGAAATGCGCACCATGTCCTTCACGCCCTGCTTCAGCAGTTTCGGCGGCAGGCCCATGTTGCCGACTTCGGCCATGCCCGGATAACCCTTCGGCCCGCAGTTCTTCATCACCAGCACCGAGTTCGCATCGACGTCGAGCGTTTCGTCGACGATGCGCGACTTGTAGTGCTCGAAGTTCTCGAACACGACCGCGCGTCCGCGATGCTTGAGCAACTCGGGCGTCGCCGCCGACGGCTTCAGCACCGCGCCGCGCGGCGCGAGATTGCCGCGCAGCACACGAATGCCGCCATCGGCGACGAGCGGCTTGTCGAGCGGACGGATCACTTCGTCGTTGGTGTTGGGCGCGTCCTTCACGTTGTCCCACAGCGACTTGCCGTTGACCGTCAACGCGTCCGGATGCGGCAGCAGGTTCGCTTCGCCGAGCCGGCGCAGCACGGCCGGCAGACCGCCCGCGTAATAGAACTCTTCCATCAGGAAGCGGCCCGACGGCATCAGGTCGACGATCGTCGGCGTGTCGCGGCCGATGCGCACCCAGTCGTCGAGTTCCAGATCGATACCGATGCGCCCCGCGATCGCCTTCAGATGAATCACCGCATTGGTCGAGCCGCCGATCGCCGCATTGACGCGAATCGCGTTGGCGAACGCCTCGCGCGTGAGGATCTTCGACAGCTTCAGGTCTTCGAGCGCCATCTCGACGATGCGGATGCCCGACATATGCGCGAGCACGTAGCGGCGCGAGTCGACCGCGGGAATCGCCGCGTTGTGCGGCAGCGACGTGCCGAGCGCTTCGGCCATGCACGCCATCGTCGACGCGGTGCCCATCGTGTTGCAGGTGCCCGCCGAGCGCGACATGCCCGCCTCGGCTGACAGAAACTGATGCAGGTCGATCTCGCCGGCCTTCAGCGATTCGTGCAGCTGCCACACGGCGGTGCCAGAGCCGATGTTCTTGCCGTCGAGCTTGCCGTTCAGCATCGGGCCGCCGGTCACGACGATCGCCGGCACGTCGCAGCTCGCCGCGCCCATCAAGAGCGCGGGGGTCGTCTTGTCGCAGCCGGTCAACAGCACCACCGCGTCGATCGGATTGCCGCGGATCGCCTCCTCGACATCCATCGCCGCGAGATTGCGCGTGAGCATCGCGGTCGGACGCAGATTCGATTCGCCGTTCGAAAACACCGGGAACTCGACCGGGAAGCCACCTGCTTCGTAGATGCCGCGCTTCACGTGCTCGGCGAGCTTGCGAAAGTGCGCGTTGCACGGTGTCAGCTCGGACCACGTGTTGCAAATACCGATCACAGGGCGCCCGTCGAACTCGTGGTCCGGGATGCCCTGATTCTTCATCCAGCTTCGATACATGAAGCCGTTCTTGTCAGCCGTGCCGAACCATTCGGCCGAGCGCAATTTCCGCTTTTTTTCCGACATGCTAGGTCCTTGATGCATGCGCCGGGACCCTCACCGGCATATTTGACTGAAGCGGCCCACCCGGCGCCACGGCGCAAGGCTGCCGCTCAATGTCCAGGGATGGTGAAGTGTACGGAGCGGGTTGATATCTTTCCAATTATATTTTGGGCGATATTGATATCAGTTCTGGTATCGATCCGCCGGGGCTGGCGGCGCGCCGGGGTCGGCGAGCAGACCGTGCCGGCTTCAGGCCTCGCCGGCCGCCTGCTTACGGCCGGCTTTCGGTAATGCGCCGCGCGTGTTCTTCTTCAGATGACTTTGGTTATAGTCGATCGCGGCGCGGATCAGCGCTTTCAGTGCGCGCTCGTCGACCTCGTCGCGCTCGAAGAAGTCGATCGCGCGCCGCGCGTTGCCTTCGAGGCCCGCGTTGAACAAACCGTCCGGATCGGCCAGGCCCGCCCCATGCGCGAAGGTCAGCTTGACCTTACCCTTGTGCGCGTTGGCGACCGCGATCATGCCGTCGCGCGACCAGACTGGGCTACCCATCCACTTGAATTCCTCGACGATCGCCGGGTCGGCCGCCAGCACGCATTGACGGATGCGAGCGAAGGTCGCGCCGCGCCAGTCGGTGAGTCCTGCGATCAGTTCGTCGATACGTTCGGATGCGTTCATCGGAGTGTGGCCCTCGCAAACGGAGAAACGATCCAGTCATTGATAATCTTCGCCTGGATTTGCGGTTGGCGCACGGCCGATCCGCGTAGTTTCACACCTTGCCCGCGGGCTGCAGCATCGGATACGTGAAGAAGAAAAAGTGGACCACGTTCAGCCCGAAATGTGCGAGCACCGCCGCAGATAATCCGCCGAAGCGATACGTAAGCCCATAGCCGATGCCCGCCACACCTCCGAGCACGATCCACTGCCATCCGCCCGCGCCATGTGCGAGCCCGAACAGCGCGGCCGCCACGCATAGCGCGAGCAGGTCCGCCCTTTGCCAGCGCGCGAAGAGTCGCGTGAGACCGCCTTGCAGATAGCCGCGAAACAACGCCTCTTCAGTCAGCGTGACGAGAAAGAGATTGTTCACCAACCACAGCACGCTGTCGGCGGGCCGCTTCGGCGCCGATCCGACGATCCCCAGCGACAACGCAACGGCCATGCAGGCCGCGACCGTGACCAGCCAACCGGCGACGCCGGCGACTAACCACGTGCGCAGCGCGTGCGAAGGCCGGATCCACGGCAAGGCGAGCAACAGCCAGAAGCCGATCAGCGGCTTGTCGAAATTGAGGTACATCGTGAAGGGCACGGCATCCGGCGTGAAATGCACGGGGCCGATCACGCGCGGGTTATGAAAGCCTGGCAGCCAATGCAGGCTGAGCGCAATTGCGAGCGCGACGAATAGCAGATGACCAGCGTATCGAACGTAACGCGGGCGAGTTGGCGACACCGCGTACGCGGCCACGCCGAGCAGCCCAATGGCGACGCTCGCCAAGGGGCCGAGCTGCCCGGTCGCCAACGCCGTGCCGTATCCGATCACGAGCAGGCCGACGCCGAGCCAGCGAAACGTGCTGGCCCACGTTGCCGGCGCGGCGAGAAAAATCGCGATCCACGGTAGTGCGAACATAGATAGGCTCGAAGTCAGGCTTGCAGTGATTGCTGTCTTTGCGTGCGAGCGTGACTCTAGCATTCAAGTATCGCTGGACCGCGAGAACCGCCGTGCCCGTACGTTGGCGAACGCCGTTTCTCCGAGCGACGATTCGCAGGCGCTACTCGTCTTGCTTCCGAAATGCGGCCTCGCCGGCATCCGACACCTCGACCCACTTCGGATCGGGTGCCGCGCCGGGGACGTACATGTCGTTCCAGTTCCACCACTTGTACGGCCGGCTCTGTGGGTAGCCTTCCGGCGAATCCTCCCACGTCTCCTGACGCCCGAGCGCCGTCATGTCGAGGTAACTCCAGACCGTGCCCATCGCCTCGTCGCCACGCCCGTTAATCAAGTATGTTCGGAACACGCGCTCGCCGTCCCGGATGAACGCGTTGTGGCCGTGCCATTCGTCCACGCCGAAGTCGGCGTCGAAACTGTCGGTGATCGTGTACCAGGGAATCATCTCCCAGCCCATCCGGGCCTTCAGCCGCGCGATGTCGGCTTGCGGTGCGCGGGACGCGTACACGAGGGTCGTGTCGCGAGCGTGCAAATGCGCAAGGTGGGAGACCTGATCGGCCCCCAGCGAGCAGCCAATGCACGCATGCTCTGGCCATCCGTGCACGCCGGGCTCGAAAAAGGCGCGATAAATGACCAGCTGACGGCGGCCTTCGAAGAGATCGAGCAGGCTCACTTTGCCTTGCGGCCCGTCGAACGCATACGTTTTTTCCACGGCAAGCCATGGCATCCGACGCCGCTCGGCGGCCAGCGCGTCGCGGGCACGTGTCAAGGCTTTCTCCTTGACGAGCAACTGCTCGCGCGCGGCCTCCCACTCTTGCCGCGACACAACCGGCGGCGTCTTCATCGCAGGCTGTCCATCTTTCCCACTCTTCTCAGGTGACTTGTTCGTCGTCATCGCAACCTCCGGGTTAGAGCGATGTCCTGTGCGTTCGGGTCGGAAGGCGATTCGCTCACCTTGCATCGCTCGCTGTTGATGAAGGTTCAGTTTACGCCGCCGGTCATCGACTGATGGGAGTGACAAATGTGACGCGATTCCGGATTCACGGTGGGCCAAACCCGGCTGTCTGTTTCTAATGTAATCTGCCTCAACGACCATGACGTCCCACGAATCATTCGCCCACCACCTGGAGGTGACGATGAGCGCGATCCATGAGGTCTACCCCTATCTGCGCGTGCGCAATGCCGCGCAGGCGATTGAGTTCTACGCACAGGCATTCGGCGGCGTCGAACAGTTTCGCCTGACCGAACCGGGCGGCCGCATCGGCCATGCCGAAGTGAAGATCGGTCCCGCCATCGTGATGCTGTCCGATGAATATCCAAAGCACGATATGCTCGGCCCGAGCGGCGACAGCCGGCCGGGCGTGCTGCTGCATATCCACTGCGACGACGTCGACCAGCTATTCGCACAAGCGGTCAAAGCGGGCGCAACCGTGGTCCTCCCGCTAACCGATCATTTTTATGGCGAGCGCTCCGCGACCGTGCGCGATCCGTTCGGCCACGAATGGCAGCTCGGCGCGCAGATCGAAGCGCTCACGCCTGAAGAGATGCAGCGCCGTTACACGGCGCTGTTCGACAACTAGCGGGTTGTGACAGTGGGCTGCTCGCGCTTGGCCCCCCGATTGCGTGAGCTCTTTTTACTGCCCGCCGAACGGCTTTTGCACGGTGAGCTTGTTGGTCACCGAAGTCACGCCCGGAACGCCCTTCGCGATCTCCGCGACCTGATTGATCTGGGAAGCGTCGGTGACCGTGCCGCTCAGCGTCACCGCACCGCCCTTTGCGATGACGCTGATATTGCCGGCGCTGATCTCCTTGTGCTTGCCGATCGCGGCATACACCTGCCGACGCAGCGCGCGATTCGCTTGCCTCGGGCTGACGGGAGCGGCTGCGCTGGCTGACATCGCGGGCGCACCCGAAGCTGCGCTGGCCGTCTGACCCGACTGCGACCATGCGCTGCCCGACGCGGCCAGAATCAATGTGGCAATCGCCAACGCGCGTGCCTGAATGCTTTTCATCGAATACTCCAGTTGTTATAGATGACGTAATCAGAAGTTGTGGCGGATGCCGACCATGGCCGCCGTGGTGGACACGCCAGGCGCAACCGGCGCGCCATAGATGATGGTCTGGTTCATGGTCCCCTTGTTGGCCACATAACCCACCTGCGCGTATGCCTTGGTGCGCTGGGACAGGTTGTATTCCGCACCCACCGCGAATTCGCTCGAATGGTTCGCCGAGTTGTTCTTGTCTTTCAGGTAGTAGTACCCCGACGTGACCTTGAAACGCGGATTGAACTGGTAGCCAAGGCCCCCCGAAATCATTTCGAAGTCCGCGGTGTTGCTATGCGCCGGGTTCTTGCCTGCGCCGTACGAGGCCGACACCGAAAATCCGGCGATCGTGTACATCGCACCGAAATAGTAGAAACGGTTGTTCGCCAGCCCGGTCGCAGGGATGGCGGGTGCCGCCGGGTACGTGATCGGGAACGGGTTGGTATCGTGGCCGTTGTAATACACCGCGGACAGATTCAGACCGTAGTTCGAATACCTGGCCACGGCAGACTCGCGCGTGCCGCCCTGGAAATGACCGGCGACGCCGCCCGGCGCGTACTCGAGCGCAAGCGACGCGCCGTGGAATTTCGGCGAGTTATAGACGAGCGCGTTGCTGTCGTACAGCGCGCCGATCGGCGCGTTCGTGCTCGTACCCGGCCAGCCGGCCGCCTGATTGATGCCCAGCCACGCGGTCAGAATACTGCCGAAATACTGCGCGCCGCGCACGTCGGTTTCCGCCATCGCGTAGATCATCGGAATGATCTGCCGGCCGGCGTCGAAGGTACCGAAGGGCCCGGACACGCCGATCGTCGCGAACTGGTTGAAGATCGCGGTGGTGCCCGGCGTATCGGACAGACCGAACTTGCCGTTCGTGGAGTTGAATACGCCCTGCAGCTTGAAATTGACCTTATAGCCGCCGCCGATGTCCTCGCTGCCTTTCAAACCCCAGAAGCTCGCATAGATACCGCCGTCCTTCAGCTGATAAATCTTGCCCGTGTTCGGCGCGTGCGGCAGGAAGGTGGCCGCCGACGTGCTCTGATACAGGAAGCCCGTATCGATCACGCCATAAAGCGTCACTGACGACTGCGCATGAGCTGCGGTGGCGAAAATGGCCAACACGATAGCGCTGCATGTCTTTAACTTCATTGTGTCTCCTTCGCGTACCGGCGGTGGCGCCAAAGCCCATGCTGCGGTCGCTTCAATCGATTGGTGATTTTGTGTGCGCCGGGCGTACCCGGCCGCGTTGTTGCGTGAATCGAACTGCGTTGCTGCGCAAGCCGTGCGTCAGGGCAGGTAGTAGTTCCCGTATTGATCGCGTAACTGGTTCTTCAGCACCTTGCCCGTTGCGCCGATAGGCACCGTGTCGACGAACACCACGGCATCGGGGGTCCACCAGCGCGCGACCCGCCCGTTGAAGAAGGACAGCAGTTCGTCGCCGGCCAGCTCGCTGCCCGGCTTTTTCACGACCAGCAGCAGCGGCCGTTCGTCCCACTTCGGATGCCGTGCTGCGATACACACTGCCGTCGCGACTTCCGGATGCAGATACGCGACGTTTTCGATGGCCGCCGAACTGATCCATTCGCCGCCCGACTTGATCACGTCCTTGCTGCGATCGGTGATCTGCATGAAGCCGTGCCGGTCGATGGTCGCGATGTCGCCGGTCGGAAACCAGCCGTCGCACAGCGGCGACTCGACGTCGGCGCCGAAATACTGTTGCGTGACCCAGTGGCCGCGCACCTGCAGATCGCCAGCGCTATCGCCGTCCCACGGCAATTCATTGCCGTGCGTGCCGACGATCCGCATATCGATGCCGAACAGCGCACGTCCCTGCTTCGCCTGCACCTGGTACTGCTCGTCCATCGGCAGCGACTGCTGATGCGCCTTGAAGCTACAGACCGTGCCGATCGGGCTCAATTCGGTCATGCCCCACGCGTGCAGCACCTCGACCCGATGGCGCTTCTGGAACGCTTCGGTCATCGCGGTCGGACACGGCGCGCCGCCGATCACCGTGCGTCGCATCGACGAGAAGGTGCCGCCCATCGCATCGACATGCGTGAGGAGTCCCTGCCACACGGTCGGCACCCCGGCCGACAGTGTCACGTGTTCCGTTTCGATCAGTTCATAGAGCGACTTGCCGTCGAGCGCCGGACCCGGAAACACCAGCTTCGCGCCGACCATGCACGCGATATAGGGCAGTCCCCACGCGTTCACATGGAACATCGGCACGACCGGCAGGATCACGTCGCGCGCGGAACAGTTCAGCGCATCGGGCAGCGCCGCCGCGTAGGTGTGCAGCACGGTAGAGCGATGGCTGTACAGCACGCCTTTCGGATTGCCGGTGGTGCCCGACGTGTAGCACAGCGACGACGCGCTGTTTTCGTCGAGCAGCGGCCATTCAAAGACGTCGTCGTGCAGCTCGAGCAGGTCTTCGTAGCACATCAGCATGCCGCCCAGCTCGTCCGCTTGCGGCATGTGCGCGCGATCGGTCATCGCCACGAATACCTTCGGGCTCTTCACCCGGGGCGCGACGCTCTCGATCAGCGGCAGAAACGTCAGGTCGAAGAACACCACGCGATCTTGCGCATGCTCGATGATGTATTCGAGCTGGTCGACGTGCAGTCGCGGGTTCAGCGTATGCAGCACCGACCCGGAGCCCGACACCGCGAAGTACAGTTCCATGTGGCGATAGCCGTTCCACGCGAGCGTCGCGACCCGCTCGCCCTGGCCGACGCCGAGCGTTGCCAGCGCGTTGGCCATGCGGCGCGCGCGCTGCGCGAGGTGCCGATACGAATAACGATGGATGTCTCCTTCCACGCGTCGCGACACGATCTCCTGTTCGCCGTGATGGCGCTCCGCGTGCGTGAGCAGCGCGGAAACCAGCAGCGACTGCTGCATCATCAAGCCTTGCATTTTTCCGTCTCCTGATTGGTGGTGGCGTCTCGAATCTCGCCTACCCGGCCTTACGTTGCCGCGCTGCCCGCTCGCTCATGCGAGGGCGTCGCGTTCGGCTCGTCGAGACTCACCACCACCTTTGAATCCACTATTTCGACCGGGAAGGTCGTCACACTCAATCCGCCTGCTCCCGCCATGCAGCCGGTGCGCACGTCGAAGCGCAGACCGTGCGCCGGACAGCGCAACATGCAGCCTTCCAGCTGACCGCCCGAAAGCGCGGCCCCGTTGTGCGGACAGGTGTTGTCGATGGCGTGAAGCGTGCCTGCGATGTTGAACAGCACGATGCTGCGGCCATCGATGAAGGCCAGCTTGCGCTGGCCCGGCGCGAGTTCACCGGCGACACCCACCTCGATCCGACGCGACATCCCAGGCTCCTTCTGATCCGGCGCCGGCCGCGTCACATCAGCACCAGCCGGCGAATCAGCGTCTCCGCCATCGGCCATTCGCCAAAGCCCGAAGCGGGATTGAGGTGCCCGACTTCGCCGAGATCGACGAGGCGGCTGCCCCAGTCCTGCGCCATTTCCTGCACCCGCTCGAACCGTGCGAGCGGATCGTTGCGGCTCGCGCCGACGATGCTCGGAAACGGCAGACGCTTGCGCGGAATCGGCAGCCAGCCGTGCTGCTCGAGCGTATCCAGCTCCGGATAGCCCGCCGGCATCGGCGTCTCGAGGTCCGCCGGCGCCGCGAGCAGCGCACCGTGAATCTCGCGCTGGTGCCGCGCCGCCCACTGCACGGTGATCATCACACCCGCGCTATGCGCGACCAGAATGACCGGGCCGTCGATTCTCGCGAGCGCGGCATCGAGCGCCGCAACCCGTGCCTCGCAACTGAGCTTGTCGTGCTCGAGCGGCGGCACCGACAGCGCTTTCGGCAGCCGTTGCTGCAACAGGGTTTGCCAATGCTCGGCGACGTGGTCGCGCAAACCCGGGACCATCAGAATGGTCGGTTTCAATTCGTAATTCATGGGAAGCTACTTACTGGTTCAGTACGGCTTGTCGCCGATAATGCCGGCGCGTTCCATCTTGCGATGGCACGGCGGGTAATCCATCACCGCATAGTGCTGCGTGCTGCGGTTGTCCCAGATCGCGATGCTGTTCTTCTGCCAGCGCCAGCGCACCTGGTACTCGGGGATGTACGCCTGGCTGATCAGATAGCGCAGCAGATCGCCCGCGCCCGGATTCGCGTCCTGACCGAAGCGCACCCGCTCCGGCGTATGAAAGTTCGTGAAATGGCTCGTGAAAGCGCTCACAAACAGCACCTTCTCTTCCGTTTCCGGATGCGTGCGCACGACCGGATGCTCCGCGTCCGGAAACTGCGCCTTCAACGCCAGACGCTTTTCGATCGGCATCGCCGCACCAAAGCTCGCCTCGATGCTGTGGCGCGCGCGCAGGTCCGCGATCTGCGTCTTCACGTACGCCGGCAGATTCTCGTAGGCGAGGACCATGTTCGCCCACATCGTGTCGCCACCGACGGGCGGACATTCCACGCAACGCAGCACGGCACCGAACTGCGGGTTTTCGCGCCACGTGGCGTCGGCATGCCACGCGTTTTCGTAACGGTCGTTGGGCTGGTCCGGGGTCTTGTAGATACGCACGAGGCCCGGATTTTCCGGATCGCTGCCCGCGACCGGATGGTCTTCCAGTTCGCCGAAGCGGCGCGCGAACGCCACGTGTTCGGCGCGCGTGATGTCCTGGTCGCGCAGGAACAGCACCCGGTGCTTCAGCAGCGCGGAGCGGATCTCCGCAAACAGGCCGTCGTCATGGATCGCATGAGCGAGATTCACGCCGGTCAGTTCCGCGCCGATCGAGTACGTCAGTTGTTCGACTCGCATGGCCAGCTCCTTAGATAACGAAGACCGACGAACCCGTCGTCTTGCGCGATTCCAGATCACGATGCGCTTGCGCCGCGTCCTCGAGCGCATAGCGCTGATTCAACTCGATCTTGATGCGTCCCGACGCGATGAGCCCGAAGATTTCGCCGGCAAGCTCGTCCTTCTCGGCCGGATCGGCGATGTAGTCGGCCAGAGCCGGGCGGGTCAGATACAGCGAGCCTTTCATTGCCAGCAGTTGCGGATTGAACGGCGGGATCGGGCCGGAGGCCGTGCCGACGCAAACCAGCAGACCGCGACGTTTCAGCGAATCGAGCGAAGCCTCGAAGGTGTCCTTGCCGACGCTGTCGAACACGACGTTCACGCCGACGCCATCGGTCAGTTCGCGTACGCGCTTCGCGACGTCTTCGCGGCTGTAGTTGATGACGTGATCGCAGCCGTGCGCGCGGGCCACCTCGCCCTTCGCCTCACTCGACACCGTGCCGATCACGGTCAGACCCAGCAGCTTCGCCCACTGCGAAACGATCAGGCCGACACCGCCGGCGGCGGCATGCAGAAGGATCGTGTCGCCGACCTTGAAGTCGTGAATGCGGCGCATCAGGTACGCGGCGGTCAGGCCGCGCATGGTCATGCCGGCAGCCGTTTCGCAGTCGATCGCATCGGGCAGCCGGATCAGCGGCGCGGCCGGAATCAGGCGTTCGGTGCTGTACGCGCCGAGCGTGTTGATGAAGCCCGTGTAGGTCACACGGTCACCCACCGCGACGTTCGTGACGTCGGGGCCCACGGCCTCGACCACGCCCGCGGCCTCCACGCCCATCCCCGCGGGCAGCGGCACCGGATACAGGCCGCTGCGGAAGTAGGTGTCGGCGAAATTGAGGCCCACTGCCTGATGGCGCAGGCGAACCTGACCGGGACCCGGGTTGCCCACTTCGACGTCCTCGTAGCGCAGGACCTCGGGACCACCGGTTTCATGAAAGCGCACTGCCTTTGCCATGTTGACTCTCCAATTCTTTGCTTGATCTGCACTTCGCAGAATTCATTGCGCCCGCGGCGCAGTTACAGGTTCCGTTCTCCGCGCCGTCCGCGCGGCACCATCCGATGTCAGCGTGCGGCCTGTTCGCGCAGCGTGTTCAGCCGATCGAGATCGCCCGAGTAGTTCCGTTTGCCGATCATGAATGCGGCGGCCGCGACGAGCGGTGCGAACGGCACCAGTTGCAACGCGCCCAGCAATCCGATCCGATCGGCGATGATCCCCGTCAGAACAGCCGCCGGTGCGAGGCCCAGCAGGTTGTTCGCGAGCGTCAGCGTCGCAAACGCCGAGGCGTGAATGGTCGGCGGCGTGAGGTTTGCCACCATCGCACCCGACGGGCCGCTCGCACCGGCGCAGAAGAACATGCCGACGCCGATCACGACCAGTTGCCACGGCCCCGCCGTCATGTGGAAGCCGATCGCGAGCAGAACGAAACAGGCGAGGCAGTAGGTGATCGCGGCACTCCACTTGCGTTCCCGCACGTTCTTGCTGAGCCGGTCGGCGAGGTTTCCGCACACCACCATGCCCACCCCGGTCACCAGCACGAACACCGCCGCGCACATCGCAGCCTTGCCGGTGGCCATGCCGTAGTAGCGGTTCAGGAAGCTCGGCATCCATGCCCACACAGCGGCGGGAACCATCAGATGCAAACCGCTGCCCACATAGGCGCACACCACGGACTTCGTCGAAAACAAACCCTTCATCAGTTCGCGCAGGCTCATGCGCATGCCGCGCGTTTGCGTCTGCTTCGTCACGCTCGCCGGCTGCAGCGGCGCAAGACGCTTTTCGGTGACGACGAGGCGGTAGATCACGACCAGCACGATCCCCATCGCCGCCATCGCGCCGAATGCGGAGCGCCAGCCGAGGTGAGCCGCCACCGCGCCGCCGAGCGCCATGCCCAGCACCGAGCCGAACGCGCCGCCGGCCATGAAGGTGCCGGTCAGCGTGGAGCGCAGCCGCACCGGAAAGATGCTCAGGACAACTGCGATGCCGACACTGCCATAAGCCGCTTCACCGATTCCGACGAAGGCACGCGCCAGCAGCAACTGTCCGTAGTTCGCCGAGATCGCGCAGCCCACCGTCGCGAGACTCCACATCGCCGCCATCAGCACGATGCTCTTCACGCGGCCCCAGCGGTCGGCCAGCACCGACAGTGGAAATGTGAGCACACCGACCATCAGCGCGACCACGCTGCTGAGCGAACCCAGCTGCGCATCGGACAAATTCCATGCCGCCTTGAGCGGCGGAAACACGGCATTCAACACCTGCCGCGACATATAGTCGGAAAGCAACAATCCGACCGTCAACGCAAACACCACCCACGCATAAGCGCGCACATCCGTCTTTGCTGCCTTAACTTCGCCCGCCGTGGGCGCTGCATGCTGAACGAGCATGTTTAGTCTCCTTCCACGCTGACTCCGTGGCGGCCGCCTTGCCCGCTTGGGCCGACGACCTGTTATGGATTCAGCTATCTGCTCCCGCTATCCAGCGGGAGCGTTACCCATGAAGCCCGGCCTCGGCCAACGCGTCGGCCCGGGCTCCTGGCATTCACGCCGCGCGAAGCGGCAGGTTCCTGACGCCGGCCTGGCGGTTCGGCGCCATGCCGTTGGCGCTGAGCGTTTCTTCGACCGTCTCGTACTGCACACCAATACGATAGATCTCGCGGGCTTCTTTACCAGTGGCAATTTCGCGGCCCAGTTCGCGCGCGACGCGCACGCACTGTTCGATCTGCTGTACCGACGTGAAGCGCTTACCGTGCTGATCGATGATCGTGTCCTCGATGCCGCAGCGCGGATGCAGGCCCATCGACATCGCCATCATGTTGAACGGCAGCACGTTCTTCAGCAGCGACTCGGCGGTCAGCGTGCAGCCATCCGGCGCGCGATGCACGAAGTTGAAGAAGTTGAACGGGTTCGGGCCGTCGAAGCCACCGCCGATGCCGATCCACGTCAGGTTCAGCGGGCCCTTGTAGACGCCCTTGCGCACGAGGCGCTCGAGCGTTTCGAGCGCGTGAATGCCGGTGAGCTGGAAGTGCGGCTGGATGCCCGCAGCCTGCAGGCGGCGCAGATGCTCCTCGACCCATGCGGGACCGGCCGGAACCGTCATTTCGCTGTAGGCGGCCATGAACGCAGGGTTGGAAAGCGAGGTGCCCGCCAGATACTCGGGATAGAGCAACTCCATGATGTTCATCTGCGTGGTATTGATCGCGACCGTCACCTGATCGGGCTTCGGATCGAGCTCGGCCAGCATATGGCGGGTATCGTCGGACAGCCACTTCGCGGCCTGTCCGTCGTCTTCCGGTGCGAACGAGATCGAGCCACCGACCTGAATGATCATGTCGGGCACAGCGGCGCGCACACCCGCGATCAGTTCATTGAACTTCGACAGGCGCTTCGAGCCCTTGCCGTCCAGTTCGCGCACGTGCAGGTGCAGTACCGTGGCGCCGGCGTTGTAGCAATCGACGGCCTTCTGGATCTGCTGGTCCATCGTCACGGGGATGTCTTCCGGGAAGTCCGCGGGCATCCATTCCGGGCCGTAAGGGGCGGTGGTGATGACTACCTTGTCCTGATTCTCAGGGTGCAGCGAATCGTCGAGAAATTGCATTTGATTGCCTCCATCCAGTTGTGAGTGACGGTGTTCCGCTATCGCGAGGTCGCATGAAAATTTGCTGGAACACATCGAACGACATGTGCACACGATACGGGAATCAAGCGCTACACTTTTATGATTGGACGCCATCCTTTTAGCGATTCGTGCCACTGCGCGTTAACACCAATAATTGCGCGAAGCAAGCGTTTAATGACAAGAAAAAGACTCAGCGTTTGAATCGTCCGGAGAAACTACGATGGAAACGATGGTGACGTCGGTGGCCATGAGCGGTTATTTCGAAGTGGCGCGACGGCTCGGACTGAATCCGGTCGAGCTCGCGAAACAGGCCGGCATCGATGCCGGCGCGCTCGCGAATCCGGACGATCGCGTATCGGCCACCGCCTGTTGCCGGCTGCTCGAAATGACGGCCGAAAAGGCGTCGTGCCCGACCCTCGCGCTGCAAATGGCGGAAACGCGGCAGACCTTCGGCAGCGGCGTAATCAATGTCCTGCTCGCGCACAAACGCACGCTGCGCGAAGTCTTGCTGGCCGCGGCCGAATACCGTCATCTGCTCAACGAAGCGCTGGCGGTGTACGTCGAGGACGCGGACAAAACGGTCACCATTCGGGAGGAACTCGTCGTCGAACCGGGTACCCCGACGAAGCAGGCGATCGAACTGGCGCTCGCCGTGCTCGCGCGGCACTCCAGTGCTCTGCTCGGCAAGTTCTGGAAACCGCGCGAGCTCCATTTCACACACGCCGCACCGAAGGACCTGACGTTCCATCGACGCTTCTTCGGCTGTCCGCTGCAGTTCGGCAGCGACTTCAATGGCTTCGTCTGCGCGAGCGCCGATCTCGACTACCCGAATCCGCTGGCCGATCCTGAACTCGTGCGCTATGCGGAGAGCCTCGCCTCTCCGAAGAACGCGAGCGCCGCGGAATCGGCCGCGCTCGAAGTGCGCAAGGCGATCTACCTGCTGCTGCCGCTCGAACAGGCGAACGCCGAGCTGGTCGCACGTTATCTGCATCTGAGCGTGCGCACCATGCAACGGCAGTTGAGTTCGGCCGGCACCAGCTTTTCGGATCAGGTCGAGGAAGTCCGCGGCGAACTCGCCGTGCGCTACATGAGCAATCCGACCTACCCGATCGGACGTGTGTCGGCGCTGCTCGGCTATGCGCAACAGGGATCGTTCACGAACTGGTTCGTGTCGCGCTTCCATATGACGCCGCGCGACTGGCGCGCGAGCCATGCGAAGTGACGACGAAAAAAAAGGAGTGTGATGCACTGAACATCACACTCCGTCATTGCCGCACGCGCTGTCGCCATCCGCTCATTCCGCGCGAAGCTTCACATAGCGGCCCGGCGCGCTCTCGATAGGCTTGTACTTCCGATTGCCGAGCTTGGTGCGCGCCTCGACCTGCTCTCCGGAATGCTGCTTGACCCATTCGATCCAGTGATTCCACCAGCTGCCGCGCTGCTGAACCGACGTCGCGAGCCACTCGTCGGCGTTCTCGTTGCAGGTATCGTTGGTCCGGTAGCTGCGCTTGTTCTTCGACGCTGGATTGACCACACCCGCGATATGGCCGCTTGCCCCGAGCACGAACTCGGTTTGACCACCAAGTAGTTGCGTCGACTGATAGGCGGATCGCCACGGCACGATGTGATCTTCCTCGGCCGCCATCAGATAGCTTGGGATATCGACGTTGCCGAGATCCACCGGCGTGTTGCAGAACGTCAGTTTGTTCGGCACGCGCAGACTGTTTTCGAGGTACATGTTGCGCAGATAGAAGCTGTACATCGGGCCGGGCAGATTGGTCGTGTCCGCGTTCCAGTACAGCAGGTCGAACGCGGCTGGGGCTTTGCCTTTCAGGTAATTGTTCACGACATACGGCCAGATCAGATCGTTGGCACGCAGCGCCTGGAATACGAAGCCGAGTTCGCGGCCAGGATAAAGGCCGCCGCGACCGATCGTGTGCTCGCGCATCGCCACGCCCTGCTCGTCGATGAACACGCCGAGATCGCCCGGGTCGGTGAAGTCGAGCAATGCCGTCAACAGTGTCAGGCTCGCCACCGAGTCCTCGCCGTTCGCACGCATGACCGCCAGCGCCGACGACAGCATCGTGCCGCCCACGCACCAGCCCAACGCATTGACCTGGTCGGCCCGGCTAATCTCACGCGCCACCTTGAGCGCCTGCATCACGCCGTCCTCGAGGTAGGCGTCCCACGTGGTCTGCGCCATGTCCTGCTGCGGGTTGCGCCACGACACGACGAACACCGTCAGGCCTTGCTCGGAGGCGAAGCGCACGAACGAATTCTCGGGCTGCAGATCCAGAATGTAGAACTTGTTGATGCACGGCGGAATGATCACGAGCGGCCGCGCGGCGACCTTCGGCGTCAACGGATCGTACTGGATCAGCTGAAACAGATCGTTTTCATAGACCACCGCGCCGCTGGACGTGGCCACGCTGCGGCCCACTTCGAATGCGCTTCGGTCGGTGATCGAAATCGAGCCGCTGCCCAGATCGTCGAGCAGATGCGTGACGCCCGACAGCAGGCTCGAGCCACCCGATTCCACCGCCTCCCGGAGGACCTCGGGATTCGTCGCGAGGAAATTCGCGGGGCTGGCGCAGTCGATGAACTGGCGCATCAAAAAGCGCAGCTTGTGCTTGCCTTTTTCGTCGAGCGTACTCGCTTCGACGAAGTCCGCGAGCGCCCTCGCATTGATCAGATAGCTCTGTTTCAGAAGACTGTACCAGCCGTTGCTGGACCAGTCGTCGGCGTGAAAGCGCCGGTCTCCCTGCTCGGGTTCGGCGACCGCCTTCAACTCCGTGCGCCCGCCGATCAATCCGGCGACGGCATCGCTCCACAGTTGCGCCTGCTTTTGAAGGTAGTGGGCGCTCGTGTGGGTCACGGAGCCTCGCGCGAACGGCCCGGCGAAATCGAAGCCGGAGCCGTCGGTGTCAGGCACCGACGCATCGAATTCTTCCTTGAGCGGCGAAAAACGCCAGAAATCGAAGCCGGCCTTGACCCAGCCCGTGGAAAACTCGTGTGGCATGCTGAATGGCATTCTCATGGCGGGGCTCGCTATCATGCTTCGCTGGCGACGCAAGCCGCGTCCTCGACGACACGGTCGCGGCAGCTTGTCGGCATCACCGTCGCCTCGCCGTCGACCACCACCTTGCCGCCGACCGTGCAAACGGTGGACAGCACCACGCGGCGCTTGTCGTGGATCAGTTCCTTGACGGTCACTTCGGCCTGCACGGTATCGCCGGGTCGGACCGGCGCCTTGAAGCGCAGGTTCTGGCCGAGATAGATCGTGCCCGGACCGGGCAGCTGGCCCGCGAGCGCCGCGGAGATGATGCTGGCGGTCAGCATGCCGTGGGCGATGCGCCCCTTGAAGGGTGTGGTTTGCGCAAACTGCTCGTTGATGTGAACCGCGTTGATGTCTCCCGACGCGCTCGCGAAGAACAGAATGTCCGCCTCCGTGATGGTCTTGGCGAACCGGCCACTCATGCCCAGTTGCAGGTCTTCGAAATCGTATCCGTTAAGCTCATTCATGATTATTCCGCTTGCTGGGGGCGGTTAGCCGAGCGCCTGCTCGAGTTCCGGCACGAGGGTGAACAGATCGCCGACGAGGCCGTAGTCGGCCACGCTAAAGATCGGCGCTTCTTCGTCCTTGTTGATCGCGACGATGACCTTCGAGTCCTTCATACCGGCGAGATGCTGGATCGCACCCGAGATGCCGACCGCGACGTACAGTTGCGGCGCGACGATCTTGCCGGTCTGGCCGACCTGAT
Source organism: Burkholderia sp. JPY481 (assembly GCF_038900515.1). Taxonomy (NCBI): domain Bacteria; kingdom Pseudomonadati; phylum Pseudomonadota; class Betaproteobacteria; order Burkholderiales; family Burkholderiaceae; genus Burkholderia; species Burkholderia sp. JPY481. Next base: position 218,420 of record NZ_JAYMRT010000003.1, read on the forward strand.
AGTCGTTCGGCACGAAGCCCGCGTCGACGGCTGCGCGCGATGCGCCCAGTGCCGCGCCGAGCTTGTCGGCCAACGGCTCGAGCACCTTCGTGTAGTTCTCGCCATTGCCGAGACCCCGGCCACCCGACACGATGATCTTCGCGCTCGTCAGTTCCGGACGATCGAGCTTCGTCACTTCGCGGCTCACGAACTGCGAGATGCCGGCGTCGGCTGCGGCTTCGATCTTCTCGACCGCTGCGCTGCCGCCAACGGCCGCGACGGCGTCGAAGCCGGTCGAGCGTACCGTGATCACCTTGATCGGGTCTTGAGATTGAACCGTTGCGACCGCGTTGCCCGCGTATATAGGACGCTCGAACGTGTCGGCGCTGTCCACCGCGGTGATGTCGCTGATCTGCGCGACGTCGAGCTTCGCGGCGATACGCGGCGCGACGTTCTTGCCGTACGCGGTAGCCGGCGCAAGGATGTGCGTGTAGTTCCTGGCCGCATCCTGCACAAGCGTCAGCACCGTCGCTTCGACGTTTTCCGCGAGACCCGCTTCGAGTTGCGGCGCGTCGGCGAGCAGTACCTTGCTGACGCCGGCGATCTTCGCTGCGGCATCGGCAGCAGCCTGCGCGTTATGCCCCGCGACCAGCACGTGAATCTCACCGCCGATCTTCTGTGCCGCTGCGATCGTATTCAGCGTCGCGGCCTTGATCGACGCGTTATCGTGTTCTGCAATTACCAGATTCGTCATTTCTTGCGTCTCCTCACAGCACCTTGGCTTCGTTCTTCAGCTTCTCGACCAGCGTCTTTACGTCCGGCACCTTCACACCGGCGGAGCGCTTCGGAGGCTCGGCGACTTTCAGCGTCTTCAGACGCGGCGTGACATCCACGCCGAGGTCTTCGGGCTTCACCGTTTCGAGCGGCTTTTTCTTGGCCTTCATGATGTTCGGCAGCGTCACGTAGCGCGGCTCGTTCAGGCGCAGATCGGTCGTGACCACGGCCGGCAGCGTCAGCGACAGCGTTTCCGCGCCGCCATCCACTTCGCGCGACACCGTTGCCTTGCCGTCCGCCACGACCACCTTCGACGCGAACGTCGCCTGCGGCAGGTTCGCGAGCGCGGCGAGCATCTGGCCGGTCTGGTTGGAGTCGTCGTCGATGGCCTGCTTGCCGAGGATCACCAGCTGCGGCTGTTCCTTGTCGACCAGCGCCTTGAGCAGCTTGGCAACGGCCAGCGGCTGCAGGTCTTCGTTCGATTCGATCAGGATCGCGCGGTCCGCGCCGATTGCGAGCGCGGTGCGCAGCGTTTCCTGCGACTGCGTCACACCGGCCGACACGGCGATCACCTCGGTCGCGACGCCCGCTTCCTTCAGACGCACGGCTTCTTCAACCGCGATTTCGTCGAACGGATTCATCGACATTTTCACGTTCGCAATATCGACGCCCGTACCGTCCGATTTCACGCGGACCTTCACGTTGTAGTCGACCACTCGCTTGACTGCTACAAGAACTCTCACAACACTCTCCTTCCCACACCGATAGGGCCGAGCCCTATCGTCTTGAATGACATTACGTCCGTTGATCGATCAGAACTGGTCTTCGCGCAGCGCCAGCGCGCCTTCGCCATCGCGAGCGCCGCGAAGCGTCGCTTCGAGCGCGATTGCACGAGGCAGCACCTGCGTCGCGTAGGTGTGCGCGGTCGCGATCTTCGCGTCGTAGAAGCCCGGGTCTTCATCGCGCTTGTCGGCGGCGAGCACGAGCGAGCGGGCGACTTGCCAACCCGCGAGCACGATGCCCGCGAGCATCAGATAAGAGACACTGCCCGCGAACACCGCATTCGGATCGCGCTTGACGTTCTCGACCACGTAACGCACCGCGCTGTGCAACGCGTTGCGGCCGGCGGACAGATGACGGTGCATCGCCTGGAAAGCCGCGCTCGAACCATACGAGGGGTGCCCTTGCACCGCGGCCAGCGTCGCGTCGATCTGCGCGAGCAGCGTCCCGGCCACCTCGCCGTTGTCGCGCATGGTCTTGCGGCCGACGAGGTCATTCGCCTGGATCGCCGTCGTGCCTTCGTAGATCGGCAGAATGCGCGCGTCGCGGTAGAACTGCGCGGCGCCGGTTTCCTCGATGAAGCCCATGCCGCCGTGCACCTGCACGCCGAGACTCGTCACCTCCAGCGACATCTCCGTGCTCCAGCCCTTCACGATCGGCACCAGGTATTCGTAGATCGCCTGATGATTCGCACGCGTCGCGCCGTCCGGATGACGATGCGCGAGATCGCAATGCGACGCCGACACATAGGCCAGCGCGCGTGCGCCTTCGGTCAGCGCGCGCATCGTCGACAGCATGCGGCGCACGTCCGGGTGCTGGATGATCGCGACAGACTGCTTCGCGGAGCCATCCACGGGACGGCTCTGCACGCGCTCCTTCGCATACGCAACAGCCTGCTGGTACGCGCGATCCGAGATCGCCACGCCCTGCACGCCCACCGCGAAACGCGCCGCGTTCATCATGATGAACATGTACTCCAGACCGCGGTTCTCCTCGCCGACGAGCTGCCCGATCGCGCCGCCGTGATCGCCGAACTGCAGCACGGCCGTCGGGCTCGCCTTGATGCCGAGCTTGTGTTCGATCGATACGCAGTGCACGTCGTTGCGCTCGCCGAGCGTACCGTCTTCATTGACGAGGAACTTCGGCACGACGAACAGCGAAATGCCTTTCACGCCTTCCGGTGCGTTCGGCGTACGTGCGAGCACCAGATGCACGATGTTTTCCGTCATATCGTGCTCGCCCCAGGTGATGAAAATCTTCGTGCCGAAGATCCGGTACGAGCCGTCGCCCTGCGGCTCGGCGCGGGTGCGCACCAGCGACAGGTCGGAGCCCGCCTGCGGCTCGGTCAGGTTCATCGTGCCGGTCCACTCGCCGGAGATCATCTTCGGCACGTAGCGTTGCTTCAGTTCGTCGCTACCCGCCGTCAGCAGCGCTTCGATCGCGCCGTCGGTCAAGAGCGGGCACAGCCCGAGCGACAGGTTGGCGGCGTTGAGCATTTCGATGCAGGGCGTCGACAGCAGCTTGGGCAGATCCTGGCCGCCGTATTCAGACGGATGTTGCAAACCCTGCCAGCCGCCTTCGCTGAATTGACGAAACGCATCCTTGAAACCGGCCGTGGCGGTCACCGCGCCGTCCTTCCAGGTGCTCGGGTTGCGGTCGCCGTCGACGTTCAGCGGCGCGAGCACGCCTTCGTGCAGGCGCGCGGCCTCTTCGAGCACCGCACGGGCGGTATCGGCGGTCGCGTCCTCGCAGCCGGGCAGGCCCGCCAGTTGGTCGATTCCGGCCAGTTCCGTGATTGCAAACAGCATGTCTTTGAGAGGCGCGACGTAGCTCATTACCATTCTTCCGATCAGATAGTCCGTAGGGAAAGTCACCCGTGTGGCACCGATGCGGCCGGGGTAACGTATGGCTGAATCGTAGCGTCGGAGAGGCCCTGCCCGGTTGTCCAAACCGGACGATCTATTGACATCTCTGGCCACGTCGGAGGAAGTAAGCGCCCCGTGGGAAGTGCGTCGGCGGGTGCTATCGACGCATTGATACGACGAGATCAGCCACCCCGGCGATAGGCCGCCGGGGTGCTGCCGGTCCAGTGACGGAACGCTCGATGGAATGCGGTGGGGTCGCCGAAGCCGACGTCGCCCGCGATGATGGCGATCGGCTCGTGGGTGCCGGTCAGGCGCTGGATCGCGATGTCGCGGCGCAATTCGTCCTTGAGCACCTGGAACGCCGTGCCCTCGGCGGCAAGATGACGGCACAGCGTTCTGACCGAACAGTGCAGGCCTTCCGCCGCCTCTTCGATAGACGGGATGTCGGGCAGCCGGGACGCGAGATGTTCCCGCACGCGATGACTGAACAGCTGCTCGTTGAACGACACGAAGATCCAGTCTTCCGGCGCGCGAGCGAGAAACCTGCGCAGGTTCGCCTTGCGCTGGCGCACGGGCAGATCGAAATAGCTACTGCTGAACTGCATCGAGGTCTGATTGCAGTCGAACTTCGCCGGTCCGGGAAACAGATAAAGATACTCGAGCGCGTGAGCAGGACGGGGGAAGGCGAACTGCACCTGGAGCAACGCAATGCGCTGACCGATCAGCCAGGACGCGATCCCGTGCGCGAGCTTCAGCATCAGCTCCTGGCCCAGCATGCTGGGTTGCGCGCCCGTGCTTCCCGGATGCAAGGCCAGCGTCGCAACGAGGTCGCTGCGGCGCGATTCGAAACGGAAGTCGTCGAGCACCAGATGGAAGAACTGGCCGAACCGATGCATCGCGGTTTCGAGGTTCGGCGCATCCAGCAGGCTCAGACACAGAAACTTGAGCGCACCGCTGCGCAGCGGGCGCGAGAAAACGCCGGGCATCTCGTCGTCGAGTTCGATCGCGAGCGAGCGGTAGAGCGTCGAGAACTGTTCCTCGGTGACGCGCGCGCCAGGCTGGCTCAGCAGCGCGCGCGGGATATTCGCGCCGGACAAATGCCGGTCGACGATATCAGGCCGCGTCCCGACGCTGCCGACGAACCCATTGACGAGCGAGATCGGTACGGTGGCGCCAGGAGCTTGCATGACAGGGTTCCGCGAGGCGAAGACGCATCAGCATAGCGCCTCCCGCCGCATCGTGGCGAGGGTTCGGCGAATCGCTACGCGAGTGCCGGGTTTGCGGCCTGGCGCTTTCCGCTAGCGGGTCGCCTATTGCGCCGATGCGTGCGAGCGCAGATACGGCAGGTAGCCGTTCTGGGTCTTCAGGATCTTCTCGGCGCACTCGTCATAGTCGTCGCCCTTCGCGCTGTCGGGCCCATACATGCCGCGGCACTGCGCGAACAGCGACAGTGTCGCGCCGCCCGTGCTCTTGTTCGCGCGGGTCGCTGAGAAAGCGGCTTTGCCCGAATCGTCGGGCACGTCGGTATCGATCGCGACCGCGTCCGCGCGGATCACGTGCGTGTCGGAATGCTGCTCGATATAGCGTTTGGTCGCCGCCCACGCGGCATCGCAATTCGCCGGTGTGCAGTCGATCACCGCGTCGCGTTGCGCGGCGCGGAGGTTCGGCTCGCTATGAAGGATTTCCTGCTGGGCGCGCTGCGCCTGCTTTTCCGGGGACGACGAGCAGGCGGCGAGTGCGCATGCGACGAGTGCGAAGGCTGCGATCTTTTTCATGAGTAGACTTCGAAGGCCATGTTCGAGCGCGATTATAGCCGCGTGAGGAACGCGGTCACGCATTCAACCCACCGCAGAGGCCCCTAACTATTCGCCACCAGCAGTTCCTCCGCATTGCCCGGCGGGCGCAGCCCATCCGTGCGAGCCGCGAAGTAGCGCTGCGTCAGATCGGCCGCGGACACATGCCGCGCGTCGTCAAAGCCTGCTTCACGCGCCATGTCGATCATCTGCTGCGGCATGAAGAAGCTGATGAACGGCGTACCGCTCGCACGCGCGCCCTTCTCCGCCATTTCGAGTCCGGGGCGCACGTCCGGGTCCGCCATCTCCAGCGGCAACAGAAACGTCATCGCGAACGTCGAGCCGCGCGCGAGCCCGGCAACTTCACGCAACGTCGCCGCATTCGCCTCCCTGGTCAGATACATGCTGACGCCGGTCGACACGACCACGGCTGGCCTGCTTTCGTCGAAGCCTTCGGCGACCAGACGCTGCCGCCAGCTGTCGCCCGCTTCGAAATCGACCGGCACGAAACGCAGCCAGTCCGGCAGGCCGTAACCCAGTTCGCTGAGCCGCTGACGCTTCCACGTTTGCGGTCCCGGCGGATCGACCTCGAACACGGTGAGCCGCGACGCGATGTCGGGCCGGCGTTGCGCGAAGCTGTCGAGACCGGCGCCGAGGATCACGTATTGATCCACACCGCGCCCGGCCTGCTCGACGACCAGATCCTCGATAAAGCGTGCGCGCGCGACGATCGACGCACGAAACGGCCGCGTGAACCGAAGGTCCATGTCGCCGCGGCTGAGCCAGTCTTCGGCGGGAGCCAGCAATTGCAAGCCGACTTCGTCTTCGAGCACGTGCGGCGGCGCGTCGGCCTGCACGTGCAGCGCACGCCATAGCGCGACGCGCGCGGCGGTGCTGTCGGGTGCGATGTGGGGTTGATTGCTCATGATATTTGCCTGTATTCGCCTGGACTCAATGAAAAAACGGCAGCGTGAGAAACAGTTTGATCACGATCGCATTGACGATGTCCATGAAAAACGCACCGGTCATCGGCACGATCAGGAACGCGATATGGGAGTGGCCGAAGCGGTTCGTGATCGCCTGCATGTTCGCGATCGCGGTCGGCGTCGCGCCAAGTCCGAGCCCGCATTGCGCCGCGCACAACACGACCGCGTCGTAGTTGCGGCCCATCGCGGGGAACGTGATGAAGATCGCGTAGAGCGCCATCAGCAGCGTTTGCGCCGCGAGGATCGAGATGATCGGCAACGCGAGCGCGGCAAGCTCCCATAGGTCGAGCCGCATCAGCGCCATCGCGAGAAAGAGCGCGAGCGCGACGTTGCCGACCAGCGCGACCGCGTGCTGGTCGATCCGCACACGCATGAGCGCGAGCACGTTGTTCAGGATCACGCCGATGAACAGCGTGCAGACGAAGGTCGGCAATTCGAACACGGTGTCCGCGATCCAGTCGGCAAACACTTCGCCGCCCGCGAGGCAGATCGAGATCAGCGCGAGTGTCGTGATGATCGCGGCGGGCGTGGTGGCCTGCTCCGCCTTCGGCTCTTCGAAGACCAGCGTTTCGTCCGCTAGCTGCTGCACGCGCAGCAATTCGTCGGCGCTGATCCGCCGCATCAGCACACGGGCGACCGGACCGCCGAGCACGCCGCCCATCACGAGTCCAAAGGTCGCGCAGCCGATCGCGATCTCGGTCGCCGACTCCAGCCCGTGGCGTTCGGTGAAGACCTGGCTCCACGCGGCGCCGGTGCCGTGCCCGCCCGACATCGTGACCGAGCCGCCGAGAATGCCGAGCAGCGGATCGACGCCGAGCGCGAACGCGAGCAGGATGCCGATCACGTTCTGCAGGATCAGCAGCCCGCTGACCACCGCCAGAAAGCGGATCAACACCGGCCCGCCCGCCTTCAGATTCGACAGATGCGCATTCAGACCGATCGTCGAGAAGAACGCGAGCATCAGCGGCGCCTGCAGCGTCGAATCGAACCTGACCTGCACTTGCGTGGTGATGCGTGTGATCAGCACGCAGATCGCAACGATGAGCCCGCCTGCCACCGGCGCCGGAATCGAATAGGTTCGCAGCACGCCGATCCATTGCACGAGCTTTTCGCCGAGCAGCAGCACGAGCGACGTCGCGACCAGCGTGGCATATACGCCGACAGTCATGAATGGCCTCCGAGCGCGAACCTGCGACATCTTAGCCAATCCGTCCAGGCTAAGTATGATTTTCCTTGACGCAATGCAGTCGGCCGATGACGTCGCGCCACAACGGGAGAAATGAACCGAACCTCTATCCGCGCTATCTACGCTCGCGGATCCGGCGAGGTCCGGGAGTGGGTTCTGGCACCAGGGACCGAGCGTGGCAAAACGTCCAGAACACCCGCATACAGGGCTCCGCTGGCTGCGTGCATGGCATCAGTGCCGATCGGCGCTACGAGTAAACCCCCTACGCTCAGGCGCGGTCGGCAATCCCGCAATGCGATGGTCCTCTTCGCGAACCGCCTCCTGCGGGCGCCGGCTCGCACGTGCGCGCAACGTTGGTCTGCGGACCTCTAGCCTGTTACAACGCTTCCCGCCTGCTTTGGGCAAGCCCTGGCAGCCCGTGTCAGGCGGGCAGGAACGCGGCATGCGCAGACAGATTCGCGCCGTCCAGCCGACGGCGCTCCGCATGCGTGGCACGGCGGAGGGAAGACCCAACTACCAACTCCAATGGAGGTCCGGATGTTCATGCACGACAAACGCCTGCAGTACACGGTTCGCGTCGGCACGACCAATCCCGGGCTCGCGAATCTGATGCTGGAGCAGTTCGGCGGTCCGCAAGGCGAACTGCCCGCCGCGATGCGCTACTTCACCCAGGCCGTTGCGGAAGAAGACCCCGGGCGCAAGGACATGCTGTTCGATATCGCCACCGAAGAGCTGAGCCATCTCGAGATCATCGGCTCGATCGTCGCGATGTTGAATCGCGGCGCGAAAGGGGAACTCGCCGAAGCGGTCGAGCAGCAAGCCGGGCTTTATCGCAAGCTCAACGGCGCGGGCAACGACAGTCACCTGACCCAGGTGCTATACGGCGGCGGACCGCCGCTGACGAACTCCGGCGGCGTCCCGTGGAGTGCCGCGTACATCGACACGATCGGCGAGCCGACCGCGGACCTGCGCTCGAACATCGCGGCCGAAGCGCGCGCGAAGATCATCTATGAACGGCTGATCAACGTCACCGACGCGGCAGCCAACGCGGCGGGCGACATCGAGACCCGCCAGGTTTGCGAGCAGATTCTGCCGCAGGAAATCGAAATGGCGAAGTGGCTGCTTGAGCACCTGCCGGAGACGGTCACGCAATTCCTTGGCCGCTCTGCTGCGGACCGCGACGAAGCGAAAAGGTAGACACACGTGGGATTCGAGACGCGCAATCGCGTCGCCAAGTGAGCACTTTGGCCTTTGCGGCGCGGTCCGCATCGGACAGCGGAGTGGCTTCGCCGTCAGCGTTATCGGCAAGGCGATCGCGACAATCAACCTGGAGCATTGCGAATGGCAAGCCAGCCCCGAACAAACGACGATCACCCGGCAGGACATGCGTCGCCCCATCTCGATGACGAGGAGCGCGACCAGGCTTCCGCGCACAGTTCACCTCGCGCGCTGGTGATTCACGAGATCATCCGGGAGGAAGGCGAGACGGCGCTTGGCCGCAAGCCGCTCGCGCTGCTGTGGTCCGCGTTGGCGGCCGGGCTGTCAATGGGTTTTTCGTTTCTGACCCAGGCGGTGCTCGAAAGCAAGACCTCGTCGCCCGGTCACGGCGGCATCTCGCTGACTGGCGCCGCAGGCTATTGCGTCGGCTTCATCATCGTCGTGCTCGGGCGCCAGCAACTATTCACCGAAAGCACGTTGACCGTGCTGCTGCCGGTCCTGACGAGGCGCAGTCTGCCGGTTGCCGCTATCGCGCTGCGGCTATGGGTGATCGTACTGGCCGCGAATCTGGCCGGGACATGGATCTTCGCCGGGATCCTTACGATGCCGACGTCGTTCGGGCAGAAGCTTGCTCCGGTTCTCGACCAGTTGTCGCAAGCCCCGTACGGCTCCACCTTTGCTTCCACGACGATGAAGGCGGTTCTCGCGGGCTGGCTAATCGCGCTGATGGTCTGGCTGCTGCCGAGCGCGAGATCCGCCGCCGTGCTGATCGTCGCGGTCCTCACGTATGTTGTTGCAGTGTGTGATCTGGCGCACGTGATTGCTGGCTCAGTGGAAGCGGCGTACGCGGTGCTGCGCAGCCATGCCGCCGTGCAGGACTATCTGCTGCGATTTTTCGCGCCGACGCTGCTAGGTAACGTGGTCGGTGGCGTCGCCCTCGTCGGGCTGCTGAACCATGCGTCGATCGCGCCCGAGATGACAGGCCGCGACGGCTGATCTCGGCCACGCGCAGCGCATCACACCCGAGCCGACATGAACTAGGCCCCGCCAACGATGCTCTTTGACGGCACGAGCCGTGCTACGCGGATGGGTACGTAGTTCCCGGAGCGCTTCCCAAACTGGAGATCGTCATGAAGCTGATAGTGGCAGGAGTGGGCGTAATTTCATTGATTGCCGGCGCTTACGCGTTTGCGCAAACCAATACCGGCAGCGTGCAGCCGAAGCAGGATGCTCACAGCGCGCAGCCGGGTACCGCCGGGCAGAGCATGAGCCGTGCCGCGGACGCCGGTACCGGCAAACCGGCGAGTGGCACATTGATGCAAAAACGCGAAAGTGGCATGTCGCCCCAAGGCGCGTCCGGCTCTAACGCGACCGGCGCGATGAAGCAGTGACGACAACGCGAGGCACAGCTCCTTCGTGAGTGGGACCACGGAGGCACGCACGAAAGGAGATGCCGAATGCTGGTCGGTCGATGCGCGCGCGGCAACCGTTGCGATGTGACCGATGGATCTCATCGGCCCCGCCATATCGAGGCATGGCTAATGCTCGGCCGAAAGTGCATTTCAACAATGCTTCGCCATCGTGATGTACTTGTGTGTCAATGATTTGCGGCCGACACAAATGACAATCGGCTCGCGTTACGTAAGCGCCAAAGCGCTGCTGACCGACCGTCATTCCAACGACATCAACGCGTTCATGGAGCGACATGCGGTCCGCGTCGCGTTGGGACCGGGACGCTCTTTCTTTATTGTCGATCATCACCACTGGGCGCGCGCCTGGCGGAGCATGAGAATCGACAACGTTCCGGTGAGAGTTTTGGCTGATTTCGCTGCTTTGGAGACCGACGAGTTTTGGGAACACGTGAGGCAAAGGCATTGGCTACACCCGTTCGATGATCGTGGCTTGCGACGCGCGATCGGCGAAATGCCGATGTCGCTTTCAGCAATGATGGACGACCCCTATCAAAGCCTCGCGGCATTTGCGCGACGTGCTGGCGCCTACCGAAAACCAAAGCGTGCGTACGAGTCGTTTCTGTGGGCAAGCTTCTTCAGGACGAGATTGCGTTTGCCGGTCTAGCCAGAGGAACATGGTTCGGTTTCGCGTTCGCGCCGTACTGTGCCCATCCCTCTCGAGCGCCTGCAGCAACTCGAGCTGGTGGCCGTTTCGAGACTGCGCAGCCGAAATGGCATCGTCTGCCTGCCGGACGTCGCGAATTTCGTCGTGCAGATTCATGCGCCCTCCTGACGCCGAATATCGGTAGTTTATGGAGGTAGCAACATGACACCAACGGATACATGCAGGTTTCTGGACTCGCTCGGCGACGAAGCTCGAATCCTCGCGTTGAAGCACTTCAGAACGAGGTTCGACGTTACAACAAAGTCCGACGCGACCCCCGTCACAATCGCGGACCGCGAGATAGAACGACGGCTTCGTGAACTCATCTTGTCGCGGCATCCATCGCACCACCTTGTGGGCGAAGAGGAAGGCGGCGAGACTGGAGACGGAACAACCTGGGTGATTGACCCCATCGACGGCACGAAGAGCTTCGTATCGGGTCTTCCGCTGTTCGGGACGCTCGTCGCGGTACTCGAAAGTCGACTTCCTGTCTACGGCCTGATTGAAGTCCCAGCACTGCGTGAGCGCTGGATAGGCTACGGCAATAGCACCGTTCTCAATGGCACTCCGTGCAAAGTCAGTTCATGCACGCGATTGCGCGATGCCCGACTCTGCACAACGGACCCGCAGATATTTATCGGTGAAGCGTCACGGGCCTTTTCAACGCTGTCGCGTTCTGTCGCAATCTCCCGGTTCGGAACCGACTGTTACGGTTACGCCTTGTTAGCCTCGGGTTACATTGACCTCGTTGTGGAAGCAGACCTGGAAATTTACGATGTGATGGCGCTAGTGCCTGTCGTTCGGGGCGCGGGTGGCATCGTTACTACGTGGTCGGGTCATCCAATCACTGAACGTTTCGATGGTACGGTCGTCGCGGCTGCGACTCCCGGGTTGCACACCGAGGCGCTTGGAGTCCTCGGAAAACCGTAATCGCGTCACCGGCGCTACATTGGCCAAAAAATTACAGCGACATCTGCATCAACGGATATAAGGTCAGATGCAAGGTGCCCACGTCGGACACCTCCACACTGACAGGCGTGGCCGACCCCACTTCGCGGGCCGAAGCAGGTTTGTACGCGTCGTTTAGCTTGGATGCTGCCAGGTTGCTAGCGCTGATTAGCGAAACAGGCACGGGGGATGCGCCACGTAAAAAATAGCCCATTCCATCCTGGAGAGAGATCATGGCCGCAAGCACACAGTCCAGCGTCTACAAGGTTACAGAAATTGTCGGCACGAGTCCGACTTCCTGGGAGGAGGCTGCGAAAAATGCTGTAGAAACCGCTGCTAACTCGCTTCGTGATTTGCGAATCGCCAATGTCTGTAAGCTCGACATGAAGATCGACAACGGCAAGGTGGTTGAATATCGGACCCGGGTGTCCGTGTCGTTCAAGTATGAGACTTGAGAGTTCGGCTGATCGCAAGACGTGACGAACTCGAACGTGGCGCGCCGGGCTGCGGGTGGAAGGTGGACCGCTGAAGCCTCCGGCCAATCCAATCCATGATGGCGCGAGCGCGCTGGAAAACCGCGCACAAATGAAGCCCAAACTGCAGCCCACGCCAAACACCGCGAGATTGGCTACGACGCGGTTAACCCGCCCTTTGTAAATCTGGGGATCTCAGAGTGCACATAGCAGACAATAAAGACCGCGAGCAATCCAGCGATGAACGACATGGCCGCAATCATTCGACCTTCCTCTCCTGCAATAGTCGCGACTCCGGATTGCTAATCGCTAGAGAGAGCGCGACGGCAGAATATGCGTTGAAATGATCTGCGGCGTCGATGCGCGGCGCTCTTTTTTTGTCCCCAAAATCGTGCCCGTTGCAGCACGGGCCTGAGAGAGAACGAAAAACTCCCTAACTTTAGGAATTTGAGGGAAGTCTGTTACGCTGCGCGCTTCACCACCCTTGCATTGAAACAATGGAAATCCCATTCAACGATCGCGGCGTGTCAGTCACGCGCAACGCCCTCTCGGCCGCGGGCCAGGTCTTCCCGCTGCGCGATATCGTCGACGTGCAGGTCATGACCGTGCAGAAGAACAAGGTCGTGCCGCTCGTGATCTCGGTGGCGGGGCTGATCGGCGCGATCGTCGGCGGTGTGCTGCATTCGGCTTCGGGGCTCGTATCCGGGGCGATGCTGGTCGTGGTCGGCTGGCTGACCTGGGTGACTCAGGACGTCACGCATCGGTTGATGGTCAAGACGGCCGACGGTGAGCGCGAGGCGCTGATGAGCACGGATCGCGAGTTCGTCGAACGCGTCGGCGAGGCCGTGCATCGGGCGAAGGCGGCGGCTGCCGCGCCGAAGGCATGACGCGGCGCGTCGATCGAACATGAAAAAGCCGTGCGCGACTGGTCGACGCCAGCCCCGCACGGCTTCGCCAGTTCAGTCCAGACTGAGCGGATTCACGCGCCAGATATTGCGCGCATACTCGCCGATCGTGCGATCCGACGAGAACTGCCCCATCCCCGCGACGTTCTCGATCGCGCTTTCGGCCCACGCGTGTTTGTTGACGAAACGCGCATCCACTGCGTTCTGCGCCTTCGCGAACGCGTCGAAATCGGCGAGCACCATATAGTGATCGCCCCAATCGACCAGCGTGTGAAAGATATCCGAGAAGCGCAGCGGATCGTCCGGCGAGAAGAAGCCCGTACGAATCTGATCGAGGGCGGTGCGTAATGCTTCGTTTTCCTCGTAAATCTGCCGCGGCCGATAGCCGCTTGCGCGCAGATCGTCGACCTCGTCGGCGGAGTGGCCGAAGATGAAGATGTTCTCGCGCCCCACCGCGTCGCAGATTTCGATGTTCGCGCCGTCCATCGTGCCGATCGTCAATGCGCCATTGAGCGCGAGCTTCATATTGCCGGTGCCCGACGCCTCGGTGCCGGCCATCGAGATCTGCTCGGACAGATCGGCCGCCGGAATGATCAGCTCGGCCACGCTCACGCCGTAGTTCGGCACGAACACGACCTTCAGCCTGTTGCCGATCAGCGGATCGTGATTGACCTTCTCGCTGACGTCGCCGATCAGCTTGATGATCGTCTTGGCCATCCGGTACGCGGACGCGGCCTTGCCCGCAAACAGCACGACGCGCGGCACCCAGTCGCGCTCCGGATTCGCGCGAATCTCGTTGTAGCGCACGATCACGTGCAGCACGTTGAGCAACTGGCGCTTGTATTCGTGAATGCGCTTGACCTGCAGATCGAACAGCGCGTTCGGATCGAAGTGCAGCTTGGTGTGCTGCGCGAGCCGGTGCACGAGCCGCAGCTTGGCCTGTCGTTTGGCCTCACGGAACGCGTCGACGAACTCGTCGTCCTTGCGCAGATTGCGCAGCTGCTCGAGCTCGAACAGGTTGCTGCGCCAATGCGTACCGATGCGCGCATCGATCAGCGACGACAGCGACGGACTCGCCTGTGCGAGCCAGCGGCGCGGCGTGATGCCGTTGGTCACGTTGGTGAAGCGGTCAGGGTAGAGACGCGCGAAGTCGGCGAAGATGTCGCGCGTCATCAGCTGCGAATGCAGCTTCGACACGCCGTTCACCTTGTGACTCGCGACGATCGCCAGATAGGCCATGCGCACGCGCCGCTGCCCGTATTCGTCGACGAGCGAAATGCGGCGGATCATATCGACGTCGTGGCCCGATTGCTCGCCGACGTGCTTCAGAAACTGCGCGTTGATTTCGAAGATTATCTCGAGATGGCGCGGCAGCAGCCGCGACAGCATTTCAACATCCCATGTTTCGAGCGCCTCGGGCATCAGCGTGTGATTCGTGTACGAGAAGATCTGCGTCACGTGTTTCCACGCCTTGTCCCACGGCAGGTTATGCACATCGACGAGCAGGCGCATCAGCTCGGGAATCGCGAGCACCGGGTGCGTGTCGTTCAGATGCACCGCGACCTTCTCCGAGAAGCGTCCGAACGTGCTGTGCGTGCGCTGATAGCGGCGGATCAGATCCTGCATCGTCGCCGATACGAAGAAATACTCCTGGCGCAGCCGCAACTCGCGGCCGGCCGGTGTGGAGTCGTCCGGATAGAGCAGCCGCGACACGTTCTCCGACATGTTCTTGGTGTCGACCGCGTTGCGGTAGTCGCCGCGATTGAACGCGCCGAGGTCGAGTTCCTCGGTCGCGCGCGCGGACCACAGGCGCAGCGTGTTGGTCGCGTCCGTCGCGTAGCCGGGGATCACGGTGTCGTACGCGGTCGCGTTCACATGCTCGGTGTCGATCCATTCGGTCTTCTCGCCGCGCTGCACGGTACGGCCGCCGAAGTGCACCATGTACTTGATTTCGGGCCGCGGAAATTCCCACGGGTTGCCGGCGCGCAGCCAGTAATCGGGCGCCTCGACCTGCTCGCCGTCGATGATTTCCTGGCGGAACATGCCGTACTCGTAACGGATGCCGTAGCCGAAGCCCGGAATCCCGAGCGTCGCCATCGAATCGAGAAAGCACGCGGCGAGCCGCCCGAGGCCGCCGTTGCCGAGCGCGGCGTCGGGCTCGATGTCGATCAGCGCGTCCATGTCGACGCCGAGGCTCGCGAGCGCCTCCTTCATCTGATCGTGGATGCCGAGCGCGAGCAGCGCGTTGGTAAAGGTCCTGCCGATCAGAAACTCCATCGACAGGTAGTAGACCCGCTTCACGTCCTGCTCGTATTGCAGGCGCGTGGTCTTCATCCAGCGCGCGACGAGCCGGTCGCGCACGGCGAGCGCGGCCGCGTGCAGCCAGTCGTGCGGGTGAGCGGTGATGGCGTCCTTGCCGACGCCGTACATCATGCGATTCGAAATTGAGCGCCGTAGCGCGTCGACGGTACTGTGGAGCTGGTCGAATTCCAGATCGACGGTCGTCATCGAAGCCTCCGGGAAGTTCGACAAGGCAGACGCGAACCGCACGGAAGACGGACGGGAGGCGCGTGCCTGTCGGAACGGTTAAAAAAACAGAGTAGAACATTTTGCGGATCGCGCACATCGCTGCGCGAGCGGATGGTGACGCATATGCCGTGCCCGGCGAATCCGCCAATTGCCGCGCAATGGCGCGCGGCCGATGCCCGGATGCAGTGCAAAACCGCACATCGATTATTTTTTCGATGCATGACGGGGGAATGAAGCCGCGAATTCCCCAATTGTGTGATCGCATCGGGCCGCCTGTTCTGCCGGACGGTTTGTGCGTACGCGAATTCGATTTGATGTGGGGCGCGCACCGATTTGGAGATGCCGGCCGGGGTTGACGGTTAGTTGCGTTGTGGTCAGATCTCAGCGCCTCGTCTGCGCCCGTCTGCCGGCCTCCCAGCAAGATCGTGCCGTCTCTGCAACAATCGCGACGTTGCGCCGCACAAGCCGCCACGCTCATCCGCCGTGGTCCGGACAGCGCGCCACCTCGCCCACAACAAAACCGCCGTGCGCGCGTCGCCTCTCCTGAAGCGGCCAACGCCGGCATGCCCAACCCGACGAGCCACGCCTTGTCCGATAAGCTCAGCCCCACCGTCGGCGTCCCCACGCCGGCTCTCCCCGCCGACGGCCCGATGTCGGCCGCCAATCGCCGCGCGATGGCCGCGATCATGCTCGCCGTCGCGCTCGCCACGCTCGATACCGCGATCGCCAACACCGCGCTGCCCGCAATCGCCGGCGACCTGCATGCGGCGCCGGCCGCGTCGGTCTGGATCATCAACGCGTACCAGCTCGCGATGGTCGCGACGCTGCTGCCGCTCGCCGCGCTCGGCGATATCGTCGGGCATCGGCGCATCTATATCGGCGGCATCGCGCTGTTCACGCTGAGCTCGCTCGGCTGCGCGCTGGCGCCGACGCTGCCGCTGCTTACCGCCGCGCGCATCGTGCAGGGCCTGGGCGCCAGCGCGATCATGAGCGTCAACACCGCGCTGATCCGCTATCTGTACCCGCCGCATCGGCTCGGTCGCGGGCTCGGCACCAATGCGCTGATCGTCGGCGTGTCGTTCGCGGTCGGGCCGACGGTGGCGTCGCTGATTCTGTCGGTCGCGACGTGGCCGTGGCTGTTCGCCGTCAACGTGCCGCTCGGCGTGCTCGCGCTCAGCTTCGCGATGCCGGCGCTGCCGCACACCACGCAGGGGCGGCATCAGTTCGATCCGGTGGCGGCCCTGCTTAACGTGGTCACGTTCGCCGCGCTGATCTTCGCGCTCGGCGAGGCGGCGCAACGCGCGTCGATGCAGATCGTGCTCAGCGCCACGGCGATCGCGGTCGTGTTCGCGCTGCTGCTGATTCGCCGCGAGGCGGGTCACTCCGCGCCGATGCTGCCCGTCGATCTGTTCAAGCGGCCGGTGTTCGCGCTGTCGGCGGTGACGGCCGTCTGCTCGTTCGCCGCGCAGAGCCTCGCATTCGTGTCGCTGCCGTTCTATTTCGAGGACGTGCTGCTGCGCAGCCAGGTCGAAACCGGCTTCCTGATGACGCCGTGGCCTGTCGTGGTCGCACTCGCCGCGCCGCTCGCGGGCGGCCTGTCGGACCGCTATCCGCCGGGGCTGCTCGGCGCGGTCGGGCTCGCGGTGCTGTCGGCGGGGATGGCCTCGCTGGCGATGCTGCCCGCCCATCCGCACGTGCTCGACATCGGCATCCGCATGGCGATCTGCGGCGCGGGCTTCGGCTTTTTCCAGTCGCCGAACCTTAAGGCGCTGATGGCGAGCGCGCCGCCGGAGCGCAGCGGCGGCGCGAGCGGCATCGTCGCGACCGCGCGGCTAATCGGCCAGGCGACCGGCGCGGCGCTGGTCGCGCTGTGCTTCGGCATCGCCGGACGCCAGCATGGGCCGACGCTCGCGCTCGGCCTCGGCGCGTTCTTTGCCGGCGCCGCGAGCCTCGCGAGCGGCTTGCGGCTCTTCGCGCCATCGCATCGCGCGGGCGTGCAGGCGAAGGCGGCGGTCAAGTGAGATGTGCGCCGGACGGCGCGTGAAACGAGGATAAAGCTTGCATGAAGCGCGGCTCGAACGAACCGCGCATGAGTTGAAGCCGGTGCGGGAAGACGAGGCGGCAACTATGCGAGCCGCCTCGCTTCCGACCATTGCGGCGCGATCAACGTGCCGCGAAGTACCCCTTCACCGCGGCAATGAACGTGTCGATATCGTCGCGCGATACATCCATGTGCGTGACGAAGCGCGACGCATACAGCATCTGCGTGAGGATGCCCCGCTCCTTGAGCCACGCCTCGAGCGGCGCGCAATGCTGTTGCGGAAACTGCGCGAACACCATGTTCGTCGCGACCGACTGCACCTTCACCTGCTCGATGCTCTCCAGCCCCGCCGCCAGATGCGCGGCGTTCGCGTGATCGTCGGCAAGACGCTCGACGTTGTGATCGAGCGCGTACAGGCACGCCGCCGCGAGCACGCCAGCCTGGCGCATGCCGCCGCCGAGCACCTTGCGCCAGCGATGCGCGACGTCGATCAGCGCGCGGCTGCCGACCAGCACCGAGCCGACCGGCGCGCCCAGTCCCTTCGAAAAGCAGATCGACACCGAATCGAACGGCTCGGTGAGCGCCGCGACCGGCTTGCCCGACGCGACCGCCGCGTTGAACACGCGCGCGCCGTCGAGGTGGGTCGCGAGGCCGCGCTCGCGCGCGAGCTGCGTCGCGTCGGCGACGTACTGCTCCGGCAGCACTCTGCCGCCGATCGTGTTTTCCAGCGCGAGCAGCCGCGTGCGAGCGAAGTGATCGTCGATCGGCTTGATCGCGGCGGCGATCTTCTCGAGCGGGATCGAGCCGTCGGCGGCGTTTTCGAGCGGCTGCGGCTGGATGCTGCCGAGCACGGCCGCGCCACCGCCCTCGTATTTGTAGGTGTGCGCGAGCTGGCCGACGATGTATTCGTCGCCGCGCGCGCAGTGCGCCATCAATGCGGCGAGGTTGCTTTGCGTGCCGCTCGGGAAGAACAGCCCCGCTTCCTTGCCGGTGCGCTCGGCCAGCGTGGCCTGCAGACGCAGTACGGTGGGGTCGTCGCCCCAGACGTCGTCGCCGACTTCGGCCGCAGACATCGCCGCGAGCATCGGCGGAGTCGGGCGGGTAACGGTATCGCTGCGCAAATCGATCATTGTGTGTCCCTGTGCGTCCATGGATGACAACCTACGGCAGCCGGCCGCGTGCATTCCGGGAGGAACGCGTACGCGCCGGCAAACGAGCCATACAGTGTATTCAATTCAGGCGACGCTGAAAATCGGCGCGTCCCCGCAAAGCGCGCCGATCCGGCTGCGAGGAGTCGATAGACGCTAACTCAATAGACGCGACGGGGATGCTCAGCCGCCGGGCTTCGGAAGCCACTGCAGCGGATCGACCGGCTGGCCGTTCTGGCGCACTTCGAACTGGATCGACGCCGCACCGCGGCTATCGACCCCGACCTCGCCGATCGTCTGCCCTTGCGCGACCGCGTCGCCTTCCCTGACGAGCAGCTGGCTGTTCTGGCCGTACGCGGTGATCAGCGAGTCGTTGTGCTTGATGATGATGAGCGGGCCGTAGGCTTCGATGCCGGTGCCCGCGTAGACCACGCGGCCGGTCGCGGCGGCCTTGACCGGATCGCCGGGTTGCCCGCCGATCACGATGCCGTTGGACTTGCCCGGCGCGAACGCGCGCAGGACCGGTCCGCGCAACGGCCATTGCAGCACGCCCTGCTGCGGCCCGGCCGCGGGGGCCGGCGCACCGGGGACGGCGCCCGGCGGCACGTTCGCCGTCGCGCCCGGAGCGGCCGGCGCACCCGGCGCCACCGCAACCGGCGGCGTGACCACGCTGCCCGAGGCCATCGGCGGAGAAACGCGCAGCACCTGGCCGGGCGCGACCGCGGCGTTGACCGGCAAGCCGTTCCAGGCTGCGATTTCCTGCAGCTTGCGTCCATAAGCCGAAGCGATGCCGGCCAGCGTGTCGCCCGGATTGACACGATAGAAGCCGGCAGGAACCGGGACGTTCGCGAGGCTGGTCGCGCTCGACGGCGCGTTGTTGTAGAACGGCGTGCTTTCCCACGGCATCGTCGTGCAGCCGCCGATCGCCACGCCGAGCGCCGCCGCCATCAGCACGCGGATCGCCGTCGGTTGCCATTGTTGTGTCATCTGATTTTCCTCGACGTGTGTCTCGTTCCGATTCAACCGACGCCCTAGCAATTGCCGTTCCGCCACGCTTGCACAACATCGCGGCTGTCTGTAGCCGCCTGGATATTATGCGCGCGCACCATACGCACGCCGCGCTGGCGCGCGCGGTCAAACTGCCGCGTTCTTCAGACGCTTCCCTGCGTTTCGACAACGAGCACGCGTGCCGTACCGAGCGGATGCGCGACATGCTCGGTGCCGACCGTCGCGTAGAACACGTCGCCGGTTTCGAGCACCGTCGAACATTCGACGCCGTCTTCGCGATAGCGCATCTCGACGCGCCCGTCGAGCACGGCGAACACTTCCTCGCCGTCGTTCACGTGCCACTTGTACGGCTGGTCCGTCCAATGCAGACGCGTGGTGATGCCGTTCATGTTCGCGATGTCGAGCGCACCCCAGGCACGCGGCGCGGTAAAGCTTTTACTGCGGATGATCTTCATGGTCGATGAGCAATTGGCAAGCGCGCAAATCCCGCGAGTGGCGCCGTCCGCCCACGGCGACGGCGCTTGCACGGCTGGCCCTATTATAGGTCGCACGGCCCGCGCGTCCCGGCGAGCGAGCCGCCACGGCCGATTCGTCCGATTGTTGCGGGCAATCGGCCATCGCCTATACTCAGTCAAGCCGCGCGGAGCAGTACACGACAACGTTGGGATTCTGGGAGGAATCGAGGATGAACAAAGCCACCTTTCTGGCCGTGCAACTCAACGTCGACGATGTGGCGGCGTCTGCCGGCCTCGTCGAACTGCTGAACACCCATCTGATCTTCGCCGCCGACGTCGCCGAGGCCGCCGATGCGCTCGTGCAACTGGCGAGCGTCGCGAGGCTGTCGAGCGGGGTCGAGGCGAGCGTCGAGCTGCCCGCGGTGGCGATCGAGCGTCTGCGCGAGGCGCTCGACAATCTGAGCGGCTACGACGAATCGTGGCTGCTCGCACTGGAGCCGAGCCGCGCACTGTTCGACGACATCGGTCGGCGGCAGCGAACGCTGCATTGACGCGAATCCGCCGCAGCACGGCGCCGTAAACGACAAAACGCCATCCGATCGAACCGGATGGCGTTTTTTCTTGCCCGCCGCGCTCGCGCTACTCCACGACGCGGCGTCTACAGCGGACTACGACTTCCAACTACACCTGCACACTTCTACTGCGATTAGTTGCCGAAGTACACCGAGTTACGGTTGGCCTTCGCCGGAAGGACGGCGTGGCCTGCTTGCGACGTGCCGACAGCCGGAGCGCCGTAGCCGCTGGTGTCCGCGCGGTTGGCTGCGACGGCGGTGCCGCGCTGCGCATCGACGCGTGCTTGCGCTGCCTGGATATCGACCGGGTAGTTGACGTCGTTGGCGGACGGGTTGTAGCCGGCCTTTTCGAGTTGGATCAGTTCAGCGCGAACCTGAGCGCGGGTCACCGGCTGGCTGGCTTGAGCGAACGAAGCGACCGGAACAACGAGGGCGGCGGCGATTGCAACTGCGGAAATCAGGGTCTTCATGATTAACCTCCAAATGGCTTGTTGTGTGGTGCGCTTCGGGGTTTCTGCTTTTCCCTCAGCGATTGAAAACAAGTTTAGAGGCGTCACGATCTAGGGTAAACCCTTAAACGAGCGAAACTCTATTCCTCGTAGCGCAATAATCGTTTCGCATTTGCTTAAGCTTACAGATAACCCACGATGTATCTCGTAATAATGCAAGGCTCCGTTGCTGATCCAAAATGAACAACGGCCCGGCGCGCTGTCACCATCACGCGCGCCGGGCCGTTTTTTCGACTGCTTAGCTCCACTGCGCGTGGAAGCTGCCCGGCTTGTCGATGCGTTCGAACGTATGCGCGCCGAAGAAGTCGCGTTGCGCCTGCACGAGGTTCGCGGGCAGACGCTCCGAGCGGTAAGCGTCGAAATATGCGATCGCCGACGCGAACGCCGGCACCGGCACCCCTGCGTTGACCGCGGCCACCACGACTTCGCGCAACGCCGCCTGGTAGTTCTTCGCGATGTCGCGGAAGTACGGATCGAGCAGCAGGTTCGCGAGCGCCTTGTCCTTCGTGTAGGCGTCGGTGATCTTTTGCAGGAAGCGCGCGCGGATGATGCAGCCCGCGCGGAAGATCTTCGCGATCGTGCCGTAGTCGAGATCCCACTTGTATTCTTCCGACGCTGCGCGCAACTGCGCGAAGCCCTGCGCGTACGAGATCACCTTGCTGAAGTACAGCGCGCGGCGCACCGATTCGATGAACGCCTCTTTCGCGCCTTCGAGCGGCTTGGCCTGCGGACCTTCGAGCACCTTGCTCGCGGCCACGCGCTGCGTCTTCAGCGACGACAGCACGCGCGCGAACACCGCCTCGGTGATCAGCGGCAGCGGCGCGCCGAGGTCGAGCGCGTTCTGGCTGGTCCATTTGCCGGTGCCCTTCTGCGCGGCACGATCGAGGATCACGTCGACGAGGTCCTTGCCGGTTTCGTCGTCCTTCTTGCTGAAGATCTTCGAGGTGATTTCGATCAGATAGCTGTCGAGCTCGCCCTGGTTCCACTCGGTATAGACCTTGCCGAGTTCCTCGTTCGACAAGCCGACGACCTGCTTCAACACCGCATAGCTTTCGGCGATCAGCTGCATGTCGCCGTACTCGATGCCGTTGTGCACCATCTTCACGAAGTGGCCCGCGCCGTCCGGTCCCATGTACGCGACGCAGGGCTCGCCGTCCGGCGCCTTCGCGGCGATCTCGGTGAGGATCGGCGCGACGAGGTCGTACGCGTCGCGCTGGCCGCCCGGCATGATCGACGGGCCTTTCAGCGCGCCTTCCTCGCCGCCCGACACGCCGGTGCCGATGAAGTGCAGACCCGCCTTCGCGAGTTCCTGGTTGCGGCGGATCGTGTCGGTGAAAGGCGTGTTGCCGCCGTCGATCAGGATGTCGCCTTTTTCGAGCAACGGTTTGAGCGAGGCAATGGTTGCGTCGGTCGGCTCGCCGGCCTTGACCATCATCAGAATGCGGCGCGGCTTTTCGAGCGAGTCGACGAACTCTTCCAGCGTGAAAGCCGGCACCAGTTTGCGGTCCGGATATTCGGCGATGAGTTCGTCGGTTTTCGCGCGGCTACGGTTGTAGACCGACACCGCGTGGCCGCGGCTCTCGATGTTGAGCGCCAGATTGCGGCCCATCACCGCCAGCCCCACCACGCCGATTGCCTGTTTGCTCATTTGAATTCTCCAGAGTCCAATAAATGTCGTGGCGCCGCGCTGCGAAAACACCGGCGCGGCGTCGAGGGTGAAAGGATAAAAGAAATGCGCGCTTGCCGCTTGATGGCGGGCAAGCACGCCAGTTGCTCGTGCTGCTGCGGTGCTCCTGCCGTGCTCCAGCTTGCGCGTAACGCCAGATAGACAGGTATTGTGCGCGCGTCGGCGCTTGCGCGGAGGGTTCGGATTGGGATCGGACTGAGGTTTGGCGGACCGCATGAACGAATACGCGCCCCGCCGATCTACCCGCTACCCTGCCCGCTTCCTGAACACCAGACTGAAGTTGTTCGCGGGCATCGCGACCGCCCGTTCGCACGTGAGCCCGGCCGCGTCGCCGAGCGCGACGACCGCTTCCATATCGCGCACGCCCCATCCGGGATCGCGACTCTTCAGCCACTGCTCGAACGCTTCGTTGCTCGGCGCCGTATGCGCGCCGCCACGCCGGTAAGGACCATATAGATAGAGCACGCCGCCGTCGACGAGCCGCCGCCCCGCGCCGTCGACGAGTGCCTGCGCCGCGCTCCACGGCGAGATGTGGATCATGTTGATGCAGACCACCGCATCGAGCGCATCGACGCCCCAGTCCGGCTGATGCACGTCGAGCGCGAGCGGCTCGCGCACGTTCGCGAGCCCCGCGTGCGCGGTCCACGCGGCAATCGATTCGCGCGCTTGTTCGTCGGCATCGCTCGGCTGCCAGTCGAGACCGGGCAGCGCGCCGGCGAACCAGATTGCGTGCTCACCGGTGCCGCTCGCGATTTCGAGCACACGGCCGCGCGCCGGCAGCGCATCGCGCAGCACGGCGAGGATTGGTTCGCGATTGCGTTCGGCGGATGGCGAATATTGCCGGGCGTCGGTCATGGTCGGCCTTGCGTTCTGGTTTTGCGATGTGCGTTAGTACAGCGTGGCGCGCACGCGTTCGGGAAGCTCGAGATCGTAGGCGGCCGCGTCGAATTGTTCGCCGTCGTTCGCGGCGATGATGTTTTGCAGGATCTCGCCCGCGCTCGGCAGTTCCGAGCGCGCGATATGCCGCGCCGGGTCCCACAGCTGCGAGCGCACGATCGCCTTCGAGCAATGAAAGTACACGGCATCGACGTCGATCAGCAGCACGGTGCGCGGCAGTTTACCGGCGACCGCGAAACTGTCCAGCAGCGCCGCGTCGTTCGAGACTCGGCCGCGGCCGTTTACGCGCAAGGTCTCGCCGATACCCGGAATCACGAACAGCAGCGCGAGGCGCGGATCGGCGATGACGTTGCGCAAGCTGTCGAGCCGGTTGTTGCCGGGTCGGTCCGGCAGCGCGAGCGTGCGTTCGTCGACGACGCGCACGAAGCCCGGCGCATCGCCGCGCGGCGAGCAGTCGAGACCGGCGGGGCCGCTCGTCGCGAGCACCGCGAACGGCGCGGCCGCGATGAACGCGCGGTAGTCGTCGTTGACATAGGGGACCTCTTTGCGCAGCGAGCGCTCGGCTGGCTGTGCGTACAGAGCTTCGAGTTGTTCGATCGTCGTCAGCATGCGGTTTCCTCGGGTTTTAATTGTGATTCGCGGAACGTACTCGTTTTCAATCGCCCGCCAGCAACGCAGCGAGCGCGCTCAAGGTATCACCGCACGGCGCGGCCACCTTCAGAGACAACAGCGGATCGGCGCGGGTGCGGCCCAGATTGATCGCCGCGATCGGCTTGCCCTGGCGCTGCGCCCACACGCAGAAGCGGTAGCCGGAATACACCATCAGCGACGAGCCGGCCACCAGCACCGCGTCGGCCGCATCGAGCGCATGCGACGCCGCAACGACCCGCGCCTTCGGCACGTTCTCGCCGAAGAACACCACCGACGGCTTCAGCAGCCCGCCGCAGTTCGAGCATGCCGGCACGCGAAAACCGCCGAGATCGTGCCACTCGAGATGCGCGTCGCCATCGGCCGCGGCTTCGGCCGTGACGTCGAGCAGCGCGGGGTTGTCGGCTTCGAGCGTCTGCTGGATCGCTGCGCGCGAATGCTGCATGCCGCAGTCGAGACAACTGACTCCGTCGATGCCGCCGTGCAGCTCGATCACGTCGCGGCTGCCCGCGCGCTGATGCAAGCCGTCGACGTTCTGCGTGACCAGCGTCGGCACGTGACCGGCCGCTTCGAGCCGCGCGAGCGCGACATGCGCGGCATTCGGTTGCGCGCGCGCGACCAGCGGCCAGCCGACCATGCTGCGCGCCCAGTAGCGCTGACGCATCGCCAGCGTGCCGAGGAACTCCTGCAACGTGATCGGCGGCGAGCGCTTCCATGCGCCGTTGTCGTCACGATAGCCGGGGATGCCGGAGTCCGTGCTGATGCCCGCGCCGGTCAGCACGAACAGGCGCGGATGACGCTGCACGAAGCGATGCAGATCGTCGAGCGTGTGCGGGTCGGCGAGGGATTCGGTCGGCGTGAGCTGAAGGTCGGTCATGACGGGGACGTGGAGTTGCTTGTGCGCATCAGCGGTGTGGGTTCGGTTTGCCGCGCCTGGCGGCCGAGCGACGCGCGTCCGCTTGCGGCTTCGACTTCGCGCCTTGCGTGTCGGGCCGCCGCGCGGGCCGCGCTTTCTGCGCCTGCCGCTTCTGCCACGCAGCCAGCGCGATCTCGTAGCGCTCCAGTGCTTCGTCGTAGAGATCGAACACGCACTGCGTGCAGCCGCTGTGACAGCAGTCGTCGAGATCGGGCCGCACGGGCGGCTGCGGCGGCGGGTCGTCGCTGGGTTTGGCGCGGGGCACGGCGCGTGGCTTTGCTTCGAGAGACGACGGAGCGCCCAGTATAAGTTGAACGCGTGCGCGCCGCTCCCGGTTGCGAGACGGTGCTGCGCGCCGCTCAGCCGCGCCCGACGAACGGCATCTTGCTCGCCATGATCGTCATGAACTGCACGTTCGCCGACAGCGGCAGGCTCGCCATATGCAGCACCGCATCGGCGACGTGCTGCACGTCCATCAACGGCTCGACCGCGATCTCGCCGTTGGCTTGCGGCACGCCCCGCGCCATCCGCGCGGCCATCTCGGTTCCCGCGTTGCCGATGTCGATCTGCCCGCACACGATGTCGTATTTGCGGCCGTCGAGCGACACCGCCTTCGTGAGCCCGGTAATTGCGTGTTTGGTCGCCGTGTAGGCGGCGCTGTTCGGACGCGGCGCGTGCGCCGAGATCGAGCCGTTGTTGATGATGCGGCCGCCGCGCGGGTTTTGCGTCTTCATCAGGCCGAACGCCGCGCGCGTGCACAGGAATACGCCGTTCAGGTTGGTGTCGACGATCGAGCGCCATTCGTCGATGCTCACTTCGTCGAGGTCGACGGGCGAGCCGTTGCGTCCCGCGTTGTTGAACAGCACGTCGAGCCGGCCGAAGCGCGCGCGGATCGTGTCGTATAGCGCGGCGACGCTGTCGGCGTCGGTCACGTCGCACGACACCGCGAGCGCGTCGCCGTGCTGCGCCTGCGCTTCCTGCGCGACCGCATCGAGTGCGGCCTGGCGACGCCCGGCGAACACCACGCTATAGCCGTGCTTCGCAAGCGTCAGCGCGCACGCGCGGCCGATGCCGCTGCCCGCGCCCGTCACCAGCGCCACTTTGCCGTTTCCTGATTGCCACATCGCGCATCTCCTGTTGTATTGGGTCGGGACGCGCGCTTTTGCCGGCAACCGGTCCGATCGCCATCGACACGCGCGCCGCTTTTCGCTCCGCACCATACAACAGCGCATCGGCGATCGCAAACCGCAGCAGTCTTTCAGCGCGCTTTCGTCGGGCACGTGGCCGCCGACCGTGGCACGTCGGCGCGCGCAACAGTGGTATCGTTCGCGGTTGCGCATCGCGCGCAAGATTCACAGCCTTCCGTGGACGGACGAAGGCGTACTGGAAGCACGTTTCGATGAATGAATGCCCGAACCCGCCGCGCCGCTGGCCGCGCAGCCGCAACTCCGCACTGCTGAACGGCACGATCGGCTGGCACGTGATCGTGCTGATCGGCGTGGCTGTTGCACCGGCCGCGTGGCCATGGTGGCTCGCCGCGATCGTCGCGAATCACGCGCTGTTTACGATCACCGGACTGTTGCCGCGCACGACGCTGCTCGGACCGAACTGGACCCGCCTGCCCGCGAGCCCGCGCAACGCGGATGCGATCGCGCTGACCATCGACGACGGCCCCGACCCCGTTGTCACGCCGCAAGTGCTCGATCTGCTCGACGCGTTCGATGTGCGCGCGACATTCTTCTGCATCGGCTCGAAGGTCGAGCGCTATCCGCAGCTCGCGCGTGAGATCGTCGCACGTGGACATGCGCTCGAAAACCATTCGCAGGTGCACGTGCATACGTTTTCGGTCACGTTTCCGCACGCGTTGACGCGCGAGATCGCCGCCGCGCAACGCACGCTCGAAACCATCAGCGGCGCGCGGCCGATGTTCTTCCGCGCGCCCGCCGGACTGCGCAACCTCTTTCTGGAGCCGGTGCTGCGCAAGCTCGATCTGCGTCTCGCCGCATGGACACGGCGCGGCTACGATACGCGCGAGCGCAACCCGCACGTGGTCGCGCGGCGGCTGCTCGATGGCCTCGCCGCGCGCGACATCCTGCTGCTGCACGATGGCAACGCCGCGCTGACGGTCGAAGGCCAGCCGCTGATTCTCGCGGTGCTGCCGAGCGTGATCGAAGCGGCGCGCGAGCGGCATCTGCGGTTCGTCACGCTGCGCGAAGCGCGTGTCGATGCGTGACGATCGCACGTGAAGTGACACTCACCGCAAACAGCGCTACACGCGAAAATCCGCCGCCATATCCTCATCGGTACGCGCTTCGAGCTTGCCGCTGCGGCACGCTTTGATGAACACGTCGTAGCCGCGCTCCACCTGATCCGCATAAGCGCTCGCGTAGCCGCTCAGCGCTTCGGCGAACTGATCGCCGCGGCCGATGTACGCGCTGATCTCGATCGCCTGCCCGCTCGCCTTCGCGTGCGCGCGCGCCATGATCCAGCCGCATAGCCGCGCATAGCCGTCGAGCAGATCGCTGTCGAACAGCTCGATATTCGCGGACAGCCTCATGTCGCGCAGTTGGCGGAAATAGAACTGCCGCCCGTGCGGTCCCGTCCCCCAGCCGAGGAACACGTCGCTCGCGGTTTGCAGCAGCCGCTGTCCTTGCACGACGCGCTCGCCCTGATGCTTGACCGCCGGCGACTTATAGAACTGCGCGATCACCGATGGCCGCGCCTCCTTCATCTGGAGGAACAACGGCTTGCCCATGTGATCGACGAGCAGCACGACCAGACAACGCGTGCCGACGCTGCCGACGCCGGCCACTTTGAACACGACGTCGTGCCTCGTGAAGTGATCGAGCAGTTCGCGCCTATCGTGCGACATCGACTTGCGGTACTCGCCCCACACCTGCTCGATCGTCTTTTCGACGTTGCCGGTCCGGTAGGTTTCGGTTTCCTCGGCCGTAAACAGCGTGTTCGCACCGAGCACATGAAACAGCGCGGGCGGCGTGTCGTGGATGGTCCAACGATTGCCATCGAACGACGCCATTTTTTGCAGCAGGCTTTCGTGCGTGCGGCTCGCGGCCTTTTCCATGGCGCGCCGCACCGCGCGCCGGCGCTCGGGCGTCAATGCGATCTCGGCCATGCGGTCGAACGTGATGCGGTCGTACCACAGGTCGAGCGCGCCGAACTGCGCGTATTGCGCGACGCGATCGCGATACGAGCCGACCGCGGTCATCACGAGACTCTCGGCGGTGCCGCGGCTCAGGCGCATCTGCCGCGCAGCCACGACGAGGCTCGCGCACAAGCGTTTCAGGTCCCATTCGAACGGGCCGATCGAGACTTCGTCGAAGTCGTTCAGGTCGAAGACCAGCTGCCGCTCGGAAGTCGCGAAGCCGGCGAAATTCATCAGATGGCCGTCACCGCAGATCGGCATGCTGAGCCCGCTGTCGTGCACCTTGCTCAGATCGTGCGCTTGCAGAATCGCACTGCCGCGATGGAACGCAAACGGCGAGGCTGCCATGCGCCCATAGCGCAGCGGCACCAGATTCACGACGCGCTCCGCGCTGCTTTGCTTCAGCAGCTCGATCGGGTCGCGGTGCAACTCGCCGACCGCCCGATGGCTCGAGCGTTTCGAACGCTCGCGTGCGGCGCGGCCGCGCGCTTCCCGTTCGGCAATGGTGTTGGCTTTCATGCTTTCTCTCCGTTTTTGCTTTCCGCGCATCGCGTGGTTAAAACCGAGGGTTGCACGCGCGATCATAACGGGTTCGAAAACGGCATCGGTAAAAATGTTCCGGCGCTTTGCACGCACCCCGATTCGCGCTCATCGCACTCAAAAGCGGACAAACTTACCGACTTTCTGCAACCGAAACTAACCGTTTGGTGAAATTTCATTTTTTAGTCGCGCCATGCACTTCAGCAAACGCGAAGCGCGCCGTATACCCATCCATGCAGAAGTTCGCGACGCACGAAAAGCCCTTGAAAAAGGGCCTGTTCCGCACTGTTCACTAACGTGCGTCGCGCAAGGGAAAACGGAGAAAGCATGTTTGTCGCAATCGGGTGGGTGTTGGTAATCGGTTCTGTGATCGGAAGTTTTGTTGGCGTCGGCGGACATCTGCCGGCACTCGTACAGCCATTCGAATTGCTATGTATTTTCGGTGCGGCAATCGGCGCGTTCGTCGTTAGCAATCCGACCTCGACGCTGAAGAAAACCATCAAGGTACTGCCGTCGTGCTTCAAAAGCGGCGGCTATACGAAAGAGAAATATCTGCAGTTGATCGCGTTGCTGTATGAACTGCTGCAAAAGGCGCGCAAGGAAGGGATGATGGCGCTCGAAACCGACGTCACCAGCCCGGAAGAGAGCGTGATTTTCCAGAAGTACTCGCACGTGCTGGAGGATCATCATCTGCTCGATTTCATCGTCGACTATCTGCGCATGATTTCGGGCGGCAACGTCAATGTGCACGAAATGCAGGACCTGATGGACGAGGAACTGGCCACGCATCACGCGGAAGCGTCGGTGGCGGCCAACGCGATCCAGAAGATGGCCGACGGCCTGCCCGCGTTCGGCATCGTCGCCGCGGTGATGGGTGTCGTGCATACGATGGGCTCGGTCGGCGCGCCGCCCGCCGTGCTCGGCGAGATGATCGCGGGCGCGCTGGTCGGCACCTTCCTCGGCATTCTGCTTGCGTATGGTTTTATCGGCCCCGTCGCCGATCTGCTGAACGCGAAGGGTCGCGCTGAAGCCAAGCCTTATCAATGCGTGAAGGCTGTACTGCTCGCATCGCTGTCCGGCTACGCGCCACCGGTCGCGGTGGAATTCGGCCGCAAGGTGTTGTTCAACGCCGACCGCCCGAGCTTCCAGGAACTCGACGACGCGGTGCGCGCGACGAAGATGCCGAAGTCGGCCTGACCCGGGGCGGCAACATGAGAGAGAAAAGATCGCGCGCGTCGCAGTTAGAGACGCCCGCGCCGGTCATCGTGCGCCGTTCGAGGAAGGTCGATGAGCACGGCGCGCACCACGGCGGCGCATGGAAGATCGCCTACGCCGACTTCGTCACCGCGATGATGGCGTTTTTCCTGCTGATGTGGCTGCTCGGCTCGACGTCGAAATACGACAAGCAGGGCATCGAGGATTACTTCAACACACCGCTGTCGAGCCTGCTCGGCGGCAAGGAAGGCACCGCAGCGGCGCGGCCGAGGGTCGTGCAGGGCGGCGGGCGCGATATCTCCGACCCGCGGCCCGGCGTCGGCACGAAGAGCCAGAGTGAGCCGACGCCGCCGCGCGGCGCGACGCCCGCCGCCACGCCGATGGATGCCGAGCGCTTGCAGCAGCTGAAGGCGAAACTCAGCGCGCTGATCGAGCAGAGCCCCGTGCTGAAGGCGTTCAAGGACCAGATCCGCATCTCGATCACGAACGAGGGCCTGCGCATCGAAATCGTCGATTCGCAGAACCGGCCGATGTTCGCGTCCGGCAGTTCGAAGCTGCAACCGTACGCGGTCACGATCCTCGCGCAGATCGGCGCGGCGCTGAACGACGTGGACAACCGCATTTCGATCGCGGGCCACACCGACGCGGTGCCCTACACGGCCGGCCCCGAAGGCTACTCGAACTGGGAGCTGTCGTCCGAGCGTGCGAATGCCGCGCGCCGTGCGCTCGTGGCCGGCGGCATGCGCGGCGAAAAGCTGCTGCAGGTGCGCGGCCTCGCCGACGTGCTGCCGCTGAACAGCCAAGTCTCCGACGAGCCGACCAACCGGCGCATCAGCATCCTCGTGCTGAACAAGGCCGCGGAGCAGGCGTTCTTCCATGACGGCGGCCGTAGCACGCTGGATGAATCGTCACCAGTGAGCGCGGCGCTTCCGGCCTTGTCGGCGCGGCTGCAACCGGATTTGCGACCCGCCACCGTCACCCGTAGTACCCCGTAGCATTTTCGCAACCGCCGGCTCGCATACGCGCGAAAGCACATGCGAGCGCGCGCGCACCGCGCGTAGAATCGAGCGCATGCGCCCTACTCTCGTTCCGCAGCGCGAATCCGAGTTGCCGCTGCATACGCCCAGTGTGTCGTCGCTGACGTTGGCGGCAGTCATTGCGCTGATCGCGTGGATGGCGACCCTCGCGCAAGCCGACCTGACGATCGATCGCACGCTCGCGCGCGGGCTCACCGTGTTCGACGCGCTCGCGCGCATGAGCAGCTACCTGACCAATCTGACGGTGCTCGCCAGCGCGTTCTGCTTCACCTGCGTCGCGCTATGGAAGCACCGCTCGCCGCTCGTGCGCTTTTTCCGGCAGCCGACCGTCGTGACCGCGGTGGTCGCGTACATGGTGTTCGTCGGCATCGCGTACAACGTGCTGTTGCGCGGACTGTGGCCGCTGTCACCCTACCGGCGCCTGCTCAACGAGTCGCTGCACAGCGCGCTGCCGATGCTGGCCGCGCTCTACTGGGTGCTGTTCGTGCCGCGCTTCCATCTGCGCTTGCGCCACTGCCTGTTGTGGCTCGTCTATCCGCTCGCCTATCTCGGCATCACGTTCTGGCGCGGCAGCCTGTCGGATTTCTATCCGTATCCGTTCATCGACGTCGAAACGCTCGGGCTGCGCCAGGTGCTGGTCAATTCCGCGCTGCTGTTCGGCAGTTTTCTGATGGTGCTGGCCGTGTTCGTCGGCATCAATTCCAGGCGCCGACGATGATGTTCCAGCACATTCCATCTGGCCGGATGCGTTGCGCCGCGTTGCCGGGCGCACTTCTTGCACCCCTTTCGTCACTGACGCAGGCTGACGCCGCACTGGCGCGGCTTGCGCGGCGCCCTTGTGCGGGCGCGTTGCAATTGCAGCGCGCCCGCACGTAAATATGACAACAGGAGCGATGCATATGGACACGAATTCAGCGGCAGGCGCGGTAAAGGAAGTCGCCGGCAAGGTGCAAAGCGCGGTCGGCGACGCAGTCGGCGACACCAGCGCGCAGGTGGCAGGCAAGGCGCGCGAATTGAGCGGCAAGGCGCAGCAGTTATGCGCGA
This sequence comes from Burkholderia sp. JPY481, assembly GCF_038900515.1. Taxonomy (NCBI): domain Bacteria; kingdom Pseudomonadati; phylum Pseudomonadota; class Betaproteobacteria; order Burkholderiales; family Burkholderiaceae; genus Burkholderia; species Burkholderia sp. JPY481. The sequence continues at coordinate 250,851 of NZ_JAYMRT010000003.1, forward strand.
ACACGACGAGCCTCGTGCGCGACACGACAGCCGAAAACCCGTTCACGACGCTGGCTGTCGTCGCACTCGCCGGGTTCGTGATGGGCGCGCTGTGGTCGCGCGGCGGTCGCGACTACGACTGATGCAGGCACGGCGCCGGATCATGGGCGCCGATCGACAGTGCGAAGCAGTCGCACCAGGGCGGGCGGTCCGCGGCAAGCGGATCGCCCGCTGCTTTACTAGCCGCTCTTCTTCTTGCGGCTGGCACCCATCTCCAGTTCGATCCACGTCGGCGCATGGTCGCTCGCATGCGGTTCGCCGCGCACCCAGCGGTCGACGCCCGCATCGCGCAGACGCGGCGCGAGATCCGCGCTCAGCAGCAGATGATCGATGCGCAGCCCCGAATTCGTGTCCCAATGACGGCGAAAATAATCCCAGAACGTGTACACACGCTCGTCGCCGAAATGCGTGCGCAGCGCATCGGTCCAGCCTTGCGCGAGCAGCTTGCGATAGCGCTCCCGGCTCTCCGGCTGCAACAGCGCGTCCTTTAGCCACGAGCGCGGGTTGTAGATGTCTTCGTCGGTCGGCACGACGTTGAAGTCGCCGGCGATCACGACCGGGTGGCCGCTCTCGTACAGCTGCGCCGCATGCGCGATCAGATGATCGAACCACGCGAGCTTGTAGTCGAACTTGGGGCCGGGCTGCGGGTTGCCGTTCGGCAGGTACAGACACACGATCAGCACGCCGCCGACCGCGGCCTCGATGTAGCGGCTGTGCGTGTCGTCTTCGAAACCGGGCAGACCGCGCCGCCGCTCGAGCGGCGCGTCGCCTTTGGCCAGAATCGCCACGCCGTTCCATGCACTCTGGCCTTGCCACACCGCGCCATAACCGGCTTCGCGCAATGCGTCGACGGGAAACGCGCTATCCACCGCCTTCAGTTCCTGCAGACACACGACGTCCGGCGCCTCGCGCTCGAGCCATTGCAATAGCGCCGCCTGGCGCGAGCGGATTCCGTTGATGTTGAACGTCGCAATGCGCAGCTTCGCCATGATCGTCCCTCCGTCGCCTATGGCACCGAACACCGACCCCATTTTGGCCCGGTTGGCCCGTTGCAAATTTATCACCCGCAACTTTCCATCCTGCTCGAACCGGTCGACATCCGCAGTGAAGCTGCCCGCAAGTCTGATGAATGGCGCTGAAAGCAGATGCTAATTGGAAGGTAAGAAGATGTGTATTGGATTATAATTTTGTGCGCCAGTGAGCCGTCGGTACGACGGCAGGTTCTGGCGAGGCGGGTTGCCCGCCTGCTTTTTACTGACTGACTTGAAATCGTTTCAATGGAAGCTGCAATGAACGCTGCCCCCGCATGCCCGCAATGCGCAATGGAAAACACTTACCCTGACGGCACGCTGTACGTGTGCGCGGACTGCGGTCACGAATGGTCGGCAAACGCCGGCGCCGATGCGAGCGATGAACCCACCGGCAGCGTCGTCAAGGATGCGAACGGCAACGTGCTGGCCGACGGTGATTCGGTCGTGCTGATCAAGGATTTGCGCGTCAAGGGTTCATCGATCACGCTGAAGATGGGCACCAAGGTGAAGAGCATCCGGATCGTCGGCGGCGATCACGAAATCGACTGCAAGACCGACGCCGGCAGCTTCATGCTTAAGGCCTGCTTTCTGAAGAAAGTTTGACGGGCCGTTCGCCGTTGGCGGCCCCGCTCCGAAGCGCGGTCCGCAGTGCATGATTCAATCGAATGGTTGGTTACCCGAGCATACCGAGAATGGCTGAGGATCGAACCTCGTACGACGCGTTCGTCAAATTCATGTCCACGCCAATCAGTGATGGTCAACCGTTCGTGCTGGAGACACAGCACGCGGTGTCGCTGCACTTCGATCACTTCTCCACTCAGAGCTTCATGTCGCTCAGGAACCCGGAGAAGCTCACGCTCGGCTACACGCGCGCGATGATGGGATTTCTGTTGCTGCAGCCCGCCCCCACGCACATCTGCATGATCGGACTAGGTGGGGGATCGCTGGCGAAATATTGCTATCGGCATCTGCCCGAGGTCGCGATCGACGCAGTCGAGATCAGCCCCGAGGTGATCGCGCTGCGCGACGTATTCAGAATTCCCGCGGACGACGCGCGGTTCAAGGTGATTTGCGCCGACGGCGCGGACTACCTGATGCAGGACGACATCCGCACGGACGTGATCCTGCTCGATGCGTTTGTCGCGGAAGGAATCGCGAGCCGCTGTGCGAACCTCGCATTCTTCGCCGCCTGCCGCGAGCGACTGACCGAGACGGGCGTCCTCGTCATCAACTTCACGGACGATGATCCGGCCATACCGCAGCACCTCGAGTGGCTGAAATCCGTATTTGGCGCTTGCTATGCGCTCGTTCGGTGCGGCGACGACAGCAACTTCGTCGCGTTCGCGTGGAAAAGCGGGCATCGTTTGCCGCCCAGACAAGTGCTATTGGAGCGTGCCCTCTCGTTTGCCTTTGCAGACGAACTCAAACTGTCCGTTACTGCTCGCCGCCTGAAAGAGGGAGAGCGCCTCGATCCGAAGCGACTGATCTGGCGTGAGCAAGGACAGGGGCACTGGGAAATCGGCGGTTGACCGGCGTGAGGTGTCGATCCGGGCGTTACTTTCCGCGCTTGGCAAGCGGGCTCTTGGTCTTGTAGGTCACGCCGTGACGCTCGAGATACTCGCGGATCAGTTGGCGGACGACTTGTGACGGCGTCAGATCCTGCGCCGAGCAGAGCATTTCGAATGCCTCTTTCTTGGCGGGGTCGATCAGGACGGTCAGGCGTGCGGTTTTCGTTTCCATTGCGAGGACGAGTCGGCAAATATGCTAACCAAATTATAATGCATTTGCCTTCGACGGCACGATCAGAACCGGCATTTCACGCCAGCATTCTCCCGTCCTCCCGTGAGTTCAGTGCCTGCGCTCGAAGCGGCAGAGATAGGTCAGCAGATCATCGACGACCGGCACGATCGCCAGTGTGACGAGTGCGCCAGCGAGCGGCACGGTCGACACGTAGCCCACATGCTTGAAACCGATTGCGCCAATCAGCCCGCCCACGAAGAACGACGCGAGCATCGTGCCATGGATCTTCAGCTTCGCGCGGTTTGCGATGACCGCGTGCTCATCGTCGACGAGTGCCGAGCGATTCCAGTAAAAAAGCTTACCCAACTCGATACCGAGGTCCGTGACGATGCCGGTCATGTGTGTGGTACGGATCTCCGCACCCGACAGCTTCGTGATCATCGCATTCTGCAACCCCATGATGAAGCACAGCAGGATCACGGTCAGAGGGACGAAAAACGCTTCGCGTAGCGCAAGGTGGCTGCCGAGCAGACCGAACAGCAGCAGCAGCGCGGCCTCGACCACCAACGGCAGCACGTACTGGCTTTGCAGGCTGCGGCGGCGCCCCCAGTTGACGAGCACCGCCGAGCACCCCGCTCCTACCAGAAACGACGCCAGCGAACCGATGCCGGCGAGCACCAGCCGCAGGTCGCCGAGCGCCGCCTGGTCCGCGATCGCGGACACGATGCCGCTCATGTGCGACGTGTATTGCCTGACCGCGAGGAAGCCGCCGGCATTGGTGGCGCCGGCGACGAAGGCAAGAGAAAACCCGAGCTGACGGTTCGCGCTCGTGCTGCGGTGTTTTCCCGTCAGGCTTCGAAAGTACTGCGCAGGCATAGGATCACTCAATCGCTTGGAACAACGGCAAAGACGTGGCGAACATGTGGTTCACATGATAATGACATTATCATATCCTGTTATCCAGATTGGTTTCTGATGTCATAATGGGTTTCGAGCGAGGCCGGCAAGCCGGAACTCATTGCGTGCTCCTCGTCCAAACCGAGCGTACTGGAGACATTCCGGATGGCACCCTTCCCGGTCGTCCATTTCGTCCTGCTGGTCGCAGCCGCCTGGCTCGCGGTCGGCACGCTGGGTCTCGGAGTTCTGCATCGCACGCGATTCGTCGCCCACGGGCTGTTTCCGCTCGGCGCGCTCGGAGGTCTGCTGCTGGGAGCGGCGGGACTCGCCGGCATCTTCACCGAACCGACCACCGCAGTGCTGCCCATCGGCCTGCCCGGGTTGCCGTTCCATCTGCGCGTCGATGCGCTGTCAGGCTATTTCCTGTTCGCGCTGGGTGTCGTCAGCGCGGGGATCGGCGCCTTTTCCGCCGGTTATTTCCGCAAGGGCGAAGGATCGGCGCCAGGACTCATCTGCTTCGAGTACCACGTTTGCATCGCGAGCATCGCGCTCGTGCTGATCGCCGACGACGCGTATGTGTTCATGGTCGCCTGGGAAACGCTGACGCTGTCCGCGACGTTCCTCGTGATGACCAATCATCGGATCGGCGAGATTCGCCGCGCGGGTTACCTGTATTTCCTGATCTCCCACGTCGGCGCACTCGCGCTGCTGCTTTGCTTCGGCATCCTGCAGGCGCGCACTGGCGACTACACGTTTGCCAACCTGCGCGCGCAGTCGCCCGACGCGTTCTGGGCCTCGCTCGCCTTCCTGTTCGCGTTGGTCGGCTTCGGCGCCAAGGCGGGCGTGTTCCCGTTGCACGTGTGGCTGCCGGACGCCCATCCCGCGGCGCCATCCCCGGTATCGGCGCTGCTCAGCGGGTTCGTGCTGAAGGTCGGTCTGTATGGGCTGATCCGCACCGTGTTCGACCTGCTGCACGTGCAGATCGCGTGGTGGGGGGTGCTGCTGCTCGTGCTGGGTATCGCCACAGCGCTGCTCGGCGTGGTGTTCAGTACGATCCAGGTCGACATGAAGCGTCTGCTCGCGTATTCGTCGATCGACAACATCGGCCTGATGATCGTCGCGCTCGGGCTCGCGGTGCTGTTTCGCGCGTACGGGATGACGGAGCTGTCCGCGCTTGCGCTGACCGCGATGCTCTACCAGATCGTCGCGCATGCGGCCTTCAAGAGCCTGCTGTTCCTCGGCACCGGGGCTGTGCTGCACGCGACCGGCGAGCGCAATCTCGGCAAGCTCGGCGGCCTGATCCGTGTGATGCCGTGGACCGCCTGGGCCGTGCTCACAGGCGTCGCAGCCAGCGCTGGCTTGCCTCCGATGAGCGGCTTCGTTGCGGAGTGGCTGCTGCTGCAAAGCTTCCTGTTCACGCCCGGTCTGCAGAATTCCGTGCTGGCGATGACGGTGCCGATCGCGGCCGCGCTCGTCGCGATGACGGCAGCGCTGGCCGGTTACACGATGGTCAAGTTCTTCGGCATCGTCTTCCTCGGGCAGCCGAGAGAAGCAAAACTGAGTCGCGCACACGACGCGAACAGATGGGAACGGCTCGCGTTCTGCTGGTTCGCGGTGGCCGGTGTGCTGCTGGGACTGATGCCCACGCAGTTCGTCAAGGTACTGGACCGGGTCACGCGCGCGCTCGTCGGCGCCGGCATCGGCGCGGAGAATCATGGCTGGCTAATCTTCGTGCCCGTATCGACCGCGCGGGCGAGCTACATGCCCGTCGTGTTCATGCTGTTTTTCGTCGCCTGCTGCGGCCTTGCGTGGGTGCTGGTGCGGCGCTTCTACCACGGTCGGCTGCGACGGGCCGCGCCGTGGAGTTGCGGCTTCCCGTTCACGACCGCGCGGATGCAGGACACGGCCGAAGGCTTCGGGCAACCGATCCGGGAGATCTTCGCGCCGCTGCTGCGCATCGAGCGGCAACTGCCGTCGCCGTTCGACGCGCAGCCGTCCTACCGCGTCTCGGTCGCCGACCGCACGTGGTCGATTCTGTACGACCGTATCGCGGCACTCACGCAACGCGCGGCGGAATGGGCGGGTCGATTGCAGACGGGCCGGATCGCCGTGTACCTGACCTACAGCTTCGCCGTGCTGATCCTGCTCCTGATGCTGGTGAGACGATGGTGACTGTATCCGGCGTGCTATCGCAAAGCCTCGAGATCATCGTGGCGCTTGCCGCCGCGCCACTGCTCACGGGCTGGGTCAACCAGTGCCGCGCGTGGCTGCAGAACCGGCGCGCGCCCAGCATCTGGCAGCCGTACCGGATGCTCCACAAGCTGTTCAACAAGGAGTCGGTCGTCGCTCATGGCGCGAGTCCGGTGTTCCGCGGCGCGCCCTATGTCGTGTGGGCAGCGATGACGCTCGCCTGCGCAGTCGTGCCGACGCTGTCGACCGAATTGCCGCTGTCTCCCGCCGCGGATGCGATCGCGCTCGTCGGCCTGTTCGCGTTCGCGCGCGTCGCGTTGTCGCTAGCGGCAATGGATATCGGCACGGCATTCGGCACGCTCGGCGCGCGCCGCGAGATGCTGGTCGGTTTCCTCGCAGAACCGGCCCTGCTGATGGTGCTGCTGTCGGCCTCGCTGATCACGCAGTCGACCCTGCTTACGAGCATCGTCGCGACGCTCGGCCACAGCGAACTCACCATCTACCCGAGCCTGGCGTTCGCCGGCATAGCGTTTACACTGGTGTCGCTCGCCGAGAATGCGCGGCTGCCGGTCGACAACCCGACCACCCACCTCGAGCTGACAATGATCCACGAGGCGCTGATCCTCGAATATTCGGGGCGGCACCTCGCGCTGATGGAATGGGCGGCCAGCCTCAAACTCTTCGCCTACTCGTGCATCGGCATTGCGCTGTTCATGCCGTGGGGGATCGCCGCAGCCGGTAATCCGCTCGCGCTGGTGTTCGCGGTGCCGGCGCTGTTCGTCAAGCTGATGGTCGGCGGCGCTGCGCTGGCGGTGGTCGAGACCGCCAACGCGAAGATGCGGATTTTCCGGGTTCCGGAGTTCCTTGCGACCGCCTTCCTGCTCGCCGTGATCGGCATGCTCGTCCATCTGCTGCTGGGAGCCTGAATGCACGCCTACGCGACGCAACTGATCAATTTCCTCGCGGCTGTACTGCTGATGCTGTCGTTCGCGATGCTGAGCCAGCGCCGCATCCTGTCGCTGATCCATCTCTATACGTTGCAGGGCATGGCGCTGGTGCTGGCAATCCTGATCCTCGGTTTCGTGACGGATGATGCGCATCTGTACGTGTCGGCCGGACTGACGCTCGTGCTGAAGGTCGGCGTGATTCCGTGGATCCTGTATCGGCTCGTGCGCAGGCTCGACATTCAGGCCGACGTCGAGCCGCTGATCAACATTCCGACCACGCTGCTGATCGGCATCGTGCTCGTGATCATCGCGTTCAACGTCGCGTCGCCGATCAGCCAACTCGCGACCTCGGCCGCGCGCGGCACGCTCGGGATCGCGCTGGCGTGCGTGCTGTTGTCGTTCATGGCGATGATCACGCGCGCAAAGGCGGTTCCGCAGGTGATCGGCTTCCTGTCGATGGAGAACGGGCTGTTCTTTGCCGCCACTGCCGCCACCAACGGCATGCCGATGATCGTTGAACTCGGCATCGGGCTCGACGTGCTGGTCGGGATCCTGATTCTGGGCGTGTTCATGTTCCAGATTCGCGAGCAGTTCGACAGCCTGGACATCCATCACCTCGAGAAGCTCAAAGATGAATGACGCCCACGTCGTGCTCGCCGTGCTCGGCATTCCGCTGGTGGCGGCCGCGTCTCTGGCGGCCGTGCGCCCCGCCCCGGTCGCGCGCAACCTGAACGCCGGCTTCAGCTTCGTGACGTTCGCGGCGACGCTCGCGCTCGCCGCGCGTACCGTCGAGCACGGACCGTCGTTCGCGTTCGACCGTGCATTCTTCGTCGATCCCCTGAACGTGTACCTCGTCGCGCTGACTGCGTTCGTCGGCTGGACGACGTCGCTGTTCTCCCGGCCGTACATGCAGATCGAGGAAGCGCGCGGCCGGATGACGGCGACGCGGATGCGCCTCTATCACAGCATGTACCAGTTGTTCATGTTCGCGATGCTGCTCGCGTTGCTGACCAATAATCTCGGCGTGCTATGGGTCGCGATGGAAGGCGCCACGCTCGCGACGGTGCTGCTCGTCAGCGTCTATCGAACCGCTGCAAGCCTCGAGGCCGCCTGGAAGTACTTCATCCTGTGCGGTGTCGGCATCGCGCAGGCCTTGTTCGGCACGATCCTGCTGTACCTCGCCGCGAGCCGGCAACTGAGCGACGGCGATGCGCTGCTGTGGACGAGCCTTGCCGCCGTCAAGACGCACCTCGACCCGTCCATCGTGTCGATCGCCTTCGTGTTCCTGCTGGTCGGCTACGGCACGAAAGTCGGACTCGTGCCGATGCACAACTGGCTGCCGGACGCGCATGCCGAAGGCCCGACGCCGATCTCAGCGGTGCTGTCCGGGCTGCTGCTGAACGTCGCGCTGTACGCGGTGCTGCGCTGCAAGGTGCTGGCGGACGGCGCACTCGGCAATGGCCTGCCGGGACGATTGCTGGTCGGCTTCGGGCTCGTGTCGGTGCTGATCGCGTCGTTCTCGCTGTTTCGGCAGAAGGACGTCAAGCGGCTGTTTTCGTATTCGTCGATCGAGCACATGGGACTGATGACGTTCGCGTTCGGCCTCGGCGGCCCGGTCGCGACATTCGCCGGTCTGCTGCACATGACCGTCCATTCTCTCGTCAAGTCGGCGATCTTCTTTGCCGTGGGCCACGCGGCGCAGAAGGCGGGGACGCAGGCGATCGAAGGCATTCGCGGGCTGCTGCAGGTCAGCCCGACGGTCGGCTGGGGCATGATGCTCGGCGCGCTCGCGATTCTCGGTCTGCCGCCGTTCGGCGTGTTCGCAAGCGAATTCCTGATCCTGACGACCGCGATGAACACGCTACCGTGGACGGCGCCGCTGTTGCTGCTCGGCCTCGCCGTCGCGTTCGCGGCGATCTTCGCGCGCGTGCAGCGAATGGTGTTCGGTGAGACGACGACGGCCAAGCCGCTCGAACATCGCCCCGCACCGCTGCCGGTATTCGTGCATCTCGGCTTGGGGCTGATGCTGGGGCTCTATGTGCCGCCGTATCTGGCAACGTGGTATCGCCAGGCCGCAACGATGTTGGCGGGGTGAACGATGCGACTCGAATCGATACAGCTTGCCGCCACCTGCCTCACACATCGTGCGGGCCAGATTCCCGCAGCAGTGGTGAGCGCCGATGAATCAGCGTGGCTCGAGCTTGCGCGCACCGCGCGATCGGAGCAGCGGCGCCTCGTTGCAATGTGGGGCAGTGAAGCAGTCGAAGACGGATTCTCGGTGAACGCCGCGTATGAATGCGATGACGGCATCGTGTGGGTGCGCCTGCCGATCGGGCGTCAGCAGAGTGCCGGTGGAGACTATCCCGATCTCGCCACCGTTTTCCCTTGTGCGACTCGCATGCAACGGGCGATCTTCGATCTGATCGGCCTGCGCGCGCGTGGCGCCCCGGACACGCGCCCGTGGCTCAATCACGGCAACTGGCCCGACGACTATTTCCCGCTGCAAAGGCAGGCGACCGGTGTCGAAGCCTTCGAGTCGAGCGAGGCGGACTACCCGTTCGTGCAGGTTGCGGGCGATGGCGTACACGAGATCGCTGTCGGGCCGATTCATGCCGGCACCATCGAGCCGGGGCATTTCCGCTTCTCGGTCGTCGGCGAGAAGGTGCTGCGCCTCGAAGAACGTCTCGGCTATGTGCATCGCGGCGTCGAGCGGCTGTTTGAACGGACTCCTGGATCGCAGGGTCATCGGGTTGCCGCCAGAATTGCGGGCGACTCGACCGTCGCGTTCTCGTGGGCCTTTTGCATGGCGCTCGAGCAAGCCAGCGGCACGCAGCTGTCGAAGCGCGCACTATATCTGCGTGCGCTTCTGCTAGAACGCGAGCGCGTGGCCAACCACCTCGGCGACCTCGGCGCGCTGGGCAACGACGCCGGGTTCGGCTTCGCACTCGCGCAATTCTCGCGGCTCAAGGAGGACTGGATACGGACGAACGCCCGTCTGTTCGGACATCGATACCTGATGGACCGGATCGTACCGGGCGGTGTATCGGTCGACGTTCGCGCCGACCACGCGGCGGTGCTGACGGAGCAATGCGAACGCATCGAACGCGAGGTTCATGTGATGCGAAAAGTCTACGAGGACCAGTCCGGGCTGCAGGATCGATTCCTCGGCACGGGCCGATTGACGCCCGCTGTCGTCGAGCATTTCGGCGTGCGTGGCATGGCCGCTCGCGCCAGCGGTCGGACCTTCGACGTTCGCGCGAACTTGCGCGCCGCTCCGTATGACGACGTAGCGGTCAATGCGGTGACTGATGCGCGCGGCGACGTTGCGGCGCGCGTGGCCGTGCGCTTCGCCGAAATCGATGAATCCCTGCGCCTGATCCGCGAGCTGCTGGCCAATCTTCCTGATGACGGTCCCACGGTCGTCGCGATGGCGCCTGCAACGGCGGACGCGCAAGGCATAGGCTGGGTGGAAGGCTGGCGAGGGGACGTATTCGTCGCACTGGATCTCGCCCCGGGCGACGTCATCGGCCGATGCCATTGCCACGATCCGTCATGGCAGAACTGGCCGGCGCTCGAACACGCGATCATCGGCAACATCGTTCCCGATTTCCCGCTGATCAACAAGTCGTTCAACCTGAACTACGCGGGGCACGACCTCTGATGTGGCAACTGATCCGGCAATTCGCGCGCACCGATTTCCCCGACGAACCCGCGCCGGCGGCGGAAGACGCATGGCTTCACGAGGAGCGACGCATTCGCGAGGACATACTCGGTCTGCTCGGGCGGGCGCTGTGCATTCGGCAGATCGATGCGGGTTCATGCAATGGTTGCGAGCTGGAGATCCACGCGCTGAACAACCCGTTCTACAACCTCGAAGGGCTCGGCATCAAATTCGTCGCGAGTCCGCGGCATGCGGACTTGCTGCTCGTGACCGGGCCGGTGACGCTGAATATGCGCGCGGCCCTGCTCGCCGCGTACGACGCGACACCCGCTCCGAAACTCGTCGTTGCCGCCGGCGAATGCGCATGCACGGGCGGCATATTTGCCAATAGTTACGCGGTGTGCGGCCCCGTTTCGTCGATCTTGCCGGTCGACGTGACGATCCCCGGCTGTCCGCCGCCGCCGATCGATTTGCTGCGAGGCATCCGCACAGCCTGCCGGGCGCGTTGAACCGCGGGTCCTTTTCGCTTTTTTCCAAGCGCAAAACGTGCAATTTCGCACGTGTTTGCGCGATTCCAGCCGGGTTCCCCCGTGGTCATTGCGCATATTGGCCTGCCTTTATTGCGCAGATCGGCTTTGCGCTTGCAGCGCGTTTTTAATACCGTTGTAGCTGCGCCTGCAACGGCACTTAAATTGCTGCTCAATGGTTTTGTGTCAACGCGATGCGTTGGACATCGACGCGTCGTCAGCCTGCATTGACCTTTCAATGGAGTCAACAGATCGTCATGACCACGCCTACAGAATGTCAGCATTGCGGGGACACCCCCGCTTCAGAGTCGACTGCCGAGCAAACCACCACACCTTCCCAACCGTCCCGCCGCCGCTTCCTGCAATCGGCGGCGGCCGCCGCGACGATCGGCGCGGCGCCGCAACTGCGCGCGCAAGCGCAGGCACCCACCGGACCCGCGCCGCAAAGCAACCCCGTCGTGCCGCCGCGCTCCGTCACATTGACCGTCAACGGCCGCGCGTACGCGCTGCAACTCGAACCGCGCGTGACGCTGCTCGATGCATTGCGCGAATACGCCGGTCTGATGGGCACGAAGAAAGGCTGCGACCGTGGTCAATGCGGCGCCTGCACGGTGCTCGTCGACGGCCGCCGCATCAACTCGTGCCTGACACTCGCGGTGATGCATGAAGGCGAGAACATCACGACCGTCGAAGGACTCGCGAACAACGGCACGTTGAGTCCAGTGCAGGCCGCGTTCATCGAACACGATGCGTTCCAGTGCGGCTACTGTACGCCCGGGCAGTTGTGCTCGGCGACCGCCCTGCTCGGCGAATTCCGCAACGGCACGGCGAGCACCGTGACCGCCGACGTGCGCGCGCGTCCCGCCGCGCTCACCGACGACGAAATCCGCGAGCGCATGAGCGGCAACATCTGCCGCTGCGGCGCGTACGTGAACATCGTCGCCGCGGTGCGCGCCGCGCACGAGCACGCCTGACGGAGAGCGACATGGATGCGATCTCCTACGAACGCGCCGGCGACGTCGCCAGCGCGGTGCGCGCCGCGCAACAGCCCGGCGCGGTGTTCATCGGCGGCGGCACGAATCTGCTCGATCTGATGAAGGGCGGCATCGCGCGGCCGGTGCGGCTCATCGATATCACGCACATCGGCGGCCTCGACTCGGTGACGACGCTGCCCGGCGGCGGTATCCGCATCGGCGCGCTGGTGCGCAATAGCGACGCGGCCAATCACGCGCTGGTGCGCGAGCAGTACCCGCTGCTGTCGCAAGCGCTGCTCGCGGGCGCGTCGCCGCAGTTGCGCAACATGGCGACGGTCGGCGGCAATCTGCTGCAACGCACCCGCTGCGGCTACTTCTACGACACCGCTTTTACGCATTGCAACAAGCGCATCCCCGGCAGCGGCTGCGCCGCGCTCGACGGCCATAACCGCGCGCACGCGATCCTCGGCGCGAGCCCGCAATGCATCGCGGTCAACCCTTCGGACATGAGCGTCGCGCTGGCCGCGCTCGATGCGCTGGTGCGCGTGAACGGCCCCAGCGGCGAACACACGATCGCGTTCGCCGACTTCCATCGGCTGCCGGGCGACCGGCCCGACGTCGATACCACGTTGCAGCCCGGCGAGCTGATCACCGCGGTCGATCTGCCGCCGCCGTTGTTCAGCGCGCATTCGCACTATCTGAAGGTGCGTGACCGCGCGAGCTATGCATTCGCGCTCGTATCGGTCGCGGCCGCGTTGCAGATGGACGGCGAGCGCGTGCAGAGCGCGCGCATCGCGCTCGGCGGCGTTGCGCACAAACCGTGGCGCGCGAACGTGGCCGAACACATGCTGAGCGGCCAGCCGCTCAACCAGGCCACGCTGAAGGACGCCGCCGCGGCCGCGTTGAGCGGCGCGCAGCCGCGTCACGACAACGCCTTCAAGGTCCAGCTCGCGCAGCGCGCGATTGTGCGCGCGGTCAACCAGGCCGCCGGCAATGCGGGAGGTGTCGCATGAATCTGATCGGACAACCGCTCGATCGCGTCGACGGACTGCTGAAGGTGACCGGCGACGCGCGTTACGCAGCCGAATTCCCCGGGGCGCGCCTCGCGCATGGGGTGCTCGTGACGAGCACGATCCCGGCCGGCACGATTTCGTCGATCGATGCGAGCCGCGCCGAAACCGTGCCCGGCGTGCTGCTCGTGATGACCTACCAGAACGCGCCGCGTCTGCCGAACGGCGGCAAGCCCGCGCTCTCGCCGCCGGCCGGCCGGCACCTGTCGCTTCTGCAAGACAACCAGGTGCACTACAGCAACGAGCCGGTCGCGGTGGTCGTCGCCGATACGCTCGAACATGCGACCGATGCCGCGCGCCAGCTGCGCATCGTCTATCAGCCGGGCGCCGCGGCGCTCGACTTCGAGCAGGCGAAGCCGCACGCGCATGCGCCGGACAAGCCGCAAGGCCGGCAAACCGACACGCAGCGCGGCAGCTTCGAAGACGGCATGCAAAGCGGCGACGTGCATATCGAGGCCACCTACACGACGCCGATCGAGCATCACAACCCGATGGAGCCGCACGCGACGATGGCGCACTGGGACGGCCCGCAGTTGACGGTCTACGACTCGACCCAGGGCGTGAGCGGCGCCGCGCAGGTGCTCGCGAAGACGTTCGCGATCCCCGTGTCCGACGTGCGCGTGATTTCGCCGCTGATCGGCGGCGGCTTCGGCTGCAAGGGCTCGTCGTGGTCGCACGTGTCGCTGTGCGCGATGGCCGCGCGGCAAACCGGGCGGCCCGTGCGGCTCGTGCTCGAACGGCCGCAGATGTTCGGCCCGGTCGGCGCGCGGCCGCGCACCGAACAGCACTTCGTGATCGCCGCGCGGCATGACGGCACGCTGACCGCGATGCGCCACGACAGCATCTCGAACACGTCGATGATCGAAGACTGGACCGAGACCTGCTGCATGGTCACGCGCATGCTGTACGCGGTGCCCAACCAGGTGACGACGCACCGGCTCGTGCAGCTCAATGTCGGCACGCCGACCTTCATGCGCGCGCCGGGCGAGACCACCGGTTCGTTCGCGCTCGAATCGGCGATGGACGAACTCGCCGTTGCGCTGAAGATGGACCCGCTCGCGCTGCGCCTGAAAAACTACGCGGAAAGCGATCCGCAGGAGCACAAGCCGTGGTCGGGCAAGTCGCTGCGCGAGTGCTATCAGATCGGCGCCGAGAAGTTCGGCTGGTCGCGCCGCTCGCAAACGCCACGTTCGATGCGCAACGGCAACACGCTGATCGGCATGGGCATGGCGACCGCGACCTATCCGGCCAACCGCAGCGAGGCGTCGGCGCTCGCGCAGATTCTGCCGGACGGCACCGCGGTGGTCGCCTCGGGCACGCAGGACATCGGCACCGGCACCTACACGGTGATGACCCAGGTCGCCGCCGACGCGCTCGGCTTCACGCCCGAGCAGATCCACTTCGCGCTCGGGGATTCGTCGCTGCCGCGCGCGCCGGTGTCGGGCGGCTCGCAGTCGGCGGCCAGCGTGTCGCCCGCCGTGCGCGACGCGGCGAGCGAGGCGCGCAGCCAGCTGATCGCGCTGGCGCTCGCCGATACGGCTTCGCCCGTGCATGGCTTGCCGCTCGACGACGTCACCGTCGAAAGCGGCTGGGTCGTGAGCCGCTCGCAACCAAACAAGCGTGATCCGGCCGCGGCGATCATCGCGCGCGCGGGCGGCAAGCCGATCGAGGCGACCGCGACCGTGAAGCCCGGCGACGAGAAGCAGAAGTACTCGTTCCACTCGTTCGGCGCGGTGTTCGTCGAAGTCCACGTCGATGCGGAGTTGGGCACGATCCGCGTGCCGCGCGTGGTCGCGGTGTACGACGTCGGCCGCGTGCTGAATCAGAAGACCGCGCGCAGCCAGATGATGGGCGGCATCGTATGGGGCATCGGCGCGGCGATGCAGGAAGAAAGCACGCTCGATGAGCGCTTCGGACGCTTCACCAACGCGAACCTCGCCGAGTATCACGTGCCGGTGAACGCCGATATCGGCACGATCGACATTGCGTTCATCGACCGGCCCGATCCGTACATCAACTCGCTCGGCGTGCGCGGTATCGGCGAGATCGGCATCACGGCCGTGGTGGCCGCGATCGCGAACGCGGTGTACAACGCGACCGGCGTGCGGGTGCGCGATCTGCCGATCACGCTGGACAAGGTGGCGCGGACCTGAACCGGCGGCAGCGCCGGAAAATGAGCAACAGCGAAAGCGGGAGCGGCGGGCTTGCGTTGCCGCGCTTGCCTCCCGCCCCGTTGCATCGCACAATCTGCGCATTCCTCTCTACCGGTATCCGCCGATGGCCTATGCCTCGCTCGCCACTGGCGTGTTGCTCGCCGCCGGTTACGGCTCGCGCTTCGATCCGCGCGGGCTGCACAACAAACTGCTCGCACGTATGCCCGATGGCACGCTGGTCGCGCATGAAGCCGCGCATCGGCTGCTGCAGGTCGTCACGCGGGTGCTCGCCGTGGTGCGGCCGGGCTCCGACGCGCTCGCCCGCGTGCTGAACGATGCCGGCTGCGATGTTGTGTTCGCGGCTAGCGCCGAGCGCGGCATGGGCGCGAGCCTCGCCGCCGGCATCGAAGCGAGCGACGACGCCGAAGGGTGGATCGTCGCGCTCGCCGACATGCCGCGCATCGCAATTCCGACGATCGAAGCGGTAGCCCGCGCGCTCGACAACGGCGCGCCGCTCGTCGCACCGTTCTACGACGGCCAGCGCGGCCATCCGGTCGGCTTCGGCAGCGAGCACCGCGACGCGCTGCTCGCGCTGGACGGCGACACCGGCGCGAAAGCGCTGCTCAAGTCACGAACGCTGACACGCATCGACGTCGACGATCCCGGCATTCTGCGCGACGTCGATACGCCGGACGATTTGCGCACGCTTTAGCGGCTAACCTCTGCGTTGCCGGGACGCGACCTGTCGCGTATCTGACAGATTTTCGGCGGCTTCGAGTACATCATATGGACTCGTATCGTCAAACGAGGAGTATCGACGTGAGCTCATCCGCCATCAGTCTGAAGAACGACGTCTCCCCGGCCGAGTGGGAAGCACGCGTCGATCTCGCGGCCGCCTACCGTCTCACCGCGCTGTTCGGCTGGGACGATCTGGTGTTTACCCACATCTCGGCGCGCGTGCCGGGCCCCGAGCATCATTTCCTGATCAACCCCTACGGCATGATGTTCGATGAGATCACCGCGTCATCACTGGTCAAGATCGACCTCGACGGCCGCAAGGTCAGCGAATCGCCGTACGAGATCAATCCGGCCGGCTTCACGATCCATAGCGCCATACATGCGGCACGCGAAGATGCGCTTTGCGTGATGCACACGCACTCGATCAACGGCGTGGCCGTATCGGCTCAGGCGGAAGGCTTGTTGCCGCTGTCGCAGCAGTCGCTGGGTGTGCTCGCGTCGCTCGGCTATCACGACTATGAGGGCATCGCGCTCAACGAAGCGGAAAAACCGCGCCTCGTTCAGGACCTCGGGCACAACACGAATCTGATGTTGCGCAATCACGGCTTGCTGACGGTCGGCCGGACGCCGGCGGATGCGTTCGTCGCGATGTATTTCTTCGAAGCGGCCTGCATGATTCAGGTCCGCGCGCAGGCGGGCGGCGGCAAGCTTCTCCCTATCGCGCCGCCGATTCTCGACAACATCAAGGAGCAGATCAAGCTTGTGACGCGGGGCGCGACGCCAGGCGCGCTCGTCTGGCCGGGGCTGCTGCGTCGGCTCGAGCGCCGTAACCCCGGCTTTGCGGACTAGAGGGTGTTGGTTGGCGATTCGTACCACGCGGTTTCCTCGATCGCGGTTGCGACGCGGCAGCCGGAGGGCTGAAGGGCCTGGTGCTCTCGGGTGTTTTGCCAGGAGCCCGATCACCTCGCCCTTGCTCAAGATGCTGGCGGCGCTTGCACCGTTCTTCCCGGGCCCTTTTATCGACGGTTGACTCTTTCATTCCAGGATTGCGACGGCTCGGCAAACGCGTGTCCTCCGGCGAGGCCGTTGGCGTATCATCGAACGAGGTTCCCGAACCGTTATCCGGGGCTGCAGATCGATCTGCGCGATGGAATCCGTAGTGACTCGGTGTAGCGCTGTGGGGGATCGTCAGGGTTGCCCCCGGCCTGCGTAACCACCAATGCAAACGATCGACGTGACATCGCGAGGCAAACCCTCCCTGCTTCTGACCACGAAACTCGTGCCGCCGCGCTTGCCATCCGGCTTGATCGAGCGGCCGCGGCTCGTCGCTCTGACGGCCCAGGCCGAAAACAAACGGCTCATCGTGATCAAGGCGCCCGCGGGCTTCGGCAAGACGTCGCTCGCACTCGTGTGGCTCGAGCGGCTGCGCGCCACCGGCGCTCACGTGGCGTGGCTGTCGCTCGACCCCGAGGACGACGAGCCCGCCCGCTTCCTGCACTATCTCGCGCAGGCCTTGCGACACGCGTGCGGCAATGTCGGCGCGTCGGCGATCGGCCTGACGGCCGAGGCGTCCCTCGTGCCCGCGCAATCGATCGTCGCAACGCTGATCAACGAACTCGTCGAAGTCGATGACGAGGTCTATCTGTTTATCGACGACTATCACCTGATCGGCCTGCCCGTCATTCACGATGCCGTTGCGTTCTTCATCGAGCACATGCCGTCGCGGGTGCACCTGGTGGTCTGCACGCGGAACGATTCCACGCTGCCGCTCGCGCGCTTGCGGGCCAGCAACGAACTGCTCGAAATCGACTCGGCGGCGCTACGCTTCAGCTTCGACGAGACGCAGCGCTTCATCGAACATGAATGTCCGGGCCTGGGTCCGTCCACCGTCAAGTCGTTGTTCGCGAGCACCGAGGGCTGGGCCGCGGCGCTGCGCATTTCGGCCTCGGTGCTGGCCCGCGAGCAACGTCCCCCCGGTGCGGAAGCTGATATGCCATCGGGCGCGTCGCGGCCGTTCGCCGCCTACCTCGAAGACATGCTCAAGCATCTGCCGGCGGACATGGTCGACTTCATGTTGCGCACGTCGATACTCGACCGGCTTAGTGCATCGCTGTGCGCGGCGGTGACGGGCGTCGAGGACAGCCAGCACATGCTGGAGGCGATCGTCGCGCGTCAGCTTCTGCTGCAACCGCTGGACATCGAGGGACGCGCGTTCCGCTATCACCATCTGATGCGCGACTACCTGTGCCAGCGGCTCGAAACCCGGTACGGTAAAGAAGTCGCCGACGTGCATCGCCGCGCTTGTCGGTGGTACGCGCAACAGCAGCAATGGACGGACGCGGTGCGCCACGCGATCGCGGCAGGGGCAACCGACGACGCGATCGCGCTGATGGGTCGCTGCGCGATGTCGCTCGTCACGAAAGGCGATCTGCTGACGCTGCTCGGCTGGCAGCGCCAGTTCCCCGCGCACCTGATGCGCGGGCAGTTGCAGGTCAGGCTCGCGATCACGTGGGGCATGGCGCTGGCACTGCGCTTCGACGACGCGCTGACGATGCTCGATGCGCTCGAACGCGAAACCGCAATCGACAAAGACCCCAAGACCACGCGCATGCGCTGGGAGTGCGAAGCGATCCGAGCGGTGCTCGCGGCGTTGCAGGACGATCCGCAACGCGCGCTGTCGCTCGCGCAGGCCTGCCTCGATCATCCAGCGGCCGACGCGTGGACCGCCAACGTCCTGTCCAACGTGATCCGTTTCGCGCACTGGAAGGCGGGCCGCCTCGAAGCGCTGTATGCGACCCCGTGGATTCCCGATTCGATCGAGGACGACCAGCGCAACGTGTTCTCCTCCACATACCGGCTGTGCCTGCTCGGCCACGCGGAAATGCAGCGGATGCACTTCGTGCCGGCCGAGCGGTATTTCACCAGGTCGATGCATCTGGCCGAGCGTTACTCCGGCCCGCAGTCGATCTCCGCCGCGCTGTGCGCGCCGATGCTCGCGCAGATCCGCTACGAGCAGGGCCGCCTCGACGAAGCCGAAGCGCTGCTGCTCGATCTGATGCCGATCGTCGATGCGGCCGTGCTGCTCGATAGCGTGCTGATCGCGTATCGAGTGCTGATCCGGATCGCGATGGCGCGCGCGAACACCGCGCACGCCTATGCGCTGCTCGAGCACGCGCAAGACCTTGGCCATCGGCGAGGCTGGCGGCGTCTGGTCGCCGCGGGGTTCGTCGAACGCACTCGGCTGCATCTCGCCGAAGGAAGAATGACCGAAGCCGCCGCATGTGTTCATCAACTCGACGGACTCGCGGCACGCGACCCGCAATCGTCGACACCGGTGTCGGCGGAAATCGACAACTATCGCGCACTCGCCGCGGGCTGCCTGGCGATGGCGCGGGGCCGCACGAGCGAGGCCGTCGACCATCTGAACGCGGCACGGCGCAGCGCGGAGAGCCGTCACGGCGACTACCTGGCATTGCGCTTGCGCACCACGCTCGCGCTCGCGTGGATGAGCGCGGGCCGGTTGAGCGAGGCGATCGAGGCGTTCGGCGAGGTCGTCGAAGTCGCCGCGCCGGCCGGCATTTATCAGTCGATTCTCGACCAGGGCGCCGGCATCGGTTCGCTGCTGCAGGCGATGCGCGACGACAGCCGCAGCGTCGCGGGGAACCCCGTGCGAACGAAGGACGCGGCGCATTACATTGACCGTCTTTGGGACGGCTGGCGTGCTCTTTATCAGCCCCGCAGCCAAGCGCAGCGCGACGCCGAACGCGAAGCGCTGAGCGCGCGCGAAAGCGAAATCGTCGGGCTGATCGCGCAGGGGCAGTCGAATAAGGAAATCGCGCGCAGTCTCGGCATTGCGCCCGAGACCGTCAAATCGCACGTGAAAAGTATTTTCGTGAAACTCGCGGTCGACAAGCGCGCGCATGCGGTGTCGCGCGCGCAAGCGCTGGGACTGTTGCGCAACGGCCAATGAGGCGCTATCGCGCCAGCCATTGCGCCAAGGCTTTTGAAGCGTTGCGATCCATCAGGCGAATTGCGCGCGCAACCACTTCTTGTTCAGCTTGCCGACGCTGGTCTTTTCGAGCGCGTCGACGAACCTGACGATCTGCGGCACCGCATACTTCGAGATTCGTCCCGACTCACTGAACGTCAGCACGTGACGCTTGATGTCGTCCTCGCTGACCGCGGCGCCTTCGCTGAGCACCACCAGCGCGACCGGCCGCTCGCCCCATTTCTCGTCGCTGATGCCGATGACCGCCACTTCCGATACGCCCGGGTACAGCGAAATCAGGCTCTCGATTTCCAGCGATGAAATCCATTCGCCGCCCGACTTGATCACGTCCTTCAGTCGGTCGGTGATCTGGATGCTGCCGATCGGGCTGATCGTCGCGATGTCCTGCGTGTGCAGGTAGCCGCCGCTCCATAGCTGCACCGACGCTTCGGGGTTGTTCAGATAGCCTTGCGTGAGCCACGGCGCGCGCACGACGATTTCTCCGTACGCGCTGCCGTCGTGAGCCGCCTCCTCCATGCCTTGATCGACGATGCGCAGATCGACGAGCGGAACCGGCCGCCCGGTCGTGCAGCGCAGGCGCAACTGCTGTTCCGCGTCGAGCGCCTCGGCACCCGGCGGCAGTTGCGCGAGACTCAGCAACGGACACGTTTCGGACATGCCGTAGCCGGCAAAGATGTCGATGCCGCGCTCGAGCGCGGCACGCACGAGTCCGTGCGTGAGCGCACCGCCGCCGATCACGATCTTCCACTTGCTGAAGTCGACGGAGCGCGCCTGTTCACAGCCGAGCATCATGTGCAGGATCGTGCTCACGCAGTGCGAGAACGTCACGCCTTCGTCGCGCACCAGCTTCACGAGCCGGTCCGGCAGGTAGCGGCCCGGGTAGACCTGCTTCACGCCGAGCACGGTGGCGATGTAGGGCATGCCCCAGGCGTGCACGTGAAACATCGGCGTGAGCGGCATGTAGACATCGCCGCGGTGAAAGCGCTGCCCGGATTCGGGGCTCGCCAACGCCGCCATGCCGGTGATCGTGTGCAGCACCAGCTGCCGATGCGAAAAGTAGACGCCCTTGGGCAAGCCGGTCGTGCCAGTCGTGTAAAAGGTCGTCGCACGCGTGTTCTCGTCGAAGTCGGGGAACTCATAGTGATCCGAACTTTCTTCGAGCATCGCTTCGTATTCCGCCGAGAACGGAATCGTATGGGTAGCGACTTCGCTGCCTTCCTCGTCGATCCAGACGAAGGTGCGCACCGTTTCGAGCTGTCCCCTGATCGCTTCGACGAGCGGCAGAAAATCGCTGTGGACGAACAGGATCTCCGCGCCGGCATGGTTGATCGTGTAAGCGATCTCCTCCGGCGACAGGCGCACGTTGACCGTCTGCAGCACCGCGCCCATCATAGGCACCGCGAAATAGCATTCGAGGTAACGATGACTGTCCCAGTCCATCACCGCGACCGTGCTGCCGTGCCGCGCGCCGAGCCGCGACAGTCCATTGGCGAGCCGCGCGATGCGCTCGCGCAGCGTCGTATAGGTCATGCGAAGCTGTCCGCGATACACGATCTGTTGGTCCGGCGCCTGAACGAACGGCGTGTGCAGCAACTGCTTGATCAGCGTTGGATAGGCGTAGGCCGAGGGCGCGTCGGCCGTGGCGTTGTCGCGCATCTGAGTCTCCTTGAGTCCTGAACTGGATGGATGGCCTTCCCGAATGGGCCAATGATCGGCGCGGCCGCGCGGGGGAACAATCCCCTGAACGGGGGAGGCGGGAGGACAGTGTTCGGAGAATTCGCGAACTACACAAAACACGTGCGCTCCAAAGGCCACGACAGCGACGCACGACGAGCCGAAAAGCCGCGACCGTCGCTGGATGGACCGATTGAGACCTTCGTCCGCGAACTTTCAGGCACGCGATTTGCGCGCTGCAAGTTTCGCGCGCAAGCCGCGCCGATTACGCCTAAGCTGAGGTGACGCCACGTTTTTTTACGTGCGGCGCCATGACGACCGATGGCCTCGACGCCTCATCCGCCCCGCCTCGAACCCCCAGACGCAAGCCCATGAGCGAAACCACTCCACGCCTTTTCATCGTCTCGCCCCATTTCGACGACGCCGTGTTCAGTTGCGGCGCATTGCTCGCAGCCCATCCCGACGCCGCCGTCTGCACCGTGTTCGCCGCGCCGCCCGAACACGACATGCATACCGAGTGGGACCAGAAAGCGGGCTTCGCGAACGCTCATGAAGCGGTCCGCGAACGCACGGTCGAAGACAACCGCGCGCTCGAAGTGCTCGACGCGATTCCGCTGCGCATGCCGTTTCGCGACAGCCAGTACGCCGACTCGCCGTCGATCAGCCAGATGGCGGCGGCGCTGGAGGAAACGATTTACCGCACGACCGCCAACACGCTGCTGATGCCGCTCGGCCTGCATCACGAGGATCATGCGCGGGTATTCGAAGCGTGCTGCGAAATCCTGCCGCGCCTCACGCATCTGGACTGGTTCGGTTACGAGGAAGCGATTCACCGGCTCACACCGGGCGCGGTGCAGGCGCGGCTCGCCGATCTCGCGCAGCGCGGCATCGTCGCGACGCCGGCGACGCCGAGCGCGGGCCACACGATCGACGTGCAGCGCCGCGCGCATCTGAAACGCGAAGCGGTCAACGCGTACGCGAGCCAGTTGCGGGCGTTCGGCCCCGGCAATTACGAAGACGTGTTCGCGACCGAGCGCTACTGGCAGCTCAGCGTTGGCCGCAAGCGCCCGAGAAAATAGCAAAAGGAGCGAGCAGGAAGCGCGGCGAGCGCCTACGCTTGAAGACAGATAACCGACGCGGCGGCGGGCATCGGCGGTAACAACCGCCCACGCCGGACCCGCGCATTTCAACCACAAGGGTGACGCAATGAGCTACGACATGCATACCAGCCCGATTCCCGACCCGAACGCCGATCCGAACCGCGACCCGGAAGCCGACCCGCTGGTGCCGCCGTCGCCGGGGCATCATGTCGAGGAGCCGCAGCGGCCCGACGGGCCGCCGGACAAAGACCCGGTATAAGCGAGCCGCGCTCGACGCAGCGTCAGCCTGCCAAGTCGCTGAAGCCCTGCAGCAGGCGGTCGATATCGGCCGCGTGGATGTTGCCCATCGTCGAGATGCGGAACAGCTCCGCCGACAGCCCGCCCTGCCCCGCATAGATCACGAAGCCGCGCGCCTTCAGCGCGTCGTGCAGTTGCGGATACGCGATACCGTTGGGCAAGCGGTACGCGCGCAACACCACCGACGACTCCCCGGCCGGCAACACACTGCCGATGCCGCGCGCGGCCAGCCCCGCGCGCACCTGCTCGGCAAGCGCCGCATAGCGCGCATGACGCGCGCGCCAGCCGCCTTCGTCGGCGAGCTCGCGCAGCGCCTCGACCAGCGCGTAATACGCGTGCACCGAAGGCGTAAACGGCGTGTTGCGCTGATCCTGCAAACGCGCGAGCCGCGCAAGATCGAGGTAGTACGTGCGGCTCGCCGCGCGTGCGAGCGCCGCACGACGCACCAGCACGAACGACGCGCCCGGCACGCCATGCAGGCACTTGTTGGCGGTCGCCGCGAGCGCGTCGAGGCTCGCGTCCGCGAAATCGATCGCTTCGGCGCCGAAGCTGCTGACACCGTCCACCAGCAAACGCAGGCCGCGCTCGCGGCACAACGCGCCGAGCGCCGCGATGTCGTTCAGACGGCCCGTGGTCGTTTCATGATGAATCACCGCGACGTGCGTGAACGACTTGTCGGCGTCGAGACGTTCGGCGATCTTCGCGAGATCGGGCGCGGCCATCCAGTCGTGCTTCAGCGCTTCGTGCGCGATGCCGTATTGCGCGGCGATCTGCGCGATGCGCTCGCCATACACGCCGTTCTCGACGACCAGCAGCTTGCCGTTCTGCGGCACCAGCGCGGCCGTCATGCTTTCGACGGCGGCCGTGCCGGAACCGGTCATCAGCACTGCCTGCCATTCGTTCGGGTCGAGCCCGTACACGTCGACGAGACGCGTGCGCGCCTCTTCCTGCAAATCGAAGAATTCGCTCTCGCGATGGCACAGATCCGTCTGCAACAGGCTGTTGCGGACACGTTCGGTGAGCGTCACCGGGCCGGGATTGAGCAGCAGCATGGGCGCTCCTATTTGGTACGGGTTCAGATCGCGCCGATGTGGCGCATCAGGCGCGTCTTCACATCGGGCGGCGTAATGGTCGGGCGCGGCAGGCCGTCGGGCGTGCCGCGGCGGATCGTCAGGCGCGCGAAGCGAGGGCCGTCGAGCGGCGGCGCCGCGAACAGCTCGTCGATGACGGCCGGATCGTCGCTCTCGACCGCCGACGCGTAACCGCATGCGGCCGCGACACCAGCGAACGACACCTGCGACGACACCGTCGCCTGGCCGCCGGTCGAATCGTGCGCGCCGTTATCGAGCAGCACGTGCGTGAGGTTCGACGGTCCGTACGCGCCGAGGGTCGCGAAGACGCCCATGCGCATCAGCGCGGCGCCGTCGCCGTCGAGCGCGACCACGCGCAGGTCGGGGCGCGCGAGCGCGAGGCCGAGCGCGAACGGGGTCACGCAGCCCATCGAGCCGACCATGTACAACTGGTTCGCGCGATCGTCGATCGCGTAGAGTTCGCGGCCGCAAAAACCGGTCGACGCGAGCACCACCGTTGAGTCGAGCGGCGTATGCGCGATGACCTTTTGCAGCGCGTCGTGGCGCGTTGCGAGTTCGTTCGCGGCGACACCGCGGAACTGAGCGCGCGGCTCGACCGGCGTGCGCCGCGCGGGCGCGCCGCCGTCTTTCAGTTCATACGTCGCGACGCTGCCCTTCTGCATCACGAGCGCGTACGGACGGCCGGTGGCGTCCATGTGCGCGATCGCGCGATCGAGCGCCGGGCCGATCGCGTCCGCCTCGGTCGGGAACGTCTCCCACGGAATTTCCATCGTGTCGAGCATCGCCGGCGTGATCGGGCCCATCAGCGCGTGCTGCGGCTCGTCGGCAACGCCGGGCTGGCCGCGCCACGTGACGATCAGCAGTTGCGGCAGACGGAAAGTCCACGTCAGCGACGTCAGCGGGCTGACCGCGTTGCCGAGCCCGGAGTTCTGCATCATCGTGATGCCGCGCCGGCCGTTCTTCGCGCCGAGCGTGACGCCCGCGATCAGCGCGACCGCGTCGCCCTCGTTGGCCGCCGACACGTAGTGCAGCGATTCGTCCTGCAGCACGTAGTTGATGAACGGCGTCAGATACGAGCACGGCACGCCCGCATACCAGTCGAAACCGCGCTCGCGCGCCGCCTCGACGAACTGTGCTGCTTCGATCATTGCGCGCCTCCGTGTGCATCGTTCGCCGTTGCGCCGCCGACGGCCGTCGCGAACGGCGCCTGCGCGTGCGCGAAGTCGCCCGCGCGGCGGAAATCGTCGAGATCGTTGACGCCGCGCCAGTGGCCGTGCACGTATTGCACCTCGATCGACTCGCCCGCTTCGATCAGTGCGTTCAGCAGCGCGGGCATGTCGAGCGACGCGAAATCGCCGCGCGTCTGCAACTCGCGCATCACCGCTTGCAGGCGTTCAAGGCCCGCGCCGCGCACATTCAGCAGACCCACCCAGCGGCCGTGCGGCACCTGCGCGGCACTCGCCGACGACGACTGCTCCCGCCCGCTCGCGACATGCCGCAGCACGACCTTGTTGCCGAACAGACCGCGGTCGTCGGCGGCCGAGCACCACGCGAAATCGCGCACGCTCGCGTTCTCCGTATCGGTCAGCGACGAATCGACGACCACGCTGAAGGCGGCCTCGCTTTCGACGAGATCGCGCAGGATGTAGCTGCGAAACAGCAGGTCGCCGTACGAAATGACGGTATCGCCGGTCAGTTTATCGAGTGCGCATGCGAGCGACGCGAGCTCGCCGGTCTGCGCGTGCTGCTCGTTGACGACGAGGCGGATGCCCGCGGTATCGATCGCGTCGGCGCGATAGCCGCCGACCACGGTGATGTCGTTGACGCCCTGCTTCTTGAACGCATCGACGAGCCAGCGCAGCAGCGGTTTGCCGGCGATCGGCAGCATCACCTTCGGACGCTCCCCGGTCACCGCTTCGAGGCCCTTGCCGCGGCTCGCGGCGAGCACGACGGCCGAGCCGGCCGCGCGGCCGCCCGACAGATAGCGGTCTTCGGCCTCCGAATATTCGTCGGCGTCCTGCAGACGGAAGATTTCGTTGACCGCGGCGATGCTGTCCTCGACGTTGACGAGCGTCTCGCTCGCATGGATTTCCTTCGCGACGGCCTGCATCGCCGACGTCGCCGCGCGGATCAGATGGTTCGCCCAGATCACGGTGCTGATGCCCGCTTCGCGGAACACTTCAGTGGGCGTGCTGTAGTACTTGGTCGGCACGATCACGAGCGGCGCGCGGCCGGCCCATTCGCGCGCGAATTCGAGGATCTCGTCGGGGCGCGACAGCTTGCTGTGAATCAGGATCGCATCGGCGCCGGCCCTTCGATACGCTTCCGCGCGGCGCAGCGCTTCGTCCATGCCCCAGCCCGCGATCAGCGCCTCGACGCGCGCGACGATCGAGAAATGCTCGTCGTTCTGCGAGTCCTTGCCGGCCTTGATCTTGCCGCAGAATTCGTCGATATCGGCAAGCGGCTGCGCCTCGCCATTGATGAAGCTGTTGGTCTTCGGAAACTGCTTGTCCTCGATGCATACGCCGGCGATGCCGCGCTGTTCGAGCTTGCGCACGAGGCGGCGCACGTTGTTGAAGTTACCGTAGCCGGTGTCGCCGTCGAGCAGGATCGGCAGATCGCTCGCGTCGGCCATGAATTCGAGCGTATCGACCACCTGGGTCCAGCTCGCCTCGTTGTTGTCGCGCACGCCGAACTGCGCGGAGATCGCGAGACCCGAGCCCCAGATCGCCTTGAACCCGGCTTCGCGAACGATGCGCGCGGACAGGCCGTTGTGCGCCTCCATCATGAATTCGAGTTCACTGCTGACGAGCATCTGGCGCAGGCGCGCGCTGCGGGACTGGGAAACGAAAGCGGGTTCGCGTGCATTCATTCTTCGGGACTCCTGGTGGCGGGCTGATTGACGTTCTTCTATGCCCGGCTGGCAATCGGAAAAGGGCGACTATAGCGGAATTTTTTATCGCGAGTCTTTTGAATGTCTGAGCGGTTTTTCGTGGTTGCGCTTAAGTGGAAAAATGTGTCGTTTTTTGCATGCGCCGTCATTTAATGGGATTCCTGCATTTGATTGGCGTTTTGTGGAATGTTGATGCGAACCCTGCTGGATTTGGCTCCACAGCTTATCCGGCACCTCGTGGCGGCCGTTTTTACGTCGATTTTCGTGCGCATTTTTCAATCGCTGTGCCTTATCGAAAAATCGCCGGTTAATTCAAATTCCCGAATATTGCGCAAATGTCTTTTTCGAATTAGGCGCGCGCAGGCGCCGCTAAAAAACCAATAAATCCGCTTATTAATCAGATGAATAGCGATGTAAGACAGCGGGTTTCCCCTGCCTCGACCAACAAGATTTCCCGCCGTTAACACAGCGAGCGGCATCCGACCGCAAACCACTAGACCTACTGGCAACAACGTACATTTCCCTCGCTATGACTCTGAACCGAAAACTGACGTCGATGATCGCCGTGCTGTGGGTTGGCCTGATCCTGATCGGCGCGTTCGGCGCGTGGCAGAACCGCGCGTCGATGATCTCGGACCGACGCGAGCAATTGCGCTCGCTGATCGAAGAGGCGAACCACGTCACCGCCCATTACTACACGCTCGCGCAGCAGCATGCGCTGTCCGAGGACGACGCGAAAAAACAGGCGCTGGCGACGCTCGGCGCGATGCGCTACGGCAAGGACGGCTACCTGTCGATCAACGACTCGCAGCCGGTCATGCTGATGCATCCGTTCAAGCCCGAACTGATCGGCAAGAACCTCGCGCAGTTCACCGATCCGGCCGGCAATCATCTGTTTGTCGATATCGTCAACGCGGGCAATCACGACGGCGGCGGCTTCGTCGACTATCTGTGGGCCAAACCGGGCAGCGAACAGCCGGTCGCGAAGACCAGCTACTCGATGCACTTCGCGCCATGGGACTGGTACCTCGTGACCGGCATGTATATGGACGACGTGCAAAGCGCGTTCTACCGCAATCTGCTGCGCTGGCTCGCGATCACGGTCGCACTCGGCGCGCTCTCCACGGCTGTGATGCTGGTCGTGCTGCGCAGCATCCGCCGCTCGCTCGGCGGCGAACTCGAAGTGGCGGTCAAGCATGCGCGGCTGATGGCGCAAGGCAACCTCGCGACGCCGGTGCCGATCGCGCCGCACGACAACGGCAGCCTGCTGCATGCGCTGCGCACGATGCAGGCGGGACTCGTCGACACGGTCTCGCGCGTGCGCCAGGGCACCGAGAACATCAACGTCGGCGCGAACGAAATCGCCGCGGGCAACACCGACCTGTCGCAGCGCACCGAGGAGCAGGCGGCCGCGCTCGTGCAAACCGCGTCGAGCATGGATCAGATGACGGTCAACGTGAAGCAGAACGCGGACAGCGCAAGCCAGGCCGCGCAACTCGCGAGCGACGCCGCGAACGTCGCGACGCGCGGCAGCCGCGTCGTCGACGACGTGGTGCGCACGATGGGCGAGATTACCGCGAGCTCGCGGCAGATCGGCGACATCATCGGCGTGATCGACGGCATTGCGTTCCAGACCAATATCCTCGCGCTGAACGCGGCCGTGGAAGCGGCCCGCGCCGGCGAACAGGGCCGCGGCTTCGCGGTGGTCGCGGCCGAAGTGCGCAGCCTCGCGCAGCGCTCGGCGACGGCCGCCAAGGAGATCAAGGCACTGATCGAAACTTCGACCGATACCGTCGAGACAGGCGCGTCGCTGGTCGCGAACGCGGGCGCGACGATGGGCGAGATCGTGCAGTCGGTGCGGCGCGTCAACGAAATTCTCGAAGAAATCAGCCACGCGTCGCGCGAGCAGAGCGCGGGCATCGAGCAGGTCAATCGCGCGGTCGGCGAGATGGACCAGGTCACGCAGCAGAACGCGGCACTGGTCGAAGAGGCCGCGGCCGCCGCGCATTCGCTGAAAGACCAGGTCGGCGTGTTGCGCGACGCGATTGCGAGTTTCGCGTTGCCGGCTTGACGCTCCCGCGCCGCGCCCGCGACGGGCGCGCATAAAAAGAAGGCGCTCCACAGGCGGGGAGCGCCTCATCAACACGCCGCGTCGGAGTCGACGCATCAATCGAACGAATCAGCCGCGCGGATTTTGCAAGTCCGCGCGGCTGTTCGTTTTTTGAGCTTCGGCTCGGCTCGCGGTTGCTCGAAGCCAAACGCCGCTTCTTTCACATGCCTCGCATTTAAATTACGTTTTGTTTACACTCGGCCCAGCGACAGTCCTTGCCGCCAGGCCTCGTGGTTTTGGCGGCCTTGTTCAATCGAAGCTACGTAGCGCCCGCTGCCCGCCGCCATGATCCGCCAGAAAAAACCTCCGTCACCCGATCCCTATGCGTTAGCCGCGAAGAACCCGCTGCTCGATGCGCGGCTGCCCGCGTGGCGCTCGAAGTTCATCGTGCTGCTGGTGTTCGCCGCGTTCGCGACGCTCGCAGCCCGTGCGTTCTGGGTGCAGGTCGTAAATCAGGACTTCTACGTCGACCAGGGGCAGAAGCGCTATCAGCGCCTGCTCGAACTCGACGCGACGCGCGGCCGGATCGTCGATCGCAATGGTTCGATGCTCGCGGTCAGTCTCGCGACGTACGAAATCTGGGCCACGCCGAAGCTCGTCGACGAAAGCGCGTTCGCGCCGCTCACGAAGCTGCTCGATCTGCCGCCCGCGGAACTGCGCCGGCGTCTGAACGGCGAGCGCAGCTTCGTGCTGCTCAAGCGCCAGGTCGATGCCGACACCGCCGAGCATCTGTCGCGCCTCGGGCTCGCCGGCATCACGCAGGTCGCCGACACCAAACGCTTTTATCCCGAAGGAGAGTCGGCCGCGCACGTGGTCGGGTTTACCGACATCGAGGACCACGGCCAGGAAGGCGTCGAGCTCTCCGCCGACGCGCAACTGCAAGGCGTGCCGGGCGAGCGTGAAGTGATCCGCGACCGGCTCGGCCGCGTGATCTCGGAGACGCGGCCGCTCGTGCCCGCACGCAACGGCGCGACGATCCAGCTGACGATCGACCGGCGTATCCAGCAACTCGCGTACACGCAACTCAAAGCCGCGATCGCGGAGCATCGCGCCGAAGCGGGCAGCGTGGTTGTGCTCGATGCGCGCAACGGCGAAATCCTCGCGCTCGCCAACTACCCGAGCTTCGATCCGAACGACCGCACGCACCTGTCCGGCCGGCAACTGCGCAACCGCGCGGTAATCGACACGTTCGAGCCGGGTTCGACGATCAAGCCGCTCGTCGTCGCGCTATCGATCGACGAAGGCAAGGTGCGGCCGCAAAGCATCATCGATACCGCGCCAGGCTGGTATCGGATCGGTCCGGCCGTGATTCACGACACGTCGAATCACGGCGCGATGACGGTCGCCGAGGCGGTGCAGAAGTCGAGCAATATCGCGCTCGCGAAGCTCGCGCTGAACCTGCCGGCCGAAACGATCTGGACCAAATACCAGCAATACGGTCTCGGCATGAAGCCCGAGCTGCCCTTCCCCGGCGTGGCCGCCGGCAAGCTGCGGCCGTACAGCCGCTGGCGCCCGATCGAGCAGGCCACGATGGCGTATGGCTACGGGCTGTCGGTGTCGCTGCTGCAAATCGCACAGGTCTACACCGCCTATGCCGGCGACGGCTCCCTGCGGCGCGTGAGCCTGCTGCGCGAGCCCCTCGATGCGAACGACCCGACGTCGTTCGCCGCTCGCAGCGAACCGGTCACGACGCCCGCCACCGCGCGCGCGATCCGCAACATGCTCGAAATGGCCACGGGCGCAGGCGGCACCGGGCGCGCCGCGAGCGTGGCGGGTTATCGCGTCGGCGGCAAGACCGGCACCGCGCGCAAGCAGATCGGCGCGGGCTACGCGCCGAATCGCTACCGCGCGCTGTTCGTCGGGATGGCGCCGATGAGCGATCCGCACCTGATCGTCGCCGTGATGATCGACGACCCGGCCGGCAAGGCGTTCTATGGCGGCACGGTCGCCGGACCGGTGTTCAGCGGCGTGATGGGCGGCGCATTGCAGCTGCTCGGGGTGCCGCCGGATGCGGCCGGGGTGTGATGCGCAGTTGGTGTTGGGGTTGGCGTCGCTCGATCAGCCCTGCTCATCGAGCGCATCGGCGTGCGCCTCGATGCGATTGCGGCCGTTGCGCTTGGCCTGATACATCGCGCGATCGGCCTCGTCCATCATCGCCTGACCGAGCGACATCGCGTCGGCCGGGCTGCCCGCGACCACGCGCGCAGCCACGCCGATCGACACCGACAACTCGATGCGCTCGCCGTGCGCGTCGCGCACATCGAGATTCTCGACCGCCAGCCGCACGCGCTCGGCGACGGTCAGCGCGTCGCTGAGATCGCCTTGCACCAGCGCGGCGAACTCCTCGCCGCCGTAGCGCGCGACGGTGTCGCCAAGCCGCACCTGCTGTCGCACGCAGGCCGCCACCGCGGCGAGCGCGCGGTCGCCGATCTGATGGCCATGGCTATCGTTGATGCGTTTGAAACCGTCGATATCGATGAACAGGCACGCGACCGGCGCGCGATAACGGACCGCGCGCATCAACTCCTCGCGCAGCCGCTCGTCGAAATAGCGGCGATTCGCGAGGCCGGTCAGCGCATCGGTCATGCCGAGCTGCTTGAGCCGCTCGCGATGCGCGACGTTGTCGAGACTCGCGGTGACGATGCTTGCGAAGCGCTCCAGGATGTCGGTGGCCATGCCGGCGACGAAGCGCGCGGGGTCGTCGCTGCCGAGGCATAGATAGCCGCTGACGCTCTTGCCCGCGGCGAGCGGCAGCAGGATCGCGCTGGCCGGCACCTGGGCCGGCACGGCGCCGAACAACGCGCGGCGCGCGTCGTCGTCGATCTCGCCAGGGCGGCCGAGCCACGGCCGATCGTCCTCGCACAGAGACCGCGCGATGAGACCGCCCTCGCGCGACGTCTTCAGCTGCGCATGATCGAGCGCTTGCAGGTTGCCCGGCTCGAGCAGTTCGAGCAGCATCGGCGCGCGGTCGTCGAGCCACAGCACCACGTTCGCGAGAGCGAATTCGCGCGGCAGATGGCTGAACAACGTATCGAGAAACGACGCGAAATCCTGCGCGCCGATCAAACGCAACTCGACGTTCTGGAAGCGCCGCAACGTGCGCTCGTTGTGCTGCACGGTGTCGACGAGCGAGCGAAGACGCTCGGAAAGCGGCGATTGGGCGGGTTTCGTCACGGTATCAGCAAGGCGGCCCTGAAGGCGAACGGGGTCGACGCCCCAACTCTACTGATAACGGCCGATCCGCCGGGGTCTTGAGGGCAGGCTCGCGACGCTTCGGCCAGCATGGGAGCGTGCGCGTCCACTGTTGTCAACTCTCGCTTGCATTCGCTTGCACTCGCTTACACGCTGCGAGGTCCGTTTGCGTAATGATTGCGGTTCTTAAGTTTCGCTTAATAGTTCGCTGCAAGTATGTACTTCATCCCCTGTTGAGCCGCCAGAACATCGGCGGCGTTTTTTCTTGAAGGGTGCCGAAAACGCGGCCGAGCATGGTCCCGCGCACAAGAAGAAGGAGGTAAATCATGGTTGAAGAGATGGTAGTCGAACACCTGCGTGCGATGCCCGGCCATCAGTGGACTCGCCAGATTCATTCCTGCAAGGTCTCCGATCCGCTGCAACAGCCTTGGGGCCGCTCATACCGGCTCGTCGAATGGACGATGAAGCACGAACCCGAATCGAGCCGTCGCGTCGTTCCCGCCGAAAGTACTCCACTCGAAATCGCCCAGGCCGTGGTCTCACATGTACCGGGCCGGCGCTTCTGTCAGCAGGCTGATTGAGCGCTCCGGTCGACGTTCATTGGCGCGCCGCGATCGCGTCGCAGTAGTCCAACGCGTCCTCCAGCCTGTCATTCCCCCAGAACATCTCGCCGCCGACAAAAAACGTCGGCGCACCGAAGATGCCCTTGCCGATGGCCCGTTCGGTCTGCTCGCGCAAGCGGAGCTTGTTCGCGTCGCTTTGCGCGGCGTCGATCACGCTCTGCACGGGTAAGCCAAGCGAGTCGAGCGCTTCGCTGACGACGTCGATCGAGCCGATGTCGCGGTCGTCGGCGAAATTCAACCGCATGATCTGGCGGCACCAGGCACCGATCCACGGCTCGTTCGCACCCAGCAGCGCGATGCGCATCGCGAGAAGCGCCGCGCGCGGAAACGTGCTGGGACGCGTGAGCGCAAGGCCGTATTTGCGGCATTGACGCTCCATGTCTTTCCACACGTATGCGCCTTTTTCTTTCTGCAATACGAAGGGCGAGTTCTCGAACCCGAGCTGGCGAAATACCGGGCCGAGCAGAAACGGCCGCCAGACGATCGTCACGTTGCGCGCGGCCGCCAACGCTTCGATCCGCATCATGCTCAGATAGCTGTAGTTGCTGCCGAAGTCGAACCAGAACTCGATCGCGCGCGCCGACGAGGTTGGATCTTCATTCATCGCTGTCTCCGGAATCGTGCGTGCCACTCGCGCATCCGCACTCAGCGTGTTTGCACCGCCACGCGCAGGCCGAGTGAAATGAACAGCACGCCGATGAGCTTGTTCTGCCAACGCGTCAACCACGTCAAACGCTTCACGAGTTTGCCCAGCGGCCGGATCGTCAGAACGATCAGCGTCGTATAAAGCGCGCTCATGGCAACGAAAATCAGCCCGAGGGTCGCGAACTGCAGGAAGGTCGAGCCATGTTCGGGGCGAACGAATTGCGGCAGAAACGCGAGGAAAAACAGCGCGGTTTTCGGGTTCAGCACTTCCGCGGGAATCGCCTGCAAGAACGCCTTCGAACCCGACACCGGCGCGACGACCGGCAGATGCGCACTCGCCTGCTTTTCGCGCAACGCGCGAATGCCCAGATAGACGAGGTATGCGGCACCGACGAATTTCACCGCATTGAACGCGAGCGCGGATGTCATCAGCAGCGCGGAGAGGCCGATCGCGGCGCCCAGCGTATGCACGAAATCGCCGGCTGCGATGCCGAGACCGGTCAGAATGCCGGCCTTGCGTCCACCTTGCATGGTGCGCGTCAAAACCAGCAGCACGGCCGGGCCTGGAATCAGAAAGAGCCCGAGCACGACGGCAACGAAAGTCCCCAACGTGGATAGATCAAGCATGTCGTCTCCTCGCGATGCGCGGCATCGAAATGATGGGCGCGGGTTCAGCGGACCATTGTAGTCGAAGCCGCGAACCTGCCCGCGGCGCCTCGCTCGCCTGGACGATCCGTTACCATGTCGGACATCGCGACGCGTACCGCGTGCTTCTTTTCATCCACCGACGTTTCCGCCTTGCCCACCTATACCCTGCCCGCGCCGCTGAGCGCGGAACTCGAGATTCGCAAGAGCCGCTTCATCGCGTATGCGCTCCCGGTCGCCGATCGCGATGCCGCGATGGCCGAATTGCAGCGTCTGCGCGACGAACATCCGGCCGCGACGCACGTGTGCTGGGCGCTGCTCGCGGGCGGCCAATCCGGCATGTCCGACGACGGCGAACCGTCCGGCACCGCCGGTCGGCCGATTCTCGAAGTGCTGCGGCATCACGATCTGGATGGCGTGCTCGCGGCCGTCGTACGCTATTACGGCGGTGTGAAGCTCGGCGCGGGCGGTCTGGTGCGCGCGTACACCGATGCGATCGCGTCCGCGCTGCTCGACGCGCCGCGCGTCGAGAGGATTGCCCAGGTTTCGCTGGGCGTCGAAGTCAGCTATGCAGACGAAGCCAAAGTCCGTCGATGGATGGACGCCGAAGGCTATCCGCTGGTGGACAGCGCCTACGGCATGCTGGTGAAGATGACGATGCGCGTGCCCGCCAATGCTTTCGACGGCGCCAAGGCAACGCTGACCGACATCACGCAGGGCAAGGCGGGCTTTTTCTGAGCGGCTGTGGTCGAACGCCCTTCGGGCGTTGTCCCGATGTCCATCGCTATCGCGGCCCGTTATGATGGCCGGGCTAGCCAGCCAGACGCAAGCTTCGCTGC
This sequence comes from Burkholderia sp. JPY481, assembly GCF_038900515.1. Taxonomy (NCBI): domain Bacteria; kingdom Pseudomonadati; phylum Pseudomonadota; class Betaproteobacteria; order Burkholderiales; family Burkholderiaceae; genus Burkholderia; species Burkholderia sp. JPY481. Next base: position 285,936 of record NZ_JAYMRT010000003.1, read on the forward strand.
TACCATGCTGTTCTTCACCGGGCTGACTCCACTTAAAAGGGCAACTCCTCTGACTTCGACCGCCGCTTTCTCCCGCATGGCTGCTGCGCGTTCGCCGTTGAGATCCGTTGTGCTCAAGGGCTGCGGCGCCGTGCTTCTGCCCACGCTGCTGTCCGCGTGCTCGTGGTCGTGGTTCGGCCTGAATAGCAGCGCCAGCGCGACGCACCCGAAGACCCACGGCACCGGCTCGCTGAGCGTCGCCCCTGCAAGCGACTTCGCGTATCTGCCCGCGCGCGACGGTCGTCTGTCCCCGAACCGCATCGAAAACACCGGGATGACCGGGCTCGTGCTGAAGGACGAGGTCAGCCTCGTCGTGCGCAATGGCGTCGCGAACAGCCTGCGAGTGGCCGGTTTCCGTATCGACGACAACAAGCGCGTGCTCAGCGGCAGCATCGAAGCCTTTACGGTGGACGATAAGCGCTCGCCGGCGCTGTGGACGCTGAAAATGCACTACGTGGTCGTCGATGCGGCGACCCAGAAGGTCGTGTACACGACCACGCGCACCGTGAAGCAGAAGTCACCGAAATTCACCAGCAACACGATCGCGATCGAAGACACGGTCAAGCTCAGCGTCGATACGTTGATCGGCGATCCTGGCTTTGTCAAGGCGGTGAACTAAACACTCGGCAGGCGGAGGCGCGGCGTGGTTTCGCTACAATCCCGGTAACGCATCGCGCGCGATCCTCCGCGCGATGCATCATGATCTATTCGGAATGCAGCCGTCATGTCCCTTACCGCCTGGCTATTCTTCTTGCCCGCCTGCTTTGCCATCAACCTCGCACCCGGGCCCAATAACCTGCTTTCGATCAACGTCGCGGCACGGCATGGCTTCATCAAGGCATTCGTCGGCGGCAGCGGCCGGCTGCTCGCCTTCGCGATGATGCTCGCGCTCGCCGCGACCGGTCTCGCCGTCGTGCTGCATGCGTCCGAGTGGATCTTTCTGACGATCAAACTCGCGGGCGCCGCGTATCTGATCTGGCTCGCGATCCAACTGTGGCGCAGCGACGCGCCCGCCATCGACACCTCGCAACCCCAGGAAGCCGCGCTCACGCGCATTGCACGGCACGAATTCTTCGTGGCGGCCGGCAATCCGAAGGCAATTCTGGTTTTCACCGCGTTTCTGCCGCAATTCGTCGACGTCGCGCAGCCGATCCTGCCGCAATTCGCCGCGCTCGGTGCGAGCTTTCTGATACTCGAATGGGTCGCGATCGCCTTGTATTCCTGGGCCGGCATGTATCTCGGCAAATGGCTGATGCGCGCGAAGATTCGCCGCTGGTTCAATCGCTGCTGCGGCGGCTTTCTCGCGGCGATCGGCGTGAGTTTTCTGCTGGTTCGGCGCGCGTGAGGCGGGGCCTTTTCATAACGAATAGCTAATACATCGGCGGAGAAACTTTAACTATCAGCTTTCGTTGCTCCCCCTTATGCTCGAACCGTGACCGGCCGCGAAGTGGTGCAATGCGGCATTGGGCGAACGGCTTTTTCATCGTCACGGAGCGACATCATGAAGATCTGCATCTTCGGAGCGGGAGCGATTGGCGGTTTAATGGGCGTGCAATTGGCGCGCGCCGGCGCGGACGTCAGCTTCATTGCGCGCGGCCCGCATCTGGCGGCCATGCGTGAACACGGCGCGCGCCTGATCATGGATGGCGAAACATTCAGCGCGCCGGTGCGCTGTACTTCAGACCCAAGCGAACTCGGCGTCCAGGACGTCGTCATCGTCACGCTGAAGGCGCATTCGCTGCCCGGCGTGGTCGATTCGATGCAGCCACTGCTCGGCAAGCACACAGCGATCGTTACCGGCGTCAACGGCATTCCCTATTGGTACTTCTATCAGCATGGCGGACGCTTTGCCGGTACCCGCCTCGCGAGCGTCGACCCCGACGGTTCGCAATGGACCAAGCTCGGACCCGAGCGCGCGATCGGCTGCGTACTCTATCCGGCGGCGGAAATCGTCGAACCGGGGGTGATCAAGCACGTGTACGGCAAGAAGTTCCCGATCGGCGAACCGAGTGGCGAACGCACCCCGCGCATTCAGCAATTGCACGAGATCATGCAGGCAGCCGGCTTCGAAGCGCCGATTCGCGACAACATTCGCGACGAAATCTGGCTCAAGCTGTGGGGCAATCTGTGCTTCAACCCGATTAGCGCGTTGACGCATGCAACGCTCGATGTCCTCACGAGCGACCCGGGCACGCGCGCGGTTTCACGCACGATGATGCTCGAAGCGAAGCGAATCGCGGAACAGTTCGGCGTGCACTTTCGTGTCGATGTGGAAAGGCGTATTGACGGCGCCGGCGCGGTCGGTGCGCATAAGACATCGACACTCGTCGATCTCGAGAACCGCAGGCCGATGGAAATCGATCCTTTGCTGACCGTCGTGCAGGAAATGGGCCGACTCGTTGCCGAACCGACACCCACCATCGACGTCGTGCTCGCACTGATCAAATTGCGCGAGAAGATGGCATTGCAAGGTAATTGACCAGGTACCCGTTAAGCTCATTTTTCTTCTTGCAACACGACAGAAAGGATCGGATGCCATGCATCCGATCCTTTTTCACATTAGCCGCTATTGATCGATCGCTACCCACACCGCTTTCGGTTCAGTGAAGTTCTCGATCGCGACATCGCCATGCTCGCGACCGAAGCCCGAATCGCCAGCACCACCCCACGGCAAACGCACATCCGTATAGCCGTAGGTATTGATCCACACCGTGCCCGCCTTCAGGTCGCGCGCCACGCGATGCACGCGGCTCAGGTCAGCGCTCCATACGCCGGCCGCGAGACTATACGATGTGCCATTGGCGATGCGGATCGCGTCCGCTTCGTCTTCGAACCGGATCACGCTTGCCACGGGCCCGAAGATTTCTTCCTGTGAAATGCGCATCTCGTGCTCGACATTCGCGAACACGGTGGGCTCGACGAAAAAGCCGCGATTGCCGACGCGCGCGCCACCCGTCACGAGCGACGCGCCTTCCGAGCGACCTGTGTCGACATAGCTCAATACGGTCTTCATCTGAGCGGCCGAAATCAGCGGTCCCATCGACGTTTCGCGTAGCGACGGATCGCCGACCTTGATCGACTTCGCGCGCGTTGCCAGACGCTCGACCACTTCGTCGTACACGTCACGATGCGCGAGTATCCGCGACCCAGCGGAGCACACTTGCCCCGTATTGAAGAAGACGCCCGACGCCGCGGCGCGCACCGCATTGTCGAGATTCGCATCCGCAAAGATCACGTTGGCCGACTTGCCGCCGAGTTCCAGCGTCACGCGTTTGAAGTTGCCCGCCGCGCCCTGCAGGATGCCTCGGCCGACCGAAGGCGAACCGGTGAACGTGACCTTGTCGATACCGGGATGCGTCACCAGCGCGTCGCCCACCACACTGCCCTTGCCGGTGACGATATTGAGCACGCCCGGCGGCACACCGGCTTCGAGCGCCAGCTCGCCGACGCGCAACGCGGTGAGCGGCGTGATCTCGGCGGGCTTGACGATCAGCGTGCAACCGCATGCGAGCGCGGGCGCGATCTTCCACATGCCGATCATCAATGGAAAATTCCACGGCACGATTGCGGCGACCACGCCGACCGGCTCGCGCAGCGTATAGGTCAATGCATCGGGACGCGTCGGCACCACCTGGCCGTTGATCTTGTCGCACCAGCCTGCGTAGTATTCGACGGTATCGATCGCGGCGGGCACGTCCTGACGCATCACCGCGGCAATCGGCTTGCCGCAGTCGAGACTTTCGAGCGAGGTGAGTTCTTCCATGTTCTCGCGCATCAGACCCGCAAGCCGTTGCAGGATGCGGCCGCGTTCGGCGGCGCGAATCGAATTCCATACCTTCAATGCGCTGCGCGCCGCGCGCACCGCGGCATCGACGTCGGCGGCGCTGCCTTGCGCGACCAGCGCGATCGGCTCCTCCGTCGCGGGGTTGATATCGACGGAATATTCGCCGGTGCCTGGCGGCATGCGCTTGCCGTCGATCAACAGATCATGTTGCCTGAGGTCGGACTGGATATCCATCATGAAGCTCCTTGAGTAGGACGTTATATGGCTGACTGGCGGCGCATCGATCGAATCCCGCGCATTGCGCGAGCTTGTCGGTCGGCCCCTATCTAAGGTTCTGGCAACAGGCTTTGCCGCACGGACTGCCAGCTGAAGCTTTGCGTTGCGACAGCGGCTGCGGCAGGCATTTCGTCGGCGATCCGCGCATGACCGGTCGTCGATGCGACGAACTGTGCCCACGCAGCAGCCGCATTGGGACGAAGCGAGCGGTTTCTGCGGTGCACGAGTACCGTCGTCAATGTCGCTTCGGGGATCAGCGGACGACTCACCAATGAAGCTCCCGGCGATGGCCAATACGCATCGACAGGCAATACGCCGACACCCAGTCCCAATTCGACCATGCGCACTACTGCCGCAACGTGTCCGAGTTCCTGCATCGGCCGGCGCTTCAATTCGTTCGCGGCGAGTACCGGTTCGAGCGCAGCGCGCACGCCGGTATCGCCATTCAGCGTGATCAACGGACATTCGCGCAACGCGTGCCATCCGATGCTGTCGTGCTGGGCTAGCGGATGCACCGACGGAAGCACCGCATGCAATGGCGTAGTGAAAAGTACCTGAGCATGTAATAGTGGATTATCGACGGGTGCAGTCACACAGAGAGCGCCGAAATCCACCTCGCCCTGCTCGACACTGGCCAGTACGCTGCATTGAGGCTGATCCTTCACCGACACGACCAGCTCGGGATAAACCGACGCGCACTGCGCCAAAGCCCGCGGCACCCAGCCCGACGACAACACCGGATTACTCGCGAATAACACGACGCCCGTCTGTCCGTCGTAAGCAGCGCGCTCTTCGAGCAGCGTCAATTCGATTTCGTCGAGCAGCCGGCCGATTCTTCTCTCGAGACTCGCACCCGCATTCGTCAGTTCGACCTGGCGTGTCGTGCGATCGAATAGCTTCAATTGGACCGCGTCTTCCAACTCTCGCACACAACGGCTGATGGCCGACTGCGTCAGATCGAACTCGCGCGCCGCGCGCGTGAAACTGCGCTCGCGCGCGACCGCGACGAATACCTTGAGCTGCTGCAACGAAACATTCATGGCGTCGGTTCCGGGCGCGCGACGCTCAGCTTATTCGCCGGACTGTTCCGGCCAGTGACTCATTCTCGACGCATTGCCATTGCCATGGCCCGCGACGGCCAGCGCGCCCTGAGGTTCATCATGCGATTCGATCCAGCGCGTGCGCATCGGCTCGAGGATGAACTTCGCGGAAATACCGGCTGCGATCGTGATGACGGCAGAAACGATGAAGACGAGGTTCCAGCCGCCCGTCGCCGCGAGCACCGACGCGATCGGCACCAGCAACGAGGCCGTGCCCTTCGCGGTGTACAACGTGCCTGCATTGGCGGCCGCATACTTGCTGCCGAACGTATCCGCGCAAGTCGCCGGGAAGATCGAGAAGATCTCGCCCCAGAACAGGAAGATCAGCGCGGCAAAGACCATGAAGGCATACGGATTGCTGCCGAACTGCATCATGCCGAGCAACGCGAGTCCCTCGCCGATGAAGATCACGAACATCGTGTTTTCACGGCCGATCTTGTCGGAGATGAAGCCGCACAGCGGACGCGTCAAGCCGTTGAAGATATTGTCGATCGACAGCGTGAGAGTCAGCAGCGGCAACGTAGCGCCGAAGACCGACATCGGAATGCGCGCTAAGCCCCAGTCTTTCGCGATCGGGCCGATCTGTGCGGTCGCCATCAAACCACCCGCCGCGACCGCGACGAATGACGCGTAGATCACCCAGAACACTGGCGTTTTGATCATCTGGCGCGACGTGAAATCGACTTTCGACACCGCGAAGCGGCTCTTGCGTATCCCTGCCTGACGCAAGATCGGCCGCGTCAGGAGCATCGCGAGCAGCAGAATGCTGACGCCTTGCACGATGCCGAAGAACAGGAACGTCGCTTCATAGCCGCGGCTCGTAATCATGTTTGCAATCGGAATCACCGTCAGCGCCGCGCCCGCGCCAAAGCCCGCGGCCGTCAAACCCGCGGCTAGACCGCGCCGGTCGGGAAACCACTTCAGCGCATTGCCGACACATGTTCCGTACACACCGCCCGCGCCTATCCCGCCAATCACCGCGGCGAAATACAACATGCCGAGCGTCGTCGCATACGAATTGAGAATCCAGGACAAACCCGCGCATATCGCGCCGCCTGCCACCACCGGGCGTGGCCCGAATCGATCCACCAGCCAGCCCTCGAACGGCACGAGCCACGTCTCGGTCAGAATGAAGATCGAGAACGCGAGCTGGATCGACGCCTCGCTCCAGTGATGCCGCGCATGCATAGGAGCCACGAATAACGTCCACGCATATTGCAGATTCGCCACCAGCGCCATGCATATCATGCCGATGACCAATTGCGACCATCGGTTGCGCCACGACATACCGGTCGTCGATTGCTGGGTGATATTGTCCATGAGCCTTGTCTCCACTATTTATTTAGTGCAGCCGGCTTACGCGCCGCGCTGGATGTGTCCCGCCTTATCGTTATGGCCCGAGAACTTCGCTATTCGGGAAATCTAGAAGTCGATGCTTTTATGCTTTTCCGCAAATCCCCCGAACCCGTTTTTTGATGATAGTTCTTGCTTTATTCCGACCAGAACTTCGCTTCGGCCGGTAAGCATTACAGCTTATTCCCTGCTATTGAGTCCGCCACACCACATATCTATGCGTTAACCCGCGTATTTCAGTGGCTATTCGGCTTCTTATAGGTTTCATGCTAGGGTCATTGCTGAATTACTCATAATTAAAGTTTGTTATTATGTCGATTCACGTTTCCTTATACATCGACCATGACGATGCGCAATGCAACGCTGCGGCAACTGAAGGTCTTTGAAACGGTGGCGCGCCACCTGAGCTTTTCGCGCGCCGCGGAGGAATTGCATCTGACCCAGCCGGCCGTTTCCACCCAGGTCCGGCAACTCGAAGAACATGCGGGGCTGCCTCTGTTCGAGCAACTCGGCAAAAAGATCTATCTGACGCCGGCCGGTACCGAAATGCTCCACTACAGCCGCGCGATCATGCAGCAGTTCCATGAAGTCGACGAAGCGATGAGTCAGTTGAAGGGCGTCTCCGGCGGCAAGCTGAATGTCGCCGTGATCAGCGCCGGCGACTATTTCTTTCCGCGCCTTCTCGCCGAATTCACGCGTCGCTATTCCGGTGTCGATCTGAATCTCGCGGTGCACAACCGCGAAGAACTGCTGCATCAGTTGGCGACCAATCAGACCGACCTCGCGGTGATGGTGCGTCCGCCGCACGAAACCGACGCGACCAATGAACCGTTCGCGCCGCATCCGTACGTGATCGTCGCGGCGCCCACTCATCCGCTTGCGCACAAGCGCAATATCCGCTTCAGTCAACTCGCGAACGAAGCGTTCATCGTGCGCGAACGCGGCTCGGATACGTGGAATTCGATGGAAGAGGGTTTTGCCGGCCGTCTGTCCAATCTGAAGATCGCAATGGAGATCAAGAGCACGGAGACGATCAAGCAGGCGGTCATTGCCGGAATGGGCATCGCGTTTCTGTCCGCCCATACGATCAGCCTCGAATTGCAATTGGGTCATCTGGTCGTGCTCGACGTCGAGAGCTTTCCGGTCATGCTCAATTGGTACGTCGTGCATCGGAAGAACAAACGTCTGCCGCCGGTGGCCGTCGCCTTCAAACGCTTTCTGATGGAGGAAGGTGCCAATCTGATCGAAAAGATCACGCGCGTAAAGGAACTGAGCGTGCATAAGCCTTAAGCTATGGAAAGCCAATAAAACTTTAACTATTGCAAATCGATCGCGACTTCTATGCTGCAAGCGAGTTCTCTCACTTGCGAGCCGAGGAGGCCGATCATGAACCACGCTCCTGTTGAATCCCGTATCAGTACACGCAACGCTCGCACAGCGGCGGCGGATCGCGAAGACCATTCCGAGGATGCGCATCTGAGCGCCTACAATGCCGCGTTCAGCGATCTCGGCCTGCGGTTTCGCTGGGACCGTGCGACGCTCGACATGCTGAAAGAGTTCAATGGCGAGTTGGCGCGAATCACCGCTTATATCGAGCGCTATCACAGCCATCTGCATCGCGCGTACGATGCCGACTTTCTCGCGCAACTCATTCTGCACAGGAAGATGCAGTACTACAGCGAATTCGCCGCTGCAGTTGGTGAATAGAAGTATTGAAGAAGACTCGGGCGGCGGGATCATCATCCCGCCGTCGTCGCTATTGGCAATCAGGTTTGTCAGCGGCGTATGCATCGTCGATTAGCGGCGCGTGGTGAAATGAACCGGCCGCTTGTGCGTACATTTGCGTGAACCGTCGCGCTGCCGTCCATTGCTTCGTCTACCGTCACGCCCATCCCGACGCTCTGCACAGGCGCTCAAGCGCATCATCGCCGGCGCGTCATCGCGAAGCGCCCACGTCTGCTCTTCCCCACCGTGCCACTCGAGGTTCGCGAGCAGGCCCGGTTTGCCGATCGCCAGGCCATCGCTGCGCGCGGCGAACGCACGCATGCGCGGAGCGCAACTGTCGTGATGCGCCGCGTGAACGGGTTCGGCCGAGTACTCGCGGCTCAGCATCAGGTGCACGCCCATCGCCACCGCCAGCGCGCCCGTCGCGAGCAATGCCGCGAGTCCGAATGGCTGGGCCTGTTCGGTGACGAAGCTGTAACCGAGCCAGCCGCATAACAGCAGCGCAAACAGATTGACGACGTGATGGCCCGGCAGCGCGACTGCCTCGAGTTGCAATACGCCGCGTAGTTTGAAGAACGCGATCGCACAGGTCGCGAAGATCAGCGCGCCGATCAGTACGGCTGAAAATAGTTCGATGCGTTCGGTGCTCTCGCGCGCCGCAGCCAACAGGTCACCCATAAAGCCTACCGACGCGACCGCCAAACCGATGCCGCAGCCGAGCAATGCAAGCATCCGGGCCCTGTGTGTCGGATCTGGTTCGCGCACACATGTGTGCCGATGCGCCGAACGCGCGCCGAAGCGTCGTCGCGTGAGCGCGGTCACCGCCACCGTCAGCACGGTGACCAGCGCCATCGCGACGGCCACCGCAAGCAGCAGCAACAGATCCATCAACACGGCACTCCCACAGGCTTGCGGCATGCGTGATCCTCCGTGATGCGACGACAAGGCAACAGCCCCGAGGTCCCTGCTCTCGTCAACCGACGTTCGCGGTATCGCCCAATCGCCGTGGCTCGTCGCGCGGCGCCGCGCTCAAGGTATTGCTCAGCGTGCCGATCCCGTCGATCGTGATCGACACCGTTGCGCCGTCCTTGATCGAGCCCACGCCCACCGAAGTGCCGCACGCGATCACGTCGCCGGGTTCGAGCGTCAGATCCTGCGAAATCAGACTCACCTGCTCGGCCGGCGAAAAGACCATATCGGCGAGCGGATAGTTCTGACGCTCGAGGCCGTCGAGCGTCGTCAGCAGACGCGCCGCCCGCCAGTCGAAACCGGAGACGATGGCCGGACCCAGACAACAGAACGTATCGAAGCTTTTCGCGCGGCACCACTGCGGAAAATGCGGATTTTCGTTGAGCAGATCAGCGGCGGTGACGTCGTTGACGAGCGTGTAGCCGAAAATCGCCGCCTCCGCCTGCTGCACATCCAGATCGCGGCAACGCTGACCGATCACGATACCGAGTTCGCCCTCGTAGACGATCTTGCCCGCGTAATGCCGCGGCCGGCGGATCGGCTCGCCCGCGCCGATCACCGACGCCGCCGGCTTCATCAGAAACAGCGGATGGGTAGGCACGGGTTTGTCGAGCTTCGCCGCGAGCGCGTGATAGTTATTCCACAGCGCGACGATCTTGCCCGGCGCGCATGGCGCCAGCGGCGTCAGTGCGCGCAGCGACAGAACCGCGCCGGTCGGCACCGGCTGCGCGAGACTTTCGTACTCGTGCAGGTAGGCGCCTTCGACACGGCCGAACACGATGCCGCCGTCGCCCGACATGAACCGCATCCACGTCTGCATGCCTCGCTCCTAGATCGCGCCAGCCGTGCGCAGCGCCGTGATCTGCTCGGCCGAGTAGCCGAGTTCGGCCATCACTTCGTCGGTATGTTCGCCAAGCAGCGGCGAGCGTTTGACGTCGGTCGGGCTGTCGGACAGCTTGATCGGATTGCCGACGGTTAGATACTTGCCGCGCTGCGGATGATCGACTTCGACGATCGTGCCGGTTTTGCGCAGCGACGGCTCCTCGGCAATTTCCTTCATCGACAGGATCGGGCCGCACGGAATGTCGTATTTGTTCAGGATCTGCATCGCCTCGAACTTGGTCTTCGTCATCGTCCAGCGTTCGATTTCCGCGAAGATCTCTTTCAGTCGCGGCAGGCGCGCGGGTGCCGTCGCGTAGTCGGGGTCCGTGGCCCACTCTTCCTTGCCGATCACGTTGCAGATCTTCGCCCACACGGGCGCCTGGGTGATGAAGTAGATATACGCGTTGGGGTCCGTCTCCCAGCCCTTGCACTTCAGAATCCAGCCCGGCTGCCCGCCGCCCGACGCATTGCCCGCGCGCGGGACCGCGTCGCCGAACGTGCCGTTCGGATATTGCGGATACTCTTTCATCACGCCGGTGCGGTCGAGCCGCTGCTGGTCGCGCAATTTGACGCGGCACAGATTGAGCACGCCATCCTGCATCGCGGCGAGCACGCGCTGGCCGCGTCCGGTATGCGTGCGTTGATAGAGCGCGGTGACGATGCCGAGCGCGAGATGCAGCCCCGTGCCGCTATCGCCGATCTGCGCGCCGGTCACGACCGGCGGGCCGTCGTCGAAGCCGGTGGTCGACGCCGCGCCGCCCGCGCATTGCGCGACGTTCTCATAGACTTTGCAGTCCTCGTACGGACCGGGACCGAAGCCCTTCACCGATGCGACGATCATACGCGGATTCAATTCCTGAATCCGCTCCCACGTGAAGCCCATCCGGTCCAGTGCGCCCGGTGCGAAGTTTTCGACCAGTACATCGCATTTCTGGATCAGCGCTTCGAGCACCTGCTTGCCTTCCGGATGCTTGGTGTCGATCGTGACCGAGCGCTTGTTGTGATTGAGCATCGTGAAGTACAGGCTATCCACGTCGGGAATATCGCGCAGTTGCTCGCGCGTGATGTCGCCCGCGCCTGCCCGTTCCACCTTGATCACGTCCGCGCCGAACCATGCGAGCAATTGCGTGCAGGTCGGCCCCGATTGCACATGTGTGAAATCGAGGATGCGCACACCGTCGAGTGCCTTGGCCATGTCGTATCTCCTGAACGATGAAGGTTATTTGTACATGGTCTGGTTCTTCGTGCCCGGTGCGTATTCGCGCGGGTCGACCCAGATGTTGACCACCGCCGAGCGGCCGGTGCGATGAATCGCTTCGCGCGCACGCTGCAGCGCGCTCGCGATCTGCGCGGGATCGCGCACTTCCTCGCCATAGCCGCCGAGCATTTCGGCGAATTTGCTGAACGGCACGTCTCCGAGCAGATTGCCGACGTTGCCGCGTTCCTCGCCGTATTTGGCAAGCTGGCCGTAGCGGATCTGGTTCATCGCCGAGTTGTTGCCGACCACCGCGAGATACGGCGCACCGAAGCGGTTCGCGGTTTCCATGTCGAACGCGGTCATGCCGAACGAGCCGTCGCCGTAATAGCACAGCACTTCCTTGTGCGGATGCGCGAGCTTCGCCGCGAGCGCGAAGCCGGTGCCGACGCCGAGCGAGCCGAGCGCGCCGGGGTCCATCCACTGCCCCGGTCGGCGCGGGCGCACCGCTTGCGCGGAGATCGTCACGACGTCACCGCCGTCGCCGATATAGATGGTGTCGTCGGACAGGAATTCGTTGAGTTCGTACGCGACGCGATACGGATGAATCGGCGTGCTATTCGAGCGGAACAGCGGCAGCAGTTTTTCGGTCGCGGTCGCTTCGGCGTCGCGCAATTGCGCCATCCATTTGCGGCGCGCCTGACGCTTGTCGTCCTTGATACGACCGCTCGCGGCTTGCAGCACCGCAGCGAGAATCGCGCCCGGATCGCCGACGAGGCCCAGATCAATATCACGATTCTTGCCGACGGTTCGGTAGTCCATATCGATCTGCACCAGCGTCAATTCCTTGCTGATGCGTCGGCCGTAGCCCATGCGGAAATCGAACGGCGTGCCGACCACGATCAGCACGTCGGCATTCGCAAACGCCTGCGAACGCGTGCGATCGAAGTGATGCGGATCGCCCGGCGGCAGCAGTCCGCGGCTCGCGCCGTTGAAATAGCCGGGAATCTCGATGCCGCGCAGCAGCGCGATCGCTTCGTCGTGCCCGCGCGCGGTCCACACCTGCTGGCCGTACAGGATCGCGGGGCGTTCGGCATTGACGAGAATGTCGGCGAGCTTCTCGATGTCGTGCGGGTCTCCGATCGATTTGGTCGACGCGCGATAGTGGCCCGGCCGCGGCACGATCGCGCGCGTCGCGTCGACTTCGCGGTCGAGCACGTCGCGCGGAATTTCCAGGTAGGCGGGACCGGGCGCGCCGTTGAAGCATTCGCGCGCGGCCATCGAGATCATGTCGGCGACGCGCTCGGTGCTCGATATGCTCGCGGCGAACTTCGTGATCGGCGCCATGATGTCGACGTGCGGCAGGTCCTGCAGCGAACCCATCTTGTGCTGGGTCAGCGCGCCCTGCCCGCCGATATGCAGGATCGGGCTTTCCGAGCGGAACGCGGTGGCGATGCCGGTCACCGCATTCGTGCAGCCGGGGCCGGCGGTAGTCACCACGCAGCCGAGCTTGCCGGTCTGGCGCGCGTAGCCGTCGGCCGCATGCGCGGCGACCTGCTCGTGGCGCACGTCGATGATGCGGATGCCTTCGTCGACGCAGCCGTCGTAGATATCGATGATGTGGCCGCCGCACAGCGTGAAGATCGTGTCGATCCCCTCGTTTTTCAGCGCCTTCGCAACCAGATGGCCGCCCGACACGACGCCCGCGTCGCGGGTCTTCTGCTTGAGCGTGTCGTCGGCGGTCGTGGTGGCCGTGGCCGGACTCAGGGATGAAACAACTGCAGACATGGTCATCTCCTCATCTATCGGATGTGCAACGGTTATCGACGGACGCGTCCGCTTCGATATACGTCCGGCTGCACCGACGTCTCACGGCTTCGAAGATACCGTATGTGATATATCACATTCGTTCAAGCCCAATTTCGAGACAGAAACGGCGCGAAATTCTTACTGCTCAAGCCTGTCAGCCGTAGCTTTGCGCTGAATCCGCAAGGCTTTGCGGCGGTTGTTTCAAGGGAAAACACTGAGTCGCGAATGGCGGCTGTCATTGTTGATATATCACATACCATATTTTTCAGGCCGTCAAGCACGGTTTATCCCGCAGCGGGGTGCTCGCTCGAAGCGCGCGAACGCAAAAAGCCCGCGGTGCTTGCACACCGCGGGCTTTTCGAAGTCAGCAGGCAATCAGGGGCCTACGCCGCCATCAATCGAGAAAATCGCAATTGGCTTCGACGAACGCCGCGAGATCGAGCGAATGCTGACGCGTGAGCCGCTCCGCGAGTTCGGTATCGCGCTTCTCCAGCGCCTCGATGATGCGCAGATGATCGACGATCGAGCGCGCGGCCCGGTCGCTCTGCGAGATGGTCATGCGCCGGATCGCGCGCACGTGGATGAAGATGTTCTTGATCGTGTCGAGAATGATCTGCGACTTCGACAGCTCGACGATCGCCTGATGAAACGCGATGTTCGCATCCGAATACTCGGCGATATGCTCGGCCGGCGTCGTATCGCGGAAATTGTCGAACATATGGCGCAGGCGGCCGATTTCCTCGTCGGTCGCATGCAGCGTGGCGAGGCGCGCGGCCATGCTTTCGAGCGCGGCCCACATCTGGATCATCTCGACGATTTCGCGCTTGCTCTTGCGCACGATGTAGATGCCGCGCCGCGGCACCATGCGCAGGAAGCCCTCCTGCTCGAGCAGTGTCATCGCCTCGCGCACCGGCGTGCGGCTCACGCCGAGCGATTCGCTGAGCACGCGCTCGTCGAGACGGATTTCTTCGCGATTCTGGTAGATATCCGCGTCGGCGATTGCCTGACGCAGCATCGCATACGCCTGATCGCGCAAGCTCGCGCTAGCGCCGATGGGCTGCAACGACAGGGTCAACGGGGTGGCCACTGTTTCAGTTGGAAGTTCTGACGACATTCATCGCCTCTGCTTGAACACGCGCGCGATTCGGCGCCGCCGCTTTGCCGCGCTGCTCGCCGAGCCCCACGAAGCGGCCATGTTGCGATGCAAGCGCTCCGATCGAGTCGGGAATCCAGTCGGTCAGCAAAACGGTGGCGGCACAGCCCAACCCTACGACAGCAACGGCGAACAGCGCGAGAGGTACGAATTCCACGTGCGACTCCGAACGATTGAGAAAGATGATTCCTCAATCATATGCTGCAACGCCGCAATTTTCAATATTCGGTATGTAGTATATCAACGTCTGTTGTTTTTAAGATGCCCCACGTTAGCACGCCACAGGGCTTCATGGTTCGCCCACATCATTGCCCGCGATTGTCTCGTTGGCGCTTGGCGTAAACACGCAAAACGCGCGCTATTCGCGCAGCCCCGTGCGATGATCGCGCACTTTCACCATTGCGCGGATTGTGAATTCCGGGGCGCGTCATTAACCTTCCGGACGTCCTGCCGCGGAGCGATCGCGTCGAATGCCTTACCGGCGCGGCGCGATCGACTCAAGCCCATGTCACGTTGAAGGAGACTCGATGAGCACCACCCACCCGCAGGCCGCAGTGGCCACTCACCGCAAAGCGCGCAATCAGGCTCGCAAGGCCGCACTCGGCAGCTTTGTCGGCGCCGTGGTCGACTGGTACGACTTCCTGCTGTACGGCATCGTCGCCGCGCTCGTGTTCAACGCCGAGTTCTTCCCGAACGTCGGCCCGGCGATGGGCACGCTCGCCGCGTTCGCGACCTTCGGCGTCGGTTTCCTGTTCCGCCCGCTCGGCGGCTTCGTGTTCGGCCACTACGGCGACCGGCTCGGACGCAAGCGGATGCTGGTGCTCACCGTGATGATGATGGGTCTGTCGACGGCCGCGATCGGTCTGCTGCCGGCGTTTTCGACGATCGGTTGGCTCGCGCCGGTGCTGCTCGTCACGCTGCGCGCGATCCAAGGCTTCGCGGTCGGCGGCGAATGGGGCGGCGCGGCGCTGATGGCGGTCGAGAGCGCGCCTGAGAAAAAGAAAGCCTTCTACAGCAGCGGCGTGCAGGTCGGCTACGGCGTCGGGCTCGTGCTGTCCACAGGTCTCGTCGCGCTGATCAGCCGCTCCATGGACAACGCCGCGTTCCTCAGCTGGGGCTGGCGTCTGCCGTTCCTGTTCAGTGTCGTGCTGGTGCTGATCGCGTTGTGGATCCGCTCGAGCATGGAGGAGTCGCAGGAGTTCGTCGAGAAGGTCGGCAAGCATGGCGAGCGCCGCGTGCGCCTGCCGATCGTCGAAGCGCTGCTGCGCCATCCGAAGGCCTTCCTGCTGATCATCGCGCTGCGGCTCGCCGAACTGTTCACGATGTACATCGTGACCGCGTTCGCGCTGAGCTACTCGACGACGAACCTGCACATGCCGCGCGAATTCTTCCTGACGATCGGCTTCGTCGTCGGCGCGCTCAGCTGTGTGACGATCCCCTGCTTCGCGTCGCTCGCGGATCGCTTCGGCCGCCGTCGCATCTATATGATCGGCGCGCTGGTCGGCGTGTTCAGCGCGGTGCCGTTCTTCCTCGCGCTCGAAGCGCGTTCGACCGTATGGATCGTCGTGTTCGCGGTGATGCTCGCCAACATCGCACACGACATGGTCGTCAGCGTGCAGCAGCCGATGTTCACCGAGCTGTTCGGCACCGAGTACCGCTATAGCGGCGCGGGTGTCGGCTATCAGGTGGCGAGCGTGGTCGGCGGCGGCTTCACGCCGTTCATCGCGGTAGCGCTGGTCAGCTTCGCGGGCGGCTCGTGGCATCCGGTGGCCGCATATCTGGCAATCGGCTGTCTGATTTCGGTACTCGTTGCAGCGCGCATGAAGACCGGCCGCAAGATCGATTGATACCGGCGAAACTAGTCGTCGATACACGACGGGCCGACGCGGCAAAGAAGCCGCGCCGGCCCGTTTTTCTTTTTGCCGCGCGACGGGCGCGGCTCGTTTATTGCCGGGTTTGCATAGTGCCTCTAATCGGAAAGTTGGCGCGACCAGCTCGGCGCGTCCCACGATTTGCAGAGTCGCCTGAAGAATCCCCGCGTGTGACCAGGATCACACCTTATGTCCGCGCGCTTCATATTGCGAAGCCATCGTCCGCGTCCTATTGTCGACCCAGGCATGATTTTCGGGTGCTTGGGACGGGCCATATGAAATAAAAGTACATATAGCGATGACGAGACGGTCTGCACAAGTTACACTCCGCCGCCTCAGGTAAACGCACGAAACGCCGATAAACAGAACAACTGTAAGGAGACCCACTTATGAGTAGCATCAGCGAGCCGGGCAGCCAACAAGGTTCAGCCCCATTCTTTTCGAAACAGGCCACCATCGCGCAGCCCGGTTTCTCGCGCTGGATGGTGCCTCCGGCCGCGCTTGCCGTGCATCTGTGCATCGGCCAGGCCTACGCGTTCTCGGTCTTCAACGGACCGCTGACCAAGGTGATCGGCATCACGCAGTCCACGCCCGATGACTGGTCGCTGACCGCCTTGGGCTGGATCTTTTCGCTTGCGATCGTGTTCCTCGGTTTGTCGGCGGCGTTCGCCGGCAAATGGCTCGAACACGTCGGTCCGCGCCGCACGATGTTCACGGCCGCTTGCTGCTTCGGCGGCGGCTTCCTCGTGTCCGCGCTCGGTGTGTACCTGCATCAGATCGTGCTGCTGTATCTGGGCTACGGCGTGATCGGCGGGATCGGGCTGGGGCTCGGTTATGTGTCGCCGGTGTCGACGCTGATCCGCTGGTTTCCGGACCGCCGCGGTATGGCGACCGGCATGGCGATCATGGGCTTCGGCGGCGGCGCGATGATCGCGGCGCCGTTGTCGGTCGCGCTGATGAAGCACTTTCAAAGCGCGACGAGCATTGGCGTCGCGGAGACCTTCATCGTGCTCGGCATCGTCTATTTCATCTCGATGACGATCGGCGCGCTCGCGATCCGCGTGCCGCCGCCGGGCTGGAAGCCGGCCGGCTGGACGCCGCCCGCGGCGACGCAGCACCGGCTGATCACGAGCAATCACGTGCATATCGACCAGGCGCTGAAGACACCGCAGTTCTATCTGATCTGGCTCGTGCTGTTCCTGAACGTGACGGCTGGCATCGGCATTCTCGGACAGGCCTCGGTGATGATCCAGGAGAGCTTCAAGAACACGGTGACGGCCGCTGCGGCGGCCGGCTTCGTCGGGCTCCTGTCGCTGTTCAACATGGGCGGCCGTTTCGTGTGGGCGTCGGCGTCGGACTGGATCGGCCGCAAGAACACCTACTACATCTTCTTCGCGCTCGGCGCGGTGCTCTACTACCTCGTGCCGAGCTTCGCCGCGAACGGACAGATCGCGCTGTTCGTGCTGACGTACTGCATCATCCTGTCGATGTACGGCGGCGGCTTCTCGACGGTGCCGGCCTATCTCGCCGACATGTTCGGCACGACGTTCGTCGGCGGCATTCATGGACGTCTGTTGACCGCGTGGGCCGCGGCCGGCGTCGCGGGTCCGGTGCTCGTCAACTACATCCGCGCGTATGAAGTCGCGAACGGCGTGGCGAAAGCGGACGCGTACACGATGACCGTACACATCATGGCCGTGCTGCTCGTGATCGGCTTTATCTGCAACCTGCTGGTCAAGCGTGTGGATGAGAAGCACCACATGACCGATGCACAAGTCGCCAAGGGCGCGTGAGGAGATCCGTATGTCGACCGTTCAAACTGTACATCCGACCAACAAGGTGATGCTCGCGGTGTTCTGGCTGTATGTGATGATTCCGCTTGCGTGGGGAGTGATCAATACGCTGACGCAGGCGACGAAGTTGTTCAAGTAAGGATGTGATGTGGTGCGCACCCCGGCCCGGTTGAGGGACGGGGTGCCGAAAACAGGCCACGCCGCGGTGCCCCTCTCACCGCCCCAACCCGCTATGCGCGATTTGCTGCTCGACGAACTGCGCAAACAATGCATGCATATGCGTGGTCGGATGCAGATCATCGGCGAACATGTAAGTCTGATCCGCATTGGCGCTCACATAGGTCGCCGGCGAGCATAGCAGCGAGGTGTCATCGGGCGTTTTCTTCGGGTCGCAGGCCTGCCCCGTATTCGACACGGTAAAACCGTTCGCCTGAAAGTTTCCGATCACCTGATTCGTCCACGTGTACGAATCGACCTCGATCACCTTCGATTGCAGCCCATCGGTTTGCAGCGCGGTATTCAACGTAGCGTTGAATAGCTGCGACAACTGCGTGAGGTTCGCGCCACCATCGGGCGAAGCGAGCCCCTTCGGCGACAGCCCGATATTCGGCACATTGATCACCACCACATGCACGCCGCCGTTCTGCACGATCTGCCCGACGAGCTGGGCGAGCGTGGTGGCCGCCGCCTGCACGACCGGCGCGGCGGAGGGCAGGTTGCCGGCGCGCAGCACATCGTTCGAGCCCGCCCACACGAGCACGAGCTGATTGGCGTTGAAGCTGCCGTGAGCGCCCAGATAGCTCGACAGTTGCTGATTGACGGGCATTTCGATGTTGCCGATGACGTCGCTCAGGTAGTCGTACTGGTTCGCCGGTGTCGCCACGGTCGAGCCGCCTTCCGCATAACCGAGGCCGTTCTGCGCACTCAGCTTGTGCGTGAAATCGATCGTGAACGCGGCGCTCAGCGTATCGCCGTAGTATTGCGCGACGTTCTGGGCCCATACCTGGCCGGGATTGGTCGTGAAACGCCCGCCGCCCACCGCACTCGCGAGCGGCGCATAAGTCCCGACGTCCGACAGGCTGTCGCCGAACGACACCACCTGCAGCTTGACGCCGCCGGCGGGCTCGGTCGCCGTGCTGCCGCCAGTACTCGATCCGCCGCTGCCGCTACCGCCCCCGCCGCAAGCGGACAGCAGCACGATCGACATGGCAAAAACTACAGCGCAGACCTTGTCATTTATGCCTCGCATTTGCTCCTCCTCGCCGGGCGGGCCAGACAGTGCCGCGTGCCTGACGTGCGCGGTCGGTACCTGACCGCACGCGGCTCTTCAACCAAGCATCGCTTATGCCCAGCAAGGAAGTGCGGCCGCTCAGAGCCTCTCGAAGACCACCTCCTGCACGCCTTCCCACAGCACCTTGGTGCCGAGTTCGCGCAGTTTCTCTTTGCCTTCGACGATCGTCAGAAAATGATTGCCAGCGAGCTGCCCCAGCTTGCTCGCGAAGCAGCACGAGCCATAGGCGAGGATGATCTCGGTCTCGCTATAGCCGCCCGGATAGAACAGAATGTCGCCGACCGATGGATGGCTAGTGTGATTCTCGAAGCCGACCGCGACGCCGTCGTTCTCGAGCTTGAATTCGCCGAGCGGCACCCAGCAGCCCTCGCCGCTCCAGCGCACGTGGATCAGCTTCTGCCGGTACGGCAGCAGTTTCAGGAACGCGGCCACGGTCTGCGGCGCATCGGGATGCGTTTCGGCGATGAAGGTGTGGCCGCAGGCGGTCATCTTGAGTCGGGTCATGGCGCGTTATCCGGTGTGTGAAATTGAAAGGCGCTTCGATTCTGTCGTCCGATGCAAGGCTTCGACAGGTACAGTTGTCCGCGTCCCGGTCAGTCCAGTTAGACCACCTACGATCGCGGGTGGCGGGCCGAGCCGCAAAGCCTTGCGCGACGTGCCATGCCAGCTTGCAGTGCGCGCCGCCACGAATGTTCGTAGTTTGCAAGCCGCGCAATGCAACGCACACTGCGCAGGTGCGTGATTCCGACTGGAGAAAAGACGAGCCATCACGGCTCGTCCATCTCACCCGCGCAGCCGGTAGGCGAGCGGCGTCGCGCCATAGCCACGCTTGAATTGCACCGAGAAGTGACTGGCATTCTCGAAGCCGACTTCGAGCGCGATTTGCAGCACGGTTCGATCCGTGGCGCGCAGCAGCCTCGCCGCTTCCTCGAGCCGTAAGCGCGTGACGAACTGATGCGGCGTCTCCCCGGTCTCGCGGCGAAACACCCGGGCAAAATGAAAACTGCTTAGGCCGGCCTGCTCGGCCAGTTCGGCGATCGCCAGGTCTTCGGCGAGATTGGCGCGGATGTAGTCCGTCACCCGGCGGATGCGGCGCGGCACCAGCCGTTCCGGTTCCGTCGCGTTGTGGCGCCGCGCGCCGTCGCCGCCCGAATAGTGCTGCAGCAGGTGCGCGGCGAGCGCGTGAACCAGCGTATCGACATACAGACGCGAATCGGCGGGATCGCGGGCGGCGCGATGCAGTGCGGCAAGCATCGCGGCGATCAGCGGATCGTTGAAGCGCATCGCGTCGCCGAGCGACAGTTCACGCGACGTGTCGAGTCCCATCTGTTGCGCGACGCTGTCGATCAGATCGCGCTCGATGTGC
This sequence comes from Burkholderia sp. JPY481, assembly GCF_038900515.1. NCBI lineage: Bacteria > Pseudomonadati > Pseudomonadota > Betaproteobacteria > Burkholderiales > Burkholderiaceae > Burkholderia > Burkholderia sp. JPY481. Next base: position 306,542 of record NZ_JAYMRT010000003.1, read on the forward strand.
ACGTGCAAGGTAGACAACGGCTCGTCGCTGATCGAATGCCAGCGCCACGAGATCGGCGTGGGCGGCACGAACCACAGGTCGTTCACGCGCATATCGGCGCTTTCCCAAGCTCCGCCGAGGTTGCGTTCGAGATGCTCGGCGCCGCTCGCGAGCGTCATCAGCGTGAAGTCGCGCAAACCGGGCGCTTCGAGCAGGTCTTGCCGCACCGGCTCGAGATACGAGCGCAGCACCAGATGCCGCCACTCGCGATCCACGCTCGACACGAGTCGCTGGCCGGCCATATAGCGGTCGTAGGCGAGCGTCGTCGTGAGCTTGGGAATTCGTGCCATCACATCCCTTCGAAGGAGGTGCCGTATGGAAGGAGAAGCGCCGCCGTACCTGTATTGCCGGTCCACTGTCAGCGCAAGATCACAAAAATGATAGCAAGGAACCGGCTACCGACATTTCACGAAATCGCTAATCATTGAGGTTGTCGTATTTCACGCGTTTAGAACGCCGGAGCTACCGTTTCATGGAACATGAATGCGATACGCTGCCGCAATGGCTGAACGGCTCGCCGCAAGGCGAAGCCGGGCACGCGTCGGCAGTACACCCGAGAGCGGCATCCGCCCAACCGGCTTACCCGGCCGGCGCGCGGCACGCCGCGAAATCAGCCCACGCGGCTGAAGCAGTGAAGATGTCTCCCCGCACCGCGAATGGCGCGGGGCGCAGTGGCTTTCTGACTCTGTTTACCGAGGAAGAGATCGGCACGCCGTCGCCCGCGGCGCGCCGGGCCGCGCCGCTGATCAGTCCGCTCGGACGGTTCGGCAGCGCGCAGGACCGCATGGAGTTCGTGCGCCAGCGCATCAGGCAGCTGGGCTTCGACTCGTTCAGCTATACCGCCACGCGCACGTCGTCGCATCACAAGACGATGTTCGTGTTGACGAGCTACGAGTCGCAGGCATGGCTCACGCGCTATTTCCGCGAGCGCTATTTCGAGCTCGATCCGCGCGTCGCGCACGCGTCGCCGACCGGCATGCCGTTTCTGTGGAATACCGCCGATCTGCGCGCCGATCTGCCGCGCGCGCAGTTGCGCAGCGAGCGGCTTGGCGCCTTGATCGACATGCTGGAAGCAGCCGGGCGCAAGAGCGGCATTCTCACGCAGATGCCGCTGCCGGAGCCGGAGCTGAGCGCGAGCCTGTGCTTCAACTCGGCGATCGGCAACCCGCGCTGGATGACCGAATCGATCGTCGCGGAAACGCTGATGTTCGCGCACTCGATTCACGAGTTCATCTGGACGCACGCGAAAAGCGTGATCGGCATCGCGCCCGCGCAGCAGCAGCGCATCGCGCTGAGCAAGCTGCAGCATGCGGTGCTGAAGGCGGTCGTGCAGGGGCAGCGGGACAAGGAGATCGCGTATTTCCTCGGACTCTCGCCGCATAACGTCGACTATCATCTGCGGCGCTTGCGGCAGTTGTTCAACGTGCGCAACCGCGTGCAGTTGATCAATGTCGCGCAGGCGTATCTGTCGTAGCCGGCGTCACCGCGCATGATGAAGAGGGCGCGACGGCTTTTCGCTGTCGCGCCCTCTCCTCATTACAGCCGGGGATATGGCGGCTAACTTTTCAACCGATAGCCGGTCCTGAAGATCCAGCCGACGATCACGAGGAACACCGCGAGAAACAGCAGCGTCATGCCGAGACTCAGACCGACGCCGACGTCGCCCAACTCGAAGAAGCTCCAGCGAAACCCGCTGACCAGATAGACGATCGGATTGAACAGCGTGACGGCGTGCCAGAACGGCGGCAGCATGTCGACCGAATAGAACGCGCCGCCGAGAAACGTCAGCGGCGTGACGATCAACAGCGGCACCAGTTGCAGCTTCTCGAAGCTGTCGGCCCAGATGCCGATGATGAAGCCGAGCAGACTGAAAGTGACCGCCGTCAGCACGAGAAACAGCGCCATCCAGAGCGGATGCATGATCTGCAACGGCACGAACAGCGCGGCGGTCGCGAGAATGATGAGTCCGAGCAGGATCGACTTGGTGGCCGCCGCGCCCACGTAGCTGACGACGATCTCCAGATACGATACTGGCGCCGACAGCAGCTCGTAGATCGTGCCGGTGAAACGTGGAAAGTAAATCCCGAACGACGCGTTCGCGATGCTTTGCGACAGCAGCGACAGCATGATCAACCCCGGCACGATGAACGCGCCATAGCTGATGCCCTCCACTTCCTTGATGCGCGACCCGATCGCCGAGCCGAACACGACGAAATACAGCGAAGTGGAAATGACCGGCGCGATGATGCTTTGCATCAGCGTGCGCCACGTGCGCGCCATTTCGAACTTGTAGATTGCGCGCATTGCGTAGATGTTCATGGGTTCCCCCGCAGCAGGCTGACGAAAATGTCTTCGAGCGAACTCTGCGTGGTGTGCAGGTCCTTGAAGCGGATGCCGGCATCGTCGAGCGACTTCAGCAGCGCGATGATGTCGGTGCGGCCGCCCTCGCCTTCGTAGGTATAGATCAGCTCGTTGCCGCCGTTCGCGACCGCGAGCCCGTAGCCGGCGAGCGCAGCCGGCACATCGTCGAGCGGGTACTCCAGTTGGAGCGTCAACTGCTTGGTGCCGAGCTTGCGCATCAGCTCGGTCTTCTCTTCGACCAGCATGATCTCGCCCGCATTGATCACGCCGATGCGATGGGCCATCTCTTCCGCTTCGTCGATGTAATGCGTGGTCAGGATGATCGTCACGCCGCTCGCCGCGAGCGAGCGCACGAGCTTCCACATGTCGCGCCGCAGCTCGACGTCGACGCCGGCGGTCGGTTCGTCGAGAAACAGCACGCGCGGCTCGTGCGACAGCGCCTTGGCGATCAGCACGCGCCGCTTCATGCCGCCCGACAGCGTGATGATCTTGTTGTTGCGCTTCTCCCAGAGCGACAGGTCGCGCAGCACTTTCTCGATGTAAGCAGGGTTCGTCGGCTTGCCGAACAGGCCGCGGCTGAACGACACGGTGGCCCAGACGGTTTCGAACGCGTCGGTGGTCAGCTCCTGCGGCACGAGGCCGATCAGCGAGCGGGCCGCGCGATAGTTCGCGCCGATGTCGTGACCGTCTACCGTCACGCTGCCTTCGCTCGCGTTGACGATGCCGCAGACGATGCTGATCAGCGTGGTCTTGCCCGCGCCGTTCGGCCCGAGCAGCGCAAAGATTTCTCCACGGTGGATCGCCAGATTGATGTTCTTCAGTGCCCGAAAACCGCTGGCATAGGTTTTCGACAGATTCGTGACCGAAACGATTGGCTGCATGGACTCGATGATGGCAGACACCGCTGTTGAATGAGGGAAACCGGCGCGAACGGACGCGCCGCATCCGCAATGTAATGGAAAGTGGGAAAGCCTGCAGAGCACGAAAGCACGCCGCCGCGGATTCGCCGCGGCGCGGGATAGTTCGGCTTACTGATGGCAGCCTTTTACGCCGACGCGCTATGTTGCGCGCCCGGAAAGCGGCTTGCGATCACATTCTGGATTTCCTCGACCGACACCGGCTTCACCAGATGATGATCGAAGCCGGCCTCGCGCGAGTGCTGCCGGTCGGTGGCCTGGCCATAGCCGGTCACGGCGATCAGCAGCGCGCCCACGGTGGGCGGACGGCGGCGCATCTCCCGCGCGAGCTCGAAGCCGTCCATGCCGGGCAGGCCGAGGTCGAGCAGCACGATCTGCGGCTGGAAGTGCGCGGCCAGTTTTAGCGCGGTGTTGGCTTCGTGCGCGACGCGCACCGCGTACCCGTCCGCCTGCAGCACCAGCGACAACGCAAGCGCCGCATCGACGCTGTCGTCGACGAGCAGCACGCGCAACGCCTCGCCGCCGTGGCGCGGCACGGCTTCGGGCGCCGCCGTCGACGCTTGCGCGGCGTCGGCAAGCCGCGTCAGCGGCAAACGCACGACGAACTTGCTGCCGCGCCCCAATCCCGCCGAGAACGCCTCGATCCGGCCGCCGTGCAACTCGACCAGTGTACGCGCGAGCGGCAGGCCGATGCCGAGGCCGCCTTCGGAGCGTTCGATCGAGATTTCCGATTGCACGAACAGATCGAAGATGTGCGGGATCGTTTCGGCGCCGATGCCCACGCCGTTGTCGCGTACGCTGATCAGCACGTCGTCGCCCGCTTCGCGGACTTCGATGCGGATGTCGCCGCGCTGCGGCGTGTACTTCGCCGCATTCGACAGCACATTGCCGAGCACCTGCGCGATCCGCACGCCGTCGCCGACGACGAACAGCGGCTCGCCGGGCAGATCGGTGGTGAGCGTATGGCCCTTGCGATTCAACGCGGGCCGCACGGTTTCGATCGCGGCCTCGAGCGCGGCGGCCAGCTCGACGATCTCGTGGCGCAGCGTGATCTTGCCCTGCGTGATGCGCGCAACATCCAGCAGATCATCGACGAGCCGGCTCAGATGCTTGACCTGGCGCCCGATCACCGCGCGCATCGCCTCGAAGCTTTGCTGCGACGGCGCACGGCTCGGGTCGAGCAGTTCGATCGCGTTGCGAATCGGCGCGAGCGGGTTGCGCAGCTCGTGCGCGAGCATCGCGAGGAACTCGTCCTTGCGGCGATCGGCGTCGCGCAACGCCATCTCGTTGGCCTTGCGATCCGAAATATCGTTGACGATGCCGGCGAGCCGATAGATGCGCCCGCGCGCGTCGCGCACCGGAAAGCCGCGCTCGACGGCCCAGCGCGTCTCGCCGTCGGGCCGCACGATCCGGTATTCGATCTCGTACGCGACACCGGTCGCGAGCGCGCGATACGCGGCCTCGACCGCGGCCTCGTCCTGCGGATCAATGTGGTTGGCCCAGTGGCGCCCGCTCGGCGTCGGCTCGTGCGCCGCGTCGCCCCACAGACGTCGATACGCGGGGCTCACATACAGCAGTTGCGCGCTCGATGGGTCGAGCATCCAGAACACGTCGTCGATGTTCTCGGCCATCTGCCGGAAGCGTTCTTCGCTCTCGCGCAACGCGCCCTCCGCGCGGCGCACGCGCAGCAGCGCGCGCACCTGCGCGATCAGCTCGGCCGGCTCGACCGGCTCGGTCAAATAGCTGTCCGCGCCGCCTTCGAGGCCGCGCACCCGGTCCATGCTCTGCACCGCCGCCGCCGACGTGTGGATCACGAGCACGCCCGAGGTCTCCGGCGCGGCCTTGATGCGGCGGCACACTTCGAAGCCGTTCAGATCGGGCAGATTGACGTCGAGCAGCACGAGGTCCGGCTGCGAAATGCGTGCGCGCTCGATCGCTTCGGCGCCGTTGCCGGCCTCGATCACGATGAAGCCCGCGCGCGAAAGAATGCGCGTTTTCGCGTAACGAGCGCCTTCGTTATCGTCGACGTTGAGGATCAGATTCGCGTTCGCATCGGTCATGAAAAGGCGTGTCCGTAGGAGAATGCCCGCGCGCCGCCCAGACCCTCGCCCAATCCGCTGCGGCTCGTGAAACCGTCGGTCAACGCCACCTGAAGATCAGCAATTCCCGGACCCCGTTCGATGAAGGCGAGCCGCGGACCGATGCGGCCATTGCGTTGCACCGTGCAGGAGTAGACCTCGCCGCCGCGGCCATACGTCAGCCCGTTGCGCGCGAGTTCGCTCGCCGGGCTCACCGTTTCAGCGTCGAGCACACGCGCCATCGCGGCGGTCTCGCCGATCATCGGCCGATGAACCCCGAGGCACACCCCTTGCGAGGTTCACATGGCACCAACCCTTTTCGTGGAGGTGAATCATGAAACGCATGACCAGGACAATCTTTGCTTCCGCGCTCGTGATGGCGTTGTCGGGTGGCATATACGCGCAGGCGGGCGGCGCTGGCGGCGCGGGCGCCGGCGGTAGTGCAGGAGGCGCGGGCGGCGGTGCTGCCGGCGGCACGAGCGGCGGTGGCGGTGGCGCGGGGGGCACCGGCATCGGCGCCGGTGGCGGCACGACCGGCGGCGCGGGCGGTACGGCCACTCCGGGCGTCGGCCCGGGCTCGGTCCGCACGCCGGGCAACACCGGCTCCGGCTACGGTTCGCCTGGTGTGACGGGCACCGGCGGCGGGATGGGCACCGGCACCGGCGCGACCCCGAATAGCCCGGCGACCGGTGGTTCGACAGGCGGCATGGGCAACAACATGAACGGAACCGGTAACAGCATGAACAACGACATGAACAACGGCAGGATGCAGAACGGGCAATAACGGCCGTTGAGCTTCACCGGGCGACGCGGCATCGAGTTGCCGCGTCGCCGTTTTTTTTGTGCGGCCCGCTCGTCGACATAGCGCTGCGACGACTCAGACCTCAAGGCTGCACACAGACAAAACTACTCGCCAGATTTACATTGCCTTTGCCGATATAACGCGGAAACCCGGGATAGCGGCACAGCGGCCGCGAACGTCCATTCGTCGCCGCGGCGAGATCGGTGGCCGTCAGCGTTTCGGGCGCGACGCCGCGCGTGACCCATGCGTCGAGCGCGCCGAGCAGATCGACCGAGGGGATGAACACGCCGCTGCCATGCTGAAACCCCGGCACCATGTAGAGCCGCATGAATCGATCGACCTCTTCCTTGCCGAAACGCGCGATCAGCGCATCGTGATACGCGATCGTCTGGTTCGGGCTGATCACTTCGTCGGCGAGGCCTTGCAGCGTGATCAGCTTGCCGCCGTGCGCGATATAGCGCGACAGGTCCGGGTTCATCGAGCCGATCGTGGCCGACAGCGCGATCAGTTGCGAGCGATATTTACCGGGCCGTTGCGGATCGAACGTCAACGAATCGAACTGCGCGTCGCGCGCGACGAAGTAGCGCAGATAGCCGTCGCCTTGCGCGAACAGATAACCATTCGCACCGAACGTCGGCAGCGACTGACGCCGCGGTTGATGCGCGAGCCCGAGCGCGCCGGTCATTTGCGTGCCCTGGAACACGTTGTAGCCGCGATAGCCGCTCACGCCCCACGCGAGCCGATACGGCAGCGACAGCCCATCGCGCATCACCAGCAAGGTGGCCAATTGCGCGTCGGTCAGACACGCATCGTGCGATGAAGGCCGCAGCGCGCAGCGCAGCGAATCGATAATTTGCGACTGGTGCGCGCGGCAGGCTTCGACGTCACTGACGATGCCATCCGCGGTGCCGTCGAGCCGGTCGCATACCTCGAGCGTGCGTTGATGGACGACTTCGAGCAGCGCCGGCGGCACGAAGCCACCCGGCGTGCCGTATTCGGCCTGGCCGAGTTTCACGCCGATCAGCCGCACGCCAGAAAAATTCAGCGCGGGCGAATTGGCGATCACGCCGTCGTAGTCGTCGGGAAAGCGCTGCATCACCGTGTAGCCTTCGCGGCCACCCGTCGAACCGCCGGCAAAATACATGCGCTGCGGCGGCCTGCCGTACGCGTTCGCGATCAGCGCGAGCGCGACGTCGTGGGTCTTCTTCAGATGCGCGTAGCCGAAGTTCGTCACCGCTTCATCGACGAGACCAAACTGCGCGAGCGACGAATCGCCGACATGCCCCGAGTCGTCGCCGAACGTCGCATAGCCTTGCGCGAGCGGCGCGCGATCCGGCGAGAACGGCATCACGCCAATGCCGCTGACGACCACGCCGTTGTATCCGCCTCCGCCGATCTGCAACGCGCGGCCATTCCAGCGGCGCGGCAGATTCAGATCGAAGCGGATGTCGGGTGTCGTCGGATTCAGTGCCTTGATGCGGCCCGTGATGCGGCAATACTCGCCGCCTTGCTGATTGCCCTGCGCGGTCGCGCCGATCATCGCCGCGCTTTCGATCAGCGCGCCCGCCGTCGGCATCTCGATCAGTTCGGGCGACAGCACCGCGCCCGCGAACTCCGCGCAGTGCATCGCGAACGGTGTTTCTTTGGCCTGCGCGGCCGTGCGAAGTATCGCAAGCCAGGCGAGCACGACGACGCTCATCATGGTTGCGAGTCCAATGAGCTTGCGCGTGGTGCGCATCGTAGTCGTGACGCGCCCACGGCGCTCGCGTCGAGTCATCCGCAACCCGCGCCTTTCGCCTGCGCGCCCGGCTGCTGCGCCTTCCAGCCGCTCCAGCCGCGCGCGATCATCAGCAGCGCGCCGATCGCCGCGAGGTCGCCGCCGAGCCCGACCAGCACCGCGCGAAAACCATGAAAGGTGTGCGGTGTCGCCGTGTCGATGATCAACGACACCAGCGTGCCGGTGACGAAGCACACCAGTCCGGCGCGCCCGACCGTCACCACGGCGGGCAGCCGCCTCGCGAGCCACGCGATGCTGCCCATCCGCACGAACCGGGCGGCGAGCCACGCGATGACGATGAAATTGATCACACGTTCCATTGAAAGATTCTGTTTGTGCGTGCCGGGCAAAGGCTGCGTCAGGACGAAAAGTTTGACGATCGCGAAGGCAAGCACCGCAACGACCGCGACGCGCGTGAACCACTGGGCGGCCGAGCTCGCATGAAAACGTTCGCTGATCGGCTGCACACGACACAGCATGCCGAGTACGAACATCAGCTGCCACGCAAACGGATTAAAAGCCCAGCCGGCGACATCGTCAATGCTGAATAACGCGGCAAGCGGCCGCGCGACGGCCCACACCGCGAGGCTCACCGCAAGCGCGAGGGATACCGAGCGGCGCGCGAGCGGCACCATCACCGGCACACATAGCGCGAACAGCACGTACATCGGCAGCACGCTGGACAGATACGGCTGCCGGCGTAACAGCGCGATATCGAATGCCTCATGCCACGGCTGCAACGCGAACGGCGGCCAGCCGGTCATTTCTACCATCGCCCGATTTAGATCGAGCCGCGCGAGAACCGCGCCGGACACGAGCATCAGCATCGCCGTCAACAGATACGCGCGATAGATTTCCCCGCAGCGTTTGACGAAACGCATCTGCGCCGCGTGTTCGCCGCGATGCGCAAGCACCGCCGTATACGCCGCCGCCGATGCATAGCCGCCCAGAAACACGAACACCTCGGCTGAATCACACAATGCGTACGCGTGCAGCATCAGATGCGATAGCGTGCTGCCGGGAATGTGATCGAGCACGATGACGATCAGCACGATACCGCGAAAGAAATCGACTTCGACCGATCGTCCACGGCCACGGCCAGATGTTTCCATTCGTCTTCTCGAAGAATGCGCGCGCCGAGCGCACGCAAGAACGTGAATGGCCACGCGTCAGCGGCCAATGCCGTGCGAACTGCAAAAGGCTAATTCGTTCCCCCGCATCGCCCTGATTGAAATCGAGTCGTTGGCGACTGGTAATACTCGGTGCGTCTTTAACGAACGCGCGGAAAGTTTTGCGGCTTTCATGCACGAAACAGGGACGCCCTCAATTGATGGGCGAACACAAGCCTCGAAAAAAAACCATCGAACGCGCGCGGCGATTTTTTTCGCATTTTTTCCCCGTACGATGTTTTCGTGCTTTTCAGCCGCTTTGCGAATAGAGGTTTATGAAAAACAGAATTGCCGGATTCGATGGGTTGCGCGCGATCGCCGTGCTGATGGTGTTTTTGCAGCATCGACTATTCGGCGACATCGGCGAGGTCGGGCATCTCGGCGTGTGGATCTTCTTTGCGCTGAGCGGTTTTCTGATCATCGGCATCCTGTCGTCACAACGCGCGCGCATCGAATCGGGCGACAGCCGTTTCGGCGCCGAACTCGCACGCTTTCTGTTTCGTCGTACGGTGCGCATCTTTCCGATCTATTACCTGATGCTCGTCGTGATGTGCGCGCTGATGGCCTTCGGCCTCGCGAATCCGGAACTCGCGAGCGGCATGCCGTTTCACTTCGCGTATCTGTCCAACTTCTGGATCGGCTCGGTGCTGCGCTACTGGCCGGGCCGCTATTCGCACTTGTGGAGCCTCGCGATCGAGGAGCAGTTTTATCTCGTGGTTGCGCCGCTTTTGCTGCTGCTCTCCGCGCGGCGACATCGAACGGCATGTTGCGCGATCGTGGCCCTCGGTCTTGCCGGGTTGTTCGCGATGCGCGCCGCGCATTGGGATGAGATCACCATCTATACGCACCCGTTGAGCAATGTCTGGCTTCTCGCGTTAGGCGGTATCGGTGGCCTGGTGATCGCGGACGATCGCGGCCGCGTGCGTGCCTGGCTCGGTCATGGCCTGACGCTGTTCGCGCTGAGTCTCGTCGTGATCGGTTTGTGCGCGGCCGAGCCGAGATGGAACACGCTCGACGATCCGTTGCTGTTTACCGCGATCAGCGCAATGTACGGAATCGGTATCGCGGCGCTAGTGGCTTCGATTGCGTGTTGCCGCAATGCTGCCGTGATGGGTCTGCTGCAGACGCGTTGGCTGGCCGGTCTTGGGCGCATCAGTTACGGCTTTTATCTGTATCACAACCTGATCCCCGATCTGACGCGCAACCGTCATGCCGAAGCGTTGTTCGGCGGCACCGTGCCGATCTGGGCACATATGCTCGGCGTCGTCGCATCGTTTGCGATTTCGCTAGGCATTGCGTTGCTGTCGTGGCGGCTGATCGAGGCGCCGATTCTGCAGCTACGCGGATCACGCCATCATTCGGCCTCACCCAGCGGCCTCCCCTCACCTGATGCACTCCACGTGACCGAACCGGCCAAACGATAGAAGAACGCCTGTATCAAACATCCGCCACGGGACCGTGGCACGCGCATTGCGACCCGAGGGCTTATCTTCAGCAACTGGAGAGCATTGTGTCGAACACCGCCAATTCCCTGAACGAGCCTGATCGCCCGGCGGACGAGGATCCCGGCAGTCCACCCGCCGAGGTCTCGAAGCCCATCGGCGATGCAATCCCCACTCCGGTCGAACCGGGCCTCGACCAGCCTCTGCCGAAGAAAGGCGAAACCCCCGAACCCGACCCGAGCAAATCCGGCCAAGGGGGCGGCGACCCGTTGGGTGATACCGATGCGCCGCCGGGCGTGCCCGACCCGGGATCGTCCGACTTCGCGTAGCGCTGCGAAGCGACCGTCAGGCCGCCGCGGGCTCATGCACGATCTTCAACGTGCTCTTGTGCTCGGCAATCAGCCGATAGACAGTGTCGCCGGGCACGGTCTCGTGCTCGAGCAACTGCTCTGAAATGTCGCGCAGTACCGGCTCGTACGCGTGCAACAGCCCGTAGCAAAGTTCGTTGAGTTCCTTGAGCAGCACGTTCGCATGCTCGATTGCGCTCTTCATTTGCAGGCCCGCGTACTGCGACGGCAGCGCCGCGAGACTGAACAGATCGCCGTCGCTGTTGAAGCCGAACTTCGACACCATGTCGAGGCTGATGCGCGAGGCCTCCTGCAAGTCCGATGCGGCGCCGCTCGATGCTTCGGAGAACATCAGAATCTCCGCGTTGCGTCCGCCAAGCAGCACCTGGATTTCGTTGCGGATCTCCGTTTCGCGGTACAGGTGCTTGTCCTGCGCCTTCGTGATCAGCGCGACGCCGAGCGCGCCGCCGCGCGGCAGGATCGTCACTTCCTCGAGCACGCCGGTGCCGAGCAGCGCGGCGACCAGACCATGACCCGCCTCATGCACCGCGATGCGCTTGCGCTCGTCCTCGGTGAGCGCGCGCTCGGCGCCGCTCACGTCGCCGATGCGCGCGATCTTGATCGCTTCCATGAAGTGCTTCGCAGCGATTTCATTGTCGCCCGCCTTGCGCGCGATCAGCCCGGCCTGATTCACGACCATCGCGACGGTGGCCGGCGACAGTCCAGTGGTCAAACGCGCGAGCTGGTCGTAGTCGATATCCGCCGCTTTCGACTTCAGCCGCTGCGCGTAGAAACGGAAAATCTTCGCGCGGTCTTCGCGGTCCGGCAGACGCACCTGCACCGTGCGATCGAAACGGCCGGGGCGGCGCAATGCTTCGTCGAGATTGTCGGGATGGTTGGTCGCCGCCACCACGATCACGCCCTCGTTCGATTCGAAGCCGTCCATCTCCGCGAGCAGCTGGTTGATGATCCGGTTGCTTTCGGCTTCGACCGGGCCACCGCCGGTATCGGTGCGTTTCGCGAGACCGTCCGCTTCGTCGATGAAGATGACCGTCGGTGCGTTCTTGCGCGCGAGTTCGAACAGGTGCCGCACCTTCTGGATGCCGACGCCGTAGTACTTCGCGCTGAAATAGCTGCCGGTGATCGAAATGAAGTTCGCACCGCATTCGCCGGCCAGCGCCTGAGCGAGCCGCGTCTTGCCGACGCCGGGCGCGCCCACCATCAGGATCCCGCACGGCGCGCGCACGCCCAGCGACGAGAACTGCTTCGGATCGGACAGGTAACCGCGAATGTCGGCGAGCGCGGCCTTCGCTTCGTTCGCGCCGATCACATCGTCGAAACGCAGCGTCGGCGTTTCGCTGAGCAGCGTCGCGCCGCCCTTCATTTCGCGCCGCATGAACCACGCCATGCCGCCGATCAGCGCGAGCGGCAGCAGCACGCTCAGCACGTCGCGGAACTGCTCGAACAGTTCCGTCCAGCGCGCGCCATCGCTGTGGATATCGACGTCGGGCAGCCACACGAGCTGATACGCGGCGGCGTCGGAGCGCTCGCCCAGCAGCAGCGCGTGCGAGAAGGTGGCGTTGTGATCGGTGACGAAGTACTTCGAGCCGTCGCGCAGCGACACCAGAATTGCGTTGGGACTCACGCCGATCGCCGCGACGTTCGCATCGTGAATGTCGCGCAGCATCGTCGACGCGTCCTTCTCCTGATGCGTCCACGCGGATGCATCGTCACGCATCTGGCTCGCAATGCCGCTCAACGCGGGCGCCTGCGGCTCGGCGCGATGCTGGAAATACCAGACGCCCCAACCGACCAGCACGGCGATCAGCACCGCCACAGCCGCCACCGCAATTTTGCGTGCGCGCTTCTTCCCAAGCGAATTATTTCCCGGCTTCATGAGTCATTTCCAAAATGAGGACTGAACAAGCCCTTACTTAATCAAGCGGTCTGTCAAAATTACCTGTCGAAAGCGGAAGGTGGAGTCTGCGGAAAATCGGCTGAGGCGAAGCGCCACACGGAGGTGGCTTAAAGGACAATCCAGAAGGACGACGAGAAGTGCGTCCCGGTGAGCCGCGGTTGCCGAAGGCAGTATGCCCGGGTTACGCGTCTGTCAAATTCGCGGAAAAGGCCTCTTTGTACCGTCTATCCGGCCGTCGACACGCCGGAAGGGTGACGCGGCGAGCGCGCGAAAGGCGTCGCCGCATTGGCTCCGCCGCACAGTTTATCAGTGTAAAAAGCGGCGCGTGTTTTGAATGTCTATATCTAACCGCACCCCAATTAAAATCGGTCAGAATTACTGAGAAAAGGCGATTTAGAAAGAGTTAATTGATCTGAAAAATAGCGCGCGATTAAGTCAGGATTTTGAATCCGGCGGCCATCTCGGGCGGATGCGCGACGGGCCTCTGCGGGCCCGTTCGCGTCATCGCCGCTTTTCTCTCAGGTTCTGCTTTTTTGACGTCGGCGCCGGGCGGCGTCGACGGTGCTCTCCTCCACTGCACTTCTTTCGGTCCTCGCGGACCACCCCGACATCTCAGACCGCCGTGCGCCGCACGACGCTGGCCTGCGTCTGCGCCCGCAGGCGCAACAAGTCGCGCAGCTTCGCAATGCGCGAGCGCTGGCTATCGACAAGATGATGCGTATCCTCGAGCGCGCGAATGCGCCGCTCCCAATAGACGTGGTCGAGTTCACCGGATTGCGTCGCGCGTTTGCGCGTCGCGTAGCCGAGCACACTCTCGAGATGCTGCAAATGGCTATCCGCGAACTTCGCCGGAAGCCGCCCGCCGCGTTGCGCGGCTGTTTGCCTGCTCGTAAGGCTCATCTTCGCTCCCCCGCGTCCTGCTGTTGGCCCGATGACCTCGCCGCCTCGATCGCTCAAACCGAAAGCAATCCGCAATCTGCGCGTGTGACGTTAGCGCAGTTTTTGGCGCACGGCTTGACCGTGCGTCTCAAATTTGGACGCTTGCGTCAGAAATGCCGACGGGTATGGCCGTCTTTGCATGCTGAAACGGCTCGGCGCGCGGGATTGCCCGGCTGCGCGAAGCAGCGGACGAGCTGGTGCGCTGCCCGCTGCTCAGATCGTGAGACTCGCGGATGGATGGGGATGGGCAGCGCTCAAGCCGCGCGCGGCCGCCCCTTGCGCTTCGGCTCGACCGGCCGCACGACCGCCACTGCCGGCGCGACGCGCGGCGTGCGCTTGAAATACGGCGAGCTGAGGGTGGCCGCGCTCATGTCCGACGCGGCTTCGAGCAGCGCCGGCGCGAGCTCTTTGAGCCGCGCGTCCGGCAGGCGGCTCGTCGGCCCCGCGAGGCTGACGGTGCCGACCACCAGCCCCGTCACCGGATGGCGGATCGCGGCCGCCATCGACGTCATGCCCGCCTCGTAGGTTTCGCTCGCGATGCCGTAGCCGCGCTTGCGCGCGCCGGCCAGGTCCTGCAAAAACTGCTGAATCGTCTTCGGCGCCTTCGGCCCGCGCGGGCCCGCTTTGCCGATGCCGCCCTGGCGCGACACGAGTTCGAGCGCTTCCTCGTCGCTCATGCTCGCGAGCCACGCCTGGCCGCTCGCAGTGCAATGCAGCGGCGGACTGCTGCCCATGTCCGGGTCGTAGCGCAGCCCGGAGCGCGCCCCCTGGGCCTTGCCGACGAACGTGATGTGATCGTCCTCAATCACGCCCAGGCGCGCGAGTTCGCCCGACGCGCTCGCGAGCCGATCCAGCACCGGCTGCGAAATATCGAGCACGCCGGCCGTGGACAGCCACATCAGCCCGAGCGACACCAGCTTCAGCGCAAGCACGTACTCGCCGTGCTCATCCTGACGCACGTAGCCTTCGTCGCTCAGTTCCGCGAGCAGCCGATGCGTGCCGCTGCGCGGGATGTTCAGCGTGTCGGCGATCGCGGCCAGCTGCATGCTGCCGCCCTGCTTCGCCAGCAATTCGATGATGGCCAGCGCCCGCTCGAGATTCCCCGCCATGATCCACTCTCATTCGATTCGAATCCAACATGAGAACATGATTCCACATCGGAATTCAAGGGCACGGCGGGTGCGGGTTCCGGCGCGCTCAATGCCCGATGCCCGCGCTCACGCGCAGCAACGGCCCGCGATGCCGGGCGCCCTTGAGCAGCACCGCCGCCGCGCCGACCGCCGCGGGCAAGGCGAGCGAAGTGAACACTTGGCTGAAGCCCCAGTTCGCGTGCAGCATGCCGGCGCCGAGCATGGCGCCCGCGATCCCGCCGAAGCGGCCGATGCCGAGCCTCCAGCTGGTGCCGGTCGCGCGCATTCGCGTCGGATACGAGCTTGCCGCCAGTGCGCAGAACCCGGTGTTGGAGCCGTTCATGCAATAGCCCATCCAGAACGCGAGCACCGCCATCATCGTGATGCCGTGACCCGGCAGCCCCATCGTCCACGCGAGCGCGCCGCCCGCGAACACGGTTGCGCCGAGCGCGCGGTGCGCGTTGAAGCGGTCCATCAGCCAGCCGATCGCGAGGGAGCCGAGCGTGCCGCCCGCCTGAAACAGCGCGCCGACCAGTGCTGCCTCGCCGAGTGTGAAGCCCGCACCGCGAATCAGAGTCGGCAGCCAGCTACCGAGCAGGTACACCGTCAGCAGTCCCGCGAAATAGCAGATCCACAGCATCACGGTGCCGAACGCGTAATCGCGCGACAGGATCAGCCGCACCGGACTGCGCTCGCTGTTCGATGCCTGCTGCGCGACGGCGGGCACCACGAAGCGCGTCGCGTGGTCGGCGATCCCGCGCTCGATGCGGTTCAGCACCGCGACGAGGCGCGCGCGCCGCGCGTCCTTCAGCGCGAGAAAGCGCGCCGATTCCGGCAGCCAGCGAATCATCAACGGCACGTACAACACCGGCAGCACGCCGCCGAGAATCAGCACCGAGCGCCAGCCGTGTGTGGCGATCAGCCATGCGCTGATAAAGCCGCCGCCGGCCGCGCCGAGCGTGAAGCCGCAGAACACGGTCGTCACCATCAACGCGCGGCAGCGCTGCGGCGCGTATTCGGCCATCAGCGTCGCCGCGTTCGGCATCGACGCACCGAGCCCGAGGCCGGTCAGAAAGCGCAGCACGGTCAGCTCGCCGATGTTCGTCGCAAACGCGGAGCCGAAACTCCACACGCCGAAGAACAGCACCGCGCAGGTCATCACGGTCTTGCGGCCGAAGCGGTCCGCGAGCGGCCCCGCGCACAGCGCGCCGAACGCGAGGCCGAGCAGGCCGCCGCTCATCACCGGGCCGAGCGCATCGCGCTGAATCGCCCACGCGCTCGACAACGCCGGCGCGATAAAGCCGACCATCACGGTGTCGAGCCCATCGAGCGTGACGATGAACATGCACATCAGCAATACGAGAATCTGAAAGCGCCCGATACGGCGTTCGTCGAGCCATTGCTGTACGTCGAGTGCGCGCGACGCGGACGTGCCGTGCCGCGGCGCCTTGCTTGAAGGTTCCATGCCTGCTGTCTCCTGACCTTTCATCGTGATCGATTGGGCAAGCCGGTCCCTCGCGCCTCTTTGCCGTGCGCTTTCGTGAAGACCAGCCGGGGGTGAACTGCGGTTTGCGGTTACATCATGACGTGATGGATGACGGCGTCGCCGCGTAAGTCCGTTCGAGCAGAGCGAGCGTCGCCTCGCGCAGCCTGCGTGCGCGTTCGAGCGCGGACGCGGTTTTCGCCCATTGCTGCGTCGGCACTTCGA
This sequence comes from Burkholderia sp. JPY481, assembly GCF_038900515.1. Lineage (NCBI taxonomy): Bacteria > Pseudomonadati > Pseudomonadota > Betaproteobacteria > Burkholderiales > Burkholderiaceae > Burkholderia > Burkholderia sp. JPY481. The sequence continues at coordinate 323,169 of NZ_JAYMRT010000003.1, forward strand.
GGCTGATCGGCAGGTCGTCGGGCAGCGCGCGCAGAATGCCGGCGAGATCGAGGCCGCCCTCGCCCGGAATCATGCGCTCGCAACGCGCTTGGTACAGCAGCGTGTCGAGATCGGCTGGCCGCTCGGCCGGCGCGTCGCAGAACTGCACGTAGCCGAAGTACTCGCGCGGCAACGCGCGCAACCTATCCGTCGACGTCCCGGCGCGATCGAAGTGGATCGGATCGACGATCAGGCCGATGTTGCGCCGCGCGGCCGCCTTCACGATGCGCGCGCCTTGTGTGACGTCCTTCACGTCGGTCCACGGCATTGGTTCGAGCGATGGCGCGAGGCCGCGCGATTCGGCCAGCTCGCACAATTGTGCGAGCCGCTCGGCGGTGCGCGCTTCGTCGGGATCGTTGCCAGCGACCAGCACGTAGCGCGCACCGAGCTCGGCGGCGGTGTCGAGCATCGGCAGAAATGCGTTCACGTCGGTGTCGGGCCTCAGGCGCAGAATTTCGACGTCGAGCACCTTGACGCCGGTATCACGCACACGCGCGAGCGTTTCGTGTTTCAATGCGCCCGGGCTAATGATGTCGTGGCGCACCTCGTGATCGGTGGCGGGCACGAGGCGCAGGCCGACGTAGTCGTAGCCGGCTTGCGCGGCGCACTCGACCATCTGCGGCGGGCTCAGTTCGAGCACGGTCAACGCCGACAGCGACAGCGCGCGCGAGTTGGGCTGAGTCATGTCGTCTCCTCGAGTTCAGCGCAGCGGCGAGAACGGCGCCGGCACACAGATCGTCGACTCCATCGTCGTCAGATGGGCCGGCCCGCCCTTCGGCGGCCAGATGCCGTCCTTCACCGCTTCGGCGCGAATTCGCCAACGCTCGTCGACGCTCGCATACGGCCAGATGTTCAGGAAGCGCGGCACGGCGCCGTCGAGCGCATACATCGCGCCGACGAGCGGCGAGCGCCGCGTGCGCTCGGGCACCGCCTTTTCCCAGGCGTCGATCGTGTGCTGCAGGCTCGCGAGCTTGGTGCCGTACACGCGCATCTCGTAGATGCCGCCATGCACGGCCGGCTCGATCGGCGGCAAAAAGGGGAACAGCGCATAGCTGTCGATCTTCACGTCGGTGACGAATTCGCCGCAGCCGAACGGATTTCCTTCGAGCAGCATACGCTTGCGCTCCGCGATCAGCGACGCTTCGGAATCGAAGCCGCGTAGCACCAGCACCTGCCCGAGCGCGCCGATATCGGAGTACCAGCAGCCGAGCAGCTTCGAGCCCGGTGCGTCGCCATGGGCCTGGATGTTTTCGAACACCTGTGCGTTGGCGCCGATCTTGACGCTGAGCGTAACGAGGTCGTAGAGAGTCATCAGATGCGTCCTTGTAACGGGATGGAGGAATTCGGAGTGGATTCGGTGCGCGCGGCACGGGCCAGACCATCGGCCTGCGCCGCGCCGGCGAGCGACAGCCCAGCCAGGTAGCCGAAAGTCATCGCGGGTCCGAGCGTGATGCCGCCGCTTGGATAGCAGCCGCCCATCATGCTCGCGCTATCGTTGCCGACCGCGTACAGACCCGGCACCGGCCGGCCCGCGTCGTCGAGCACGCGCGCGGCGGCATCGGTGGCGAGGCCAGCGAACGTGCCGAGGCTGCCCGGCAGCAGCTTCACCGCATAGAACGGACCGTGTTCCAGCGGCGCGTTGCAGGGGTTCGGCTTGTGGCGTGCATCGCCCTGCACGCGGTTGTATGGCGTCGAGCCTTTGTGAAACTGCGGATCGAAGCCGTCTTTCGCGTAACTGTTGTAGGCCGCGACCGTCGTTTGAAGTCCTTGGGGATCGATGCCGCACTGGCTTGCGAGTTCGGCGAGGCTGTGCGCGCGCCGCAGGTAACCGGAGCGGCGATATGGCGCGGTGGGAAATGGAAACGGCTTCGAAAAGCCGAGCCCATAACGGCGCTGGAAACGGTGATCGCAGATCAGCCATGCGCAGACTTCGTCGCCCGCCGGCGTCGTGCCGATCAGCGCATTGATGAAGTCGTGATACGACGACGCTTCGTTGACAAAGCGCCGACCCGCGCGCGTGACCGCGATTACGCCCGGCTTCGCGCGCTCGATCAGATGCGGAAAGGCGACCGCGGCCTCGCCGCTCTTGCGCGGCACCAGCGACACCGGCGCCCACGCCGCTGGCGTTTCCAGCGACGCGTCGAAATGCGCGCCGACCGCTTCGCCGAGACGAATGCCGTCGCCGGTATTGGTCAGTGGTGCGGCGGACCAGTGCTCGCGACCCGACGGCGTATAAGCGAAGGTTTGCGCGCGCCGCGCAACGTCATGCGGATAACCGCCGCACGCGAGCACGACGCCGCGCGCTGCGCGCACCTCGTGAGCGACACCGTCGATCTCGACGCGCGCACCCGTGACGCGCGCACTCGCGGCGCCGCCTTCGCGCAGCAAGGCCACCGCTTTCGCGTTGGTACGCAAATCGACCGCGCGGTCATGCGCCGACTTCAGCAGACGCGCGACCAGCGCATTGCCGTTGACCAGATGCATCGAGCGGCCATAGCGGAACTTGTCTGTCGCGAACGCGGCGAGCCGGCGCAGCACATGCACGGCCGAACGCGGCGAGCGCGTCGCGTTGAAGAAATGCGCGAGGTCCTGGCCCGACGCGATCGCCATGCCCTTCAGCGTCACGACGTCGAGCGCGGGACGCAAGCGCTCGATCAGCGCACCGAGCTCGCGGCCATCGAACGGCATCGCGCAGACAGAGCGGCCGCCCGTCATCGCGCCCGGCGTCGTATGAAAGTCGGGAATACGATTGCCGTCAATGAAACGCACCGCCGTCTCGCGCTCGAAAAACTCGATCATCTCCGGACCGTGTTCGAGCAGCGCGTCGACCTTCTCGGGGTCGTAGTGCGCGCCGAGTTCGTTGCGCAGATAGGTGCGCGATGCGTCGGATTCTTCGACGATGCCCGCGCGCGTCGCGAGCGGATTGCGCGGAATCCACATCCAGCCGCCCGACCATGCGCTCGTGCCGCCGAACACGTCGGCCTTCTCGGTCACCATCACGCGCAGCCCTTGCGTGGCTGCCGTCACCGCGGCAGCCAGTCCCGCCGCGCCAGAACCCAGCACCAGTACATCGCATTCGAGAATCGGTTCGCGCTTCATCGCCATTCGCTTCGTCGGTTGGGACAATCCATGTTGCTGCATTTGTTGAATACCTATTCCGCTTTCTAACTTCGTTCGAACCAGGCGTGCCCCTGGTTCGTCAGACGATCTTTTCGTTGGCGGCGGCCTCAGCGGTGCCGCGCGCAACGAACGACGCCGGATCGCTCCGCGCGGCTTTGGCGCGCGCCGCCGCGTCGCGCGCCGCCAGATACGCGAACGCGAGCCCCGGTCCAAGTGTGATGCCGGGCGCCGGGTAGACACCGCCCATCACCGATTGCATGTCGTTGCCGCACGCATACAGGCCGCCGATCGGCTGGTCGTCGCGATTCAGCACGCGGGCCTTGTCGTCGCTGACGAGGCCGGTCGCAGCGCCGATATCGCCGGGGTACAGGCGCACCGCGTAAAACGGCGCACGCACGATCGGGCCGAGGCACGGATTCGGGCCGGGCCAGTTGGCGTCGCCGTTGGCGCGCTGATAGTCGGTCGTGCCGCGCTGGAATTCCGGGTCGACGCCGGTTTTCGCGTAGTCGTTGATCCGCGCCACGCTGTCGGCGAGACCCGCCGCGTCGATGCCGAGCTTGGCGGCGAGTTCGTCGAGCGTCGCGGCTCGCGTCAGATACCCGTCCGCGAGAAACGGCGCGAGACCCTTGCCGCCCGGCCGCACCATGCCGAGCCCGTATTTGCGCAGGCCTTCCGCATCGGTGACGAGATAGGCGGGCACCGATGGGGTGTTGCGATGCGCTTCCTGCATCGCGATGCCGAACAGGTGATACGACGTGTTTTCGTTCAGAAAGCGCCGTCCCTGCTGATTGACGACGATCATGCCGGGCTTGCCGCGATCCATGATGAAGTGCGGGAACACCGCGGTCGTGCCGTCCGCGCGCTGGCGTATCGACACCGGCGCCCAGAACGCGTTGCTGAGCGCGCCCTCGCCGTAACGCGCGCCCGCCGCGAGCGCGAGATCCTGCGCGCTGCCGGTATGGCCCGGCGCGCCCGGACACCACGTCAACTCCGCACCCGGCAGCATCGCGCGGCGCCTTTGCGGATGCCGGTTGAAACCGCCACTCGCGAGAATCACGCCACCCGTGACCGAGATTTGCCGACGCTGCCCGTTCTGGCTCAGCGTGATGCCGTCGATCGCGCCACGCGCGTTCGTGCGCAACGCTTCGAGCGTCGTGCTCACGAGCACCGTGACGTCGCGCGCGAGCAGCGATGAAAGCAGCCGGCCGATCAGTGCATTGCCCATCACCAGACGCGTGCCGCGCGGCCAGCTGATGCGGTCGCGCGCATGCCGTGCAAGCAGTCTCACAGCGTGGCGCAGCGACCGGAACGACTTCGTCATGTTCAGCAGATGCCCGACGTCGTCGCGATCGACCATCATGCCGCCGAGCACCGTGAACTCGGGGATCGGCGGACGGATCAGCGCGAAGTGACGGCCGAGCTTGCGGCCGTCGAACGCGAGCGGTTCGAGCGCGCGGCCGCGCAGCGTCGAGCCTTCGAGCTCCGACAGATAGTCCGGGTGAAATGGCCGCGCCCGATACTTGACGTCCGAATTCGCCTCGATATGCGCGACCGCACGCGGTCCCGCCTGTAGGAACGCCCGACGCAACGCTTCGCTGCTGCGCTCGCCGACCGCGCGGCGTAAAAAGCCCTCGGCGTTGGCGCTGCTGTCGTCGGGATTGATCGACGGGCCGTGCGGCGAGTTCGGTATCCATGTGGTGCCGGCCGAGTACGCGGTCGTGCCGCCCACGTATTCGGTGCTTTCGACCAGCAGCACGCGCGCGCCGTCGATCGCCGCGAACAGCGCCGCCGACATGCCCGCCCCGCCCGCGCCGATTACCACCACGTCGAAGGCTTCGTTCTGCTGCAAATCGCTCAATGTCTCCACCATCTGCTGCTCCTTGTGTGCTCGTGCGTTGCATCCGGCCGCAGCAGCGGTTCCGGATTTTTCGCAATAGCTAGAATTTGCTTTGTTATTGGAATACTATTCCAGTATTGAGAAAAAGCAAAGTTTTCTGAACACACTCGACAACAGGCAACACATGACGTCCGGCATCGGGCACGATGCGAACGGGGCACCCATTTCAGGAGATTCGACTATGCAGCAGGCTGGAAACTCTTCGTTCGCGGCGTCGCTCGACGCGGGTCTGAGCGGCGCGACGCGTGTGTATTTCATCGTCGGCGATCCGATTGCGCAGGTGCGCTCGCCGTCGGGCGTGACCGCCGCGTTGCGTTCGGCCGGCCGCGATGCGCTGGTGGTGCCCGCGCACGTCGCGCCTGCCGATCTGCCCGCGTTTTTCGCGGGCATCGCGCCGATGCGCAACGTCGACGGCGTGATCGTCACGGTGCCGCACAAGTTCAGCGCAGCCAGCTATTGCGCGACGCTCGCCGAAGAAGCCGCGTTCCTCGGCGCGGTCAACACACTGCGCCGCAACGCCGATGGCGGCTGGCATGGCGGCATGTTCGACGGCACCGGCTTCGTCGCGGCGCTCGTCGCCGCGGGCTGCGAGTTGCAGGGCAAACGCGCGCTGCTGGTCGGCGCAGGCGGCGCGGGCTCGGCGATCGGTCATGCGTTGATTCAGAGCGGCGTCGGCTCGCTCGACGTGCGCGACAACGACGCCGAACGCACCAGTTCGCTGACCGCGCGGCTCAATGCGCTCGGCGGCGGCACGGCACGCGGCTCGGCGCCCGAACTGGACTTGACCGGGTACGACGTAGTCGTCAACGCGTCGCCGCTCGGCATGCGGGCGGGCGATCCGTTGCCGATCGACGTCGCGCGCTTGCCGGCCACGACTTTCGTCGGCGACGTCGTAACGAAGCCGCCGCTCACGCCGCTGATCGAAGCGGCTCGCGCGCGCGGCTGCCCGACCGTGACGGGCACGCAGATGTTCGAACGCGTGTGCGATCGGATGGTGGAGTTTCTGCTGGAGACGTCGCCGTCAGCGTGACGGCGCAAAAGAAGCAGGCTTGCGCTGCTACACTGGCGCGAAATTACCCGCACGAAATGCGGCGCAATCCTGCGCCGCGTTCACATCGCCCTTGCGCGCCAACCCATGCTTCGATTCGACAACCTCAGCAAGCGCTATAGCGACCGAATCCTGTTCGAAGGACTGCACTTCGACGCGACGTCCGGCTGCGTCGCGCTAAACGATGAATCCGGCAGCGGCAAATCGACGTTGCTCGCCATCCTCGCTGGCGCGCTCGAAGCCGATAGCGGCGACGTATGGCTCGGCGGCCATTCGCTGCGTACCGCGCCGCATGCCGCGCAAGCGTTGCTCACGTACGTGCCGGAAGACAATATGAGCTGGCCCGATCAGACCGGCCGCGATTATCTGCGGCAGATCGCGTCGGCGCGACGCACCGCGCTGACCGACGACGTGCTCGCGCTCGCCGAACGCTTCGGCCTCGCGCCGCATCTGGACAAACGCTTCGAGCAGATGTCGTATGGCAGCCGCAAAAAGGTGTTTCTGACGGCGGCCGCGCTCGGCGACACCCGCGTGCTGATCGCCGACGAACCTGCCGGCGGACTCGACGCGTCCGCGCGCACGGTGCTCGCGGAGCTGTTCAGAACGCTCGGCACGACGCGCACGGTGTTTTTCACGAGTTACGACGAAGGGTTCACGCAGGCCTGCGAGGCGACGCGTGTCTGTTTCGCGGACCTCGCGAGGCACCCATGAACTGGAACGGTCGCGCGCGCCATGCCTTGGCCGAGCGCGAACATTCAATCCTCAGATCGCCACGCAAATCTTGCCGAAGTGCGCACCCGATGCCTCGTGCCGGAACGCGTCGGCGAGCTTGTCCAGCTCGAACGTGCTGTCGATCACCGGCTTGATGCCGGTTGTCTCCAGCGCGCGCACCATGTCGATCTGATCCTGCCGGCTGCCGACGATCAAACCTTGCAGACGCTGTTGCCGCGCCATCAGATGCGCGGTCGGCACCGGACCCGAGCGGCCGGTCAGCACGCCGATCAATGCGATATGCCCGCCGATGCGGCATGCGGTGATCGACTGCGGCAGCGTGCCGGGACCGCCCACTTCGATCACGTGATCGACGCCGCGCCCGTTGGTGATGTGACGCACTTCTTTGCCCCACTCGGGATTGTCGCGATAGTTGATCGTATGGTCGGCACCGAGTTCGCGCAGCTTCGCGAGCTTCGCATTCGACGACGACGTCGCGATCACCGACGCCCCCATCGCCTTCGCCATCTGCAAGCCGAAGATCGACACGCCGCCGGTGCCGAGCACCAGCACGCTGCTGCCCGCCTTCAACTGACCATCGACGACCAGCGCGCGCCACGCGGTCAGCCCCGCCGTGGTCAGCGTCGCCGCTTCGGCGTGGCTATAGCCGGCCGGCGCGTGCGTGAAGTAGTGGCTCGGCAGCACGACGACTTCGCGCGCGTAGCCGTCGACGCCGTCGCCGGGGGTGGTCGAAAAATCGCCGATTGCGGGCGAGCCGTTTTCCCAGTGCGGGAAGAAGCACGATACGACGTGATCGCCGGGCTTGAACTCGCGCACGCCCGCGCCGACCGCTTCGACGACGCCCGCGCCATCGGCCATCGGAATGCGGCCCGCTTCGGCCGGCAGATTGCCGCTGACGACGCCGTAGTCGTGGTAGTTCAACGAGCTTGCGCGAATGCGCACGCGAATCTGGCCGGCCCCGGGCTGACCGGGATCGGGCAGATCGACGACCTGCAGGCTATCGACGGTGGCGGGTGAACCGATTCTGACGGCTTTCATGTTTTTCATTCCTTGATGAGTAGTGTGTGATAGGTGTCGGGCGCGCATGCGCGATGCCCGCGCGAGCGCTGCGCTATCTGACGGTCTGGATGACCTCGAAGCCTTCGAATTCCGGGTGGCCGAGATACAGCACGCGGCTTTCGTTACCGGCACTGCGATGCGCGGCGCGAAACGCGTCGGACTTGGTCCATGCCTCGAACGATGCCTGGTCGCGCCAGATCGTATGGCTCGAATAGAGCATGTGATCTTCCTTGCGCGGTCCCTTCAGCAAATGAAATTCCACGAAGCCCGGCACCTCTTTCAGATGGGTGTCGCGCGTGGTCCACAGATGTTCGAAGGCGTCTTCCGAGCCGGGCGCCACTTTGAAGCGGTTCATCGCGATGTACATACTGTCAGCCTCGTTGAGTGAGTGATGCTGCCAATGATGCTGGATTGGTCATCCGGTGGCGTTTCATTATAGGCGTGCATTGCTTTGGCTTCGCTTGACCTTGCCACGGTGGGAAGCTCCACGATGTCCGACGTGACCGTTAGAATCGCGCGGATCACTCGCCACTTTCTTCAACAACGGAAATCGAATATGAAAAACCTTCGCGCGGTGCGCGCTCTCTGTCTGTTCGGCGGTTTGGCATTCGCGGCGGCGGCTCTGCCCGCTCACGCGCAACATCAGGGCATGCCCGGCATGAATATGCAGGATTCGGCGCATGCTGACGCGGGCGCTTCGACGCAAGCCTTCAAGGCCGCCGACGAACGCATGATGCATGACATGAGCGCCCCCGAATACACCGGCGACGCCGACCGGGATTTCGTCGCGCACATGATTCCGCATCACCAGGGCGCGATCGACATGGCGCAGGCGGAGTTGAAATATGGCAAGGACCCCGAGATCAAGAAACTCGCGCGCGACATCATCAAGGCGCAGCATGACGAGATCGAGTTCATGCGGCGCTGGCAGGAAAAGCACGGCGGCAAGTAACGCGCCGCGAGCATCACCAGCGTGGGTGCTTGCACAGCAGCGGCGACATCGCGATCAGACCGATGATCGGCCCCGGCAGCAGCAGCCACGCGACGCGCACGTCGAGCGCGTGAAACACGCTGGTCGACCACAGGATCGAGCAGGCGGACAGGAAAAAGCCGAAGCTGTTTTGCAGCGTCAGCGCGCCGCCGATCTTGTCGGCGGGACAGGCCTTCACGGACAGCGCCGAAAACTGAGGCGAATCGGCGATCACGCTGATGCCCCACACGAGTAGCAGCGCAAGCTGCGCGGCAGTGCCGAGCCCGGTGGTCAGCGGATAGATCGCGCACAGCGTGCCCGATATCGACAGCGCAAGCGCGGCGGTGCGCGCGCTGCCGACCGCCTGGCTGAGTCTGCCGCCGAACAGACAGCCGAGCGCGCCGATCGCGATGATCAGGAACGACCACAACGCGACGGTACCCGGCGTCGCCGGCGCACCGCTCGCGAACGCGCGCTGCACGAGCAGCGGCGTCAGCGTCCAGAACGCGTACAACTCCCACATGTGACCGAAATAGCCGAGCGCGGCCGAGCGAAACTCGCTGATGCGCACGACCTGTCCGACGCCCGCCGACAAACCGAAGCGCCGGTTGCCCGAGCGCCGCGCGTGCGGCCCCTCGCCGAGCATGAACACCAGCAGCGCGCCGATCACCGCGAGCCCCGACGAAGTGAGCACCACAGTTTGCCACGGCACACCCGACAGCAACGCACGGATCGCATGCACCGACGCCGTGCCGAGCGTCAGCATGGCCACGAGCAACGCGAGAGTCTGCGCGGCGCGGCGCGGGTCCCATGTCACGAGCAGTTTCATGCCGAGCGGATAGATGCCCGCGAGTGCGACGCCCACGCCGAAGCGAAACACGAGCGCCGACGCGAGCCCGCTGCTGCACAGCGCAAATAGCGCATTCAAGGTCGCGCCGAGCAGGCCGCAGACGGCGAACACCCTGCTCGCCGACAGGCGATCAGCGAGTCCGGTGGTCGCCGACAGCAAGGTCCCGACGATAAAGCCGGCCTGCACCGCATTCGTCAGCCAGCCGATATCGGACTCGCTCAATTGCCATGCGATCTGCAGATCGCGCATCGCACCGTTCGGGCTGAACCACAACGAGGTGCCGAGCAATTGGGCAATCGCGATCACGAGCACGGCGCGTTTGGCACGCGCGTTGTCGCGCGCCGCATCGGCGGAATTCGTTGCGTCGGCGTCCAGCCTGTTCTGCATCGTGCCTCCTATGCGTCGGGCCTGAGTCGGCCGCTGGGAGTAGTTATGGGCGGCGGTCTTGAGCGGCCATTGTAGAGGACGCGTCGGTTCGCAGCGGCCGATGCGGCGGCTGCGGCGCCCCCGGATCGGGGAGTTAGCGGAACACGAGCCGTGTCCACATCACGCCGCTGTCGCGGTTGGCCTGTTGAACGGATGACGTGCGCAACTCGCGCACGAGTGTCAGGCCTCGCTCACTCGCCAACTGGATCGTTTCATCGGCGGTGACGTCGAACATACGGCGGCCGGCGGGAACCGGCCCGTGCCGCAGCGAGATGATCAATACGCCGCCTTCGCGCAGCAACGACGCAACGCGGGGCATCGCGCGTTCGCGCTGCCGCGCATCGAGATGCATCCAGACGGCGGTGAGCATGACCACGTCGAAAACGATGCGCCTGCCTATCAGTAGCGCAAGATCGGGAAGGCTGTCGTCGAGCCATTCGATGCGCTCGCTCGGATGCATCTCGCGCGCCGCGTTGCGCAATGCGTCGACCGGTTCGACCGCGAGCACCGTATGTCCCATCGCCGCGAGCGCAGCCGCATCCGTGCCGATGCCCGCGCCGATATCGACGATCCGCGACGGCGCCTGAGGTATCCAGTCGAGCATCGGCCGATGCCGATCGGCGAACGACAGCGTGCGCCATCGTTCGATCAGCGCTTCGGCCTCCTCCGCGTAGCCTTCCGCGCCACTGACATCAGCCGACATCGCGCCGCCTCAGCCCTGCTGCGGCACCCGAACCCAACCCTCCATCAACACGCGCGCGCTGCGGCTCATCATCGCCTTCGTGACGACCCACTCGCCGTCTTTCAGACTCGCCTGCGCGCCGACGCGCAACGTGCCCGACGGATGCCCGAAGCGCACCGACTCGCGCTCGCCGCCGCCCGCCGCCTGGTTGACGAGCGTGCCCGCGATCGCCGCCGCGGTGCCGATCGCGACCGCCGCCGTGCCCATCATCGCGTGATGCAGCTTGCCCATCGACATCGCGCGCACCAGCAGATCGACGTCGCCCGCGCGCACCGGCTTGCCGCTCGACGCCACGTAATCGACCGGCTTCGCGACGAACGCGATCTTCGGCGTGTGCTGCCGCGTTGCGATCTCGTCGAGATTCTTGATGAGGCCCATGCGCAGCGCGCCATGCGCGCGAATCGTCTCGAACATCGCGAGCGCTTTCGCGTCGCTATTGATCGCGTCCTGCAACTCGGTGCCCTTGTAGCCGATCGCTTCGGCGTCGACGAAAATCGTCGGGATGCCCGCGTTGATCATCGTCGCCTTCAGCGTGCCGACGCCGGGCACTTCGAGGTCGTCGACGAGGTTGCCGGTCGGGAACATCGAGCCGCCCGCGCCTTCTTCGTCGGCGGCCGGGTCCATGAATTCGAGCGGCACTTCGGCAGCCGGGAAGGTCACGCCGTCGAGTTCGAAGTCGCCGGTTTCCTGCACCGCGCCATCGGTCATCGGCACGTGCGCGATGATCGTCTTGCCGATGTTGGCCTGCCAGATGCGCACGATCGCGACGCCGTCACGCGGCACGCGGCTCGCATCGACGAGGCCCGCGCTGATCGCGAACGGTCCCACCGCAGCCGAAAGGTTGCCGCAATTGCCGCTCCAGTCGACGAACGCCTTGTCGATCGACACCTGACCGAACAGATAGTCGACGTCGTGATCGGGCCGGCTGCTGCGCGAAATGATCACGGTCTTGCTGGTGCTCGAGGTCGCGCCGCCCATGCCGTCGATCTGCTTGCCGTACGGATCGGGACTGCCGATCACGCGCATCAGCAGCGCGTCGCGCGCGGCGCCCGGCCGTTGCGCGGCCTCGGGCAGATCCTGCAGACGGAAAAACACGCCCTTGCTGGTGCCGCCGCGCATGTAGGTGGCCGGAATCCTGATCTGGGGTGAGTGCATGAAAGTGTCCTCAGATGACATGTTCTTTGATGAGGAAGGGCGATGCGGCATATCAAGCCGCATCGCCCTCTTCTGCTATGACGTTCAGTGCAAAACGCGCTTCAAGCCATCAAGCCGCCGCTCGGGTCGACTCGAGAAAGTCCTGCGCGAAACGCTGCAGCACGCCGCCCGCTTCGTAGATCGATACTTCTTCGGCCGTGTCGAGCCGGCACGTCACCGGCACCTCGACGCGCTCGCCATTGCGGCGATGAATCACCAGCGTCAGATCGGCGCGCGGCTTGCGCTCGCCGATCACGTCGAAGGTCTCGGTGCCGTCGATGCCGAGCGTCAGGCGATCCACGCCCGGCTTGAATTCGAGCGGCAACACGCCCATGCCGACGAGGTTCGTGCGGTGAATCCGCTCGAAGCCTTCCGCGACGATCGCTTCGGTGCCCGCGAGCCGCACGCCCTTCGCGGCCCAGTCGCGCGACGAACCCTGGCCGTAGTCGGCGCCCGCGATCACGATCAGCGGCTGCTTGCGCTCCATATACGTTTCGATCGCTTCCCACATGCGCGTGACCTTGCCCTCGGGCTCGATGCGCGCGAGCGAACCGGCCTTCACGTGGCCGTTCTCGATCACCATCTCGTTCTTCAGCGTCGGGTTCGCGAAGGTCGCGCGCTGCGCGGTCAGGTGATCGCCGCGGTGCGTCGCGTACGAGTTGAAGTCCTCTTCGGGCAGGCCCATCTTCGTCAGGTACTCGCCGGCCGCGCTGTCGGGCAGAATCGCGTTCGACGGCGACAGGTGGTCCGTCGTGATGTTGTCGCCGAGCACCGCTAACGCGCGCATGCCCTTGAGCGTGCGCTCGCCGGCGAGCGCGCCTTCCCAGTACGGCGGACGGCGAATATAAGTGCTTTGCGCGCGCCAGTCGTACAGCGGGTCGGCCTTCGCGCCGGTGTCGGCGGACAGCGCGAACATCGGTTCATACACCTTGCGGAATTGCTCCGGCTTCACGCTCGCCGCGACGATCGCATCGATCTCCGCGTCCGACGGCCACAGATCTTTCAGCGTGACCGCATGACCGTCGGCATCGACGCCGAGCACGTCCTTTTCGATGTCGAAGCGGATCGTGCCCGCGATCGCATAAGCGACGACCAGCGGCGGCGACGCGAGAAACGCCTGCTTCGCATACGGATGGATGCGGCCGTCGAAGTTGCGGTTGCCCGACAGCACGGCGGTCGCATACAGATCGCGCTCGATCACTTCCTTCTGGATCACCGGATCCAACGCGCCGGACATGCCGTTGCACGACGTGCACGCATACGCGACCACGCCGAAGCCGAGCTGTTCGAGTTCCGGCAGCAGCCCTGCCTCTTCCAGATACAGCGTGACCGCCTTCGAGCCCGGCGCGAGCGAGCTCTTGACCCACGGCTTGCGCACGAGACCGCGCCGGTTCGCATTGCGTGCGACGAGGCCCGCCGCGATCATGTTGCGCGGATTGTTCGTGTTGGTGCAGCTGGTGATCGCGGCGATGATCACCGCGCCGTCCGGCATCAGACCCGGCTCGTTCTCGACCTTGCCGCTGACGCCGCGCGCGGCCAGCTCCGACACCGGCAAGCGGCGATGCGGATTCGACGGCCCCGCGAGCGTGCGCACCACGGTCGACAGATCGAACTTCAGCACGCGCTCGTACTCGGCGTGCTTCAGCGTATCGGCCCACAAGCCAGTGTGTTTCGCATACGTTTCGACGAGCTTGACGAGTTCGTCGTCGCGGCCGGTCAGCTTCAGATAGCGAATGGTCTGCTCGTCGATGTAGAACATCGCGGCGGTCGCGCCGAACTCCGGCGCCATGTTCGCGATCGTCGCGCGATCGCCCAGCGTCAGGTTCGCCGCGCCTTCGCCATAAAACTCCAGGTAGGCGCCGACCACCTTCTGCTTGCGCAAGAACTCGGTCAATGAAAGCACCACGTCGGTCGCGGTGATGCCCTCCCCCGGCTTGCCGCTCAGCTCCACGCCGACGATATCGGGCAGCCGCATGTACGACGCGCGGCCGAGCATCACGCTTTCCGCTTCGAGACCGCCGACGCCGATTGCGATCACGCCGAGCGCATCGACCATCGGCGTGTGCGAGTCGGTGCCGACCAGCGTGTCGGGAAACGCGACGCCGTCCTTCACCTGCACGACCGGGCTCATCCGTTCGAGGTTGATCTGATGCAGGATGCCGTTGCCCGGCGGAATCACATCGACGTTGCGGAACGCGCGCTTGGTCCAGTTGATGAAGTCGAAGCGGTCTTCGTTGCGGCGGTCTTCGATCGCGCGATTCTTCGCGAACGCGTCTGGATCGAAACCGCCGCATTCAACGGCCAGCGAGTGATCGACGACCAGCTGCGTAGGCACCACCGGATTCACCAGCGACGGATCACCGCCTTGCGCGGCGATCGCATCGCGCAAGCCCGCCAGATCGACGAGCGCGGTCTGGCCCAGAATGTCGTGGCACACGACGCGCGCCGGAAACCACGGGAAATCGAGCTCGCGCTTGCGCTCGATGATCTGTTTCAGCGAAGCGGTCAGCGTCACCGGATCGCAGCGGCGCACCAGGTTTTCGGCGAGCACACGCGACGTGTACGGCAGCTTGTCGTAGGCGCCGGGCTCGATCGCGTCGACCGCGGCACGCGTATCGAAGAAGTCGAGTTCGGTGCCCGGAAGGCGTTTGCGGTTGGCAGTATTCATGGCGTAGGGACAGGACGGTTATCAGCCGCCGGACGGTATGCCGGCGGCCTCCGGGAGCGCGCCGCTCGCGCGGCCGGACGGGCAGTGCAGGTAGTTTAGCTCGCTGCTGACGGGTTGCTGATTTGCGATTGTTCGATGCTTCCAGCGGAGCGGCCGCGCGATGCGTGCCGCTCCAGGCTCACGTCAAACGCGCTTCGCCAGCGGCACGAACGGCAGGTCGTCCGGACCGGTGTAGTTCGCGCTCGGACGGATGATCTTGTTGTCGATGCGCTGCTCGATGATGTGCGCGCTCCAGCCGGCCGTGCGCGAGATCACGAACAGCGGCGTGAACATCGCGGTCGGCACGCCCATCATGTGATACGACACCGCGCTGAACCAGTCGAGGTTCGCGAACATCTTCTTGGCGTCCCACATCACCGATTCGAGCCGCTCGGCGATCGAGAACAGCTTCATGTTGCCCGCTTCCTTCGACAGCTTCTTCGCGACGTCCTTGATGATGTTGTTACGCGGGTCCGAGATCGTGTACACCGGATGGCCGAAGCCGATCACCACTTCCTTGTTCTCGACGCGGCGGCGGATGTCGGCTTCGGCTTCGTCGGGCGTCTGGTAGCGCGACTGGATGTCGAACGCGGCTTCGTTGGCGCCGCCGTGCTTCGGGCCGCGCAGCGCGCCGATCGCGCCGGTGATCGCCGAATAGATGTCCGAGCCCGTGCCCGCGATCACGCGGCCCGTGAAGGTCGACGCGTTGAACTCGTGCTCCGCGTACAGGTTCAGCGACACGTGCATCGCATCGACCCACGCCTTCGACGGCTCGACACCATGCAGCAGATGCAGGAAATGGCCGCCGATCGAATCGTCGTCGGTTTCGACCTCGATACGCTTGCCGTTGTGCGCGTAGTGATACCAGTACAGCAGCATCGAGCCGAGCGAGGCCATCAGCTTGTCGGCGATGTCGCGCGCGCCGGACAGGTTGTGATCGTCCTTCTCGGGCAGCACCGTGCCGAGCACCGACACGCCGGTGCGCATCACGTCCATCGGATGCGCGGCGGCCGGAATCCATTCGAGCGCGGCCTTCACGTTGGCGGGCAGGCCGCGCATCGACTTCAGCCTGGTCTTGTAGGCGGTCAGTTCGGACTGGGTCGGCAGCTTGCCGTGAACCAGCAGGTAAGCGATCTCTTCGAATTCGCACGCCTCGGCGATGTCGAGAATGTCGTAGCCGCGATAGTGCAGATCGTTGCCGGTCTTGCCGACCGTGCACAGCGCGGTGTTGCCCGCGGTCACGCCCGACAGCGCGACGGATTTTTTCGGCTTGAAAGCGCCTGTGTTCGGCGTGCTGTTGTCTGCTTCGCTCATTTGGATTGTCTCCGGGAAAGGATTGGAATTTGGGTCATTGCTTCGACTGGGCTGCCTAGAACGCAAGGAACGGGCCAGGCCGCATGCCGCCGCCTAAGTGCCTGATTTCGCACCGCTCCGGTGAACCGATCACACCGGCCCGCCGCACGCTCGATTTCATTAATGAAACTCCGAATTTCAAATTGGGAACGACTGCTCGCATAATGGAGCCTCCGAACCAACCCGCCGTCGCGAGCCGCCCGCCTTGAGCACCTCTCTTTACGAACCGCCGCAGCGTCCGCGCATCTGGGCGCTGAGCATCAGCCGCCTGCGTGATCTGTTCTTCGACATCGCCGGCGAATACGTGGATCGCGCGGATGTCCGCATCGTGTCGCACGCGTTCGAAGACGCGGTGCGCGAAATCGAGGGCGCGGGCGCCGCGCGTCCCGATGTCGTGCTAGCGGGCGGCTCGAATGGCGCGTATCTGAAGACGCGCGTGTCGGTGCCGGTCGTGCGCATCAGCCCTACCGGCTACGACGTGATGCATGCGCTCGCGCGCGCGCGTCGCGAAGGGGCGCGCGTCGCGCTCGTCACGCACGGCGCCACGCCCGACGAAGTGCGCCGTTTCACCGCCGCGTACGCGCTCGACGTCACGTTCGCGTCGTATCAGTCCGCGCAGGACGCCGAGAGCGTCGTGCTCGATCTCAGCGATCGCGGCATCGACGTCGTGGTCGGCCCGGGCCTGGTCACCGATCTCGCCGCCAACGCGGGCATGGACGCGGTGTTTCTGTACTCGCGCGCGTCGGTGCGGGCCGGCTTCGACACCGCGCTCGAAGTCGCGCAGGCGACGCGCCGCGAAACCGTGCGGCGTCAGCGGCTCGACACGTTGCTGCAGCATCTGCGCGACGGCGTGGTCGCACTCGATGCGCAAGGCCGCGTCGAACTGATGAACCAGCGGCTCGCGAGCGTGCTCGGCATCGATGCCGCGAAGGCCGTCGGCCGCGCGCTGCTCGAACTCGCGCCCGACCTCGCGGGCAGTCTGCCCGACGCGGAGGGCGACAGCTTCTGCACGGTGCGCGGCGCGAGCTATGTCGTGCATCGCGGGCCGCTCGCGAGCAGCGGCGCGGCGCCGGGCACCGTGCTGACGTTTCAGGAATCGCGCGCGGTCGAGCGGCTCGATCGCACGTTGCGCGCGCGGCAACGGGTGCAGCAGTTCACCGCGCGCTACCGGCTCGACGATATCGTCGGCGCGTCGGAATCGATCGAACGGGTGCGCGCGCTGGTCGCGCGTTATGCGAGGTCGGACGCGACCGTGCTGATTCTCGGCGAGAGCGGCACCGGCAAGGAGATGGTCGCGCAGAGCATGCATCAGTTGAGCGCGCGGCGCGACTTCGCGTTCGTCGCGATTAATTGCGGCGCATTTCCGGAGGCGCTGCTCGAAAGCGAGCTGTTCGGCTACGAGGAAGGCGCGTTCACCGGTGCCCGCAAGGGCGGCAAAGCGGGGCTGATCGAGGTCGCGCATCGCGGCACGCTGTTTCTCGACGAGATCGGTGAGATGCCGTTGCCGTTGCAGAGCCGCCTGTTGCGCGTGTTGCAGGAGCGCGAGGTGGTGCGACTCGGGTCGACGGAGCCGATGCGCGTCGATATCCGGGTGGTGGCGGCGACGCATCGCGCGCTGACCGACGCCGTCGCGGCCGGCAGTTTCCGCGCCGATCTGTACTACCGGCTCAACATCCTGAGCATCGCGCTACCGCCGCTGCGCGAGCGGCCGAACGACCTGCTGCCGCTCGCCGCCGAACTGTTGCGCCAGGCGGCCGCGCGGGAGCCGAGGCTGGCGGCGCGCGTGCCCGACGCGCAGATTGCCGCGCGCATGCTCGAGGGTTTGGGCGCGGCGTTGCGGCGCTATGCGTGGCCGGGTAATGTGCGCGAGTTGCAGAACGTGATCGAGCGGATCGTGGTTGAACTCGCCGATAGCGACGCGGACACGGATGCCAGCGCGGCGCTCGTCACGCGCGACATGCTGCGCGTGATCGCGCCGGAAGTCGTCGAGCCCATCGCGCGGGCGAAGCCGGCGGCGTTGACGCTGCGCGAGCGCAGCCGTCATGTCGAGGCCGATGAAATCCGCGCGGTGCTCGCGGCTCACGAAGGCGATCGCGATGCGGCTTGCGCCGCGTTGGGCATCAGCAAGACGACGTTGTGGCGCAAGTTGAATGGGGGGCGGTAGGTGTGCAGGGTCCAAAGTGCGCCAGTGTTCCCACGCCCCATGTGCAGTTTCCGTTGATGCGCGCATCGTTGTAATAGCGCATGACCACGCCCTCGTTGGCTCTCGTTGCGACCATAAGCCATCACAATGATTCAATGGTCATGGAGTCAAACTCCACTGCGATTTCAGCCCCTACGCTGGAATGCACGTAGGCCACGTGCCCGGCACGCGTCGGGCCGTGAGCAGATCGCCTCAGCAAAACTTCAGCCCGCTCGTACTGGTCGCTGTCAGGTTTCAATGTCTCGATTGCATTGACAATATTCAGCAAACCGCCGTTCTCAATGCCAATACGCGTTACGCCGCGAAAGGTGATCGTCACCCGGCGCTCACGATCGAAGAGACCGAGAACGAATGTGTCCGGCACCTCGGGATTGACCTCACCATGGATTGCAATTGTGTCGAGATACCAGTCATGGAAGTGGTCAAAACCCTTCAGCGCATCAGAAATAGTGCTCACAAATATCTCACGGAAGAATGGAAACGGGCCAGCCCTGGTCGCGCAAAAGGCCATCCCAGTTATGTGCGTGTGGATTGGGTTGGCCGTGGTGACTATCGAAGTCGATATCTATGACTGGTGTACCGCCTGAGCCATACATTCGCCACTGCTTTTTCATATTCGGCCCGCTTTCGACCCATGAATTCGCGGGGCCGTCGAAAGGTAATCCGGCAACGTCAAATGTTGCGCCGTCGTCCGTTGTGTTCTCGACGTACTCGAACGCCTGAGCATTGCCGAGGTTCTGGGGCACGCGCGGGCTGTTGCCATAGAGTGACCTGAGCATGCCCGCGTCATTCGATTGCTGCTCGCGCACGGAGCCCAATCCGGACGCCATTTCCCGCTGCTCCCGTATCGCCTGCACGCACTTTCGCATCTCGTCCCGCTCAGGGACAAAGATCAGGCTACCGCCCCTCACCTCGTTGTACAGGACTTTGGCAACCTCATCGTCTTTCATCCTGTACATATGAAAGCGGTTGTGACTCCGGCCGAGCATATCGCGCAACTCGTACGACTGGTGCGACAGCAGCACGGATGGGCTATATCGCAGCCACGCTGCGCGCGCTTCCTCCATGCCCTGCACGATGTCATCGTGCGACTCGCGGGGTACGCTCGCCGGCAATGCAAAATGGAACCACCGGTCAACGTCAAACAACCAGTTAGACTCGATGTGAAGGTTGAACGATCTGTAAAGACTGACAGAGAAGAAATGTCCGTGCCGCCTTTCACGGACCTCCCGGTAAGAACCGAGGGAGAGTGAGGTCATCGTGCCTCACAGCCAATGAAGGAGGCCCGATTGTGCAACAAGACACCATCCCAAAAAACCCCTCGTTCAGCCTCGCATGAGATGCGTGCCGCGCCTTCCTCGTCGCGCAGATTCTCAAGTCATCGGATCAATATGCACATCCATCCCCGCTTCCGCCGGAACGACAAACCGCACGAGCGAACGCACCACGAATAAAATAACCGTCACCGAATCCCCAACCCATTCCCCAAGGAGGAGCCCAGCATGTCGAACAAATACCGGATTGCCGTCATCCCCGGCGACGGCATCGGCGTCGAGGTGATGCCCGAAGCGCTGCGCGTACTCGAGGTCGCGACGCAACGCTTCGGCATCGAACTCGAATATCAGCACATCGAGTGGGCGAGCTGCGACTACTACGCGAAGCACGGCAAGATGATGCCGGACGACTGGAAAGCCCAACTGCAATCGGCCGATGCGATCCTGTTCGGCGCGGTCGGTTGGCCCGACACCGTGCCCGATCACATCTCGCTGTGGGGGTCGCTGCTTAAGTTTCGCCGAGAGTTCGACCAGTACGTGAATCTGCGTCCGGCGCGCCTATTTGCAGGCGTGCCGTCACCGCTCGCGGGACGCAAGGCCGGCGACATCGACTTCTGGATCGTGCGCGAGAACACCGAGGGCGAGTATTCGTCGGTGGGCGGCGTGATGTTCGAAGGCACCGAACGCGAGTTCGTGCTGCAGGAGTCGGTGTTCACACGGCACGGCAGCGAGCGCGTGCTGAAGTTCGCGTTCGATCTCGCGCAGCGCCGCGCGCGCAAGAAAATCACCGTCGCGACGAAGAGCAACGGCATCGCGATCAGCATGCCGTGGTGGGACAAATGCGCGGCCGGCATCGCCGCGCAGTATCCGGACGTCACGTGGGACAAGCAGCACATCGACATCCTGTGCGCTCGCTTCGTGCTGAACCCGGACCGTTTCGACGTGGTCGTCGCGACCAATCTGTTCGGCGACATCCTGTCCGATCTCGGCCCAGCGTGCACGGGTACGATCGGCCTCGCGCCGTCAGGCAACCTGAATCCGGACCGCAAGTTTCCGTCGTTGTTCGAACCGGTGCACGGATCGGCGCCCGACATCGCCGGCAAGCACATCGCGAATCCGATCGCGATGATCTGGTCGGCCGCGATGATGCTCGACTTCCTCGGTCATTCGAGCGGCAAGGAACGCGAGGCGCACGACGCGATCCTTAAGGCGATCGAGGCGACGCTGATCGAGGGCCCGCACACCGGCGACCTCGGCGGCAACGCAAGCACGAGCGAAGTCGGCAAGGCGATTGCGGCGAAACTCGCGTGATATGAAGCAAAAACGGCGCAACGCGCAGATGCGCCGTTATCGACAGTTGCGTCGCTCATAGAGCGACCATTCGCCCTCGTGCGTCATCAGGGCGACATCGCATTCGTTATTGGCGAAGAAATCTTTCGGCAAGGGCCCGTCCTTGCGAATGAAGAAGTAGCGGGCTCATCAGGCGAAAATCCGCGTGGCCCGGCAGGATATCGACACCGAACGTCCGGAGCAGCTTGTAGTAGTTGCGCGCGGTGAAGCGCTTGAAGAATGTGTCCGTCGTACGTTTGTGACGCACACCGAAGACGATTTCCGCACCCGACTTGTATTCCTTGAGCATGCATGGGATGGCTTCGATATCGTCCTGAAGATCCGCGTCGAGGCTGACGAGTACATCGCCTTGAGCCGGCATCCGGCCGGCAAGCAGCGCATCCTGATGGCCGCGATTGCGCGAGAGTTTGATGCCGCCGCAGCGGGGATTCTGCGCGTGCAGCACTTCGATGATCGACCAGGTACGGTCGCGGGAACCATCGTCAATGAAAGTGATGCGGCTTTCGTTGCTCACCTTGCCGCTTCGATCAGTCACTCCAGAAGTGCGAGAAGCCGCTTGCTTGTCTCGGTGATAACCTCTTCTTCGTTGTAGCAGGGTACGACGAGATTCATCATCGTGGGTGAAGCGCTATTTGCCGAACGCACAGCTCACGTGTGCGGATGTATCGGAGCGCTCACTGCGAGCAATCGTCGTCGGGCATCGCATACGTCAACACACGTTCGATTCGGGCGTGCCCGGCCCGCACGTGATGATCAACGCGCTCACGCATGGCAACGAAGTGTGTGGCGCGATCGTCGTCGATGAGTTGCTGCGTCGCGCGCTGCGGCCGCGACGCGGGCAGCTCACGCTGTCGTTCGCGAACGTCGCCGCGTACCGGCGTTTCGATCCCGCGAATCCGGACGCCGCGCGCTTCGTCGATCAGGACTTCAACCGCGTATGGACGGCGGCGGTGCCCGACGACACCTCTCGCACGTCGAGCGAACTGAAGCGCGCGCGTGCGATGCGCCCGGTGATCGACACGGTCGACGCGCTGCTCGACCTGCATTCGATGCACGAGCGATGCAAGCCGCTGATCGTCGCTGGACCGCTGCAAAAAGGCATCGATCTCGCGGTGCGGCTCGGTACGCCCGCCACGGTGATCTGCGACGAAGGGCATCCCGAAGGCCGCCGCATGCGCGATTACCAAGGGTTCGGCGATGCCGCGAGCCCGAAGAACGCGTTGCTGATCGAATGCGCCCAGCATTGGGAGCGCAGTGCGGTGGCGGTCGCACGCGATACGACCGCGCGTTTCCTGTTGCTGGCCGGCGTGGTCGACGAGACGGATCTGCCGCCGGGGTGGCTCGCACCGTTGCCGCCCGAGCAGAGCATCGTGCGCGTGACACAGCCGGTCGTCGCGACCAGCATGGACTTCAGCTTCGCCGCGGCGTACACCGGCCTCGAGGTTTTCGCCAAGGCAGGCGCCGTGGTCGGCTGGTCCAACGGCGAAGAGGTGCGTACCCCCTGCGACAACTGCATGCTCGTGATGCCGTCGCTGCGGCAGTTGCGCCCCGGGGTGACCGTCGTGCGGCTGGGACGGATCGAGCGGACGGTGGCTCATCCCGGGTGACGAGCTAGCTGACCGGCAGGTGTCTCGAAACCGTTTGCCGCTCGTTTCGGCGCGGTGACCTTCGCGCGCCTAGCCCTTTCTCCTGCCCAGTTACAGCGCGCCGCCCTCCCACGCATCGACTGCGTGAAACTCGGGGTATTCCCCCGTTGACCGGATTGATTTCATTCCTTACAGTGGCGCGCGTTCGCGTAAAGAATCACCGTTCCGTATGCGAACAAAATCCCTCGCCCGGCGCGATTCCGTCAAGCCGATCCGTCCGGGTATGATTCATTGCCGATGCATGGCCGGTTTGGGCCGCTGCAGGCTGCGTGCGTCGTTGCCAGACGGCGTACAGTTTGAGAAGAATCGCTCGTCGTGTCGGGCCTTTCGCTGTCAGGAGACCATCATGAACCGCAGCCCCGCTGTGAACGTTCAAACCTTCATTAACGAGCATCCGTTTTCGCCGTTCCAGTGGCTGATCTTTTTCATGTGCTTCATCATCGTCCTGCTGGACGGTTTTGACACTGCTGCGATCGGCTTCATCGCGCCTTCGCTGGTCACCGAATGGGGCATCGCGAAGCCCGCGCTCGCGCCGGTGCTGAGCGCCGCGCTGTTCGGCCTCGCGTGCGGCGCGCTCGGCTCGGGCCCGCTGTCCGACCGCCTCGGGCGTCGCTCGATGCTGGTCGGCTCGGTGCTGCTGTTCGGCCTTGCCTGTCTCGCGTCGGCGTTCTCGACCAGCATCGATCAATTGACCGTGCTGCGCTTCATCACCGGCGTCGGTCTCGGCGCCGCCATGCCGAACGCGGTCACGATGATGGGCGAATACTGCCCGGACAATCGCCGCGCCACCGTGATCAACCTGATGTTCTGCGGCTTCCCGCTCGGCGCCGCGTTTGGCGGTTTCCTCGCCGCGTGGATGATTCCGCATCTGGGATGGCGCAGCGTGCTGATTCTCGGCGGCGTCACGCCGCTGCTGCTGTTGGTGCTGCTGCTCGCCAAGATGCCGGAGTCGGTCCGCTACATGGTCGCGAACAATAAGCCGGCCGACCGGATTCGCGCGGCGCTCGCTCGCATTTCCGGCGACGCTGTGCAGGCCGTCGGCTTCACGATGACCGAAACCGCGCCGCAAACCGGCGGCAAGGGCCTCGGTGTGGTGCTGTCGCGCTCGTACATCGTCGGCTCGGTGATGCTGTGGCTCGCTTACTTCATGGGCCTCGTGATCTTCTACGCGTCGATCAACTGGATGCCGATCCTGCTGAAGGACGCCGGCCTCACACCGCAACGCGCGACGCTGATCTCCGCGCTGTTCCCGCTCGGCGGCGTCGGCGCGGTGCTGGCCGGCGTGCTGATGGACCGCTTCAACGCGAACCGCGTCATCGCGGTCTGCTACGCGCTGACCGCCATTAGCGTGTACTTCATCGGTCAGGCGGCCGGCAACGTCGGCGCGCTCGTGCTGATCGTGTTCATCGCCGGTGTGCTGATGAACACCGCGCAATCGTCGATGCCGGCGCTCGCCGCCGCGTTCTATCCGACCGCGGGCCGTGGCACAGGCGTCGCGTGGATGCTCGGCGTCGGCCGCTTCGGCGGCATCGCGGGCTCGTTCCTCGTGGCCGAGCTGACGCGCCGCCACTTCTCGTTCGGCGGCATCTTCACGACGATCGCGGCCGCAGGTTTGCTGTCGTGCGTCGCGCTGCTGATCAAGCAGGCGGCACGCCCGCAAGCGTCGGAAGCGGGTGCGTCGAAGACGCAATCGTTCGGCCATTGAGCGTGCAATGAAACGTATCCGCTAGCGGACCGGTAACGGTTCGATCGAGTGGTGACCCAGAAGCCGCCCTGCGATTCGCAGGGCGGCTTTTTCTTTGGCTGAACGCGTGGGAATCTCGCGCTTACTTGAACGCGAGGAGTTGCTCGACACACAGCAGCACGGCAATCAGCACCATCGCCGCGCCCGAAACCTGGCTCACCCTGCGCGCGACGCTCGGACGCGTGCGCAAAACCACCTTCGAGCCGAGTCCGACGACCGAATAAACCACCGCGCAATTGACCATGTGCAGCAGGCCCAACGCGCCGATCTGCACCGGGATCGACCACGCGTCGGTGGCACGCGTGAATTGCGGCAGCAACGCGAGAAACAGCAGCAGCGCTTTCGGATTGAGGCCGCTCACCGCGAAGCCGCGGATGGACCAGTTCAACGCCGCGTCGGATGCGCGCTCGGCCGCTACGGTCGGCACCGCCGGGCGAGCAAGAATATTGCCGCCGACCCACAGCAGATAGCCCGCCCCGACGAACGTCAACACGGCCAGTACCGCTGGCGCCTTGGCGACTAGCGCGCCGACACACGCCGCCACCACCACGGTGATCGCCAGATAGCCGGACAACATGCCCGCGATGGCCGGTGCAATCGCCCGCTCGCGCAATCCGGCCGAGATCGCGTACGCCCAGTCGGCGCCGGGTACCAGCACCAACGAAAAGGACACGAGCCAAAAGGCCGTCAACAAGCTCACTTCCACAGCCTTCTTCTCCCCGACCAGCATGATTTGGACGGAGGGAATGTTACGGCTTTGGCTGTCGAAGGTGCTCCCTCTTTCTTGCTGCTGCTACGCGGTCTGCGCTAGAATTTTCCACATGGATGAAATCGACCGCAAGATTCTTGCTGAATTGCAGCAAGATGGACGACTGACCGTCACTGAACTCAGTGAGCGGATCGGTCTTAGCCTTTCGCCTTGCCAGCGGCGTCTGCGGGCTTTAGAGAAAGCAAAGGTCATCAGCGGCTATCGCGCGGTTATCGATCCGGCAACGATCGGTCTGAACTTCTCGGCAATCGTGTTCGCGACGTTACGGGAAGGCAGTAGCCAAAACATCGAATCTTTCGAACGCGCGCTGTCGGACATCCCGGAGATCACGCGGGCGGAGCGCCTGTTTGGCGATCCCGATTACATGCTGCACGTCGTCACTCGCGATCTGAAGGCGTTCCAGGTGCTTTACGACCGCTATCTGTTGACGCTGCCCTGCGTGCTGCGGCTGTCGTCGACGCTGGTCATGAAGAGCATTTTCGAGGATCGGCCGCTGCCGTTGTAGCGCAGCGACGTCACGCCCGTTTGCCTGCGGCATTGTGATCCACCGCGGCAAAAAGCGCCCCGGCCCACTTCCCGATACACTACGCAACAATTTTTCCGCGCGCGACCCGGCGCGGCGACCACCGCCGCTTCCGCGCCGCCGCCGTCTCATCTCAGGATTCCGGTAATGAAACGCGTAGTCGTATCCGCGCTCGTCGCGCTGTGCGTCGCGCAGCCGGCCACTCAGGCCGTCGCGCAGACCGTCAGCAATCAATGTTTCGCGCTCGGCGATATCGCCGGCCAGGTCGCGTCGTGGCGCGCCCACAAGAAGACCAAAGCTCAGGCGCTCGACCAGGCCGCCCGCTACTACAAGGACCCATCCGACCGCGCGGCCGTCAATGCGATCATCGAAAAGATCTACCGCCCCGACGCGCCTCACATGACGCCCGATCAGGCGAGCATGGCGATCACGTCGGAGTGCGTGAACCAGCACAAGGGGCAGGCAGCGCCGGCACAGTAATGCCGGCGTGCCGCCCGCGACGCGTCAGCGCCGCCGGAATGCATCCAGCGACGACAACGCATTGCCGTGGAAATCGAACAGCGTGTTGTTGTCCCACTGATCGCCGGCGCCGACTTTCCAGCCGACGTTCGGCGTCGGAATCCACTCCGGCTCCCACCAGAACACGCCCTTGCCGTGGCCGTCGGGGATCGCCTTCACGATGTCGGTCACCGCGCCGAGGAACTGCGCCTGGCCAGCGGGCGTCTGCGGATACGGCGAGGTGCCGACGTTGGTCATCGAGTCCGGTTCCGAATCGCCGTCGCTGGTCGTCCACGGATACGCGGTCTCGACGACGATCACGTCCTTGTCGTAGCGCGTCGCGAGGTCGTTCACATTGCCCTGCAGGTCGCTGAATGAGCCCTGCCACTGCGGGTAGTACGACAGGCCGATCACGTCGAAGGTGACGCCGCGCTGCGTCATGCTGTCGAACCACCAGCGGCTCGTCGCGTTGTTGCCGCCGCTGTCGATGTGCAGCATCACCTTGATGCGCCCGTCCACCGATTTGACCGCGTCGTGCCCGGCCTTCAGCAGCGCCGCGAGGTTATCGAGCTGATCGTACTTGCCGAGCGGCCACAGCATGCCGCCGGTGATCTCGTTGCCGATCTGCACCCACTCGGGATGCACGCCGTCGCGCTCGAGCATCCGCAATACGTTCGACGTATACGCGGACAGCAGCGCGCAGGTCTCGGTGATGTCCTTGCCGGCCCAATCGTGCGGTGGATACTGCTTGCCCGGATCGGCCCACCAGTCGCTGTAGTGGAAATCGATCAGAATGCGCAGGCCCAGCGCGGCGGCGCGACGCGCGAGGATGCGCACGTGCCCGGCATTATTCCAGCCGGCTGCAGGGCTCTGATTCGCCGGAAAGAAGTCGGGATTGCCAGGATCGTTCCACACCTTGATACGGATCGAATCGACGCCGTGACGCTTCAGAATCTGCAGGCAGTCGTGTGCCTCGCCATGCTCGTAGTACTTCGCGCCGTTAGCTTCGAGTTCGAGCAACGTCGACACGTCCGCGCCTAACGCGAGGCGGTTCGGAAGCGCGGGCGCGCCCGGCGAGGCGGCGCTCTGCTCTCCAGCCGGCCCTGTCTGCCGGCCGAGTTCGGCCGCCATAGCGGGCGCGCCGACACCGGCGCCGACACCCGCCGCCGCAGCGGCGCCCGCGAGCCATCCCAGCATCTCTCTTCGGTTCATCCGTCATCCTCCATCGATTAGTCGCGGCTCCTGGCGGGCCGCCCGGTCCTGGTTTGATGCGTCCGTATTGCAACCTTCGAGTGTTGAACTGCGAGTTTCAAACTGCTGTTACCGCTTCCTCCCCGGTTTAGTTCGTGACTACTGTGACAACCGCACCACGTCACGCGTCTTTCCACACGCAAACGTCGCCGGTATTCAGGCGCGGCTCGCCGAGCACGAACGTCGCATGGCGCGGCGCCGGCACCTGCACCGGTTGCGCGCCGAAATTGAATGCGAAGGTCAGGCCGCCCCGGCGGCGCAGCCGCAGTCCGTCGGCGAGCACCTGCGTATCGAGGCCGGCGTCGTGCGCCGCCTGCCGCAACACCGTGCGATGCAGTTCATGCGACAGCCAGCCGGCCACATAGCGCACGTTGCCGTACGTCAGCAGCGCGGGCCACGCGTCGTCGAAGCGCGCGGCAATGCGTGTCTCGCCATTGGCGCGCACATGCTCGCGCCAGTGCAGCGCGTGACCCGCGGTGCCGTCGAGCGACAGCGCGGGCGCGAGCGTCGAGCGCAGCGTTTCCACTTCGAGCACCTGGATCGGCAGCACACGCTGCAGTGCGCCGGGCGGCAGATTGCCCGGAATCGCGAACGCGTCGGTTTTCGAGCCGCTGCGCGGGCCGAACACCCATTGCGCGTTCGAACGCGTGATCTGCTCGACGAGCGCGGCGTCGATCACCGCGAGACTCGGCACCACGACTAGCTGATAGCCTGAAAGATCTGCCCGGCTCGACACGATATCGACATCGAGCCCGAGCTCGCGCAGCGACTCGTAGTAGTCGAACGCGAGCGTCTGGTAGTCGAAGCCCTTGCCGTGACGCTGGATGTCGAACATCCACTGCGTCTCATAGTCGAATACCAGAGCGGTGGCCGCTTGCGCGGGCGCGGCGAGCGTCGACAGCGCCGTACTGCCCGCGATCTCACGCGCGGCCCGTTGCACTTCCAGCCCCCCCGGCGACAGTTCGTTGTTCGGCAGATTGAGCCCGGAATGCATCTGCTCCTGCGCATACGGGCACTGGCGCCAACGGAAATACGACACCAGCTCCGCACCATGCGCGAACGCCTCGTATGCCCACAGCCGCACCATGCCCGACGCCGGCACCGGATTCCACGGCGCCCAGTTCACCGGACCAGCCTGCTGCTCCATCACCCAGAAGCGCCCGCCGCCAATGCCGCGGTAGCGGTCGTGATCGAACGCGGACACATCGGGATGCCCTGTGCGCGCGAAGCGCGCCTTCTGCTCCTCCGGCAAAGCGATCGATTCGGTGCGCGCGATCGGATAGCTGTCCCATGCGGCGATGTCGATCGCGTTATCGGCGGCGAAGCGATAGTGATCGAAGGTCGTGAAAAAGCCCATGAAGTTGTGCAGCAGATCCGCGTTCGGCGCATGCTCGCGCAACACGTCGATCTGCTCGCGATGGAAGCTCGCGACCTCGTCGGACATGAAGCGGCGGAAGTCGAGCAGATGGATCGGATTGGCGTCGGTAGGCGTCAGCGTCGGCAAGCCGATCGCGTCGAACGACGGGTACTCCATGCTCCAGAACACGTTGCCCCACGCGTCGTTCAACGCGCCGATCGTTGCATAGCGCCGTTGCAGCCAAGCGTGAAAGCGCTGCAAAGTCGCGGCCGAATAGCTCGGCACCGTATCGTGGCAGCCGAGTTCGTTATCGGTCTGCCACGCGACGATCGACGGATGCCGCCCGTAGCGCTGCGCCATCGCGGTGACGATGCGCACGCATTCGCCCCGGTACGTGTCGCTCGAAATATCGTAGTGACGCCGCGAGCCGAAATTCCAGCGCGTGCCGTCCGCGCGCACCGGCAGCACGTCCGGATGCGCGTCGACGAGCCACTTCGGCGGCGAAGCGGTCGGCGTGCCGAGCACGAGTTTCAGGCCCGCTTTGGCCAGCGTGTCGACGGCTTCGTCGAGCCATTGCCAATCGTATTCGCCGGCGCGCGGCTCCATCCGGCTCCACGCGAATTCGGCGATCCGCACATGCGTGATGCCGAGTTCGACCATACGTTGCGCGTCGTCGGCCCATATCGCGCGCGGCCATTGTTCCGGGTAGTAGCAGACACCAAGTTGCATGTGAAAGTCTCGTGGTGAGTTGACGTCGAGCCGTCGTTTCAATCGTGTTTCAAGCGCCCGTTAGCCCTTGCTCGCGCCGAACGTGAGTCCAGCGACGAAGTGCCTTTGCATTCCGAAGAACATCAGCACCGAAGGCAATGCGGCCAGCACCGAGCCAGCCGCGACCAGGTTCCACGCGGTCGTCCATTGCCCTTTCAGCGCGGCGACGCCCACCGTGATCGGCGCGGCGTCGTCGCCTTGCGTGAGACACAGCGCCCAGAAGTAGTCGTTCCATACGAACGTGAACACGAGGATCGCGAGCGCGGCGAGCGCGGGGCGGATCAATGGCAGCACGATGCGCAGATAGATCGTCCATTCGCTCGCCCCTTCGACGCGCGCTGCCTCGATCATCTCGAACGGCAGCTGCTTGATGAAGTTGCGCAGAAACAAGGTGCAAAAGCCGGTCTGGAACGACACATGAAAGATCACCAGCGCCCACACGGTGTTGAACAGACCGAACTTCAGCGCCATGTCGCGCACTGGAATCATCAGAATCTGGATCGGCACGAAATTGCCGGCGACGAACGCTAACAGCACGGCCGTGTTGCCCGGAAAGCGATACGTCGCCAACGCGAAGCCCGCCATCGACGCGAGCACGATCGCGCCGATCACCGACGGCACCGTGATCAGCACGCTATTGGCGAAGTAATGCAGCATCGGCGTTTGCGTCAGCGCGGTGCCGTAGTTCTCCAGCAGCGCGAAATGTTTCGGCCACGTCCAGTAGTCGCCCTGCGACAACTCGTCCGTCGAGCGGATCGAGGTCAGCAGCACGGCGAGCATCGGCAGCAGCCAGATAAACAGCGCAAGCGGCAGCGAGGCCTTGTAAAGCCTGCGATTCAGCGGTTTCCAGCGTTCGACGGGAAGCGGATACATGAGCTGGTACTCCTGACGTTCACAGAATCAGCGTTCCTCGCGCAGCATGCGGCGCAGATGGAACACGATATAGACGAGCATGATTGCGAATAGCACGACCGCGATCGCGGCCGAATAGCCCTCGCGGTAGTACTTGATCGCCTGGTCGTACATGAAATAGGCGAGCACGGTGGAACTGTCGAATGGGCCGCCGCCGCTCATCACCGCGATCAGATCGAAGCTGCGCAGTGCGCCGATCACGGTCAGCACCACCGCCATGAAGGTGGCGGGCCGCAGTTGCGGCAGGATCACGTGCCACAGCAGTCGCAGCCCTTTCGCGCCTTCCATGCGCGCCGCCTCGACCACCTCGGGATTGATGCCGGTGAGTCCGGTCAGATACAGGATCATGCAGAACGGTGCCTGCGGCCACAGCGCGGCGAAGATGATGCCGAACGTGACCGCGTGCGGATCGCCGAGCACCGGAATGCCGCGACCGACGATCAACCGCAGCAGCCCAAACGTCGGATCGTAGAACCAGCTGAACACAAGGCCAACTACGACGCCCGACAGCACGAACGGCGCGAAAAACAGCGACTTCACGACCCGCATCCCGCGCACGTGCTGGTTCAGATACAGCGCGAACAGCAGACCGAGAGGCGGCGCGAGCAGAAACAGCGCAAGCCAGATCAGATTGTTCTTCAGCGCCGTGTAGAACGTATCGGACTGGAACAGCTCGACGTAGTTCGCAAGACCCGCGAAGGTCTTCGGTGTCATGCCATCCCAGTTGTAGAAGCTCAGCGAAATGCTGCTGATGATCGGATAGATCACGCACAGCGTGAACAACGCACAGCCGGGCAGCAGAAAGAAAAACGCGGCGCGATGCTGATGACGACGCGTCGTCGACACGCGACGGTGCCGCGCCGCGGGCAGGCGGCGCGCTGCGGTATGAGACATGGAACGGCCTCGTCGGAAATCGAAGGCGGAATTGACCCGGAAGTGGGACCCAGAAGCGGGACTCGCAATCCGGCCGCGCTCACGCGGCCGGCGCCGTGGGACTTACTTCTGGTAGATGCGCTTGCGGGTCGCTTCGAGATGAGCGAGCACGCTGTCGAGTTGCGACGGATCGCTGTAGAACTGCTGCATGGCCTTCATGCCTTCGTCGGCCATTTCCTTCTGCATGTCGCGATCGTAGAACTGCGCGATGCCGCCCTTCGTGTTCGCGAGCGTCTGGAAGCCGACCTTCGAGATCGCATCTTCAGGCGGAGCGGCCTGGCTGTTCGACGGCAACTGTCCCCAGCCCTTCGCGAGTTCCGCGTTGATCTTCGGCGTCTCCATGAACGCGAGCAGCTTGCGCGCGTCGGCCTTGTTCTTCGCTTTCGCCGGAATCAGCAGCACGTTGACGGGACCGTCCTCGGCCATCGGCACGTTGGCGTCGATCACCGGGAAGCGGAAGAAGCCGATCTGATCCTTGATCGACGGCGGGAAGCTCGCCGAGAAGAACGTGCCCATCAGCATCATCGCGGCCTTGCCGTTGTTCAGGATCGGGCCGATCGAATCGACGTCGTACGACAGCGCGTTGTCGATGAAGTCTTTATTGTCGAGCAGCGTCTTCCACGTCGTGTAGACCTTCTTCACGCGCGGATCGGTGTACGGGATTTCGCCGGCCATCAACTGCTGATGAAACTCGTTGCCGTTGATGCGCAGATCCAGATAGTCGAACCACGCGGCCAGCGTCCAGCTATCGCGCGCGGCCACCGCGATCGGCGCGACGCCGATCGCCTTCAGCTTCCTGTTGGCTTCGAGCAGTTCGTCCCACGTTTTCGGCTCGCTCCTGATGCCGGCCTTCTCGAACAGATCCTTGCGATAGAAGAAGCCGTACGCGTCATAGCCGAGCGGTGCCGCATACTGCTTGCCCTTGTACGTCGATGCGTCCTTGACCGACGCATACTGCTGCGACCAGCCGTTCTTCGCCCAGTCCGAGCTCAGATCTTCGAGCAGACCGCGTTGCGCGTAGTAGGCCATCCGCTCGCCGTCGTGCCACGACACGACATCGGGCGGATCGGTGGCGAGCCAGCCGCCCATCTGCACCTTGTACGCTTCCTCGGTCACGTAGGTGATTTTCAGGTCGATGTCGGGATTGGCTTTCTTGAACTGATCGAATGCGTCCTGCCAGGTCGAGCGCTGATTACCGCGCGCCGATACGTTGACGTTCAGCGTGGCCGCGTCGACCACGGCACTGCCGAGCGCGCCGGCTACCACGGCGGCGGCGATCGACACCTGTGCAAGACGGCGAAGGCGAAGAGCGATCATCTGTGTCTCCTTGTCTACCTTGTTGACCGGCTACGCAGCGTGGCCGGCGATGTAACCCGCTCTATGGCGGAATTCGATCAGGCGGCCGCGCGTTCCGGTTCGAACGTGCTACGCCGCAACGCGAGTCCCTGTTCGTCGAACAGATGGCAAGCAGCGGGCGGCACGTGAACCCGGATGCGTTCGCCCGCGCCGAGCGGCGTATCGCCGGGCGCCTTCGCGATCAGCGTGCCGCCCGCATGGTCCGCGTGGATATAGCTGTGCTCACCGAGCCGTTCCGACAACACGGTCGCGCAGTGAATGAACTGTTCGTCGCCGTCGAGCCGCAGATGCTCCGGGCGCACGCCGAGCGTGACGCGCTGGCCGCGTTGCAGCCGTTCTCCATCGACGTCCGCGACGAGCCTTTGCGCGCCCGCCGCCAGCGCCACTGTCACGCGGCCCGGCTCGATCAATTCGACGATCGCATCGATGAAGTTCATGCGCGGCGAGCCGATGAAGCCCGCGACGAAGCGCGACTTCGGATGGTGATACAGCTCTAGCGGCGCACCGCTCTGCGCGATGCTGCCGAAGCGCTCGGCGTCCGCGCCCGCATGCAGCAGCACGATGCGATCGGCGAGCGTCATCGCTTCGACCTGATCGTGCGTGACGTACACGACGCTCGCGTTCGCGAACCTCTGATGCAGACGCGCGATCTCGACGCGCGTCTGACCGCGCAGCGCGGCATCGAGATTCGACAGCGGCTCGTCGAACAGAAACACGCCCGGCTCGCGCACGATCGCGCGGCCAATCGCGACGCGCTGCCGCTGACCGCCCGACAACGCTTTAGGATGCCGGTCGAGCAGGCTTTCAAGTTGCAGAATCCGCGCGGCTTCGCGCACCTTGCGCTCGATCACGTCCTTCGGCTGCTTCGCGAGCTTCAATCCGAACGCCATGTTGTCGAACACGGTCATGTGCGGAAACAGCGCGTAGCTTTGGAACACCATCGCGACGCCGCGCTCGGCGGCCGGCACGTCGTTGACGAGTCGTCCGCCGATATGCAGCTCGCCTTCGCTGAGGTCTTCGAGACCGGCGATCATCCGTAGCAAGGTCGACTTGCCACAGCCAGACGGACCCAGGAACACGCAGAACTCATGCTGCGCGATCTCCAGATTCACGCGCCGGACCACCGGCGGATGGTCGCCGTAGGCCTTTTGCACATCGCTCAAAAGAATCGTCGCCATGCTGTCTCCGCCTCGATTTAACCGCTTAAATTTTTGCCGAAATAAAACGCCCGGACCTTGTGCGGGCGGCATTTAATCGCTTAAATTCGAGTTCGACGGAAAAAGTCATCGCAGGTGTCTCCGTTACGTTTTTGAGGAAGTTAGCAATGTCGCCGGTCGTTTGCAACATTTGAATTGACCTCCCTACATCTGGGATAACCCAACATGGTCACGTTGTCCGAAGTCGCGAAACGCGCGCAGGTTACCGCCGCCACCGTCTCGAACGTGCTGCGCAATCGCGAGAAAGTCCGACCTGAAACGGCTGAGCGCGTGCTGCAGGCGATAGCCGAGCTCGGCTATCGGCCGAACCTTAATGCGCGCGCGCTCGCCGAAGGCCGCTCGTCGACGCTCGCGCTGATGTTGTCGAACATTTCGAACCCGTTCTATCCGGAGTTCGTGCTCGCCGCCGAGCGCGCGGCGCGCAAGACCGGCCATTTCCTGATGGTTTGCAATACCGACGACGACGCCGAAATCGGCCGCGCGTATCTGAACCAGATCGCCGGCACGCTCGCCGACGGCGTGCTCGTGATGAACACCGACATCACGATCAACGACCTGTGGGCATCGGCGACGCATAGCGCGCCGATTCTGCTCGCGATGTGGGAGCACCCGGAGTCGCCGCCCGCGTTACCGTGCATCGCGGTCGACTTCGCGCGCGCGGGCGAATTGGCCGCGCGGCATCTGCTCGGACTCGGCCATCGCGAGATCGGCTTGCTGATCGGCGACGGTTGCGGCGGTTTGCAGGACGCGCGCTCGAACGGTTTTCGGGCGGCGATGCGCGCGGCCGGCATCGAAGCCGACGCCGCCGCGGTGCTGCAGATCCGCGACTCGATCGACTCCGGCTTCGCCGCCTGCATGGAGCTGATGGCGAACCGCCCACAACTGAGCGCGATCTTCGCGACCAACGACCTGCTCGCGATCGGCGCGATCCAGGCGTTGATCACGCTCGGCCGCTCGGTGCCCGACGACGTGTCGGTGATCGGCATCACCGACATTCAACTCGCGCATCAGGTGCATCCCGCGCTGACCACGGTCGCGATTCAAACCGCGGCAGTCGCGGAGTTGTCGATCCAGAGTCTGATCCGTCTGATCCAGACGCCGGAGCGGCAGCCGTCGATGGTGCTCGGGCCGCCGCCCGAGCTGGTGGTGCGCGCTTCGACCGGGCCGCGCAGGAAACGCTGACGCGCGTTAGCTAACTCGCTCCATCGCCATCAGCGTGACGATACTTTCCTCGCGTCTGTCCATTCATTCGACGATGTTGAAATCGGCAACATACTTGTCGCTCAACTCGATGCCAAGGCCCGGCACGTCGTCCGACAGTTGCAGATAGCCATTTTCCGGTTGCGGCTCGCCTTCGAAGATGTAGTAGAACAATTCGTTGCCCACTTCGACGTCGAACACAGGGAAGAACTCGGACATTGGACTCGCGGTGCTCGACATCGTCAGATGATAGTTGTGCATCTGCCCCGCGTGAGGGATGACGGGCACCGACCACGCTTCGGCCATCGCATTGATCTTGCGCGCCGCCGTGATGCCGCCCACGCGATTCGTGTCGTACTGGATCACGTCGATCGCGCGGCGTTCGAGCAGATCCTTGAAGCCGTAGCTCGTGAACTCGTGCTCGCCGCCCGACACCGGCATCAGGTTCATCTTCTTCAACTCCCGATAGCCTTCCACATCGTCGCCGATCACCGGCTCCTCGATCCAGCGCGGATTGAATTCGGCGAGGCGCGGCAGCATTCTGCGCGCGTATTCGAGCGTCCAGCCCATATAGCATTCGAGCATGATGTCGACTTCGTCGCCGACCAGTTCGCGCAGCAGACGCACCTGTTCGATGTTTTTCGCCATGCCTTTCGGGCCGTCTTTCGGGCCGTAGCCGAAGCGCATCTTCATCGCGGTGAAGCCGCTGTCCAGGTAGCCTTGTGCTTCGCCGAGGAACGCATCGCGGTCGTCGTTGTTATAGAGCTTCGACGCGTAACACCAGATCTTTTCTTTCGTGCGGCCGCCGAGCAGCTTGAACACCGGCTTGTTCACGGCCTTGCCCATGATGTCCCACAGCGCGATATCGATCGCCGAGATCGCCGCCATGCCGATGCCTTTGCGGCCCCAGGCAAGCGTGCGGCGATACATCTTCTGCCAGATGTACTCGTTGTCGAACGGATCTTCGCCGATCGCGATCGGCGCAAGGTATTCGTCGACGATCTGCTTCGCGATGCGCGGCGCGAGCGCGCAATTGCCGATGCCCACCGTGCCGTCGTCGCATTCGATTTCGACGACGAGCCAGCCGTGAAAGCGAAATGAACCCATCGCGTCGCCGCGCTCGTACAGAATATCGACCGCGTTCGTGCAGAAATGCGCTTGCGGCGGGACGACTTTGCCCTTCCACTCGAAAACACGTGTACGGATATGCGTGATCTTCATGTTCGACGATTTCCTTCTGAGAGTCGGTGAGTCAGTGGCCCGTGCGCTCGCCGAGCGGGCCGTTGCGATGAGAGATGGAACTGGAAGCGGCAGCGGACGTGAAGCGAAACGTCAGCAACAGCAATGCGCCGATCAGGCCGACCACCGCGAGCGAGAACATCCCCGCCTGCGACGAGCCGATCGCGCGCTCGGCGAGCCCCTTCAGGTTCGGTGCGACGAAGCCGCCGAGATTGCCGATCGAATTGATCAACGCGATGCCGCCCGCGGCCGCGGCGCCGCCCAGATAACCGGTGGGTAGCGTCCAGAACAGCGGTTGCACGCAGACGAAACCGATCGCGGCGAAACAGAACGCGGCAATCGCCAGCGTCACCGAAGACGTCATCGCCGAAGCGGCAATGCCGAACGCCGCGAGCGCGAGCATCGCCGCGGCCCAGATACGGTGATGACCGTGACGGTCGGCGTAGCGCGTCACGCAGAACGTGCCGATGATCGCGGCGATCCACGGAATCGCGGTCAGCAGACCGACCTCGACGCCGACGTGGCCACCGCTCGCAAGCCCGGCGATGCGCGTCGGCAGATAGAACACGACACCGTACACGCTCATCTGCACCGCGAAGTAGATCAGGCCGCAGAACAGCACGCGCGAATCGCGCAGCGCCGCCAGCACCGAAGCCGGACCGTGCGCGAGCTTCTGGCGGTCTTCCTGGCGCAATGCGTGATCGAGCGCATCACGCTCATCGGCATCGAGCCAGCGCGCCTCGACGGGCCGGTCGGTCAGATAGAAGTAAGCCACGACACCCACCACCGACGCCGCCAGCCCTTCGACGACGAAGAGCCACTGCCACGGATGCATGCCAAACGGATTGCCCGCATCGAGCAGCAGACCCGATATCGGGCTGCCGAGCAACAGCGCGAGCGGGAAGCCGAAATAGAACATCCCCATCGTCTGCGAGCGCGTTTTCGCGGGAAACCAGTTCGACAGGAACAGGATAATGCCGGGGAAGAAACCGGCTTCGGCGATGCCGAGCAGCGTGCGCAGCACATAGAAGCTCGTGGCGCTGTCGACGAAGGCGGTGCACGCGGACACGATGCCCCACGTGACCATGATGCGGCTCATCCAGACGCGCGCGCCGAAGCGGTACATCAGCAGATTGCTCGGCACTTCGAACACCGCATAGCCGACGAAGAAAATGCCGGCGCCGAAGGCGAACGCCGCGTCGCTCAAGCCGGTGTCGGCCTGTAGCACGTTCTTTGCGAAGCCGACGTTCGCGCGGTCGATAAACGCCAGTACGTACATCAGGATCAGAAAAGGCAGCAGCCTCGTGCGCGCTTTGGCAATCGCGCTGTCGAGCGCGGGGCTCGCGGTCATCGTCATGCGTCGTCTCCAGTTTGGTCTTGTTAGCGCGAACGGCGTCGCGATTGCCGTTCTGCGATAACCGCTAGTGTGCGAAACTATCCGATAACTGACCACTGAATAAATCGAATCGGCCGATTCCTTAAAGTTATCGCTCATGATCCCGCCCGCCTCCACCATTCGCAAGCGTCTGCGCCTACGGCATCTGCAACTGATGGTCGCGCTGTCGGAAACCGGATCGCTGCGGCGCGCCGCGGACGATCTCGCGATGACCCAGCCCGCGGCGACCAAGGCCTTGCAGGAACTCGAAGACACGCTCGGCGTATCGCTGTTCGTGCGACATGCGCGCGGCATGGAGCCGACGATCTTCGGCGAGGCCGTGATGCGCTATGCGCGTGTCGTGTTCGAGGATCTCGACGAGTTGCGCGAGGAGTTGGCCGGCATCGAGGCCGGCGACATCGGCAAGGTCCGCATCGGCGCGGTGATGGCGCCGTCGCCCGAACTGCTGACGCACACGATCGTCAAGCTGAAGGAGGCGCATCCGCGCCTGCAGATGGCCGTCACGATCGACACCAGCGACGTGCTGGTGCAGTCGCTGCAACAGGATCAGCTCGACATCGTGATCGGTCGGATTCCAGATGGTTTTCCGGCACTCGATTTGAGCTTCGAGACGTTGGCGGAAGAGGCGCTGTCGATCGTCGTGCGGCCCGATCATCCAGCCGTCAAAACAGGCAAACAAACGGGCACGCGGCCCAAGCTGGCGGACCTTGCACGCTATCCGTGGATCATCCAGCCGCATCCGAGCCCGATGCGCCAGGTGATCGATCAAACGTTTCGCGAGTCGCGGGTCGCGCCGCCGGTTAGCACGGTCGAGACGTCGTCGATCCTGACCACGCTGTCGTTGCTGCGCGATTCGGACATGCTCGCCGTGCTGCCGAGTTCGGTCGCGCAGTACTACGTCGCACTCGATGCAATCGCCGCGATCGCGACGCCGTTGCGCGGCCGGCTCGCACCATATGGGCTGATTCTGCGCAGAAACCGGCGCGTCACGCCGGCGATGCAACTGGTCATCGATTCGATTCGTGCGGGGTGAGGGGTTCTGTGAGGCGCAATTCGCCGCTCGTATTCAGGCTCGCAAGATTCGGGGGAGGGAGCCGGCTTTGATACAGCGAACACTGCGGTTTTCAATTTCATCCTTCGCCCATAGCCAACAGTCAACTGTCACGTTAGCTTCGGGGTTCCCGTTGTGGGGATTCAGGAGCCATATATGCCCAAACACCGTCGGAACAACGCGAACGTAGGCGATGCCTATGTTTCCAACTTCATTCGTGACCACCTTTGCACCGCGCAGAATATACAGCGCATATACGGAATACCAGCAGGTGTGGTCCTTGCACAATCCGCGCTGGAAAGTAACTGGGGGAGGACCGTCAGGGGCAATGCATACTTCGGTATCAAAGGCCGCGCACCAAATGGACAAAGTACAACGTTCGGTACCCATGAAACCGTAAACGGCGTATCCGTCGCAACCACGGGCACCTTCAGGGCCTATAGCAGTTATGACGAGGCCGCGGAGGATTACGCCGCCATGCTCGAACACAACGCCCGCTTCCGCTCCGCTTTCCTCCATGTTGACAGCATTGGATTCGCTACTGAAATAGCCCGCAACCACTACGCGACCGACCCTCAGTACGGCGCTAAATTGATCAGTATCATTCAATCACGCAAACTTGACCAATATGACGTTCGGTGAACCAGCCAAAACCATGCGGGCAAGAATGGTGACCTTCGCCCTGCTGCTCGCCGGCGCGCATGCAGCGGCATCGGCGCAGGCGATCTCCACCGCGGATCAGGCTGCGGAGCGAGCAGCGAAAGTCACCCAAACGCATCACCTCTCCTCCAACCGAACCCAATGCCTGCTATTCGACGTCTCGGATGAGAAGAACTATTTCATCGTCGGGGTTCACGAGAACCATACGCTCGAATGCGGTGGCGATCCGAATACGGCGCCAGTGCTCTTCTTTCTGAAGATACGCAAGCGAGATGGCTATGTCGTCACCAACCGACGTGACGGCGAACATTTCGTACCGCTTCCGCGCAAACCGTAACACCGCTCCCGCCACCACTGCGTTGGTGGGAGCGCACGGTGTCTCCCCTCCCGTGCACAGGTTATGCTCGCCCCTTCCTGATCGCAGCAGTTAGCTGACGAGCATCGAGACCCTGAGAGCGAGCAGGATCAATACCGCATTGACGATCCATACACGCGCCGGCGACAATCTCGCGATTCCTCGCGCGTTCGAATCTTCCGCCCCGGCGTCGTGCTCGTGATCGATGGCACTCGCGACCTCACGCAGCCACTGATGGACGAGATCATGGCGACATACGCGGAAAGCCTCGGCGTACGCGGTCTCGTGACCGACGGTGCGATTCGCGACACAGCGCGACCGGACGATCAACGGCCCATGAACCCCTTGCTACTAGCCACATGGCGCACCACCTGAACACTGCAACCCTTCTCGACCTCGCGCGCGCAGCGCAGCGGCGCCTGGAACAACAACGCGCCGCCGGGCCTTGCGAATGCACGCGCACTGCCCTCGACGGCTGGCAATCGCAACCGCTTTCACTCGACGAGAGCTTGTTGGAGGAGATCGGCACGCTGATGCCGGAAGACGATCCCGAGCCGACCTTCAGCGAATATCTGCCCGATAAAACGAGCTACTGGTCGGCCGATGCGCCGATCGCGCCGCGCTATTTCCCGTACAACCGCTGCGGCGTATGGCAATGCTCGACCTGCGGGCGACTGTATTTGCGCTACGTCGAAGGCGGCGGTTACTTTGTCGATCGCAGGATTCGCGCGGTGAACGCGGATCTGATCGAGGACGTGCCGCTGCCCGCATAACGCGGTTTGTCATCGCCACGGTTCATGCATCGTCCCTGTCCGCGCGCGCGACGCCCAACAGTTCCTTGACGCGCCGCGCGAGATTCGACAGCACGCTGTCGGCGCGCGCCGCAGCCTGCTGTCTGTGCGGCATACGCTGCAGATCGTGCCAGTCGGTATCGAGCGCTCTGGCGTGGCCGTCGGCGCTGAACGGCCATTCGACCACCACCGCGCGCAAACGCGCGGCACGCGAGCTTCTGTCGGCGCGATCGATATACGCATTGATCGCCGACGCCTCGTGCCGCGCCGATTCCTCCGAATCAACGGCAATGAAGTCGTTCAGCCCTTCGATGTGGACGCACCATAACTGTTCGCTCACGTCGCGTCTCCCGCTGCGTTTATTACCCTGCCCGATCAGACCGGTGGCATCCGTCCAACGTCAGGTTCGGCCCTGAGCCGTTCCCAGTTCAGATCCGCGAAGCACGGGCCTTGCGTCGCCTCGCTGAATTTGACGTCGTTGTGCTTGCCGTTCCATTCCATCAACTTGACCTTGTCGTTCGAGTCGACCGTGAGATCCCAACCGATGCAGCGCGCAAACGGAATCTTCCTGTGCAGGCGCAGCACGGTCGCCATGCATTTGTCGAAACACGGAATCTTCACGCCCGCAAAGTGCACGCCCGAGTCCGGATGCGACTCTACCGCGCCCCAGTCGCTCATATACCCCTGGTCGCACAGTTCGCCCGTCTCGAGGTTGACCGATACGCATATTTCGCGATCCGCCAGCACATGCGTATCTTCGGCTCGGCCGAGCCGCAAGTAGCAGGCTCGAACAGAAATGTGGCCGGCGTCGTCCACCACGGTCGTGAAGCGCAGCGTCGCCACCGGTTTCGAAGCAAACGCGGCGAACAGACTGTGCTGGTCGATGAAGGTCTGAATCACGCCATTGCCGAGCGACCTGATGACCGTTGGGTCGAAGCTGGCACGGTCGAAGAAGTAGACACCATTGCCCTGTCCGGAACCGTCGAGCTTGAATGCGACGCGCTCGGTATGCTCGAACACGACGTCCTTCAGGTCGCGCTCGGGTACCACGACGCTTTTGTCCGTAAAGAACAGCCCGTTGGCAAAGTACGCCAGGTCCGGCAATTCGTCGCCGTCGAAGATCAGCCGTGAAATCGGCTTGAGGCTCGAAATCTTGCCGTACCAGCCTTTCAGATGCGGCACGACGACGATGCCGTAGTAGTTGTCCGGAATCCAGCCTTCCTTGAATGTGCCGCAAAACGCGGTATAAACGCGCAGCCAGGGCGCGTAGACCGAGTCGCCGAACACGTCTCGCGCATAGGCGTCCGCGAGCCGCAGGTTGTTCGGGTCGGCCTTGCCATATCTGCTTTCAAGTCGCTCCAATATTCTTCTCGCCTGCAAGCCGTGATCGTGGTGAAAGCGGTAAAGCGAGACCCGCTTTGCTGATCGTCTCACTACGTTTTCAACTCCGGATAGCATCATGCTTAGTACGCGTTTGGATGATGAAGCCCCTTGAAAATCGTGGCCAGAATGATCTTCATGTCGAGCCAGAATGACCAGTTGCGCAGGTAGTACAGATCGTGCGCGACACGGCCTTCCATCTTTTCGAGGCGATCGGTCTCGCCGCGATAACCGTTGATCTGCGCCCAGCCGGTAATGCCGGGTTTGATCCGATAACGATGGATATAGCCCGACACGATGTTCTGATAGAGATCATCGTGTTCGAGCGCATGCGGACGCGGCCCCACCACCGACATATCGCCGCGCAGCACGTTGAAGAACTGCGGCAGTTCGTCGAGACTCGTGCGGCGCAAGAACGCGCCGACGCTGGTGATGCGTGGATCGCCGCGTGTCGCCTGTTCGAGAACGCCCGGCTTCTGCTCGTGCAAGCGCATCGTGCGGAACTTGTAGATCGTGAATACGCGGCCGTCGGCGCCTTTGCGGCGCTGCCTGAAGAACACCGGGCCGCGCGAACTCAGTTTGACGGCTATCGCGCAACCGAGCAGGATCGGCGAGATCGCGATCAATGCGACGAGCGCGAACAGACGGTCGAACAGGTCTTTCTGCACCAACGCCTGCGGCGGCAGCGGCGACGCGGCGAGATTGATCGTCGGCAAGCCGAGCAACTCGGTCATGCTGCCTTCGAATAGCGCCAGCGAGCGCACGTCGGGCATGAATCGCACATTGATCAGGTCGTTGCGAAACTCCGCCACCAGCTTGAGTATTGCGCGCTCCTCGGTGAGCGGCAGCGCCAGCCACACTTCGCCGATCTGTTGCTCGCGCACGTAGCGAGCGAACGCGACCTGTTCTTCGAACACCTGCACCGACGGGTGCGGCAGCACGCAACAGTCGGGGTGCAGGTTATACAACGCGTTCGCGCGAAAGCCGGCAGCGGGCGAGGTTTCGATCTTGCGGATGATCTCGTCGCAATGATCGCCGCACGCCGCCACCGCGACCTGCTGCAAGTTCATCCCCGCATGGCGCATGCGGCCGAGCAGCGCATGCGTGACCAGTCGGCCGGACATCATCGCGGCACCCGAAATGCCGGTCCAGTACACGAACCAGAGCCGCGACACGAAGTCGATCCGGTGCAGCGAGAACATCAGCGCCATCGCGCAAGCCTGCACGACGAGCCAGCCGAGCGCCACCTGACTCGCCAGCACTCTTTTCGAGCGGCCGCGCCAGGACTGGTACACGCCGAGCGCCGGAAAGACCGCGAGAGCAAACGCCGCGGCAAAAGCGACGAACGCGAAATAGAGGCTGCGTTGCGAGCCGCCGTCGAAGCGTACCTGGGAGGCCGCGAAGGCCCCAGCCACGATCATCGCGACGTCGAACGCTCTCGCCAGCAGACCAGTCAGCAATCGCATCACAGCCCCCTCATAGGACGTATCAGGTCGACTTCGTCGCATCAGCCACAACGTCCGTACTTGTCGTCGAAACGCACGATGTCGTCTTCGCCGAGATAAGTGCCGGACTGTACTTCGATGATCTGCAGCGGTACGCGGCCCGGATTTTCGAGCCGATGGCGAACACCGAGCGGGATATACGTCGATTCGTTTTCGCCGAGAAGAAACTGCTCTTCTCCACGCGTGACGAGCGCGGTGCCGCACACCACCACCCAATGCTCGGCGCGATGATGATGCATCTGCAACGACAGACGGCCGCCCGGCATCACGACGATGCGCTTCACCTGAAAGCGCTCGCCATGATCGATCGAGTCATAGAAGCCCCAGGGGCGACGGACTTTTCTGTGCGCATCCGCTTCCGGCGACTTCTCGGCCCTGATCCGCGACACGAGTCCCTTGATGTCCTGCACATGCGAGCGATCCGCGACGAGCACCGCGTCGTCGGTTTCGATCACGATCATGTTGTCGGTGCCGACGCAGGCGAGAAGCCTGCCTCCTTGCGAGCGTGCATAGGTCGCGGTGGCCCCTTCGAACAGCACGCGCCCGCTGGCCGCGTTACCGCACTCGTCCTTCTCCATCGCTTGCCACACGGCATCCCACGAGCCGAGATCGGACCACCCCGCTTCGAGTGGCACCACCACGCCGGAAAACGCCGACTCAGGTTTGCCTAGCTGTTCCATCACCGCATAGTCGATCGAGTCGGACGGCGAACCGAGAAACCCGTCGGCGTCCGGCATGATGCATTCTTCAGTCTTCTTCGCGTCGCGATACGCCTGAACGCAGGCCGTATGCATGTCCGGTTGAAACTGCTGGATGACCGAGAGCCACACCGACGCCCGCACGACGAAGATGCCGCTATTCCACCAGTAATTGCCCGACGCGACGTACTGGGCCGCGAGTTCCGCCGCGGGCTTCTCGACGAAGCGCTCGATGCGACGCGCGCCGTCGGGCAATGCATCTCCGAGCCGGATATAACCGAAGCCCGTATCCGGCCGCTCGGGCGGCACGCCTAGCGTGACGATCGCGCCGTCGCGCGCATGCGTCGCGGCGACGTCGAGCGAGTGATGCAGCGCTTCCAGATTCGCGATCGC
Source organism: Burkholderia sp. JPY481 (assembly GCF_038900515.1). Taxonomy (NCBI): domain Bacteria; kingdom Pseudomonadati; phylum Pseudomonadota; class Betaproteobacteria; order Burkholderiales; family Burkholderiaceae; genus Burkholderia; species Burkholderia sp. JPY481. Next base: position 367,775 of record NZ_JAYMRT010000003.1, read on the forward strand.
ATGGTCGGCTGGCATCGCGACGAGGATCGCGTCTTCGTCTTCCGTGCATGCCGTGAGCGCGGCAAGCGTCAGTGCCGGCGCCGTATCGCGACGCGCGGGCTCGACCACGATTCGCGCGTTCACGCCGATCTCGCGCGCCTGTTCGTAAGTGGCGAAATAATGCTCGGTGCCGCAGACGATCACCGGATCGGCCGCGACGTTCCATGCGGCATCGAAGCCCGCCATGCGCCCCATGGTCGCTTGCAGCAAAGTCTGCTTACCGATCACGTCGATCAGCTGCTTTGGAAACTGTTCGCGCGACACCGGCCACAACCGGGTGCCGGAACCACCGGCGAGAATCACCTGTACGAGCGTCGGAAACTCCGACCCGGCGGCATCCTGTCGTATCGTCTCGACATCCGCTGCGGCGGCTGCCGCGGTAACCTTACCCATCGCAAACTCCTTCGCATTGAAACCGGCTCGGGAACGCGTCTTCCGGGACGACACCGCCCAACGCGGTGTGCCGCGATCCACGCAAATACCGTCTGATGTGATTTATCGACAGGGCGTCCGCGTCAAACGGACCAGACCAGTAATTCAGTTCGCAGTGATAGACGCATGCGCCGACGTTGCATCCGGCGCGAGCTGGAAGTACGGAAACTGAATGGTCGAATCGCAGTGGTCTGCTCGACAACGACGACCGGAAAACGATTTGAAAACGAAAGAACGAATGTGGCAACGACGTACATCGGATCTGGTCGACGTCCTGCCCCGATGAATTCATCATAGTGAGAGCGCCTTGCGACACATGGCATCTGGCGCGAAGCGCGGAAGTTTTGGCGGCGCTCGCGGACAGGATTTCGCAAGCTTGCGAACGAGCTTGCACTTCTATTGCAGTGCGCACGATGGAAATAAGCAGCGACACGTGCTACCGTTTAATGAACGTCCCGTGGCATTCCTGTCAAAGATAAACAGCGGTGCGATCCCGCACGGCCACTGTGAGTCTTTCGCTGTTCCCAATCTCGCCATCCATCCAGCGCATGGGCACAACCCCAACCGGCGCGCCATCCGTTTTTCTGGAGCTGCAATGGCCTATATTTCGCTATTCGCACTTTTCATGACGGTCACGAACTTCGTGCCCATCAGTGCGATCGGCTTCGTCCCGCTGCTATTGCTGGCGTGGCGCTTTTACGGCCGCACTTATCCCGCGTTCATCACGCCGCTTACCGCTTTCACGGTGCTCGCGTTCATTTCGACGCTGCTCTACGATCCGCACTCGTTCCTCGAATTCGACTTCTATCGGCGCGACGGCAATTTCTTCATCTCCTATCTGCCCATTTTTGCCGGTTGCGTGTATGCGCACCGCTGGGATCTGAACAAGGTACTGCGTGCGCTGTTCATCTTCGCAGTCGTCGTCAATCTGCCGATGTACGCGTACTACATCGCCCAGAACGGGCTGTTCAGCATCTTTGTTCACCCAAACGACACCTTTGGCAGCTACTTCATTGCCCGTAACGCAGCCGGCGGCTTTCTGGCGATGCTGTTCTGTCTCGGCGTAGCGTGCTACCTGCAAAAACGCAGCAAGCTGGTGATCGCGCTGCTCGTCTGCACCGCGCTAATGCTCTTTTCGACCTATAGCCGTGGCTCGCTGCTCGGCGCGGCGGCCGTTCTGCCCTATCTGTACTTTGGCCGCAAGCGCTGGATTCTCGGTACGCTGATCGCGGTGCTGCTGATCGCCTCGGCCGTCATCGCGATCTACCATACGCAGCCGAACGTCGACTACATGGGCTATACGTTCGCGATTCACGCCAACGACGCCAAGGTCAACAACCTCAACATCCGCTACGAGTGGCTATGGCCACGAGCGCTCGCGTATTTCGTGCAAAGCCCGCTCGTCGGTCTCGGCTTCGGTTCCTTCGACGACCATATCGGCAGCCTTACTTCGTATTTCCATCTGTTCGCGGTACCGTCCGACATCGTGATCGAGCACAGCGACTCGCACGCTCACAACTCGTACCTGAATATCCTCGCCGAGCTCGGCATCGTGGGCTTGACGCTAATCCTCGCGTTCTTCTGGAAGCTGGTTGAATGGAGCAAGCAGGGGGCGGCGTATGCCGCGTTGGTCGAGGGGGGTCGCCACTTCGCGGCGTTCCGCTTCGTCGAGATTTCGTCGGTGTGCCTGCTGGTGATGTCGGCAACCGAGCATCGGCTGGTCACGCCGTCGAATGTGTTGATTCTTTCTCTGGTGATCTCGCTGCTGTTGGCCGCGCGTCCGCTGGCGGCCACTGCATTCAGGCCCGGCCCGCGCGGTGCGCGCAAGGCGGGCGTCGTGGGTGCGCGCGCTCCACAGCCCGTGCCCCGGCGCCCGGCTCAGGGCGCAACGTCGGCAAGATGACGTTCTTCGGCCGGCAGCGACTGACTCGGCGCATACGGAAGAAACTGTTCGACGCACGCATACGGGAGCCGCGCGTCGACGAAGCCCATCAACGCCTTCTTGAAGTTCTCAGACGAAAAACGCTCGGCATTCTTGCGGCACACACGTGGATCGAATAAGGCGGCGTTGCTCTCGAAACGGGTAACGGCTTCGAGCAAGGATGCGGTACTCTGCTCGCCGAAGAAGACCCCGGTCGGCCGATCGAGAGGAAGTCCCACCACCGATTCGAGCGCGCCGCCGCGGCCGAAGGCAATCACTGGCGTGCCGCATGCCTGCGCTTCGACCACGGAAATGCCGAAATCCTCTTCCGCCGCGAACACGAAGGCACGCGCGCGCCGCAAATGATCGACCAGCACGTCGGACGGCTGATGCCCGAGGATCTTGACGTTCTCGCCGGCCACCGCTTTGATCTTCTTCATATCGGGACCGTCGCCGATCACGACAAGCTTGCGCTCAGGCGTTTGCGAAAAAGCCTGAACGATCAGATCAATACGCTTATAAGGCACCATCCGCGACGCCGTCACGTAGAAATCCTCTTTCTCCGTACCAATGGACATATTCGCCAGATCGACAGGCGGATAGATCACGGTCGCTTCGCGCTGATAGGCCTTTCTGATTCGCCGCGCAATGAACTGGGAATTGGCGACCAGATGATCGACGCCGTTCGCAGAGCGCGAATCCCAGCCGCGAATGTAATGAAGCAGCACCCGCGCCAACGCGGAGCGCAGTCCCCTGTCGAGATGGGATTCGCGCAGGTACTGATGTTGCAGATCCCACGCATAGCGGATCGGCGAATGTATGTAGCTGATATGCACCTGGTTCGGTCCCGTCAACACGCCTTTGGCAACCGCGTGCGAGCTCGAAATGACGAGATCGTAGCCGGACAGATCCACCTGCTCGATAGCAATCGGCATCAACGGCAGATAGGCGCGGTATCGTCTTCGCGCAAATGGCATCTTCTGGATGAAGGACGTGTTGACGGACTTCCCCTTCACGCAATCGCGGTCTTCGAGAAAATCGACAATCGAAAAGACGTCCGCATCCGGGAAGCACTCGATGATGTTCTTCAATACTTTCTCGGCGCCGCCGGACACTACCAGCCAATCGTGAACAATAGCGACTTTCACTTCGACCTCCTGTGACAATCCACCCAAACTCCCGCACACCCACGCGCTACTTCAATCGTCCTTCGCGCCGCCCGCCTGCGTACGAAGCCCACACATCACCCGCACTCGCGCGAGGGCCCGCTCGGCGCCAGGTAATAGCCCGACCAGTTCGAGACGAATCAGCACGCTGAGCAGCGTCACCGACTCCGCCGCTTCGGCGATCACCCGAGCAGAGGCCATGCCAATCGCGCCGAAACGCGGCGCGAGAACGAGCGCCGACGCGAGATTGACCAGCGCCGAGGCGACGCCGGCAATTGCGAGTACCCGGTCTTTCCTGCGCGGTACGAATACATAGAACGCGACGAACTCATTGAATGCCGCGAACGGGAACATCCATGCGAATACCTGCAATACGTGCACACTCGGCTCGAACGCTGCGCCGAGAATCAGCGGCAACACGAAAGGCGAAAGCGTCAACGCGCCGCACAGCACCAGCACGCCATAGCCGAGCAGCAATAGGGCGCCGCGCCGTGTCGTTACATGCGCGCCCACCTTGTCGCCCTGCGCGAGTTGCCGGGTTATCGTCGGAATAAAGACCTGCGCCGCGGGGGCCATCAGGCTCAGACCGATCGTCGCGAAACGCTCGGCCGCGCCGAAATAGCCGACCTCAGCGGGGGTGGAGAACAAGGTCAGCAAATACGTCGACGACGCCGTCAGCACGACGGAGCCAGACGAATAGCAAAACAGCATCGTCGACCTGCGTATGAGCGGCAGGACGCCGGAAAACGCCAGACGCGGCCAACCGAGCTGCCACGTCGTCAAACCGTAGGCAATGGCCAAGGACACGGCGCCCGCAATCAGCAGGCTCGCCACCACCCATACGGCGTCGTTCGGTCCTCTGACGAGCGCCAGCACCAGCACGAGACTCAGCGCAAAGCCGAACACTTCGATCATGATCGGCGTGCGAATCTGCTGCCGCCCCTGAAATAGCCAGCCGAGATTGCACGCCGACACAATGCCTAGCACGGTTGCGAGCATGCCGATCAGAGGCTGCTCCGCCAATAACGGTGAGCAGAACGTCGCAACGATGCCGATGCCCGCGCCAATCACGGCGAGTGCCAGCCGCGCGCTGACATGCAGCGAATAGATCGCATTGCATTCCTGGGTCGACTGCGCTTTCGCCACCTCGCGCATGCCGACGAAGGTGAAGCCGAAGCCGACGAACATCCATATCACGTTCATCAGCGACATCGACGCGAGTACCCGGCCGTATTCGGCCACGCCAAGCACCCTGCCATAGAACGGCACCACGATCATGAGGTACACGTACCTCATGAAATAGCCGGCGTACACAAATACGATTAAGTTGGTGCTCGTTCGTCTATCCATGCCGTCCTCCTTCGCCTAGCGTCCTGCGACGCGACGGCGCGCAAGCGGGTTCGCGATATAACGCACCGCGAAATCCGACAGCGGCGAATAGGGGACGAGACACAGACTCGACAGTACGAGCGTGCCGAGCTTCTTCTTCAGGCTCCAGAACGGATTTGCAATGATCGTGTGCAGATAGCTGCGCGAATCGCGGAGCATCCATTGCCAACGCCGGAAAAACGTCGCGCGATAAACGGAAGAGCAGAATGTCGCTTTCTCGTGCGAGAAGTCGAGAAATGTGGCCGGTAATTCTATGTCGAGCCGGTCTTTTGCAATATTGCGCAGAATGGCCCAACGCATGTTGAATGCGCGCGGCGCTTTCGTCAGTTGTTCCGAGTTTGCGAACGACACCGTTTCACTGCCCGCGTTATGCACCCGGTAGCCGCCTAGCGACTTCGACACGGTCGCGATCGGTCCCGCCAGCGCGACGCCATAGATCGCGTAAAAGTCCGCGCCATAGCGATTCACGCCCTCTTCGGGGACCGGGAAGATCTGCTTGAGCGCACTCACCCGGTAAGCGTTGCCAGACGCGGGCGGCGACGGATAGAGCCAACCGCCGCGCAGCAGACTGCCGCAGTCGGGGGGCGGCTCGCTATTCGGCACGTAGGCACCCGTCAATTTTCCATCGCTGTCCATCACGTCGAGGCGGAATTGCACCTTGACCCACTCGCCGTCCTCGAAAAAGCGCATGACCTCGCTGACTGCCGAGGGGTACAGCACGTCATCCGAATCGAGAAAGATCACGAACTCGGTGGTGAGCGACGCGATTGCATGGTTGTAGGCGGACACCTGTCCGCCATTTTTCTTCCACACCGACACGACGCGATCGCCATAGCTTTCGATGATCGCGCGTGACCCGTCGGTCGATCCATCGTCGACGATCATGACCGTGGTCGCCGGATAGTCCTGCGCGAGCGCCGAGTCGATCGCCGCCGCCAGATAGTGCTCGTAGTTGTAATTGCAAATCGCAATGGTGACCTGTTTCATGATGTGTCAACGCTATCCATCAGGTTCGGTTCGCCGGCTCCCGGCGGCCGTCGAGCTCGCGAAATCTCGCTATGCCACTGGCTGCGCCGCACTACGTACCACGAGATAAGCCAGATGTTTGGGCGGATTATTGCCAGCACCATTCACCTTGTCGGGTACCTTGAATCGCACGTTCATCAGATCGTTGTCCCAACTCAATGCAACATTGCCCGGTGCGCTCGCCTCGCCACTCACCGCGTCGATGAAATCGGCCTTTACCGCACGCGAGCGCAGCGCCTGCAGCCCGCCGATCGAAATGTTCTGCCAGCCCGCGCTGCTGCTCACTTGCATCACGAGGTCGTTGCCGGAAAGCAAAGCATTTGCAGCAACACCGGGACCGCATTGCAGCGGCTTCGAAAAACTCGCCAGATGCCCACCCACTGTTTGTCGCAACACGACCAAGCTTCGACCGGAAACGTTGTAGGTTCGTTCAGGCGGACCGGGGTGCGTGAGACGATAGGGTTCATAGCCCTCCCAGTGATAGATCATCGAGACGTACTTGTTCGGATCGTCCCAATTCCTGCCGAGCGCCCACACCGCGAAGTCGAAAAAATAGCGCGGCAAATAGTGCGGGTCTTTCATGTACTCGTTGCCGATCTCCGTTTGCCAGATGCCGCGCGCCGGACCGTTCTTCACGTACCTCTGGTACAGCGGTTCCATGTCGGCGACCGGCAAATAGTGCGTGTCGATGTAGTCGACCCAATCGAGCATGCGCTCTTTCAATGTCGGACTGCGATATTCGAGCCAGCGGTAGAAGTTGTCGAGCCCGCCCTGGTCGGGCCAGCCGCCATACACCACGTACGCGTGATGACTGCGAATGATGCGGGCCGCCGGAATATGAACCCGCTCGACGTAATCCTGCATCGCGCGCTCATACGGTCTCGAGCGTTTTTCGTCCTTGCTGAACCCCGGGCCGCGCCAGAACACCGACTGCTGCAAGCCGCCGGACAATTTTCCAGCCGCCTCGTTCCAGATCTGGAAATAGCGCAAGTTAAAAGGCGGCGCGGAATACTTGCGGACCACCGCGTCGACGTACTGCTTCCATGCATCCACGTCGACGGGTGCCGAATTGTTTTCGCCCGGCACGCTCGCATTCCATCTCGGCGTAAAGCCGAGCATCAGCAGCGAACCGATTCCATTGTGTTCATTTCGCAAGAGTCTGGACGGCAGGTCGACATCGTACGCCGAGCTGGTTTTGTCGATGCGCATCGGCTCGCCCCGCCGATCAGGTTGGCCCGGGCCGACCGTGTCGCGCCCCCAGCTAATGCCCATCGCTCGCCACACTTCGATGTCGGCAGCCGATCCGGCCCAGCCGTTCACGCCGATCAGATCGCTCATCATGCGGCCGCGCGCGCGCGCGGGCGCAGGGTCCTGTACCAACGCGAGAGCGGGGCTGATATCCGATAACGGCGCTGCCGCGCCCGCCGCCAACGCGGCGAGTGTGCGCAATGCACGTCTTCTGCCAGCACGGGTCTTCATGCGATCCATGTTCGTGGCCATCCATCGCTAGCTCGCTGACGCGCGCGGTGCCAGTTCAGGCAGCCGCTCGCCGGTCTTTACATCGAGGATTTCGAGCACCCGTTGCGCCGCGCGCTCCCAGCGAAACTCGCGTGCATGCAGCACCCCCGCGCTGCGGTATCGCTGGCGAAGATCGGCGTCGCTCATCATCTGCGCGATCTTTGCGGCGATGTCGTCCGCGCAAGCCGCGTCGCAGTACATCGCCGCATCCCCGCACGCTTCCGGTATCGACGTCCGCGTCGACGCGATCACCGGACAGCCGCAATACATCGCTTCCAGAGGCGGCAGGCCGAAGCCTTCGTACAACGACGGAAACACGAGGCATCCAGCGTTCTCGTAGAGCCCCTTCAGCTCCTCGTCGGACACGAATCCGGCCCACACCACTTGTCTGGAATGCAGCGGATTCTCGACGCCCGCACTGCTGAAGATGCGCGGATACTGTTTTCCCACGATGACGAATTTCACGTCGCGCAGATGCCCGAGCCGCGCGATTGCATCGAGCACGCCGCGCAGATTCTTGCGCGGGTCGAGACTGCCGACGATTACGCAATAAGCGTCCTTGTTCAATTCGAGCCGTTGCAGCACCGACGTGTCGGCTACGATCCGATCGAGATGATCCGCGCCGGGCGCCACCACTTTCACACGCGATTCGTCGATCTTCAGGTGATGGCAGATCCGCGTTTTCGAATACGTCGACACCGTCAGAACGATCGGATGCGTGCGCGGCAATAGCGTGAAAACGATTCGATACCAGAGCCGGAATTTCCGCGAAAAGCCTTGCGGCACGTCGAAAACGGCCATGTCGTGAACCATCACGACCTGACTGTGCTTGAACAGCGGATTCGTATTGCACAGACTCAGCAGCGTGATGCCGCGTGCCGCGATCGGCAGCGAGATCTGCTCCCACAACGTGCCGCGCAGCCACGGGATGCGCCGCTGCGGTTTGAGCAGGGCCCCGGGCTCCCGTGCATTTTTTGGCACGAATAATTCCGGCGCGTCACCGGGCGCGGCGCGCATCTGCATGGCCCTCGTCAGCTCATACGCCACGCGTTGAACCCCCGTGATGGATTGCGAAGTAAACTTTCCGTTGATTGCAAAGGCCATCTGCTTCTCCGTTGTACGCCATCGCGAACGCGCTTTACCGCGTTGAGGTCTTCACACGCTCAGGCGCCTCGCGGCGCTTGCTGCCCGGCGTCGTTCTCGCCGAAATCGCTGGCATAGTTCGTTTCGTAGCCGTAATTCTTCGTGCTCCGACGCAGCGGTATGCCGTTGAACACCGCGCCCGCGATGCGCCCTTCCGCGCGCTCCACCTTTCTGATCGTGTCGGCGATCTCCTCCTCGCTCTGCATACCAGAACGCAGCACGAGCAGCGAAGCGCCCGCCTCGTTCGCGATGATCGACGCGTCGGTGACCGCGAGGAAAGGCGGCGTATCGATGATCACCAGGTCGAACTGGCTCGACAGCCGTTCGAGCACATCCTTCAGGCGCGGCTTCATCAGCAGCGCGGCGGGATTCTCCGGGCGCACGCCGCACGACAGGAACGTCAATCCGTCGATGCGGGTCGAGCGCAACGCATTGCGCAGCGGCAAGCGTTCGGACAGCACTTCGGATAGGCCTCCACGATTGCTCTCGTTGAATAGCGAGGCGAGGTGGCCGCGCCGCATATCAGCATCGATCAGCACCACGCGCTGGCCGACCTCCGCGTGCAGGATCGCCAGATTCGCGGCGACGAAGCTCTTGCCAGCGGACGGCGTGGGGCCGATGACCATGACGATGTTGTTGCGTGCATGCGCGAGATCCCGCGTGACGGCGGTCCGTACGCTGCGCAGCGCTTCGACCGATGTGTCGTGCGGAAAGCGCGCGGCGAGAATCCTGTTAGGAATCCCCGTATCGAGCTGAATCTCGTGCAGACTCTTCTGCAGCGGCGGATGGGCACGCCCGGTCGCTGGCGGCAGAGACTTGCGGCCCGCGGTCGCATCGCGATCGAGCAGCAGTTGCTGATGGCTGAACAGAATCTCGCCAAACACCGGCACGCTCATCTGGCGCTCGACGTAGCGCGGGTCGGTCACGCCGACCATCACGTGGCGGCGCATGAAGACCAACACGACGCCAGACACCATACCGAGCACCAATCCGCCGCCGAGCACGAGAATCGGCTGCGGCATGACCGGCATATGCGGTCTCATCGCAGGATCGAGAATGTGCGCGCCGCCCGTCGTGCTGGCGCGGCGCACCTGCAATTGCTCAGCCTTTTGGACCATGCCGAGATACACCGTCTCGGCGACCTTCTGCGCGCGGATCAGATCGACGCTCTCGCGCTCCGACGCCGGCATGCCGTTGAAATGGTCGGAGAATTTCGCTTTCGCTTCTTTCAATTGCGCCAGTTGCTCGTCGATGTTCTGCACCCAGCGGCTCTGCGGCGTATACCGCTCGAGCATTTGCGTGCGCTGCAATTGCAACGTCGCGATCTGCTTGTCGAGATCGAGGCCGCCCTGCAAATAGGCTTGCGCCTCGTTGGTCGGCTGCATCGATTGCGAGTTCGAGCGGAAGTTCTTCAGCGCTTCCTCGGCTTTTCGCAGATCGCCGAGTAGACGCGGGAGTTCGCCGTTAATGAACGCGAGCGTCTGCGTGTCGTTCGACTGCCGGCTCGCCACCGCGGATGCGAGGTATTGCTGTCCCAATGCATTGGCGACGGCAGCGGCTTTGTCCGGACTCTTGTCGCGGTACTGGATTTGCAGCAGCCCCGAGTCTTTCACCTTGTCGCCGATCTTGATCAGGCTCTCGAAGTGCTTGATCGCATCGAGCTCATTCCAGCGGATCACTTCGAATTTCGTGCCGGGCCGCGCAGCGAGCTCCTTCACGAGCATCGACACGCCGTTCTGCTTGACCGGCATGCCGACCGTGCCACTCGCCAGCAATTCGCCGGACGGGCCGTGCAATTCGAAGCCGCCATTGTCCAGTGCGGTCAAGGTCAGCTTCTCTTCCTCGAGTTCGCGCGGCACGTCGAGCGCGGCGATCTGCACGCGCTCACCGCCCCATGCATACGATTTCAGGCCGAGCCACGGCGCCGCAGGCTGTCCCGGTGTAGCAAATTTTTCGGCGATGTCGCCGAGCACCGGAAGCTTGCGCGGCTTTACCGAAATGTCGAAACGGAACTGATCGATCACCGGCTGCAAAACCGATCGGCTTTCCATCACCGCCATTTCCGTTACCGACGACGGCGTCGGCGGCGGCAACAGGTCCTGGTTCTGCAACGCAAGTCCAAGCGCATTTGGCTCGGGCGGGTCCACACGAACGATTACGTCGGCGGAATAGATAGGGGTGGCAATCAGAAGATACGCGACCGCGAGCGTGAGGACGACGACCGTCGTCACCACGATCTCCCAGATGTGGTCACGCATTAGCGTGAGCATCCCGCTGGCACTGAGTTGTCTGCGCTCGGTATCAACAGCGGGATAGAGCGAGTTTTGCGGATAGTAATCCACCGGTCTGATCCTTGCAGGTTGATGAAACAAAACGATCGACGATCGCTTTGCGTCGCCACGTCGCTTTTTATGCCGCCGGCCGGATAGACCCTGGATTGGCTGGCAGCACGGCGAAGCGACGTGCTGTGTCGGGTTAGGTCGGGGAGCCGTGTTCGGGACCTCTCGAACCACGGAAGGCTACACACCTGTTGCTTATCCACCGCGGCATTGCCGATTGTTCTTCTCACGAATCAGCGAATGCGGTGCCCGCCATTCACGTAATTCGCGATTGACAATTTCTCTCTCGATGTTGCGGTGAAGCATAGTCCGCAAAGGATCGAGGCATTCGCCGGCGGCCCAAAGTAGGGTGCTATTGGCCGATAATGCGGAGCCTTTTACAAATGAAACAGAAGCTGGAAAGGCTTGTTGCGATCTGCAATTGCTGTAACAGAGTTATACGATAGGCGCCGTACATCGCGACAGAACGCCAAATCCGCAACGGGAGTGCAAAGAATGCCGTTGATATCCCGCAAATCGTGCCGATTCCAAGCCACTCGGCGCATTCCGCCGATGCCCTGGCTTCTCGCCTGCAAAAATCGCGCTAATTGATCTGGAAAAAAATTCCGTGCAACGTTAATTAGTAGCACGCAATTCGTCGAATGGCGAGGTAAGAATTTCTCGAATCTTGACGATTACGCCAAAACACCCACGCATGCCGGCCAAGCTCGTCTGACCGAAATCGATGCGCTAATCTCAATGCGTAGATTTTCCTGTCTGGAGAAGCTCGCGTGATGAAGCACATTGGTCTATTCGTCTTTCAGGATTGTTCGATGGCAAGTACCGGCGCGATTGGCGACGCGTTTCGGCTTGCCAATGAGTTCAAGAGAACGGCTGGCGAAGAGGCGCCATACCGGTTTACCGTGGTATCCGACGGCGGTGGTCTGGTGACCAGTTCGTCCGGCATATCGATCTGGACGCAAGGCCTCGAACGCTATTGCCTCGCGGATTTCCACGCGTTCTTCGTGGCCTGTCGCGACGTCACAGAAGTGGCCGAATCCAATGACCGGTTTCTGTCGTGGATCTCGCTGCAAGGATCGATCGCATCTTTCGGCATGCAACAGGGTGCGAATCTCGCGGTCGTCTGCAACGATCCGCTGCAATCGATCGTGCCGATTTTTCTGTTCGACGACAGCGGTGACGCCGCGCGCACGCAAAGCAATGTGACGCCGACCGATCTCGCGCTCGCGCAGATCGAACGCGACATCAACACCGACACGGCCCGCAAAATCGGCCGCATCCTGCAAACCGGCTATGCCGAGAAGAGCCGTTCGGAGCTCGACGACGTCAATATCACGACGACGACCGAGAAGATTCGCGAATCGGCGCGCTGGATCAAGGAGAACTACAGCAAGGCTATTTCTGTTGCTCAGGCGGCCGAGTCGGTGGCGATGAGCAAGCGCAATTTTCAGCGCCGTTTCAAATGCGAGTTCGGCATGACGCCACTCGAATATCTGCTGCGCACCCGCTTCGAGATCGTTCGCTCGATGCTGAAAAATACCGATTTGCCGGTCGATAAGATCGCGCGTCGCTGCGGAATGGGCGACGGTAATCGGCTCGGGCGGCTATTCAAGGAGCGCTATGGCATGTCGCCGACGCAATTCCGCGCGCAACAACATGTGGATGCGGAAGAACGCTGGCTGACACCGGAGGAAAGCTGGAGTGCCGCGACCGAGATGTTGCGGCAAGCGCCGCTGACGCTTTGATTTCAATTCCCTGTTACTCCGAGCACGAATAGTCGGCTCGACCGCAAAGGGATAAGAACATGACGATCATCAAAACCGCCGAACTGGCCGCGGAGGACGCGGCCGTCGCGCCGGAAAACATGGCCTCCCTACAATCCGTTGACAGTGCCGTGGCTGCGACCTGCGAGCGGCCGGGCCTGCACGCAGGCGCGCATTTCGCGCAGGAGCAAGCGCCATCTACCGTGAGAAAGATCAAGGAAGCGGCGAAGACCTTATTGCCGGATGCCCTTTTCCTAAGCCTGTTACATCACAAATGCACTGGCCGTTATCCGAATCTGATTCGTCCGGTGACGTTCAATGAGAAGATCCTGCAGCGCAATCTTCACCCGGATCCGCGTTATATCGACCTGACCGACAAGCTGCTGGTGCGGGACTATATTGCGCGGAAAATCGGTGACAAGCATTTGATACCGCTGATCGCAGCGCCCGATGTATTCACACCCGAAGTGTTCGACGCGCTGCCCAATTCTTTCGTGATGAAAGCCAATCACGGCAGCAGTTTCGTGGAAGTGGTGAGAAATAAATCGGAGACCTCGTTCGACAAGCTGAAGGCACTCGCCGATCAGTGGCTGCGCACCGAATTCTATTACGTTGGGCGCGAACGGCACTATCGGTCGATCGAGCCGCGCGTGTTCTTCGAGAAGCTGCTGCTCGATCAGCGCGGTCAGATTCCGGCCGATCTCAAGATGCACTGCTTCGGCGGCCGGCCTGGGGGGCCGATCATCTATATCCTCGTGATCTCCGACCGCTTCGGTACCGCAACGCACGGCGACGTGTACGACGTCGACTGGAATCACCTCGATATCGCCATCGGCGACTACAAGCGCAGCGCGGCGCCTGGTCCGCGCCCGCCGAATCTGGACGCTGTGCTCGATATCGCGGTCCGTCTGTGCGAAGACTTCGACTATGTGCGAGTGGACCTGTACGCGCCGGACGACCGCGTTTACTTCGGCGAACTGACATTTACGCCCGGCGCGGGCGTGCTGCCGTTCACGCCGGACAGTATCGATTACGAGTGGGGCAAGCTGATGGCTTGAATCCGCTTTCTTTCGCTGCGTTTGGATTCCGCCATCGAGCCTGGGCGGCGAACGTCGCCCACCATCAAGCCGGAAACATTCCGTTTTGCAGCTTTGCTCCGTCGGCCTCGCGCGAGGCCAGAAACGCCAGCAACGCTTGCGCCGCTTCACGGTGGCGCGCCGCCGTGCAGATCGCGGCGGTGAAAGTCGTGGTGGACTGGATGGCGGCAGGAAGCTCGCCGAGCACGTCGATACCCGGCACATGAATCAATTCACTCATCTGCTGAAAGCCGAGTGCGGCTTCTCCGCGCGCGACGAGCGTGCCGACCGGCACACCCGGCGGCGCCTTCACGATCCGCGAAGCGATCTGCCCGGCAATGCCCCAGCGTTCGAACAGCTTCAGCAGATGCGTGCCGCTCGGCCCCGTCGAGTAACCGATGCTGCGCGCACTGAGAATCGCGTCGCGCAGCGCCGCTTCGGTCGCGATGTCCGGGTGCGTTGCTCCGGCCGCGACCGCGACCGCGATGCCCGAGCGTGCAAGCCCGACGCGGCTCGCCGCCTCGACGCAACCCATCGCGACGAGCCGCTCGATCGCGTCGGCGGCGAGCACGACGATATCGAAGACTTCGTCAGCCTCGACCCGGCGCGCCGCATCGACGCCACCAACCGATTCGATCGTGACGCCCTGCCCCGTACGCCGCTCGTACGATGCGGCGAGTTCGGCGAGCACCTGGCGTGTCGCCATCGACGAAATGCCGGTGATCGGCGCACGCACGGCGTGACCGTTGATCTCCGCGACCACGCCTGTCAGTCCTTGTAACGCAGTCCGGCCTGCTCGAGCGGCCCGCGCATGTTGTACATGTCGAGACCGAGCACACCGGAGGCGAGTTTCGCGCGCTTCTCGACTTCGTTCGCCTCGCGTGCCGCGGCCTTATCGAGCACCGCTTGCGCGGCGGCCGCCGGCACCACGACCACGCCGTCGTCATCGGCAACGACGACGTCGCCCGGCGTGACCAGTGCGCCCGCGCACACGACCGGTATGTTCACCGAGCCTAGCGTCGCCTTGACCGTGCCCTTCGCGGAAATCGCCTTGCTCCAGACCGGGAAGTTCATTTCGGTCAGCACGCTGACGTCGCGCACACCGGCGTCGATGATCAGCGCATGCGCGCCGCGCGCCTGGAAGCTGGTCGCGAGCAGATCGCCGAAGTAGCCGTCGGTGCTCTCAGCGGTGACAGCCGCGACGACGACGTCGCCCGGGCGGATCTGTTCGGCCGCGACGTGCAGCATCCAGTTGTCGCCCGGTTGCAGCAGCACCGTGACGGCCGTGCCGCTCGCGCGCGCGCCGGTATAGACCGGGCGCATATACGGCTGGAGCAGGCCCGTGCGGCCCATGGCTTCATGCACGGTGGCCGAACCGAGCGCGCCGAGTTGGGCGGCCACGTCCGCATCCGCGCGCTGGATGTTGCGATAGACGACTCCGATTTCATACATGATTACAGCCCCTTCGTTTTCAGCAAGGCATCGAGACGCGGATAGACGCGCCGCGCGTTGCCCTCGTAGATCTTGTAGCGCTGCTGCGGGTTCATATCCGCCGCTTCAACGTAACGCTTCGTGTCATCGAAATAGTGACCGGTTTCCGGATCGATGCCGCGCACCGCGCCGATCATCTCGCTCGCGAACAGGATGTTGTCGACGGGAATCACGTGCGTGAGCAGATCGATACCCGGCTGATGGTAGACACAGGTGTCGAAAAACACGTTGTTCAGCAGATGGTCCTTCAGCAACGGCTTCTTCATTTCCTGCGCGAGGCCGCGGAAACGACCCCAGTGATACGGCACCGCGCCGCCGCCGTGCGGAATCACGAAACGCAGTGTCGGGAAATCGCGGAACAGGTCCGAGGTCAGGCATTGCATGAACGCGGTGGTATCCGCGTTCAGGTAGTGAGAACCGGTGGTGTGGAAGCACGCGTTGCAGCTGGTGCTCACGTGGATCATCGCGGGAATGTCGTACTCGACCATCTTCTCGTAGATCGGGTACCACGAGCGGTCCGACAGCGGCGGGCTGGTCCAGTGGCCGCCGGACGGATCGGGATTCAGATTGATCGCGACATTGCCGTACTGCTCGACGCATTTGACGAGTTCGGGAATACAGGTGGCCGAATCGACACCCGGACTTTGCGGCAGCATCGCGGCCGGCACGAAGTTCTCCGGAAACAGCTGGCTCACGCGATAGCACAGTTCATTGCAGATCGCGGCCCACGTGCTGGAGATTTCGAAGTCACCGATGTGATGCGCCATGAAGCTCGCACGCGGACTGAAGACCGTCAGATCGAGGCCGCGCTCGCGCATCAGTTTCAACTGGTTGTTTTCGATCGACTCGCGCAGCTCCTCGTCGCTGATCTGCAATTCGGACACCGCCGGCATCTCGGACGGACTCTTGATGCCTGCGATCTGGCGGTTACGCCACGTCTCCAGCGCTTTGGGCGCGGTGGTGTAGTGGCCGTGAATGTCGATGATCACCGTGATTCCTCAGTAGATGAATTTGACCAGCGGGCGCGCGCGGACTGCACGCGCGCCACGTTCCTGCGTGCGTCAGTGCGCGTGACGATGGGACCCCTACACGCCCTTCTCAATCAATTGGCGTGACGGTACGTTTCGTCCTTCGCGGGCCAAAGCGCGGGTTAACCATATGGTCGAAGCGAGTATCCGCATTTTCAGCGTTCGGCATAGCGTCGCCGAAGTCCGTCCGACTCGCGCCACGCCGCGCCGGACAGGCGTTCAACCTAGTCCCACCGCCCTTCGAAGCGGCCCTGCCGAAAGCTAGTTTGGACACCAGCTGATAAACAAAACAGATGACGCGGGAACGAACTCGCATAGAACGACAGCGAGACGCCCCGCTTTTGCGATCGACGT
Source organism: Burkholderia sp. JPY481 (assembly GCF_038900515.1). Classification (NCBI taxonomy): domain Bacteria; kingdom Pseudomonadati; phylum Pseudomonadota; class Betaproteobacteria; order Burkholderiales; family Burkholderiaceae; genus Burkholderia; species Burkholderia sp. JPY481. Next base: position 384,460 of record NZ_JAYMRT010000003.1, read on the forward strand.
GAATGCGCCGCGCTTGCAGCGGATTTGCCCCACGAAAAAAGGGCCCACAAGAGAAAAAGCAGATGACCGGTTCCCCTTCAGATACGTCGGTTAGAAGCTGGCGTCCCGGTAGCCGAAGCCGTCGCGTCACGCTGCATCTGCCAGGGAAAGCACCGAGCCTCAGCTTCACGACTTTGCATACAATGTATCCGTCAATCGGCTGATTTACCGGCCATCTCGCCGTTAAGGAGAGCAATTTGCATACAATGCAGACCCCGCCGACGCGATCGCCGGACGACGTCTATCTGGCGATCAAGCAGTCGCTTGCCGAGCACCGCTTTGGCGCAGGCCAGTATCTGCGCGAAGAACAGCTCGCCAAAAGCCTCGGTGTGAGCCGCACACCGGTGCGTGAAGCGCTGCGCCGTCTCGGCGCCGAGGGCTGGGTCGAGATCCGCCCGAACTATGGCGTGCGGGTCAAGGCATGGTCGCTGCAGGACGCGCGTGAAATCTTCGAAGCGCGGCTTCTGATCGAACCATTTCTCGCCGGGCGCGCCGCATTGAACATCGGCGCGGCCGAAATCGAACGGCTCCGCACACTCGCGGAACAGATGTCGGCCATCACGCGGCAAGCATCCACGCCTGAAACGACCGAAGCATGGTTCGCCGCCAATGGCGAGTTCCATTCGATCATCACGGCCGCGGCGGGCAATGCGCGTCTCGACCGTTCGTTGACGTCGATGAAGGAAACCCCGCTGATCAAGTGGACCTTCGACTCCTACAACGACGAACACCGCGCCAGCAGCGCACGCCAGCACTTCGAAATCGTGCAGGCGCTCGAGAATCGCAATGCCGCCTGGGCCGAGGCGATCACCCGTTGTCATATCCTCGCCGCCGAGAAAGCGGTGCTCGACCGCTATCAAAGGGAGCACCCTTCGTCGTAGCCGCCGTAGCCCACGCATCGAAGCACCCACGAATACCCGTCCCATAACGACGCAGGAGACGTGAAATGCCGAGCACCGTGAACGCTGGTCCAAGACTGGACAGACTGCCCCTCTCCGGTTTTCACCGGCGCATCCTCTGGCTGATCGGCGGAGGCATGTTTCTCGATTCGTTCGATATCTACCTTGCCGGCGGCGTGCTCGGCGCGCTCGCGAAGAGCGGCTGGTCGACAATGCAATTGAATGCGGCGTTTCTATCGTCGACCTTCGTCGGCATGTTATTGGGCGCATTCACGGCCGGTTTGCTGGGCGATGCAAAAGGCCGCAAGTTCACCTATCAATTCAATCTCGCGATCTTCGGTCTCGCGTCGTTCGCCGGCGCGCTCGCGCCGAACATGACGTGGCTGATCGTCTGCCGTTTCTTCATGGGCCTCGGGCTTGGCGCGGAAATCGTCGTCGGTTATGGATCGGTCGGCGAGTTCATTCCGCCGGCCGTGCGCGGCAAGTGGTCCGCGTACCTGTCGCTGATCACCAACTCCGCGCTGTTCTTCTCGACGTTCATCGGCTATCTGATCATTCCGTCGATCGGCTGGCGCGCGATGTTTGCAATCGTCGGCGTCGGCGCGTTGATCGTCTGGGTGATTCGCAAGAAGATGCCGGAGTCGCCGCGCTGGCTCGAATCGAAGGGCCGCTACGCCGAAGCCGATGCGATTCTTCGCGCGGCGGAAGCCGAATCGGCAAAGGGTGAGCCGCTGCCGCCCTTCAAGCCTTCGTTCGACTCGGCCGCTGCCGCACCGCGCTCCACCACGCTCTTCGAATTATTCAAAGGGCCGCAGATTCGCCGCACGCTGCTGGCGATCTGCGTGCAGATCGCCGTCAACGTCGTGATCTACGGCTTCATTGTCTGGGTGCCGACCTTCCTGATCAAGCAAGGTCTCGGCATGGCGTCGTCGCTCGGTTATACGACGTTGATGTCGCTCGGCGGTCCCGCCGGCGCCTTCCTCGGCGTGCTGATCGCGGACCGGATAGGCCGTAAAAATGGGCTCATTGCGGTCGCGGTGATCGCCGCCGTGGTCGGCTGGCTGTACGGACACTCGACGAACGTCGCGACCGCCACAGTACTCGGCTTCCTGCTATTCACGCTCACCTATCTGATGGTCGCGCTCGGCATCGCCACTTACATCCCCGAGCTGTTCGCCACGGAAATCCGCATGCGCGCGAACGGCATTGCCGGTTGCGCGGGCCGCATCGCCGGGATTCTTGCACCGCAGCTGGTGGTCGTCATGTATGCGACGGGCGGTGTGCGCGACGTGCTGTCGGTGATTGTCGGCGTGCTCGTCGCGATGGCCGCGATTCTCGCGGTGTTCGGCATCGAAACGAATCAGCGCTCGCTCGAAGACATCGCGCCGCCGCCCACAGTCGATATCGACACCGCGCTCGCCGGCGCATCGGTCGCGCGTGAACCGCGTCAATGATCCGCCCTCGAATCGGCGCACATTCATCGTCATCAAACGGAAATAGCATGAACGCACTGCATAAACGTCAGCAATTGAAGGCACGTCTCGCCCAACCGGAAATCGTCACCGCCCCCGGCATCTTCGATCTGATCTCAGCGAAGATGGCCGACTCGATGCAATTCGATTGCCTGTACATGACGGGCTTCGGCACGGTCGCGTCCTACCTCGGCCTGCCCGATGCAGGCCTCGCCACTTATACCGACATGGTCGATCGCGTCACCGCGTTTTGTGGCGCCGCCAACACGCCCTTGATCTGCGACGGCGACACCGGCTACGGCGGTCTCCTGAACGTCGCGCACACGGTACGCGGCTACGAGCGCGCCGGCGCGGCTGGCATCCAGCTCGAAGACCAGGAGTTTCCGAAGAAATGCGGCCACACGCCAGGCCGCAAAGTGATTGCGCTCGACGATATGGTGAAGAAGATCAAGGTCGCGGTCGAGACGCGTGACGACGCAAACTTCCAGATCGTCGCGCGCACCGATGCTCGCACATCGCTCGGACTCGACGAAGCATTGCGGCGGGGCGAAGCGTTCGCCAAGGCGGGCGCCGATGTATTGTTCATCGAATCGCCGGAAACCGTCGAAGAGCTGGAGATGATCGCACGCACGTTCGATACGCCGCTGCTCGTGAACATCGTCGAAGGCGGGCGCACGCCGCAACTGACCCCGGCTGAATTGCAGAAGCTCGGTTTTTCGATTGCGATTTATCCGGCATCGGGCTTTCTCGCGGTCGCGAAAGCACTGCACGATATCTACGGCCAGATCAAGGCGCAGCGTGGCACAACGCACATGGAAAACACCATGTATCCGTTCTCCGAAATGTGCAATCTGATGGGCTTCCCAGCGGTATGGCAGTTCGACCGTGAGCACGCCGAATGACGACGAGCTGACAAAATATTACGTTTTTCAGCGTGCCAGACGCGTAGCATATCGGGGGCATGTCCCGCGAGCGCCCCCACTCGCATTCGTCATTCAACCGCGGAGATTTCGGAAATGAGTATTTTTGGTGACATCGTGCACAAGCTGTTCGGCAAAGCGAAGCCGGACCAACCTCCCCCCGCGACGGAACCCACCCCCGACCCGGCCGCCGCGCAAGCCGCGACGCCCAACGCGCCCGCCGCACCCGCACCGCTGTCCGACGTCGACGTGGCCGCGGTGATGGATCAACTCGTCAGCGAAAGCGGACAGACGTTGAACTGGCGTACGTCGATTGTCGACACGATGAAGGCGCTCGGTGTCGACAGCAGTCTCGAACACCGCAAGCAGCTTGCGCAGGAATTGAAGTACAGCGGGGATATGAACGACTCAGCGAGCATGAACATCTGGCTGCATAAGCAGGTCATGCAGGCACTCGCGGCAAACGGCGGCAAGCTGCCACCCGATCTGGCAAGCTAGGCACGACAAACCAGGCGTTTCGCAGAAAGCGAAACTCAGTGCAGTGAACGTCCCGCAGTAAAAATCAATCGCTCAGACGAAGTTGCCCGGTCGATTCACTGACCGGGCAACTCGAACCTTCTCGGCGCGGCAATCAATGCTCGCGCAATCGGATGGCAAAAACGCGCACTGCACGCGCCCCGGACAGCACGATTGCCGTCAGCCACGTATCGAAACGCGGGTGACCGAACACATTGCGATGGAATACACGCGGCTATTGCGCCGCGGTGAGCTTGAGTCCCGGCCGCAGTGGCTGGGGAGGCTCCAGAGGAGCCTTGCGTTCGTCCGACACCTGTTCGATTCCCTTTCTCGTGACTTCTTCGAGGAAGGTCAGGCGAGCCCGATAGTAATCGGCACGCAGCTGTGCGTCGAGCACCAGCTGTTCGGCCTGAAACAGTTCCATGCGCAAGTTGTTCAGCGCGCGTTCGGCCTGTTTCTCGGGAGTAGGAGCATGTTGTGAAGCCCAGTTAGCAAGCCACCTTATCATGGTGAATCCCTCCTTGAGTTCAATGCTCTGCTGCGACAAAGGCTATCAAATAATGGACGCGGCGTGTGTTAATTCGTTACAGGTGTTGCAAGCTTCACCACTGATACCACAACCCGCGCGACAAGAAAAAAGCCCGCACAGCAAAGGCGGGCAATCCCACTCTCTTTGAAAGCGTGTCACGAGGATGACACGCCACAAGTTTAACCGTCGTGCAACCCGCACCTACGTGTGCTGGCGATCAGTTCCGCGCGAATATATCGATCGCCCTTGAATCTATTGAAGCGCCGCCACGTTTTTCGCAATGGCCCGCGCAAACTGCGCGATCTGCCGCCCCTGCTCGATCAGATCCATCGCGAGCCGGAACGTGACGACGTCCGTCTTGTCGGCCAGCTGAAGCTTCGCGAGCACGACCTGACGCGCGGTCGCGGCGAGTTTCTCGATGCCGGCTTTCGCGTCGATGACTTTCGCCACTTCGTCCGGATCGGGCGCCTCGATCGTGCGAATCGCCTGCTCGAGATTGCGGATCACCGCCTCGGAAAACTGCGTGGTCGCCGCATCGCGCAGGCGCAACAGGTCGATCTGCTGCGTCATTCGCTGCTGCGCGACGCTCAGCAGCGTCGTGCCGACAATGCCGCTGATGCTCTCGAGGTGACTCGTGACCTGCGTATAGCCGACCATCTGCTGACCTTCCTCCTCCGAGTGTTCCCCCTTCGACAGGCGGCCGATATATTGAAGAATCTCGAAGGAAAGCCGGTCGCTTTCCTTGTCCTTATCGAGCATCTGATTGATCTCTTCCATCGTGCCCGTCGACACCATCTGGGAGCCGCGTTGCACGACTTCGAGCACCTGCATGCCGAGCCGGGTCAGCTCGATACGCACGCGCTGCAATCCAAGCGCCGGCACCGTCAACACCGACTCGTCGAGATACTGCGGATCGCCCGCGGGTTTGGCGGGCTTCGCGCGCTGCGGCACGACCAGTTGCGCGAACCGCGCGATCGGACCGGTAAACCAGATCAGCAGCAGCGTGTTCGCTACGCTGAACAGCGTATGCACATTGGCTACCTGGCGCGGCGCCTCGGCCGCGAGGCGCTCGAGGCCCTGCAGGTCTGGATGCGACGGCGATATCCAGCGCACGAATTCCGCCATCTGAGGAATCAGAAAGAGCGCGATCACGACGCCGAGCACATTGAACACCAGATGCACGACGCCCACCTGCACCGCCTCCGGTGGCTTGCCGATCGAGGCGAGCAAGGCCGTGCCGCAGGTGCCGACATTCGCGCCCAGAATCAGCGTAATAGCGGCTTCGAGAGGCATCAGGCCCTGCCCGCTCAGCGCAATGACGACCGCGAGCGTCGCCGCCGAGCTTTGCACGATCGCGGTAAAGACCGCCCCCACGATGACGCCGACGAGCGGATTGCGCATGTCCTGCATCGCGTCGATGAACGGCTGGTACGTGCGCAACGGATGCGTGGACTCGCCCATCAGCTGGATGCCCATGAACAGCAGCCCTAGCCCCAGCACGACGCGGCCGATCTGCCGCAACACCTCGCGCGGGGCAAACGCGTGCAGCACGAAGCCGATCGAGAGCATGTACGGCGTCAGACGCGAAACGTCGAAGGCGATGATCTGCGCGGTGATGGTCGAGCCGATGTTCGCGCCCATGATCATCGGCACCGACTGGGCAAGTGTCATCAGGCCGGCGGACACGAAGCCGACCATCAGCACCGTCGTGATGGTCGACGAGTTCAGCAGCGCGGTCACGATGGCACCCGCCAACACGCCACGAAACCGGTTCGCGGTCAGCACGCCGATCAACGACTGCAGTTTCGATCCCGCGATCGCCTTGAGCCCGCCGGTCAAGAACTCCAGCCCCAGAAGAAACAGTGCGAGGCCGCCGATCAACAGCCCGAAGATCCCAAGGATGTTCAACTTGTCGGGATCGATGTCAGCAAGATAATCAGTCATCCGATGTGCCTCTGATGATCACACGAATAGATGCGAGAGCAAGGGACGGCTTCGCACCCCGGACCGACGACCGTGGCGGCGGTCTGCCGCACTGTGTCCGGGGCAGCTACTTAAGGCTAACGCTAAGGGTATGAGGAAGACGGCGCGCAGGCAAGGACGGGAAAGCGGCCGGCGGCAACGAGACACCGGAGTTCGCAAAGCATTCGACCAGTAGTCAACGCGATTCATTGCCTCGTCAAACAACGATTCCTGCATCCGAATTGACAGTTAACCCGTAGGTGAAAATGCCCATCGTCCGGGCCGATTGCCGCTGCCAATAATAGGTCCATCCTCCAATCAAACTTGCTCAACTCACCCTAAACAAGAAGGAGGACTTATGGCAAATCGTGTTGCATACGTAACCGGCGGCATGGGTGGTATCGGAACCGCCATCTGCCAGCGCTTGCACAAAGAGAACTACACCGTCATTGCGGGCTGCGGACCGAACTCGACCCGCAAAGCCCGATGGCTGGAAGATCAGAAAGCGCTCGGCTTCAACTTCATCGCATCGGAAGGCAACGTCGCGGATTGGGAGTCCACCGCGAAAGCGTTCGAGAAGGTCAGGAAGGAAGTCGGTGAAGTCGACGTGCTCGTCAACAACGCGGGCATTACGCGCGACGGCATGTTCCGCAAGATGACATACGAAGACTGGCAAGCGGTGATCGACACCAATCTCACGAGCCTGTTCAACGTGACCAAACAGGTCATCGAGAGCATGGTCGACCGGGGCTTTGGGCGCATCATCAACATCTCGTCGGTCAACGGCCAGAAAGGCCAGTTCGGGCAGACCAACTACTCCACGGCCAAGGCCGGCATTCACGGCTTCACGATGGCGCTCGCGCAGGAAGTGGCGACCAAGAACGTGACGGTCAACACCGTGTCGCCGGGCTATATCGGCACCGACATGGTCAAGGCCATCCGTCCGGAGGTGCTGGAGAAAATCGTCGCGACGATTCCGGTACGGCGTCTCGGCACGCCGGAAGAGATTGCGTCGATCGTCGCGTGGATCGCGTCGGATCAGGCGGGCTTTGCGACCGGAGCGGATTTTTCGCTGAACGGCGGTCTGCATATGGGCTAACGGGAACGGCGCCGCGTGGGATGCGGCGCAGCCGTCTTCCGTTATCGACGTTGTCAGGTTCCGTGATGGTTTAGCGGCCCGGCGCAAGCCGGCCGCCTCAGTGAGCATATGACCAGAAAAGCGAGCCGTACTCGCGCCGCACCCGCGAAGTCGCCGCGCACCCGCCCGAAGGCGATGCTGCGCCCGATCGTGCCTGCCAAAGCGGGCGAAATCTCGCTCGACTATCACATGACGCTCGAAGCATTACGCAGCGGCGTCGCGAATCAATATCACGTCGGCAGCATGGCGCAGGCCATTTACATGGCGATGCTGCTGAATCAGCGCGGCTATGGTTCGGCCGTACCCGAGTTGTTTCGCGACGCGGAGGGCGTGATTCTGCGCTGCCGCCAGGCGGGACTCGAAACCGGCATCTGCGTGGTCGATCACGACGCCTTCGCGCTGCTCGGCCAGGTCCTCACGCTCTTCGATGAGCAACTCGCGGTGGCGCCAGTGGGAGAGTTGATCGCGGTCAACGCGAAGCTGAAGACCCTGTTCAGCGCCGCCAATGGCCACGGCGACGTCGACGGCGACGAGAACACCGCATAACGACGCGTTGGCATTTACTTGTGCAATGCGCCGCGCACATTCGACACATCGTTTCGCGTGACCGGTCCGGCCGCGTTTCCCCATGTGGTCCGCACGAACGTGAGCACACGGGCCATTTCGGTGTCCGTCAGCTTGCCGGCGAAAGACGGCATCTTGTGCGGCTCCGGTCCCGACTCGGTATGCGGACTGCCGCCGCCCTCGACCAGCAACCGCACCAGTGACGCGCTCGATGCCGATAGCACCGCGGGGTTGCCCGCGAGGCGCGGATACTTATGCGGCACCCCTGCCCCGTCCATCTGATGACAGCGCGCGCAATACGACGCATAGATGCCCGCGCCGGGTCTTTCCACGTCGCCGGTTTTCAGAGCCTGCACGGTTTGCTGCGCGGCGTTGGAGCGTGCGTTGAAATTGCCGCTCGGCGCGCGCGGCGGCAGGCTCTTCAGATACGCGGCGATCGCCGCGAGATCGTCGTCGTTCAGGTATTGCGTGCTGTCTTCGACGACCTGCACCATGCTGCCGAACGTGATGAGTCCGCCGCCGTGGCCGTGTCGAAGGAAGTCGACGATGTCGGCCGCGGAACTGCGGCCGAGCCCCGAGCCCGGGTCGGCGCTCAGGTTCGGCGCGAACCAGTGGTCGTTGGTACCTCCCGTCAGATAAGCCGATGCAGACTCGTCATAGCCGCGCTCTTCGTAGGCGGGTCCGCGCGGCGTGTGGCAGGCGCCGCAATGGCCAAGCGATTGCACCAGATACGCTCCACGATTCCACTGCGCGTCATGTTTCGCATCGGCCTTGAACTGGCCTTTCGGTGCGAACGCCCAGTCCCAGAACATCAACGCCCAGCGCTGATTGAATGGAAACGGCAAGCGCGTTTGCGGGGCGGGCACCGCGACCGGTTGCACGCCGTGCATGAAGTAGGCGTAGAGCGCGTGCATGTCGTCATCGGTGATCTTCGCGAACGACGGGTACGGCATCGCCGGATAAAGCCGCTTGCCCCCGGGCGCGATGCCCTCGCGCAACGCGCGGGCGAAGTCGTCATAGCTATAACGGCCGATGCCGTATTGCGGGTCCGGCGTGATGTTCGACGTATAGATCGTGCCGAACGGCGATCCCATGCCGAGCCCGCCGGCAAACGGCGGCGTAGCTTCAGGCGCCGCGCCCGGATGCGGGACGCGCGGCGCGGCGGTGTGGCAACCGGCGCAATCGGCGGCTTTGGCGAGATATGCGCCGCGTGCGATCTGCGCGGCGTCGGTGGATGCGTCCGGTGGGTTCGCGGCGGCATCGGCCGCGCCGGCCGCGTTTGCCGCCGTTGCTATCGTCAGCGCGCATGCGGCCACGATGCCGTATCCAACCGTGTCGAGAACGCCGCGCTTCATCACCACCACCTGCACGGCGACACGATCGCGACCGCGACATCCGTAGCGATCAATGCGAATAGAAATAGCATGCTCGTCATCACCGCGACGTGCGTCAGAAACCAGTCGAGTTCGGCGCGCGTGCGGCGCTCGCCGTTCAGCGCGCCGAGTTTCAGCGGCGCGACGCGGCGCAGATTGCGCCATGCGACCCAGGCGCCGAACGCGCCCGCGACCAGGCACACCGTGCCGAGCGCGACGATCGCCGGACGCATCCACGACACGAGCGGCGCGCCGAGCGGATGATTGTGCGGATAGCAGGCCTGCGCGGCGAGCGTCTCCGCCAGCATCATCTGCAACAGCCACGCGAACGGCGCCGCGAGCAGACCGATCAGCACATAGCGCATCGAGATGTGCGAGTCTCGGGGCAGCGTCGTCATGACCACTCCCGGAACAGATACGGCGTCAGATACAGCGTGCTGAAAATGAACAGCCACACGACATCGACGAAGTGCCAATACAGCCCGCCGATCGACAGCGCCGCGCAGCGCTTGTCGTCGAAATAGCCGAGCGCGGTCCAGATCGCGAGCAAGGTCAGCACGACGATTCCGACCAGCACGTGCGCCATGTGAAAGCCGGTAATCGTGAAGTACAGTGAGCCATACTGATGCGAGGTCAGGCCATAAGGGTGGTTGTGCCACTCGCGCAACTGAATGCCCATGAAGATGCAGCCCAGCACGATGCCCGCCGCCATCGACGCGACACCGAGTCGCAACCGCCGCCGGCGCACACAGCGCTCGCAGAACCAGACGAACACGCTGCTCGACAGCAGAATGACCGTATTCGCGCTGCCGAGCCCGAGCTTCGGCAATCCCTCGGGGGGCCAATGCTGCTGGCTTTGCGACGCCAGATACAGATACGAGAAGATCAGATAGCCGAACAGCGCGCCTTCGGTCGCGATCAACGTGACGCAGCCCCACCAGCCGCTCGATCGCTCGCCCGCGCTGCCAACCGGCAATGCTCGCGCGGTCCGGTCCGGTTCGCTCGACGCGCGATTGAAGTTGAGTGCATCGCTCACGTCAGCCTCCCGCATCTTCGACCGCGACCGGCTCGCGCTGGATCAGCGCGCGCTCGGGCCACAGCCACGTGATGATCGACATCGCGCAACCGGCCAGCATCGCGCCCACGAAAACCCAGGCGGTCAACGCGAGCCCCGCGAACAGCAGCGCGGCAAAGACCGCGAGCCAGAACGGCGCGTACGAGTCTTCGGGCATCTTCAGGATCACGTCGGGACTCGCTTCCAGTGCGGTCGTGCCCAACGCTTCGCGACCCTGCGCGAGCAGATAGCCTTCGTCGAGTTGCGAGCGCGCTTGATCCGCCTCGCCCGGCTCTTCGACGCGCCCTTCCCACAATGGATGCCGGCTCGCGAGCGTCGGCACCACCGCGAAGTTGTACGGCGGCGGCGGCGAGCTGACCGACCATTCGAGCGTCGGCGCATCCCACGGATTGTTGCCGGCGGGCTTGCCGCGCTTCAGGCTCACCGCGATATCGATCAGAAACAGCAGCACGCCGGCCGCAAACAGGAACGAACCGAGCGACGTGACGAGGTTCACGGTGTTCCAGCCCATGTCGGCGGGATACGTGTACATGCGGCGCGGCATGCCGAGCAGTCCCGCGATATGCATCGGAAAGAACGCGACGTTGAAGCCGATGAACAGCACCCAGAACGCGAGCTTGCCGAGACGCTCGTTCGTCATCCTGCCGGTGAACTTCGGAAACCAGAAGTAGATGCCGCCAATCACCGGAAACACATTGATGCCGAGCAGCACGTAGTGCAGATGCGCGACGACGAAGTAGGTGTCGGTGAGTTGCCAGTCGAACGGCACCGCCGCGGTCATCACGCCGGAGACACCGCCGATCACGAACAGCAGCACGAAGCCCGCGAAAAACAGGAACGGCACGCGATACACGGGGCGGCCGGTCCAGATCGTCGCGACCCACGCGAACGTCGCGACCGCGCTCGGCACCGCGATCACCATGCTGGCCGAGCCGAAGAACGACAGCGCGAGCGCGGGGATGCCGGTCGCGAACATATGGTGAATCCACACGGCAAAGCCGAGCACCATCGTTGCGACCGTCGCCAACGCGACCGGCCCATAGCCGACCAGCGGCCGGCGGCAAAAGACCGGCAGCGCATCCGACACGATGCCCATCGCCGGCAGCACGACCACATAGACCCATGGGTGCGCGAAAATCCAGAACAGGTGCTGCCATAACAACGGACGCCCGCCATTGAGCACGTCGAAGAAATGCGTGCCGATGCGGCGGTCCATCCACAGCATCAGAAACGCGAGGCTCACCGAAGGCACCGCCAACAGATTGCCGCCCGACGCGGTCAGCGTGCCCCACACGAGCACCGGCACGCGATCGAGCGACATGCCCGGCGCGCGCATCCTCAGCAGCGTGACGACGAAGTTCATCGAGCCGACCGTCGTCGAAATCCCGAGCAGCACCATGCCGAGCGCATACACGTCGATGTTCGGGCCGTTGCTGTATTCCAGCCCGGACAGTGGCACGTAGTTGAACCAGCCTGCGTCGGGGGCCTGACCGGTCGGAAAACTCGCATACAGGAAGATGCCGGCGAACAGGAACACCCAGTACGACAGCGCGTTCAGGCGCGGAAAAGCCATGTCGCGCGCGCCGAGCACGAGCGGCCAGAGGTAGTTCGAGAAGCCGGACAGGACGGGCAGCGCGTACAGAAAGATCATCGTCAGTCCGTGCATCGTGAACAGCTGGTTGTACTGTTCGGGCGTGAGCACCGTTGCATTGGGGCGCGCCAGTTGAACGCGCATGATCAGCGCTTCGACGCCGCCCATCAGCAGGAAGACGAATGCGGTCACCAGGTAGCGCAGACCGATGGTCTTGTGATCGACCGTCGAGAACCAGCCGCGCCAGCCGGGCCGCGACTCCCAGATTTCGCGCAGCCGCTTTTCCTGCTCGCTGCCGGGCTCGACGCGGCCGCGCCGCGGCGTGCGTGTCAGTGCGGGCACTGAAGCGGAAGCGGGATGTTCGGACATTGAGCGGGCTCCTCGAGTGCGATGCGCTTCAATGCAGCGTCGCCAGATACGCCGACAACGCGGCGGCCTCGCTGGTGGTCAGCGCGATACTGGGCATCAATCCATCGGGTTTGATTCGCTGCGCGTGCTCGATCCAGTCGAGCAGATGGTCGGGCGTGTTGCTAAGCGCGCCTGCCGCGATCATCCGGCGCGAACCGAGATGCGTCAGATCGGGCGCCTGCACGCCGGTGGCCTTGGTGCCGCGAATCGTGTGGCAGCCGGCGCAGCGCTCTTCGAATAGATGCCGGCCGGCCGCGACAGCTGCGTCGCCGGTGGGCACGCTGGCCGCGCGTCCCTGCGCGTCGCGCCACGCGTTGAAGGCGGCGGTGTCCTGCGCGATCACTTCGAACGCCATATGCGCGTGCTGCGCGCCGCAGAACTGCGAGCACTGCCCTCGATAAATGCCGGGACGGTCCGCCTGAATCCACTGCTCGTTGGTTTGCCCCGGAATCGTCTGCGTCTTGCCCGCGAGTTGCGGTACCCAGAACGCGTGCACGACGTCCGCGCTTTTGAGCTGGATCTTCACGGGTTCACCGACCGGAATGTGAATCTCGTTCGCGGTACTGAAGTTGCGGGCCGGGTTCGGATCGTCGCTGTAATCGGCTTTCCACCACCAGTCGTAAGCGGTCACGGTGATCGTCAATTGCGGATACGACGCGGGCGACGCCACCGATTCGAGCGTGACCAGTGCATAGGCCAGCATCCCCAACAGCACGACCGACGACACCGCGGTACCGATGAACACCCAGCGGATGCCGCCGGGCTCGGCGCTCAGCGCATCCTCTTGCGTCGCGGGACGCTTGCGGACCATCGCGCCGATCAGCAGACCGGCGACGATCAGCGTGACCAGCGTCACGATCGCGGTGAAAACCCAGCCGAGGTAAAGCGTCGGACGGGCCGCCGGGCCCGCCGCGTGCAGGAAGTAATTCAGCGGTGCCACCGGGTTTGCGTGCGCGGAGCTTGCGGACGCGAGAGCCAGTGCCGCTAACGACGTGACGCTGCCGCGCCTGATGCGCCGTCCTGGCGTTCCGGATGCTTGCGCTGCTGCCACTGGGGACCCCGCTGGTGATGAGCTTTCAACACGCGTCGTCCCCCTGCGAACGAGACGACGCTTAAGCAGGCCAGCAAAAATCAGGCCGCGCGTGCGGCTGACGGGAGCGGGTCAGTAGAAGGGTGGATTCGCTCGGTCAGGCGAGCTGTCGTGTAAGCGGGAGTTGCTGCCGCGAAGAATTTATTTTAATAGTGGCCTTCTCAAAAAAAATCGCCTCTAGAATTCCGCTCTGCATAACTTAGTTATTTATAAGTTCACTGTTATCGGACAATCTGGAGGACAAGTGATTCAATGCACGTTCGAATTGAATGGTAAGCCAATGAGCGAATTTAGGATTGGCGCTCTATCGTTTCCTGCATACTCCGGGCAGGGGAGTTATATCAACAAAGCGGCTGGAATGTGCACGCGGAAGATCGGCGCCATTCCGGTCGGCCGATATTTTATTTTTGACCGAAGATCCGGCGGCATTCTTGGGCCATGGAAAGATCGGCTTAACCTGAATGGCAATAACAAGAGCGAATGGTTCGCGCTCCACGCGATCGACGCTAATATTGACGACGATAAAGTCTTATGCGACGGCATTATTCGTGGCCAGTTCCGATTGCATCCGAAGGGTCGATTGGGGAGGAGCGAGGGCTGCATAACTATCGACCGACTTGCAGACTGGCGTCATATCCGTTCGATATTTACCAACACGCCGAAAGTATCAGTTCCTGGATCGGAACTTAAAGCGTACGGTGAAGTGACGGTGAAATGAAAAAAATCCTGATCTGCCTCGCAGTCGGTTTCGGCTTACTGCTCGCAATCTTTGCCAATGCGCTGTGGTGGATGATGAATCCAGAAGCGCCCCTGAACTTTTCGAATCCGATATGGAAATTGGCGGTTCGTATGTACGGGGTCAAGACGGCATATCAAGAATCCGACCTGGCGTTTCTCATGTCGTCGGCCGGAATCGTGCTAGGTTTTGCCGCAGCAATTCTGCTTGTCTGGCGAAGCAAGAAACGTGGTCAGCGAAAGCTTGACGACTAGCCATCTTACGGTGGAAATAATCGCTGCCTCCGCATCAAAAATTGCGTCCTAAGCCCGCCGACCAGCGGGCTTTGTCGTTCTCCGAAAAAGCGATTGCACACCACCCGGCGTTGAGTGTGCGCACGGTTAGTTCGTCGGACTCCGAGGGGAAAGGGCAATAAGCGGTATGACGGGCGACCCGCCCCGTCGTCCGCAAAAGATCACAGGTCGAGCACCAGCAGCGGCGATTTCGCGCGCGAGCAGCACGGCAGGAACTGATCGTTCGCCGCGCGTTCCTCGTCGGTCAGATAGGAATCCTGGTGATCCGGCTCCCCAGACAGCACCCGCGTCAAACAGGTACCGCACACCCCCATCTCGCACGACGTGATCACTTCGACGCCATGCGCGGCCAGCGCCTGCACGACCGTGCATTCGGGCGGGACGTCGATCGTCGCGCCGCTGCTCGCGATGCGCACCTGGAAGCTGCCGCCCGTCGCCGGCTGATTCGCGGCCGCGCCGAAAAACTCGTAGTGCAACCTGTTTTCCGGCCAGCCCTTGGCGCGCGCGGTCTCGAGCACGAAATCCATGAAGCCGCGCGGGCCGCAGACATACAGATGCGTGCCGGGCGGCGCATCGCTTAGCGTCTGCTCGATATCGAACGTCGAGCCGCCCGGATGATCATCGTGATGAAGCTGGACTGACTTCGCGAAGCCAGCTTGTGCAAGACGCTCGACGAACGCCGTGCGTTCCTTCGAGCGCGTGCAATAGTGCATGTCGAACGAAGCGCCCGTGGCGGCGAGCCGCTCGGCCATGCAAAGAATCGGCGTGACACCGATGCCGCCCGCGAGCAGCAGATGATGTGCCGCATCGTCAGCGAGCGCGAAATGATTGCGCGGCGCGCTGATCTGCAGGCTATCGCCTTCGCGAAGCAAATCGTGCACCGCTTTCGATCCGCCGCGTCCCGCTTCGTCGCGCAGCACCGCGATCAGATAGCGATGCGTTTCGCGCGGATCGTTGCACAACGAGTACTGACGCACGAGCCCGTTGGGCAAATGCACGTCGACGTGCGAGCCGGCGTCGAAAGCGGGCAACGCCTGACCGTTTTCGCTCGCGAGTTCGAAGCTCGCGATACCGGGCGCTTCGTCGCGCCGGCGCACAACCACCACATTCAGCACGGGATGATTCATGTCGCCGTCCGCACCGGAATCACGCGCGTCACTTCGGCCCGGGGCGCGTCAGCCCGAGCCGCGCCAGCCTGCGGCGCGCCCGTCTCCGCGCGCTCCTGCGCGACGAGCCGATCGATCACGCGACGCGACATCACACCGCCCGCATCGATATTGAGTTTCAGCAGATTGCGCTCGGGCCAGCGCAGCAGGTTCTGCTGCTGACGTTCGAGCATCTCCAGATCTTCACTGAAGATCTTGCCCTGTCCTTCGCGGATGCTTGCGGTCAGCGCGGCATCGTCGGGACGGAAATTGCGCGCCATACCCCAGAAATACCAGATCGATGTTTCGGTTTCCGGCGTGATGAAATCCACCACGATCGACGACGCCTTCTTGTCGGCCGGCGCGTGGTAGCCGCCATGTCCGGCATGCGCGACGCCTACCTCGATCAGCACGTGACTCGGCGGCGTGAAGTGGCAGATCTGCCAACGGTCGACGGGCACGTCGTCGGCGAGACCGTTGCCGCGCAACGCCATCTTCCAGAACGGCGGCGCGGCGACGTTTTCCATGAAACGGCTCGTGCGCACGGTATCGCCTTCGGCCACCGTCTTCGGCGCGGCTTCGTCGATTTCCTTTTGCCCGATGCTGTTCGCGTGCACATAGGTCTCGTGCGTCAAATCCATCAGGTTGTCGATCATCAGCCGGTAATCGCAGCGGATGTGATAGAGCCCACCGCCATACGCCCATTCGGAACTCTCGGCCCATTCCAGATGATGCAGCTTGGCGGCATCGGCCTGCGCCGCATCGCCGGGCCACACCCAGACGAAGCCGTAGCGCTCGATCACCGGATAGCTGCGAATCGATGGAAAGCCATTGACGCGTTGGCCCGGCATGCCGGTCGCCTTGCCCTGACAGCCCATTTCGAGGCCGTGATAGCCACACACGAGCGTGCCGTCGCGCACGAAACCGAGCGACAGCGGCGCGCCGCGATGCGGACAGAAGTCTTCGAGCGCCACCACGGCGCCTTCCGCGTTGCGATAGAAAACCATCGGCTCGCCGCAGATCGGCCGGCCGAGCGGCTTATCCGCGACTTCATCGGGCATGCATGCGACGTACCACGCGTTCTTGGGAAACATGTCAGTGTCACTCCTTGTTGTTAGTTCGCGCACTTCATTCAGTTCACTCATTGAGATTCAGTGTACTCAATGAGCCTTTAATGATTAAATGAAGGTTTTCCCCTAGACCAACTTTCAATCAGGTAACACGAAGACCAGTTTGCCATTCGCTCCGGAAAGGCACGAGGCCTTCAGAACTAATATGGTCACTTCAACCGATACCAGCACTTCCGCGATCAGCATCGATCTGTACGACCAGCCCGGCCATCTGATCCGACGCGCGCATCAGATTTCCGTATCCATGTTTCATGATCTGATCGGGCGCGAGGTGACGCCCGTGCAGTATGCGGTGCTCAGAATGCTGCAGGAATTGCCCGGACTCGATCAGGTCACGCTTGCGCAGCGGGTCGGTCTCGACACGTCGACCACCGCAGACATCGCGGTGCGGCTCGAAGCGAAAGGCTGGATCGTGCGCGAAGTTCTGCCGCGCCGCCAGCGTCGTCTGTTGCTGACGCCGGCTGGAGAGCAGTTGCTCGATGAATTGATCCCCGGCGTCAACGCGCTCAATCACGGCCTGCTCGACGGCATGGGCGACGAGGATGCGCGAGAGCTATTGAGGCTATTGAGAAAGTTCGTGCATCTGAACAACGATCAGAGCCGCGCGCCGCTGCGCAGTGCGAGCGACGACGCGACTCCGAACTAGCCCGCTGGCATCCTCCGCGCTCTCCGTGCTACGGCGCGACCTCCACCACGATCTTGCCGCGCACGTGGCCTTTCGCGAGCCGTTCGAGCGCGTTGGCCGTGGCATCGAACGAAAACCGTTCGGCGACCACGACACGCACGCTGCCGTTATTGATCAACGACGCGATCTCGGTCAATTGCCGCCCATCGGGCCGCGCGGTATAACGCGCGGCCCGCGCGCCATGGCTCGACGCCTCGGTCTGCGACGGCTCGTTGAGCGTCGAGATCAGCGCGCCGCCCGTCGCGACGGCTGACCACGAGCGGCGCTGCGTATCGCCGCCGACCAGATCGAACACGAGGTCCATGTCGCGCGCGACGTCTTCGAAACGCTGCGCGTGATAGTCGATCACGCGATCCGCGCCGAGCGAGCGCACGAACTCGATGCCGTCGCCGGACGCCGTCGCGTACACCTCCGCGCCCTTCTGCTTGGCGAACTGCACGGCGAAATGTCCAACGCCGCCCGCGCCCGCGTGAATCAGCACGCGGCAGCCCGCTTCGAGGCAGCCGTGCTCGAACAGGCCCTGCCACGCGGTCAGCGCGGCGAGCGGCACGGCGCCCGCGGTCCCCGCGTCCAGTTTTTCCGGCGCATGCGCTAGCGCACTCGCGGGCACGACGACGAATTCCGCGTACGCGCCCTGCCCCTGGCCAACGAAGCCATACACCTGCTCGCCCGCGCGCCACTGCGCGGCGCCCTCGCCGACCCGTTCGACCACACCGGAAAAATCGCGCCCCAGCGTATAGGGCAGCTGTTCTTCGCGGATCAACGGGTACTGGCCCGAGCGTGTTTTCAGGTCGACCGGATTGACGCCGGCCGCGCGCACGCGCACCAGCACCTGGCCGGCGCCTGGCTCGGGGATCTCGATCGTCTCGGCCTTGAACACCTCTGGACCGCCGAAGCTGTGAATGCGATAAGCGAGCATCGTGCTCATGATGAGCCTTCTCCTTGAAAGGTCGTGTGTCAGCGGCGCTGCGTTTCCGGCTGACCGCAAGCCGCATTCCTCAACGAGCCCGCGAGCCGCGGCACGACATATGCGACAAGTAACGATAGGCGCACAGTCGTGATGTACTCACTCAAGGAGGAACCATGTCACAGCACCCCGCTCATTCGCAGGATCATCGTCACCCCGGCCAGCCGAATCCCGCTGACATCGAAAAAGCACTCAGTGGCGTGAATTACCCGACCACGCGCGAAAAGCTGGTCGCGCAGGCGCGCAAGAATCACGCGAATACCGACATCGTCGATCTGGTCGACCGGCTGCCCGATCACAATTTCGACAGCCCGGCCTCGGTCGCGAAGGAAATCGCGCGTATTCAATGACGCACGCCACACTCGACGCGCGAATGAAGAAGTCCGGCGTTGCGCGTATCGGCATTTCCGGCTGGCGCTATCAAGGTTGGCGCGGCAGCTTTTACCCCGAGGATCTGAAACATGCAGCGGAATTGCAGTACGCGTCGGCGCTGTTCGGTACGATAGAAATCAACGGCACGCACTACAGCCTTCAATCGCTCGATAGCTGGCGGCGCTGGTATGCGCAAACGCCTGACGGCTTCGTGTTCGGCATCAAAGGCGCGCGTTATCTGACTCATATGCTGCGGTTTCGCGATGCGAGCGCGCGCGTCGGCATCGCGAACTTCTTCGCGCAGGGCCTGCTCGCGTTGAACGAAAAGCTCGGTCCGATCCTGTGGCAATTTCCGCCGTCCTTCCGATTCGAGCCCGGCGCAATGGAGCGCTTTCTGCGCGAGTTGCCGCCCGACACCGCGAGCGCATCGGCGCTCGCCAGTCAACACGATAAGCGCGTCAAGACACCCTACGTCGACATCGATCGCAAGCGGGTGTTGCGTCACGCGGTCGAAGTGCGCCACGCGAGCTTCGTCGATCCGGCGTTCGTGACCTTGCTGCGGCAATACGGCGTCGCGCTCGTCGTTTCCGATTCCACCGAACCGTGGCCCGTCGCCGAAGATCTGACGGCGGACTTCGTCTACATCCGCCTGCACGGCAGCGAAGCCAAATACTCGGGTTCATATGGGGACGAAGCTTTGCAACGATGGGCCGAGCGAATCGATGCATGGCGCGGCGGCTCACAACCGGCCGACGCGCGATTGATCGCGCCGCAACTCGCGCCGCGCCGCCGGGCCGCGCGAGACGTCTACTGCTACTTCGACAATGACGTCAAAGCGCGGGCGCCGTTCGACGCGCAACGATTGATGAAAGACCTCGGAATCCAGGCGACGCAAGCGCCAGCATTACCCTGATCGCTTGCCGCCGTGCGCCAGCTTCTGCGCGGTGCGCAGCGCCGCGACGATGCGCTCGTACACCTCGCGGCGGGTTTCAGGGTCCGGCGCGCGCAGCGCATACGACGGATGGTACGTCGCGACCACACGCTGCTCGCCGCGTTCGAGCGTGTTGTCGAACGCATCCTGCAAACGCGCGTGCGGATCGTCGACAACCGCTTTCAGCGCGGTCGCCCCAAGTGCGACGACCACGCGCACATCCGGCATGTCGAGTTCCTGTTCGAGCCAGTAGCTGCACGCTTCGACTTCGCGCTGAGCGGGCGTTTTGTGCAAGCGGCGCTTGCCGCGCGCAATCCACTTGAAATGCTTGACCGCGTTCGTCACGTATACGTCGTTACGCTTGACGCCGGCTTCTTCGAGCGCTCTATCGAGCAACGCGCCGGCCGGCCCGACGAAGGGCTTGCCCTGCAGATCTTCCATGTCACCGGGCTGCTCGCCGACCAGCACGATCGACGCATGCCGCTGCCCTTCGCCGGGCACGGCCTGAGTCGCATTGCGCCAGAGCGCGCAACGGCGGCAATCGCCGAGCTTCGCCGGATGCTGATCGGGTTCGACATCCGCTGGCTCCGATTGCGCGTCGCCATGCGCGCGCTTTTTCTGCGGTTTGTCGGTCATGGGTACGACCGCGCGTGCCGAAGCAGCTTATTTCTCGCTCTTCTTCGGAATCTTCGCGCCCGACTTGCGCGCCTGATTCAATGCGATCGCGACAGCCTGCTTGTGCGGCTTGCCATGCTTCGTCTCGGTCTTGATGTTGTGCGACACGGTCTCTTTCGATGTACCTTTCTTCAGCGGCATGATCTTCTCCGGGTGTAGATGACGAAAGGAAAAATCAGGACCCGCACGCAATGGCGTTCCTGCACCGAAACTGCGCAGCATACGCTGTGCCCGCGTTCGTCGAAATCACCCGGAAACCCCCGATGCCGACGCATTCAACGCCAGCGACACACCCCCTACCAGAATCAGACTCGACGCCCACACCGCATCGAGATTGAACCAGCTGCGCGACACGAACCTGAGCCCGAGGTAGCGATAAACGAGCCACGCGAGCACACCGCCGGCCATCGTCATGGTCGCTGCATGCACCGCGGAGACCGACAGCGCCATGCGCAAACTCGTTTCGATCAGCGCCTGGGCGGCTTTGTGCGCGCTGTCCATGGCGTCGGCGCGGCACAGACCGAGATAGATCGGCACCAGCATCAAGCCGGCCCCGTGCGCGATCGCCACCGCGAACGACCATAGCGCGAGCCGCGACGGCGGAATTCTCGCCAGCACGCGCGGATGGCGGCGGCGCATCAGCAACACCAGACCGAAGCCGATCACCAGCACGCTCGCGCCGATCTGCATCTGACGCTGCCACGCAAGCAAGCTCGCAAGCATCGCGAATGGCAGCATCATCAGCAGTATCGCGAGCGCGTGCCCGGCCGCGAGATAGAGAAGCGCGACGACCAGCGCTTGCGAGCGCCGCTGCATCAGCGCGTTCGACACCGCGAGCGGCCACCCCATTGCCGGATTGACCCCGTGATACACGCCGCTCGCGACGACGGCGAGCCACAGTGCCGCTTGCGGCGACACCGCGCCGCTCAAACGCCCACCGACGGATAGCAGAAAGAATCGGTCGAGCAGTCGCCGCCTTCGAGTCGGATCTGGTGCGCCCGATAGCCGGCGGGAAATTCGACGAAGTAATCTTCGGCGAGTTTGAGACCGCCATTCGGATCGGCATGCGCCATCACTTGCACGCCGGGCACACCATCCGGATAGAACTGGTCGTCCCACGTCGAATAGAGCGAGTTGGTCCAGTAGACGCGCTTGCCATCGCGACTGATCTCGACCATCTGCGGGCCACCGGCGAATGTCTTGCCGTTCGGATGCGGCGTGCAACGTTCGATTCCGCCGATGCGCACGGAGCCCGTCAATTTCGGCTTGCGCGGTTCGGTCACGTCGTACTGGCGCATCTCGCCGGTGCCCCAGCACGAGACGTAGAGGAATTTATCGTCGATCGAAAGATCGATGTCGGTGACGAGCGGCGGCACCGCGCCGAAACCTTGCAGCAACGGCGGCAATTCGTCGGCGTGCGCGGGCTCCGGCGGAATGGTCGCGGTCTTTTCGATGTGGAAGTGGCCGCCTTCGCGCCACCAGGTCCAGATCGACCCCTCCAGATTCGTGGTATCGACCACGACGCCGATAAATCCGTACTCGCGGCTCGGATCGTGCGCGGGCCGCACTTCCAGCGCCATCTGATGGTTCGCGCCGAGATCGAGCGTCTGCACGTTGCGCCTTGCACGCAGATCCCAGAAGTGCACGCGGTGGCCGTATTTGTTCGAAAGCAGGTCTTCAGGCACGATGCCGTTTTCGAATTGCGGCGGCAACGCCCATTCGGTCGACACCATGTAATCGCGCGGCAGATTCCACCAGAAGTCGTAATGCTTCTCTTGTGCGCCGCGCTCGATTTCCCAGCGTCCCAGCACCTCGAACGTTTGGCAATCCATGATGAAGATTCCGGGCGGCCCGTCGGTGCCGTCCTTGCCGCCACCGCCGAGCGTGCTCACATAGATGCCCTCCGGTCCGCAATGCACGGTGTGCGGACGCGAATAACCGGTCTTGCGGAAGATTTCCTCCGGCTCGATGATCTTGTGAATCTTCGCCTGGGTCGGATGCGGTTTCGTATCGACGATATAGATGCGCGACGAGCGCATGCCCGGAATGATCAGATAGCGTCGCTCGAGAAACGCGTGGCCCGTCAATGGCGACAGCGCGGACGAACACGCGTTCCAGCCGAAGTGATGGAATTCGTCGCCCTTGTTCGGCACCGGCACCGTGTGGACCACCTGGCTATAGGTCGGCGAACCGGGCTTCACGTCGATCACGGCGAGCGCGTCGGGCTGCGAGGAATCCGGACTTAGCAGCACCGTGTACGCGTATTCTTCCGCCGGCGCATCCATCGCGAGTTTCGGCGATGCATGAAAAGTAGGATCGGGGCGCATTCCCATGACGGCACTCTCCCTGTCGTTCTGAACGGTTCTGAACGGAAGCCCGGCCCGCCAAAAATCGAGCCAGCGCGTAGCCTTACATTTGTAGTTCACGACAGCGACGGACGCAACCGGATATTTGCACCCGAACGCAGGATGCGATCCGACGGCCAAGCGCACCGCATGGCAAGGGCTCGCGCCGACGCCGCGAAGCGCGAATTGGGGCCGATGCAACCCGTTACTGCTGCACGCCCCAGCGCCGCACGGTCACGCGTTCGAGCGTATCGAACACGAGATGCTCGACCAGCAGGCCGATCACGATCACGGCCGCGAGCCCCGCGAACACGCGATCCGTATACAGCTCATTGCGATTCTGGAAGATGTACCAGCCCAGCCCGCCGCTGCCCGAACTCGCGCCGAACACGAGCTCCGCGGCGATCAGCGTGCGCCATGCAAACGCCCAGCCCACGCGCAGGCCGGCCAGGATCGACGGCAGCGCCGCCGGCACGAGGATCAACAGCACGTGACGCAGGCCCGTCAGACCGTAATTGCGCCCGGTCATCTTCAGCGTCGCGGGCACCGACTGAAAGCCCGAATAGGTATTGAGCGCGAGCGGCCACAGCACCGCATGCACGAGCACGAACAACAGGCTGCCGGTGCCGAGCCCGAACCACAGCAACGCGAGCGGCAGCAACGCGATGGACGGCAGCGGGTTGAACATCGCGGTCAGCATCGACAGCAGATCGCGGCCCACGCGCGTCGATACCGCGAGCGATGTCAGCACGAACGCAAACGCGGCGCCGAGCAGATAGCCGCGCAGCAGCACGGACATTGATACCGCCGTCTTCGTGAGCAGTTCGCCGGACCACACGCCTTGCACGAATGCGGTCAAGGTAGCGCCGAAGGTCGGCAGCAGCAGATCGTTGTTGATCACGCGCGCGGCGATTTCCCACGCGGCGATCAGTACGAGCGCGATCAGCGTCTTACGCAGCCAGCCGTGCGCGAAGATCCGCCTGGCCGCGGGCAACGGCGCTTCGATCGCGAGGTCGCCGGGCGCTTCGAGCGGACGTTCGTATTCGTCGCGCACGGGCGGCAGCAACGTGACAGGTGTACTCATTGCACGGTCTCCGTCTGTTCGAACAGCAGGTGATGAATCCGCGCGACGCTGCGCTGAAAATCGGCGCGGCCGAAGCTGTCCTGCGAATATTGATGGCTGTTCAGTTCCGCGCGCACGCGGCCCGGATGCGGCGACAGCAGCAGAATCCGGTTGCCGACCACTAGCGCCTCTTCGATCGAATGCGTGACGAACAGCAGCGTGAAGTTCACCTCTTCCCATAGCCGCAGCAGTTCTTCCTGCATCTTGCGGCGCGTCAGCGCGTCGAGCGCGGCGAACGGTTCGTCCATCAGCAGCACCCGCGGCTGCATCGCGAGCGCACGCGCGATCGCGACGCGCTGTTTCATGCCGCCCGACAACGTGTGCGGATATGCGTGCGCGAACGCGGCGAGCCCGACCTTATCGAGGTAATGCAGCGCGCGTTCATGAGCTTCGGCCTTCGACAGCTTCTTCGCGACGCGCAGCGGAAACGCGACGTTCTGCACGACCGTCTTCCACGGCGGCAACTGGTCGAACTCCTGAAACACGACGATGCGATCGGCGCCCGGTCCGCGCACGCGCTGACCGTCGAGCGAAATGCTGCCCGCGCTCGGCTCGATGAAACCGGCGACCGCCTTCAGCAGTGTCGACTTGCCGCAACCGGACGGCCCGAGCAGCACGAAGCGGTCGCCGCCGTAGACGTCGAAGCTGACGTCGTGCGTCGCGCGCACGATCCGCTCGCGCGTGCGGTACTCGAGGTTCACGTTCTCGACCGCGAGCAGTTTGCCGCTGGTTGCCGCGGCGTTCCGTGCGGCGTCATCGGGAAAGAGAAGCGTGGGATTGGCCACCATCAAAGCGCTCCCTGCGAGTAAACCGGATCAACCGGCGAATATTGCCGCGTACCGCGCAGCGCCACGACAACGCGCGACGTCATGCTCAGCTCCCCGCCGCCGTCGCCGGATCGTCGAAGAAATAGTCCTTCCACGACGACGGCTCGTTCCTGATCGCGCCGATGCGATACATGAACTGCGCGAGCCCCAAGGTGTTCTGCGGCACGATCTTGAACTGCACCTGCGGGTTCGTGATGACTTTCACGAGCAGGTCGCGATCGATCTTCGACTGATTGGTGCGGATATAGATATCGGCCGCGCCCTGCGGATTCGCATTGATGTACTTCGCCGCATCGGCGAGCGCATCGACGAACGCGCGATAGGTCTTCGGGTTGTCGTGGCGGAATTTTTCGGTGGCATAGAGGACCGTCGCCGAGCTCGGGCCGCCGAGTACATCGTACGAATTGAGCACGATATGCGCCTTCGGATTGCCGGCCAGTTCCTGCTCCTGGAACGGCGGATTGCCGAAATGCCCGGTGATTTCAGTGCCGCCCGCGATGATCGCCGCGGCCGCGTCCGGATGCGGCAACGCCTGCGTGTACTTGTCGAGCCGGTTGTATTCCTTGTCGCCCCAGCGCTTCGCCGCAGCGTATTGCAGCACGCGGGATTGCACCGACACGGTGACCGCCGGCAGCGCGATGCGGTCCTTCTGCGTGAAGTCCGCGATCGTCTTCACGTCGGGATTATTGCTGACCAGGTAGTACGGCAGATTGCCGAGCGACGCGACGCCCTTCACGTTCTGCTTGCCGTGCGTGCGATCCCAGATCGTCAGCAGCGGGCCGACGCCCGCGCCGGCGATATCGACCGCGCCCGACAGCAACGCGTCGTTGACCGCGGCGCCGCCCGACAGCTTGACCCAATCGACCTTGATGTCGAGACCCTGCTTGCGCCCTTCGCTCTCGATGAAATGCTGATCGCGCGCCACGTTCAGCAGCAGATACACGATGCCGAACTGCTCGGCCACGCGAATCTCGCCCTCGGCATGCGCGGGAGCGCTGACGACGGCGCCCATCGACAGACTCAGCAGTACAGCCGTCAAACGGCGGACAAACGACGGCCGTGCGGCGGTCGGGTGAAATCGGCTCAGCATTGAAACTCCAGTCGGCGTGCGGTGTGATGGGTGTCGTTGTGATGGAAAGCGTCGCTCAGCGGGGCACGTCGCCCTCGATCGTCGTGCGATACAGCTTGCGGCGCAGATGGTCGGGCGTGCCGGCGGCGAGATGCATCAACGAGCGGTTGTCCCAGAACACCATGTCGTGCTCGGCCCATCGATGCCGGTACAGATGCTCGGGCCGCACGCTGTGCGCGAACAGCTCGTCGAGCAACGCGCGGCTCTCGTCTTCCGGCACACCGATCACGCGCGTCGTGAAGTGCTCGCTGACGAACAGCGCCTTGCGCCCCGTCTCCGGATGCGTGCGCACGATCGGATGCACGACCGGCTTCACCTGCGCGATCTGCTCGGCCGACAGATTCGGCCGCCACGGGCTGCGCTTCTGCAG
Source organism: Burkholderia sp. JPY481 (assembly GCF_038900515.1). Classification (NCBI taxonomy): domain Bacteria; kingdom Pseudomonadati; phylum Pseudomonadota; class Betaproteobacteria; order Burkholderiales; family Burkholderiaceae; genus Burkholderia; species Burkholderia sp. JPY481. Next base: position 410,764 of record NZ_JAYMRT010000003.1, read on the forward strand.
CTCCGCGTATTTGGCCAGGTAGGTGTGCTCCGCGCTGCGCCCTTGCACTGCGCTGCGCAGATGCGCGGGCAAGGTATCCCACGCCAGATGCATGTTCGCGAACAGCGTATCGCCGCCTTCGGCCGGCAACTCCTGCGCGTGCAGCAACGAGCCGAGGCTCGGCTTTTCCTTGTACGACAGGTCGGAGTGCCAGTAGTGGCCGGCGTCGCCGAGACCGATCGGCTTGCCGTTCTCGATCACGTTCGATACGACCAGCACCTCGGGATAGCCTGCCAGGCCAAACTGATGCAGCACGTGAATCTGCAGCGGGCCAAAGCGGCGGCTGAACGCGATCTGCTGCTCCGGCGTGATGCGCTGGTCGCGAAACACGAGAACGTGGTGGGCCAGATGCGCACGGTGGATGCGCGCGAAATCGTCGTCGGCGAGCGGCTGGCCGAGGTCGAGGCCGAGCACTTCGGCGCCGAGCGGCGCATCGAACGGGCGAATCTCGAAGGATTGCGCCGGGGCAGCGGGAGCGGTAAAAGCAGCGGCGGTGGTCGTCACAGGCGTCTCTTCGTCGAAACTATTCAGCGGGCGCCTAACGGCGCGGTCAGTGCGACGAATGTACCGGCCCGCGCGCGCGATGCCAACGAAGCAAATCCGATACGGTTATCTGCTGGAGTGATAAACCCGATGCTGCAATGACTTTCGACGCCTCAGAACTTCGGCAGACCCGGTGGATTGCTTTCGGAGCGCGCCAACGCTTCCGACTCGATGCCCCAGTGCGCGAGCGAGCGCTGATAGGCGCCATTCGCGATCAGTCCGTTCGTCGCGACCGTCAGCGCATCCATCAAGCCGCTGCCCTTGCGCGTGGCGATCGCCACGTCCGCGCGCGCCGGCCAGCCGGCGTTCAGGGTACCCACCTCGCGGATCGCGCCGGTCGTGGCCGCATCGTAGGCAAGCGGCGCGTTCGGGTTGAATACGACGTCGGCGCGGCCCGATAGCAACGCGATGCGGCTCGCGGCGTCATCGTCGAAGTACTGGAACTCGACCGGCTTCAAGCCCTTCGCGACGTTCTGCCGGTTCCATTCGAGGATGATCTTTTCCTGGTTCGTGCCCGAGGTCGTAATCAGCCGGAGACCCGCAATATCCTGCGGCTGCGCGATCTTCCTGATCGGACTCGCGGTTTTCACGTAGAAGCCGTGCAGTCCTTGCCGATAGGTCGTGAAATCGAACTTCTCCTTGCGCTGCTCGGTCACGCCGACGTTCGAGATCACCGCGTCGTACTTGCCCGAGGTGAGGCCGAGCGGCCAGTCGGCCCATGCGATCGGCACGAGGTTCAGCTTCAATCCGAGCGAATCGGCGATCAGTTGCGCGTAGTCGGCATCGGAACCGACGACGGTACGCGCATCGGTCGCATAGGTCGCGGTCGGCGGCAGGTGCGGCGAAATCGCGACCGTGAAGTTGCCGTCGTTCGCAAAGCGGTAGTGATTGCCGATAGCCGCGATCGCTGCGGGATTCTTCGGCACGCGAATGCGTCCCGGCTGCTCAGGGCTCAGGTCCACGGTGCCGTGCGGCGCCTGCGCCGCGAGTGCTACGTTGAGCGCATTGCGCACCAGCAGCGCGCCGAGCGCCGTACCGGTGAGAATGAATTGACGTCGATTGGTCATTGATAGGGATCAGTCTGCATTCACAGGACGCGCGACAGAAACTCGCGCGTGCGCGCATGGCGCGGTTCGTTCAATACTTGCGCGGGCGGGCCCGACTCGATCACGCGTCCGCGATCCATGAACACGATCGTGTCCGCCACTTCGCGCGCAAAGCCGATCTCGTGCGTGACGATCACCATCGTCGTGCCGGAACGCGCGAGCGCCTTGATCACGTCGAGCACTTCGTTGACGAGTTCGGGATCGAGCGCCGAGGTCGGCTCGTCGAACAGCAGCACCTTCGGTTTCAGCGCCAGCGCGCGCGCAATCGCCACGCGCTGCTGCTGCCCGCCCGACAACTGACGCGGCCACGCATGCGCCTTCGCTTCGAGACCGACACGCGCGAGCAGACTGAGCGCAAGACTCTCTGCTTCCGCGCGCGACAGACGTCCCAACGCGACCGGCGCCTCGATGATGTTCTCCAGCACGGTCAGATGCGGGAACAGATTGAAGCTCTGAAACACCATGCCGACCTCGACGCGGCGTCGCAGGATCTCTGTCTCTTTCAGCTCGTACAGCGTATCGCCGTCGCGTCGATAGCCGATCAGCTCGCCGTCGATATCGATCAGGCCTCGGTCCACGCGCTCCAGATGATTGATCGTGCGCAGCAGCGTCGATTTGCCGGAGCCCGATTGACCGAGAATCACGGTGACGCTGCCGGGACGCAGCGTCAGCGACACGTTGTCGAGCACCTTCAGCGTGCCAAAGCTCTTCGATACCTGCTGGATCGTGATGCGCGCGCCGTCGCGTTGATCGGCCCAGCGTTGATCCAGGGAAGCGCCTACACGTGCATTGTCTTTTGCTTCCCCAGGCGGCTCGACGTGCGCATCGTCGCCGCCACGCAGAATGCCCGCGCTTTTCAGCAACGCGCCGAAGGGGAAAGCGGACCGCACCGCGCTACGTTTTACGCCGCGTGAGAAATGCCGCTCCACATAAACCTGTATCGCCGACAACACGGTCAGAATGATCAGATACCAGACCGTCGCGACCATCAGCAGCGGAATCACTTCCAGATTGCGTCGATAGATGATCTGCACCGTGTAGAACAACTCCGGCATCGCGAGCACATAGACCATCGACGAGCCCTTAGCGAGCGCGATCAGATCGTTGAACGCGGTGGGCACGATCGCGCGCATCGCCTGCGGCAGCACGATGCGCCGGGCCTGGCGCTCGCGCGGCAAGCCGAGCGCGGCGGCCGCTTCGAGCTGACCGTGGTCGACCGACTGAATGCCGCCGCGAATCACTTCCGCCGAAAACGCCGCGTGATTGAGCGTCAGGCCGAGCACCGCGGCGAGAAACGGGCTGATCAGCTCGGTGGTCGGCACATCGAAAACGACGAGGCTCGTGAACGGCACGCCGAGGTGAACGGTCTCGTACAGATAGCCGAGATTGTTCAGGATCAACAGCAGCACGATCAGCGGGATCGAGCGGAACAGCCACACGAACGCCCACGCGCAGCCCGCGAGCAGCGGCGAACGCGACACGCGCGCGAGCGCGATCGGAATGCCGAGCGCGAAGCCGAACGCCGCGCCGAGCGCGGTCAACAGTAGCGTGCGGCCGAGGCCGGACAATACCGGCTCGGACAGAAACCATTCAGCGAAAACATTCCAGCCCCAGCGCGGATTGCCCAAGACCGATTCGAGCACGATGCCGATCAGCGCCACGGCCGCCACGGTGCCGGCGAGCCGCGCGCGGTTCTTCGCGGGCACGATGCGATAGTCGGCGCGCTCACGCAACGTCTCGGCGTGCGAGGCGGCGAGTTGCGGATTCGCGAGTTCAGCGGTGTCGTTCATCGTCGTCTGCTCCGCGGTCTCAGGCCAGGGCAGCCGCGTTGGCCGTGTCGGCCGGGTCTGCCAACCTTGCTAACGCCTCGTAGCGGCTCGCCTTGCGCGGCAAGCCGAGATGATCGCGCAGCGTCGAGCCCGTCAACGTGCGCTCATAGCGCCCGCGTCGTTCGAGTTCGGGGACCACGTAGCGCACGAAATCGTCGAGACCCTGCGCCTGCACCGCGAAACCGAGGATGAAACCGTCGGCCGCGCCGGCGTCGAGCCAGCGGATCAGCTCGTCCGCGATCTGCGCGGGTGTGCCGAGAAAATGCGTGCGCGGCGTCGCGACTTCGAGCGCGACCTCGCGCAACGTGGAGCCCTTCCTGCGCGCTTCCGCCTTGATGCGGTCGGTGGTCGAACGGAAACTGTTGCGGCCGATCTCCCCTAGCTCGGGGAACGGTTCGTCGAGCGGATACTGCGTGAAGTCGTGGTGATCGAAATAGCGGCCGAGGTACGCGAGCGCTTCGTCGATCGTCAATAGCTCGCGAATCGCGCGGTATTTCGCTTCCGCTTCCTCGGGTGTCGCGCCGACGATCGGGCTGATGCCGGGGAAAATCTTCACGTCCTCGCGGCTTCTGCCATGTTCGACCGCGCTGTCTTTCACACGCTGCGCGAACGCGCGCGTTTCCTCGATCGACACCGAATGCGTGAACACCGCGTCCGCGTATTTGCCGGCGAGCGCGATGCCCGCATCCGATGAACCCGCCTGGAAAATCACCGGCTGACCCTGCGCCGAGCGCTGAATATTGAGCGGCCCGGCCACCTGGAAGAACTTGCCCTCGTGATCGAGCGTGTGCAGTTTGTCGCGCTCGAAAAATACCCCGCGCTCGCGGTCGCGCACGAACGCGTCGTCGTCCCAGCTATCCCACAGGCCTTGTGCGACGCTCAGGTATTCGTCGGCGATCTCGTAGCGCAGCGCATGCTCGGGATGCGAGCCGCCGTAGTTCTTCGCCGTGCCTTCGAGCGGCGTCGTGACGACGTTCCAGCCCGCGCGCCCGGCGCTGATCAGATCGAGCGAGGCGAACTGGCGCGCGACCGTGAACGGATCGCTGTACGACGTCGATACGGTGCCCGCGAGCCCGATCTTCGATGTGACCGTCGCGAGCGCCGACAGGATCGAGATCGGTTCGAAGCGGTTCAGAAAGTGCGGAATCGATTTCTCGTTGATGTACAGACCATCGGCGACGAACGCGAACGCGATGCCGTGTGCCTCGGCCTTGCGCACCGTATCGACGAAGAACTTCAGGTTCACGCTCGCATCGGCGGGCCCGGCCGGATGCTTCCACGAATTCATATGGCTGCCGGCGCCCTGCAGCATGATGCCGAAATTGAGTTTGCGATGGCTCATCGGATAGTCCGCCAATCGTTGAGTGTTCGTTGGAGAGATCACGCGTAGGCCGGCTCGATCGTGCTGCCGAGCAGTTCAACCGAGCGCAGGCGCGCAGGGTAATGTTGCAACGGCGAATCGATGACGAATTCGTCGATGCCGTAGCGGCGGCTCAATGCGTCGAGCTGGTCCCGTACATCGTCGGCCGTGCCCTTGACGACGTGCGGATGGCGCTCTTCGATCGTGTAGCCGCTCGCGCCCGCCTGGCGTGCGTATTCTTCGGCGGCATCAGCCGTCGCCAGATTCAGGCTTTGGCCGCTGGCCAGTTGCAGCCTGTAGATGCGCACCGGCCCGGTGAGCCGCTCGGCTTCGTCGCGCGTCGCCGCGGCGACCGCGTACAGCGCGAGCAGCGGCGCGCGGCCGCTCGCATCGCGGTACGTCTGCACGGTGCGCTCGATGTTCGCCTCATCGCCATTGAAGTGTCCGGCGTAGCAGAACTGCCAGCCCTGCCGGGCCGCGAGCGCCGCGCTATCCGGGCTGCCACCGAGCAGAATGCGCTCAGGCAGCGTCGGCGGAGCCGGAAACGCGAGCGCGCCCGCGAGCGGATGGTCCGGTTCGACGCCCGCGCCGAGAAACGCATCGAGTTGCGCGAGCTGCGTGTTGAAGCCGGGCTTGTTCTTCCTGTCGTGCAGCCATTGCAGCGCGCGGGTGGTCTGCGGCAGTCCGCCGGGCGCCTTACCGATGCCGAGATCGACGCGCCCGGGCGCGAGCGCCGCAAGCAGCCTGAAGGTCTCCGCGACCTTGAACGGGCTGTAGTGCTGCAACATCACACCGCCCGAGCCGACGCGAATCCGCGACGTATGCGCGAGCACATGCGCGACGACGATCTCCGGCGCCGAACTCGCGAGGTTGGGCGCGCCGTGATGCTCGGCGATCCAGAAGCGCTTGAAGCCGAGCGCTTCGGCGCGCTTCGCGAGCGACACCGTGAAGCGCAACGCTTCGGCCGCGCTCGCACCCGCGGCAATCGGACTCTTATCCAGCAGCGATAGCGAAAAGGTCATGGGATGGCAGATCGACGAAGAAAGATAAAAAGCGCTGACGCACTCAGGATTTCGGCAATCCCGGCGGATTGGTCGCGGCCTTGTCGATCGCTTCGGAGCCGAGGTTCCAGCGCTCGAGCACCGCGCGATACTGGCCTTTGCCGATCAGATCGTTCAGCGCGATCGTTACCGGCGCGGCGAGACCGCTGCCGCGGCGCGTCGTCACCGCGACTTCGGCGGTACGCGGCCAACCACCGCTGACGGTGCCCACCTGGCGCGTCTTGCCATGGGTGGCCGAGTCGTACAGCAGCGCCGCGTTGACGCTGAAGATCGCGTCCGCACGCCCCGATTGCAGCGCCACCGATTTGACCGCATCGTCGTCGTAGTACTGCACCTGGATCGGCTTCAATCCATGCGCGACGTTCTGCTTGTCCCATTCGAGCAGGATCTTTTCCTGGTTCGTGCCGGCATCGGTAATCACGCGCAGTCCCGCGACATCCTTGGGTTCGCGAATCGATTTGATCGGGCTGTCGGTCTTCACGAAGAAGCCGACCTCGTCGCGCCGGTAGGTCGAGAAGTCGAACTTCGCCTTGCGCTCCTCGGTCACCGTCACGTTCGAGATCACCGCGTCGACCTTGCCGGAAGCGAGCGCGAGCGGCCAGTCCGGCCACGCGAGGATCACGACATTGAGCTTGCGGCCGAGGCTGTCCGCGACGAGTTGCGCGAGATCGGGATCGAAGCCGACCACGGTCTTCGCATCGGTGGCATAGGTGCTGATCGGCGGATGCGCGACGACGATGCCGACGGTCAGTTCGTCTTTCGCGACGAACGGGAAGTTCGCCGGCACCGCCTTCGTCGCGGCTGCATCCTGTTCGGCGCGAACGCGGCCGTGCTGGTCGGGACTGAGATCGAAACCGGTCGCGGCAAACGCGTTGCCGCTGACATAGAACATGGCCGCCAATACGAGCGACGACAACTGTAGACCTGTCTTCATGTGATATCCGTCGAAGTGTGAGGAGATAGGAGTGCAGCGTTTAGCGGACTGCCAGATCGGCGTCTTTCGCGCGCAGGTCGTCGAGCGTGTCGATGCGTTGCGGCGCGAGCAGGTTCTTGCCGAAGCGAAGATGCACGTGCACTTCGTGAGGTAACGCGGTATCGAACAACTTCGTATAGCCGGTGCGTTCGTAAAGCGCCCATGCTTCCGGCTGCTTGAAACCGGTAGTCAGATAGATGCGCGAGTAGCCCTGCGCGAGCGCGCGCGCTTCCAGTTCCTGCACGACCTGTCGCGCGAGTCCCTGGCGGCGCAGATCGTCGCGCGTCCAGATGCGTTTGAGTTCCGCGGTACGCGCGTCGTAGCGCTTGAACGCGCCGCCGCCGATCGTCTCGCCGTCGCGAATCAGCAGAATGAATGCGCCGTGCGGCGGTGCGAACAGGTCGGCCGGATAGCGCGCCATCTCCTGCGCGGCGGCCGCGCCGCCGTCCTTTCGATAATCTTCGTAGCGGGTCGCGTATTCGTGCAGCAGCGCGTCGAGCAGCGGTTGCGCACGGGGATCGAGTGGCGTGGTATCAACGACGAGAGTGCTCATGAACGATCGACGCGAGGTCGTCGGATAGTCAGGAGCTCATACGATAGCGTGCAGCCGCGTGGCCGCTAACCAAGCAATTTCTCTATCTTTATCTGGTCTCGCGATTGGCTGCGATCGCGACAAACGCGCTGCAATTGCGTAGCGCAACGCCCATGTCACGTCGAGATGCGTGCAAACGTACGCGCCAGCAATTCCGGCGACCTACGTCGGCACGCGGCGCGATCTCCGGTCGACACACCGTGACAGCACTTTGCCGAAAACATTACAAGCGGCTGTCAAATACGTTTCATATTCATTCCATAAAGTAACGCGTCAATCCGGCGCGCCATGGTCATCCCGATCCTGAGTCCCCGGTACACCCCACAACAAGGAACCAGGAGAACATGGTGCAATCATTCGACTACTCACGCCGCAGGGCTCTCAGGATCATCGCAGGCGCGCCGATGCTGCCCCTCGGCGCGTGTGCCGCGACGACCCTTCTCACGGGCTGCGGCGGGAGTAACGACCTCGCGGGGAGCAACACGCCCGCCGCCAGGGAAGCGACCTTCACGGCAGCGTCGTTCGCCGGGATGGCAGCGCCTACGCTCGCGAATCCTGCTGCGATGGCGGCGACCACGGTCGGATCGACGCTGACCACGCAGTACAGCGACGGCAGCAGCCGTACCTACAAACTCGCGTATCAGCCGTTCTTCGTGACGGGCGACACGGTAGCGAACACGACGGGCGGCGTGATCGTGGCGGGCGGCGTGATCGTGGCGGGCGGTTATTTCGACATCAACAACCAGCCGATCATGGACACGTCGGTACCGGCCAAGGAGCGCCAGTTTTTCTCCGACTGCCCGGACGGCACCTCGCTGATCCGGCTCGACAAGCCGGTGGTGAAGGGCATCAAGGGGAACGCGGTGTTCGCTGTGGTGCAGTTCGAATACGCGACGCGCGACCAGACGGAAACAGCCGCGGGCGACATGTACGGCAAGCTGCCGTCGCCGATTGCCGTGCTGACGCTCGATCAGGACCCGACGACCGGCAAGCTCACGCTGGTCAGCTATTCGAACATCGATACGTCGAGCGCGCATGGATTGTGGATCACGTGCGGCGCGAGCCTGTCGCCGTGGAATACGCATTTGTCGAGCGAAGAGTACGAACCGGATGCCGCGACCATCGCGACGAACACGCAGTTCCAGGCGTACAGCCTTAACCTGTACGGCAGCAAATCGGCGGCGCGGCCGTATCACTATGGCCATCTGCCGGAAGTGACCGTGCATCCTGACGGCACGGGTACGGTCAAGAAGCATTACTGCCTCGGCCGCATTTCGCATGAACTGATTCAGGTGATGCCCGACAAGCGCACCGTGCTGATGGGCGATGACGCGACCAACGGCGGCCTGTTCATGTTCATCGCGGACAAAGAAGCCGACCTGTCGGCGGGCACGCTGTATGTCGCGAAGTGGGCGCAACGCTCGTCGGCGGGTGCCGGCGCCGCTACGCTGACGTGGCTCAAAATCGGTCACGCGACCAGCGATGAAATCGAGGCGCTCGCCGATACGCTGACGATCACGGACATCATGGACATCGTCACCGACGAGAAGAACCCGCCTGCCGATCCGACGTTCACCCGGATTCACTTCGGCGGCAAATTCAACTGGGTCCGCCTGAAGCCTGGCATGGAGAAAGCCGCCGCATTTCTGGAGACGCACCGCTACGCCGCACTGCGCGGCGCGAGCATGGGCTTTACGAAACTCGAAGGGACGACGGTCAACGCGAAAGACAAGATCCTGTATTCGGCCATGTCGCAGATCACGGCGTCGATGGTGCGGGGCAATGACCATTCGACCGATATCGCGCTCGACAAGGGCATTTCATCGGGCGCCGTCTACGCGCTGAATATGAAGGGCGGGCAGCGCGATCTCGATGGCGCCGCGATCGACAGCGAATGGGTTCCCATCGATATGAGCGCGCCGGGTGAACTGGTTGGCGAAGATCTGGCGAGTGCGGACAGCCTCGGTAATACCGCGAATCCGGAGAAGATCGCGAATCCGGACAACCTGAAGTTCTCGGAAAAGCTGCGTACTCTGTTCATCGGTGAGGACAGCGGCATGCATGTCAACAATTTCCTGTGGGCATATAACGTCGACACGAAGGCGCTGTCGCGCGTGCTGTCGTGTCCGGCCGGGGCGGAGTCGACAGGATTGCATGCCGTCGATGAAATCAATGGCTGGACCTACATCATGAGCAATTTCCAACATGCGGGCGACTGGACTTCCCTGCATTCGAAAGTGCAGGCCACGCTCGATCCGCTCGTACGCGCGAACTACCGGAACCGCTTCGGCTCGGCGGTCGGTTATCTGACCGCGGACCCGACATCGATCAAACTGGTGTGACGGCAAGGATCACGGGGATACCATCCAGTTTTGTTATGAGGACCATTGATGTCGCTTTGAGCCAGTAGAAAGGCACGCATTGCAAGCGGTTCCGAGGGCTGTTCAAGATCGGGCTGTTCATTTCGTTGTTTCTGCTGTCGGTTCGCTGTGTCCCGCCAAACAATGTGTGGGCAGAAAGCGAGTCGAACGCATATTGGGCGGCTTCCGGTTGTCTCGGCGTGCGGGACCTCACGGACTTCTATTTCGTGGTCTGGGTGACGATCGAACTGATCGTGGCGGCGCTGGCGTATGCGGCGATCATGAAGCTATGGCGGTGGTATCGCACGAGGCAGTAAATGCAAGACCCGTTGCAGCCGTCTCTTTAACGTGCGTGAGCGCCAATGAACGCGGGATACAGACGTTAAACCCGACCTCGACGACGCCCCCTGGTCGTCGTCGATGCCGCGACGACGCAGAGCGCGGAGGGGCCCTGCGAAATCCGAAACCGTGCACACGCGCTCGAGCGCTCAGCACCGTCAAGTTACGGATGGTTGTACATCGCGTCCCAGTCAGCCTTCGACACTGCCGGCCGACCTTGGTCCGACGAACCGCTTGCGGCACCGCCGTAACCACCGTTTGTTGCAACTTGCTGCGCGGCGACCTTCGCTTCCGCGGCCTGGATCGCGTCGGGATAGTGCGCTTGATCCCCATCACCACCGCGATAACCCGCCTTCTGAAGCTGAACAAGTTCCGCGCGCACCTGGGCGCGGGTAATCGGGCCATTCGACTGGGCGAACGAGGCAACCGGCACTACGACTGCAACGGCAACTGCAACGGCTTGGATGAGGGACTTCATGATTCTCCATCGACTTTCGTTAGCGGTGCGACAACGTGTCTGCACCAACACCGAAAGTCTAGGAGCCTTCCGCCCGAGGGTTAACCCCTAGTATTCGAAGGCATTGTTCCAATTAGCAGCAGAATGCTGGCATCTTCGCGCGAATGCCCGCCCGGCGACGCGAAGCGGACTTTACGCGTGCAACTCGCTATCGCACGACCGCCAGGTGCGTGCCGCGCTCGAGACAGCGTCAAGCGATCCGAATGCGCCCCGCCCGCTTCAGCGGACCCATTCCTCCGCGAGATGAAATAGGCAATCCCCTCGCCTGACAAGCGCGGGCACCCGCTTGCATACGACTTCGCCATCGCTCGCGAAATGACAGGTCACCGGCGCTTTCAGCGGTGTGTCCGGGAAATGAATGCGCGCCGCGGGCTGCCCTGCGACCACCCGCTCGCCGAGTTCAACCAGCGGCTCAAAAAGACCGTTGTCGTACGCGTACACGTAGTGACGCGCGCCCGCGACGCGCAGGAAACGCGTGTCGGCAGGCGGCGCCTCCGGCACGAGTGGACCGCTCAATGCGCCGATCGCGCCGAGAAAGTGCAGCAGGCCGTGGCGGGCTTCGCGGAGCAACGCCGCATCGACGGTTCCGCCGCCGCCGAGCTCAGCGGTGATCGACAGCGCCCCTTGCCGGCGCGCAGCCGTCGCCGCATGCACCGGGTTTTCCGCATGCAAAAAGGCGTTCGGCAACCCGAAAGCGCGTAATGCGTGTTGCAGCCGCTCATTCTCCGCGTCGTCGCGCGGATCGATCGCGAGCATGTTGTTGCCACGATAAAGCAGCGAGCTGCCGCCGGAATGAAGATCGATCAGATAGTCCGCGCGCGCGAGCAACACATGCTCGATGTAATGCGCGATCACCTGCGTCGGAGAACCTTGCGGATCGCCCGGAAACGTGCGGTTGAGATTGCCGTCGTCGAGCGGCGACGTGCGAAGGCCCGCCTCGGCCGCCGGCGCATTCGCTTGCGGCAACAGGATCAGTTGACCGGCAACCTCAGCCGCGTCGATTTCGCGGATCAGCGTCGACACAAGGATCTGTCCTTCGTACTCGTCGCCGTGATTGCCCGCCATGATCAGCACGACGGGGCCCGCGCCGTTGCGTATCGAAGCGATCGGAATCGGCAGCCAGCCATACGCGGACCGATGCACGGAATGCGGCAGTCGCAGATAGCCCGCATGCTTGCCCTGAGCGTCCAGATCGATTTCACTGCGAATCGGGTTGCTCGGCGTAAGGGTTGAACTCATTGCTTCGCTCGCGCAAGTAACGGCCTTCTAGCCGTTGCGGCTAGACGCCAAACGGAAACTGCCATTTGATCTTCGTTTCGCCGTTCGCCGCATGACCCGAACGAAAGCGGCGCTTCAGCAACCACGTTGCACCGTACTGCAGCGTCGAACACAGCAGCAGATAAACGATGCCGACGAACACAAAGATCTGCACCGGATACACCATCAGCCGATTATTGACCTGATTGGCGAGAAACGTAAATTCGGGCACGCCGACGATATAAGCGAGCGATGTGTCCTTGATCAGCGTGACCCACTGATTGACGAACGACGGCATCATGATCCGTATCGCCTGCGGCAATTGCACGTATCGCAGCGCTTGCCAGCGCGTCATGCCGAGCGACGCCGCCGCTTGCGCCTGTCCCGCGCCGACCGCCGCGATGCCTGCCTGCACCGAATGCGACAGATACGCGCCACCGATCAGCGCGAGTGCGCAAACCACGGTGGCGAGGCCGGGCACGTCGATGTGCAGCAGTATCGGCATCAGGAAGAAGGTCCAGAAGATCAGCATCAGCACCGGGATCGCGCGAAAGAAGCCGACAAGGGCCGTGAGCGCCAGATGCGCGGCGCCGCGCGTCATCGACAATGCAATGCCGCCGGCGAGACCGACCAGAGCGGACAGCAACGCCGAGACGATCGACATCACGACCGTCAGCGCCGCGCCGCCGAGCGGCCCATCGGGGAACGTGCCGAGCAGCAGATAGCGCAGTGTCGGCAGCCATTCGAGCTCGCTCATCAATGCCCTCCCTGCAAAAGCCGCGCGTTGCCGCGCCGCGCACCGCCGCGTTTCCACACCAGCAACACCACTTCGATAACCGCGATGATCGCGATATAGAGCACCGTCGCCGCGCCGAATGCCTGAAACGTCTTGAAGGTTTCCGTATCGACCTGCCGCGATACATACGACAGTTCCGCGAGCCCGATCGTCATCGCCAGCGACGAGTTCTTCACGAGGTTCATGTATTGCCCGGCAAGAGGCGGTGTCGCGATGCGGATCGCCTGCGGGAGAATCACGTAACGGAACGCCGCGAGCGGCGTGAGCCCCAGCGCCGCGGCGGCCTGATGCTGCGCATCCTTGACGCCGCGCATACCCGCGCGAAATTCCTCGCCGACGAACGCGGTCGTATAGCAGGTAAGCCCGACCCAGCCCGCGACGAATTCGAACGACGGCCACGCAATCGTCCAGCCAAATAGCGACACCGTGTGCGACGCATTGAACCATTCCATCCACGGCTGCGGCAAAAGCGTCGCTGCACCGAAATACCAGAACAGCAATTGCACGAGCAACGGCGAATTGCGAAACGCCAGTATGTATAGCGCGGCCGCACGCGCGAGCATACCGTTGCGCGCATTACGCGCGAGCGCGAGCCCGAAACCGGCGAACGTCGCCGCCGCGCCCGCGCAGGCCGACAACATGAGCGTCATCAGAAAGCCATGCGCGATCCACCCAAGGTACTTCGGTTCCAGCCAACCGTTCATTCTGCCCTTCTACTCGAGCGCTTTCGTTGCGCAATGAAAAGCGGCCCGCCGTTTTCACACGGCAGGCCGGCTCTAAAGTTTCCGTCGGATCAGCTCTTCTGCGGATCGCCGATCTTGAACAGACGCGGCAACGGCGCGCGGCTCTCCGGTCCGAACCAGCGGTCGTAGATCTTCGCGGCGCTGCCGTTCGCTTCGAGGCCCTTCAGCGTATCGTCGACGACGTTCAACAGACGCGTCTCGCCCTTCGGCACGCCGACGCCTTCATAGTCGTTCGAAATCGTGAACGGCGGGATCTCGTAATTCGCCTTGTCGGGCACGTTCGCGAGCAGCGCGACGAGCTTCGGGCCGTCCTGCGTGATCGCCTGCACGTTGCCGGCGCGCAGCGCGGCGAACGCGAACGGCGTGTCGTCGTAGGCGACGATCGTCGCGTTGGGGAATTGCGCGCGCACCTGCTGTTCGTTCGTCGTGCCCTTGTCCGCACCCACGCGCAGGCTGTTCACCTGCTGCGGCGACGTCAGTACGCCCTTCTTTGCGATGAACTGCGTACCTGACGCGAAGTACGGCGTGCTGAAATCGACTTCCTTCTTACGCTCGTCGGTAATCGTGAAGTTCGCGAACACGAGGTCGACCTTGCCCGACTTCAGGAACGCGATGCGGTTCGCCGGATTGGTCGGCTGGATTTCGAGCTTCACGCCGAGCTTGTTTGCGACCGCCCGCGCATAGTCGACGTCGAGTCCGACGATCTGATTGGTCTTCGGATCGACGAAACCGAACGGGGCGTTGCTGTCGAAGGTGGCGACGCGCAGCACGCCCGCCTTCTTGATGTCGTCGAGACGATCGGCATGCGCTGTGCCGGAAATCGCGAGCAGCAACCCCATCACTGCTGCGCCAACGAATCTGATTTTCATGGTTAGGCCTTTGTTTTGGATGTTTTATGTACGACGTGATTCACGACTGCCTCACGACAACGACGCACTGACTGTAACAACGCGCATCGCAATGGCGAACCAACTAATCGTCACGAGCTAAGCGGCGATTCAGATATGCGGCAGGTGCTTACTGCTTGCCTTTCCACGGCACCAGCCTGCGTTCGAGCGCGCGCATGCCGAGATCGAACAGCCACGCGATCAGACCGATCAGCACGATCCCCATCACGACCACATCGGTGCGCAGGAAGCTCGACGCGTTGAGCACCATCTGACCGAGTCCGGCAGTGGCGGCGACCATTTCGGCCGCAACCAGCGTGGTCCAGCCGAAGCCGATCGCGATGCGCAGCCCGGTCAGGATTTCGGGCAACGCGGCGGGCAGCACCACGTGCAATACCACCTGGCGGAAATTCGCGCCGAGCGACCACGCCGCGTTGATTTGCTCGACGCTCGCGCTGCGCACGCCGGCACGCGCGGCCATCGCGATCGGCGCGAAACATGCGAGCCAGATCACGACGATCTTTGCGGTCTCGTCGATGCCGAACCAGATCACGACGAGCGGCAGATACGCGAGCGGCGGCAGCGGCCGGTAGAACTCCAGGGGCGGATCGAGCAGTCCGCGCGCGACGCGGCTCACGCCCATCAGAATGCCGACCGGTATCGCGGTGATGCTCGCGAGCGCGAACGCGCCGAACACGCGGATCGCGCTCCACAGCAGATGCTCCGACAACGGCAAGCCGCCCTGGATGCGACCGTGCCACGCATCGACGAACGCATGCCAGACCGCGTCCGGTGCGGGCAGGAACAGCGGTGGTAGCCAGTGCAGATGAGTCGCGGTCCACCACAGCAGCGCAAACACCGCGACGCAGGTCACACTGAGCCACGCGCTCGGGCCTTCACCCGGCATGCCGCGATAAGGTCTGCGGCCGTGCGCCGCGCCGCGTAGCCGGGTCGAGCGACGCGCTGTGTCAGGACGTGCCGGCGCGTGTTGTTGCGACGATTCGATCATGCTCATCAGGCGGCCTCACGCAATGTATCGTGCAGCCGCCGCGTCAGACGCTCGCGCCACTCGATGAAAGCCGGCGACGACTTGACCGCGCGTGCATCGCGAGTCGCCAGATATTCGCGTGCGAACGGCAGTTCATGGACTTCGGCGATGCGTCCGGGCCCCGGTGTCATCAGTACCAGACGCGTCGCGAGAAACAGCGCTTCCTCGACGCTGTGCGTGATGAAGAACACCGTCTTGTGGGTGCGCGCCCACACGTCGAGCACGAGTTCCTGCACCGTCTCGCGCGTCAGCGCATCGAGCGCGCCCATCGGCTCGTCCATCAGCAATATCTCAGGATCGCTCGCCAACGCGCGCGCAATACCCACGCGCTGCTGCATGCCGCCCGACAGCGCATGGATCTTCGCGTTCGCGTGCCGTTCGAGCCCGACGAGCGCCAGCGTGCGCCGCGCGATCTCGTGTCGCTGCGCACGCGCGATGCCGCGAAACCGCAAGCCGAGCGCGACGTTGTCGAGCACGTCGAGCCACGGCATCAGCGCATGCTTCTGAAACACGACGCCGCGCTCGGCACCGGGTCCGTCGATCGGCGTGCCGTTGAGCCGCACCTCGCCCTCGCTCGGATCGACGAACCCGGCGATGCAGTTGAGCAACGTGGTCTTGCCGCAACCCGACGCCCCGAGCGCGACCACGAACTCGCCGCGCTCGATGCGCAGATCGACACCCGCGAGTGCGGGCTCGCTCGCACCGGCGTAGCTCACGCGCAGTCCGCGGATGTCGAGCATGCTCATCGCGCGGCCTGCTGCGCGAAGCGCGGATTCACGGCCGCCGAGTAATCGGGCAACACGTTCTGGATCGTGCCCTGCGTCTTCAGGAACGCCGCCGTGGCCGCGAGCGATTGCGCCGCACCGGACTGTTTGCCGCCGCCGAGCCAGGTCGGCGACGCCTGCTCCGCGGCGCTCGGGAACGCGTACAGCGCGAGGCTCGCGGGCACGTCGGCCGGTGCCGCGCCCGACTCCTGCGCGACCGCCTGCACCTGCTGCGAAGCCGCGGTCCAGTCGGCCTTGTGATCGCGATACAGCGCGTCCGTATCGGCGAGCACCTTGACGAGACCCGCCATGAACGCCGCGTTGTCGCGCTCGAACTGCCGCGACGCGACAAAGCCGTCGAAGGTTGCCTTGCCGCTTCCCTTCGCGACTTCGCCCGACGTAATCAGCACCTTGCCATTCTGCTTGACCTTCGCGAGCACCGGGTCCCAGATGTAGGTCGCATCGATATTGCCGCGCTGCCAGGCGGCGGCGACTTCAGGCGGACGCAGGTTCAGGATCTTCACCGACGACGGATCGACCCCCGCCTGCTGCAACGCGACCAGCGCATGAAAATGCGACGTCGACACATACGGCACGCCGATCGTCTTGCCCTTCAGGTCGGTGATCTTCGTGACGCCCGAACCGTCGCGCGCGACCAGCGCTTCCGCGTCGTTGATGTTGTCGAGAATCCAGAACAGCGACAGGTCGACGCCTTGCGACAGACCCGCCGCGATCGGGCTCGATCCCGCCTCGCCCAACTGGATCGAGCCTGACGCCAGTGCGCGCACCACATCCGCGCCGCTGCCGAGCTTGCGATACGTGACCTTGTAGCCCGTCGCTTTTTCGACGGCGCCGGTGGCTTGCGCGTAACGCCACGGCACGACCATGTCCTGATAGCCGATCACGACTTCGCGGCTTTGCGCGTGCGCGGATGAAGCGAACGGCGAAAACGCGGCAATGCCGGCCGACGCCGCGACGAAGGCAGCGGCGCGCAGCGCACGCCGCAACTGACGGAGAGAGTGATTCATCGGAAGCCTTCGGGTTGATTTGAGATACGAAGAAGGCTCCGACTATAGGCATTTTCGACCGGCGCGGTTCCAACGAATCATGCATAGCTAATCACTGGAACGCAGCATTGCTTTTGCGTCGTGACTCTCCGCCATAGCGCCAAAACTGCTTTGATTCTGAGCATTTGTTGGTTCGCTCGCGCGACCGTCCTGGTTACATTGAACGACCACCACACGCGACCATAAGGACAATCGATGACACCGACCCGGGGCTTTTCATTCTTCACGACAGCGCGCAATGCAATCGAGCCCGGCGGCGAACGCAACCGCAGCAGACGCGGTTGGCTGAAAACGGCCGCGGCCGCGCTTGCACTCGGCATCTTCGGCGCAGCCCACACCGCCCACGCCGCGCCGCTCGACGAGCTGAAGCTCGACTATGCGTACTATTCGCCGGAAAGCCTCGTGATCAAGCGCAACGGCTGGCTCGAACAAGAGTTCGCCGCCGACCACACGCAAGTGAAGTGGGTGCTCAGCCTCGGCAGCAACCGCGCGCTCGAATACCTGAACAGCGGCGCGGTCGACATCGGCTCGACCGCGGGCCTCGCCGCCGTGCTCGGCAAGGCGAACGGCAATCCGATTCGCGCGGTGTACATCTATTCGCGGCCCGAGTGGACCGCCCTCGTCGTGCGCAAGGACTCGCCGATCAAAACCCTCGCCGATCTGAAGGGCAAGAAGATCGCGGCCACCAAGGGCACCGATCCGTTCCTGTTCACGTTGCGCGCGCTGCATACGGCGGGGCTGTCGCGCGACGATGTCGAGATCGTCAACCTGCAGCATCCCGATGGCCGCACCGCGCTCGCCAACGGCCAGGTGGACGCGTGGGCCGGGCTCGATCCGCACATGGCGGCCGCGCAGGTCGACGATGGCGCGCGGCTGTTGTATCGCAACGTCGACTTCAACACCTGGGGCTTCCTGAATGCGCGCGAGGACTTCATCCGCGACCATCAGGACGCGCTCGCGCGCGTGCTGAAGGTCTATGAAAAGGCCCGCGTCTGGATCGCCGCTCACCCTGACGACACCGCCAGGATCGTCGCGGAGGAATCCAAGGTTTCGCTGCCGGTCGCGAAACTGCAGTTGAGCCGCAACGACTTCAGCCAGCCTCAGCCTGGCGCCCGGCAGATTGCCGCGCTCAAAGCCGCTGCGCCGATCCTGGTCGACGAGCAACTCGTGAAGAGCGGCACCGATCTGAACGCGATCATCGATGCACTGGTCGACGCTAAAGTCGCGCAGCCGGTGATTGCGACGGCGAGCAACGGCACGAAATGAACCGCACGCACCAGACCCGAGCCTGCCGATGAGCACCGCGAAGAACTTCACGCTCGCACGGAGGGATTCGTCCTGCCCGTCGTGTAGCGAACTCGCCCAACCGCCGCGCGCGATCGACCCGTTACGACTGTGGCGCTATGCCGGTCTCGCGCTGCCGGTCGTGTTCCTGGCTGTCATCGAGCTGCTGGTGCGCGCGTCGATCCTGCCGATGCATCTGGTCCCCGCGCCGAGCGCGATCGCGCAGACGCTATGGGATCTCGGCGCGGCGCGGCTCGCGCGCCATATCGGCGCGAGCGTGATCCGCGTGTACGGCGGCTTTGCGATCGGCGCCGTGCTCGCGCTGCTGATCGGCGCGGCAATGGGCCTGAGCCGGCGCGTCGATGCGTTGCTCGACCCCATGTTTCAGGCCTTACGCGCAATTCCGTCGCTTGCGTGGGTGCCGATCCTGCTGCTATGGATGGGCATCGACGAAGCGCCGAAGATCACGCTGATCGCGATCGGCGCGTTTTTCCCCGTGCAGTTGAGCGTGGTGGCCGGCATTCACGGCGTCGACCGCAAGCTGATCGAATTCGGCGAGTTGAACCGGCTGAGCCGGCGCGCGCTGTTCACGCGCATATTGCTGCCCGCGTCGATGCCGCAGATTTTCACCGGGCTGCGCACGGGGCTCAGCCTCGCGTGGATGTTCATGGTGGCCGCTGAACTGATCGCGGCGACGCGCGGGCTCGGTTATCTGCTCAGCGATGGACGTGAAACCGGCCGGCCGGATCTGGTGTTCGGCGCGATCCTGCTGCTCGCGTTGCTCGGCAAACTGAGCGACGGCATGCTGAAAGCGATCGAGCTACGCGCGCTGTCGTGGCGCGATGCGCACCAGACGTCGGAGGCCGCGCGATGAATCGGGCACTTGCTCCGTTACTCGAAGTACGTGGACTGACGCGGCGCTTTGGCGAGCGCAACGTGTTCGACAAGGTATCGTTCGCGCTGTCGCGCGGCGAGATCGTCAGTCTGGTCGGTCCTAGCGGCTGCGGTAAAAGCACACTGCTGCGCGCGGTGGCGGGACTCGATCACGCAACCATGGGTACCGTGCTGATCGACGGCGTGCCTTTGCTCGCGCCGTCGCCGCGGGTCGGCATGATCTTTCAGGAACCGCGCCTGCTGCCATGGCTCAGCGTGGCCGACAACATCGCCTTTGCTGCGGGGCCACACGCGGGAGACGATCCGCGCGTCGATGCGCTGCTTGCCGAGGTGGGCCTCGCTGGCGTGCGCGACGCGCTGCCGAAGCAACTGTCCGGCGGCATGGCGCAGCGCGTCGCGCTCGCGCGCGGTCTGTTCAACGAACCTGAACTGCTGCTGCTCGACGAACCGTTCAGCGCCGTCGATGCGATCACGCGCGCGCGGCTGCAGCAGTTGCTGCTCGCGTTGAAGCATGCGCGCGGCACGACGGTGCTGCTCGTCACGCACGATCTCGACGAAGCGCTGAGTCTGTCCGATCGCGTGCTGCTGTTGTCCCCGGCGGGCGTTGGCAGCCCGAGCCGCATCGCGCGCGAACTGCCGATTGCGTTACAACGGCCGAGGAATCCGCGCGATGCGTCGTTGGATGCGCTGCGCGATGTTTTGCTGGAGATGTAGCGGCCTGCGGAAAGTCGCGCTATCGCGCACGCCGCGCTTCAACGAAAGCCTCGACATAACGCAGCGCCTGTTCGCACTGCTCGGGCGTGAACGCGTGAATGCTCGCCGGAACCGGATCGAAGCCGAGTTCGGTCGCGACCCACCGGATCGCTTTCGCGCGGGCTTCGAATGCGTTCACTCCATCGCGGCGCACCTTCGCGGCGACGAGCGGTTCGAGCGCGTCGTGCAGCTTGCTCTTCGACTCGCGCAACGCCGCGTCGGCGAGGCGGCCGAGCGGCAGGTTGTGCTTGCTGCGCGAATACACGCCGATCCACGCCTGACAGAGGGTGCAGATCCACAGCGGGCCTTGATCGCTGCGATACGGGTAGGACTCGTCGCCGTAACGCGCGAGCAAAGCACGATTGCCGCAGTAGTCGCATGACGGCTGCGGCAGTGCCTTGACGGGCTTGCCTACGCGCATGGGGAGTGCCCCTGGGACAATTTGCAGTACTTCATCGCATCAATCCGACTGGCGGAAACGGGTGGACCCTCACAGTTTAATGGAATGCCCGCACGCGCAAGCAAGGTTTAGCTTCTCTCTGCGATCTCCATCACGACGCGACGCCGCGCCGCCAGACTTTCCGCCGACCTCTGCCGAACCAGCTCCACCACCGCTTGCGGCGCCGACGCCGGATCGCCCGAGTCGAACGGCGGCGCGGGCGCATATTCGAGTTCGAGCTGGATCGCCTGCGCCTCTTCGACGCCCGCCAATTCGGCAGCCACAGTCAACCCGAAATCGATGCCAGCCGTCACGCCGCCGCCGGTAATCAGATTGCCGTCGCGGACTACACGCGCATGCGTCGGAATCGCGCCGAGCGGCTCCAGCAACGAGTGAAACGCCCAGTGAGTCGTCGCGCGCCGCCCGCGCAGCAATCCGGCCGCGCCCAGTAGCAATGCGCCGGTGCAGACCGACGTCACGTAGCGCGCGCTCGCGGCCTGCCGGCGAACGAAGTCGATCGTCTGCTCGTCTTGCAACAGCGCGGTCACGCCGCTCCCGCCTGGCACACAGATCACGTCGAGCGCCGGGCAGCTTTCGTACGTCGCGCTCGGCGTCAGCACGAGGCCGTTGCTCGACACCACCGGCTCCCGCGTCTTCCAGACCAGATGCATCGTGGCTTCCGGCAACGATGCGAGCACGTCATGCGGGCCGGTCAGATCGAGTTGCTGTACTTTCGGAAACACCAGAAAACCGATTTGGAGGCTCATAGGGATACCTTATCGAAGGAGGAATCGAAACACGCCATCTGTCATTTCTTCCAGCTGGACGGATCGATTCTATGCGCGTAGTGTTTGGCAAGACTGCCATCGGTCCCTTGATTTCTGCCACGCGTTGTCGTATGTCCAGCGCTTCCCGCTCAGTCGTGCTGTCCGCCTGACAAAGAACAACTGCGCACGATCTGCTGCACCGACGCGCCGAAGGTAAAAGCCCCGCCGAAGCGGGGCGAATTTCTATTTGACGGCCTTGCTCGTCGGCGTTATGCGGGGATCGTCGCATAGTCGTTCGCAGCCGCCCTTGCAAAGCGGCATGAGACCAACGCTTAGCTGTAGGTATCCCTTGAATCCGCTGTTGTCTTGCGGATAGGGCGACTCTTCCAGATGGGTGTCGACATATATATATTGCGACTTCACTCCAAGTTGAATTAGGAATTCTTTCAACTGTTGACCCCTCGACTTTGCTAATTCTTCTGCATTCTTTTCGCCGACGTAAGCGTTTGTGACGATTTGAGCCTGAATTTCAACGTCGGGCCATCGGCGCGCATTTGATACTAAGTCCACCATTTTAAGACGATAGGAATTAGGAATTCCCTGATAGTTAAGCGGAACACTTTCCGTAAAATCTTCCGAAATAGTACATGCAGCCGCCTGCTGAGAAGCGGCGAACCAAAAAGCCGAAAGGACGGCGAACGCGAATTTCTTCATGGGATCACCAGATCTTCTTTTGGTTGAATTCCGTTTGGGTATCGAAGTGCGCGATGTAGCATGCGATGCTATCTGCGTTCCTGCAAGCCCCCTCAGGATCGTTCTGAGCCCAGTAACCGACGCCCCGACCAAAACCATACATCACATCGTCTGAATTGAATGTATCGACATAGTGCGTGCACTCATGGATGATTACCTTCAATTGGCAATTTGCTGAGACTGCAACGGGTGGCAGCGTGCAAAAATGGGGATAAATTGCAATATATCGCCTTTGCGAATCTGGCTTGCACACAGCAGCATCGTTCGTGCCCCTATCGGGAACTATTGCACAGGAAAGCTGTACAACCTTCTGTTCGTCCCAACGAATTATTTTCTCAGGTTGCAGTTCTCGCATCGCGGCTGCAAGCCTTGGCAGACCGATATTCAATTTATCGCGGATATATTGATCGCTCCTGCCAAACCAGATTCCTGCGCGATCCTGTGCTGACATATCCCAACGTGCAATATCTGCAATGCGCTCCTTTATGAGAGTTAACGCTGCATCTCGTAAACGCATTATTAACCCTCTAAATTCTTTATTGCTCATATTTGGACAGATAGGCGTCGTATTGATTACGACATTGGATATTGACCCGGGAATGGCATTGGTAATGGCTGTGCCGACCTTTGTCCATTCTTCATTCTCGTCGGTCTTAAAGTATTGGCTATTCTTGGTCAGAAATTCATTTGTCATGTGTTCACCAGAGATAGAAGACTTACCTGGGTCCACTGCTATTGCCCGGCAACTTCGATGGAAACCTCACTTGCTTTATCTGTCGAAACACGCTGGGTCCGCCCTTGGGAATCGGTGACACCTTTCGCGATGACCCTCGAACCGACGCGGATCCTGTAACGCACCCCCGCCTGCCGCTTGCCGGTGGAGTCTCTTAGCTCGAACTGCTCGTTGAACCGTTTAGGGTCGCGTCCGCGACAGTTGCACGCCCATGCATAACCCAACGCTTCGGCCATGGCGTAGCCGGATTTCATCTTGCGAACCCTGTCAAACGGAAAGAACTCGCCGGTTTCGGCGTTCAGGGCCTGTGCGGACGGCATCGGCGGGAAGTTTGAGTAGATCGAATAGGTGATACGGCAAAGGTCGCATTCTTCCTCGACCGTCCAATCCGTCCCACTGCTTTGCTGTTTCAGTTGCTCCATTACTCTCCTCAACAGTTTTCAGGCGATTCCTGGCGAATTAATCATCGAAACGGATCACGGTCAACCGCATTAATTCGGGATAAGCCCGTTTTGACAACTATTTACGATGGTGTCAGTTATCTCGATTTCTATTGCATATTCCTGCTGGCGCGGGACAAAAAAAGGCGGCACTGAGCCGCCTTTATCGTCAGGGATCGAAACTGGTTAGTGTTGCGTCCATGAAGCATCCATAGCCGCCAGTTTCGCGTTTATGCCTTCCGTAGAGTCAGCGAGAAATCGCTGCCGCATCTTCCGGTGACAGTTGGCGCTATGTCGGCGGTAGCCATGTTCGCGAATTGGAACGAATCGAACTGCACGGCGCAGTCCGCCACGTCCTCGCACTTGCCGCGCCCCGATATGGACAGCGTGTGTGTCGTCGCACTCAACGACCCCGCAACGCGGTCAACGTAGCCGGTGACAACGGGGTCCGCGCCGATCTTCACGACGCAGGGGTCGCATTGAAGGAGAAGCCGAACTACGCCATCTGCCATTTCGTCCAGCTGGACGGATCGATTCTATGCGCGTAGTGTTTGGCAAAACTTCGATTGTCCCCTTGATTTCTGCCACCCATTCGCTCACATGTCCAGCGCTCTCCGCTCTATCGTGCTGCTCGCCTTCCCGAACATGCAACTGCTCGACGTGAGCGGTCCGCTGCAGGTATTTGCGTCCGCCAATGAGCTCGTCGCGCAGCGCGGGCTCGGCAAGCTCTACGCACCCCGCGTCGTGGCTGCCTCAGCCGGGCCCGTCATATCGTCGTCGGGACTCATGGTGCTTGCCGCATCACTGCGCTCGGTGAAGACGCCGCCCGATACGCTGATCGTTGCGGGCGGCCGGGGCGTTCGCCAGGCATCGGCCGATCAACGCCTGATCCGCTGGACGCAGCGCCACGCGCCGCATTGCAGACGCGTCGCGTCGGTCTGCTCGGGCGCGTTCCTGCTCGCCGAGGCGGGCTTGCTCGACGGCCGGCGCGTCGCCACGCATTGGGCGCGTTGCGACGAACTCGCGCAGGCCTATCCGCAACTGCAAGTCGAAGCCGATCCGATTTTCATTCGCGATGGCGATATCTGGACATCGGCGGGCGTCACCGCCGGCATCGACCTCGCGCTAGCGATGCTCGAAGAAGATCACGGCCGCGCGTTGGCGCTCGAGGTCGCACGCGAGCTCGTCGTGTTTCTGAAGCGGCCGGGTGGGCAGTCGCAATTCAGCGCGGCGCTGTCGCTGCAACATGCCGACGACCGTTTCGGCGAATTGCATGCATGGATGACGTCGCATCTCGCAGCCGACCTGTCAGTGCCCGCGCTCGCGCAACGGCTGCATATGAGCGAGCGCAGCTTCATGCGCCACTACAAGGCGCAGACGGGCCGCACGCCCGCGCGCGCGGTCGAGCAGCTACGCATCGAAGCGGCACAACGCTTGCTCAGCGAGACATCCTGGTCGATCAAACGGATCGCGGCGCGATGTGGATTCGGCAGCGAGGAAACGATGCGCTGCAGCTTCGTGCGTCAGCTGCGCGTGGCGCCGCAGGTGTATCGCGAGCGCTTTTCGTCGACGTGACGTGCGCGGCCCGGGAACCCGCGCGACATCACTCAGTAACGGCGTTTGACGATCAGCGTCGCGCCCGTATCGTGAGAATGCAGTATCGCGACGCGCGCGGTGCCGGAGAACACCCAGTTGTCGACCGTCAAGGACAAGCGTCGCTGCGGTGACTGGCCAATCGACAACACTGAACCGTTCATCTGAACGATGGATATTTGCGGCGCGGTAGATGGACCCATACGCAGAGAATTCGAAGCACTCTGCGCGGCAGCATTTGCGCCCGGTTCGGACAACGGTGCGAACGCCGGTCCGAACGACACCGGGGCTTTCGCGGTGCCGAGCTGGACATCGCGCGCAAGGTCCACGCTATAGTAATTCTCCATTTGCGCGTAGAACGGCTTGCCCCGATCCCCTTGATACTCCATCGCATAACGCTGCTGCCGCTGCTGCTCGAAGTAGCGCCGTGGCTCGGGAATGGGCGGCACGACTTCGACGGGCGACGCGACGATATTGGCGACAATCATCGCTTGCGGCACATCGCCGAAGGGGCCTCCCGCAAACGCGTAGCCGCTCATCAAGACGAGTACCACTCCGACAATCCTCTCGTTTTGGCACGTCATCGGCATGCCTCCATGAAGGAATTGAAACCTCACATGACACGGCGCGTCACTCGAACCGCGCGCCTGGCAGCGTCGCTTGCATTCAGACATTGTAGTCAGTGATTTGCGTACCGGTAGGTCAATGTGTGAGCTATCTCGCGCGTGTGGCGAAGACCGGCAAAAGCTTCTGGCGCAAGCGTCCCGAGTCGAACAATCCCGGCAACTCTTGCGAGGTTTGGCGAGCAACTAGGTGGTCAGATCGGATACCCGCATCTTCAACCGTTGCAGCGTCAACGGTCGCGCTCGCGGTAGTCAGTCGGCGCGTGTCGGCCGGCCATTGAATGCCGGCGCGATATGCAAAACGATTGTTTGAATGCGCTTTCGCCACGCGCGCGGCCATGCGAGAACGGCGTCGGGCATGAAGCGCGCGACGAGCAGCAGCAACGCGAGCAGCGCGGGACACCAGCGCAGATCGGTCGGCACGGGTTCGCGGCGGGCGAAGCGCGCTTCGACCAGCGCATCGCCGAACGACGTCGCGTTCAGCAGACGCCGGTAGTCGAGGCCCGTCTGCCGAGCCAGCGAAGCGAGGTACTCACCGCGCAATTCGGACAACTCCTCGTGCGATTGCGCCGCCACCCCGGAGCCGGGCGTAGGCGACGCCTGGATCACGTCGTCGGGCTGCCAGACGCCGATCCGGTTGCCGTTGGCATCGGTCTTCGGAATGGCCGCGGGCTGGTCGCCGCCGACGCCGATCAGCCAACCGCTGATCCGCGCCGCATTGATGCCTTCCATCAGCGGGCGCGACGCCAACAGCGGCGGCGCCTCCTGCCCATCGGTGACGAACGCGATGGCCGCGCCGCCGCCGACGTCCTTCGCGACGCGCACGGCCGAATATACACCGCCTTCGGCAATGCGGCTCCAGTTGGTCCAGCGCATGCGCCCGTCGATACCGTCGAGCGACACCAGCAGCGCGTCGTAGTTGCCGCAGACTTCGACCGGCGCCATCAGCAGCAACACCCGCTGCCCGGTGAACACGCTCCAGCCGACCTTCGAGCCGCACGGCAAACGCTCGAGCGCATCGCGCATCGCGGCCTGCGCAAACTTGAGCCGGCTGACCGGGGCGCCGTCGAGCACCACGTCCTCGACATCCATGCTTTGCGTGATGTCGAACGTGACGATGTAGTTAAACGTGTGGCGCGGCAACGTGACGTCCGGCATCGCGACCGCCGCGATCAAAGCGACGAGCGCGAGCGGCGTCAACGCGTGACGCCATTTTGCGAAGCCACGCTCGCGCTGAACGCCGCTCATGGCAGGTCCTGGCTGCGCGCGTCGCGCACTGTGACGTTGTGCTGCTCTTTCACGTCGGGTCCGGCGAGCGCGGACGGCGTTTCCGGCGCGAGCCACAGCGCGCGCTCGAGGTTGTAGCGCGCGTCCCAATCGTCGGGCGCCGCGCGCAGCGCGAGCCGGTAGCGCGCCTTGGCCTCGCCGATCATCGCCAGAGACCTGACCGTCTGCGCGTCGTCACCGCTGCCTTCGCGCAGGTACAGGTTGCCGAGATCGAACAGCGCCGCGCGGCCGACTTCGTCAGGCGGGCTGCCCTCGGGGAGCAGACCGTTATAGAGCCGCGCCGCCGCGTCGTAGGAGCCCGCTTTCGACAGCGCTATCGCACGGGCCAGTTGAACCTCGCGCGCGTCGCCGCCGGCTTGCTGGTCACGCGCGGCGGCGTTCGTCGCGACAATGGCCTGATTGACGCGCTCCGCGTGCTGCAGACGAACGAAGCCATACGCGGCCCACGCGGCGCAACAGATCGCCACGGTGCCGAACAGCGTGTGGATCAGCGTGCGCTTCATGCCCAGCTCCTCACCTGCAACCGGTGCAACAGCACCAGCAGCGCCGCACAGAACAGCGCGAGCGCGAAACAGTACGGACTCAGATCCTGGCGAGGCAGACGCTCGACGAACGTCGTCGTTGCGTTCTGCTGCCGGTTGATCTCCGCGATCGCCGCCATCATCGCCTTCGGGTCTTCGGCCTGAAACAGCCTGTAAGGCGTCTTCAAAGTCAGAAAGAAGCGATGCAGCTGCGCTTCGGCCGAGCTTCCGCTGGCCGGCTGCGCCGCGTTCAGATCGGGACTGAAGACGCTGCTGCGCAGGTAGATGAAGTACAGCGCGATCCGGTTGCGTCGCAGTCCCTCTTCGATGCGCCGTTGCATCGTTTCGTCGAGCAACGCGCCGCCGTCGGAGACGAGCACGATCGCGCGGCGGCCCGACGACAAGCGCCCATCGAACTGCGCGATCGCCGCGAGCATGCCGCGATCGAGCTCGGTGTCCGGCATGCCGCGGCCGATCGCCGTGGCCGCGACCGCGGCCTCGATCACGCGATGGTTGTAGGTGAACGGCATCGCCAGCACGGGGTTGGTGCCGAACATCATGAACGCGAGGCGGTCGTTCGGCCGCTGCTCGACGAAGCGCGTCAGCGCCTCGCGCGCCACGTGGTTCTTGGAGTCGCCGCGCGGCGCCTCGACGCCCTTGCTGCCCATCGGCTCGTCCATGCTCTGGCTGCGGTCCATCAGGATCAGGATCTGTGCGCCGCTGCCGGTGCGCAGCACCTGCAACTGCGAGCGCCCCGGCCCAGCCAGCCCGACGACGATCGCCGCGATCGCCAGCGCCGCGCCACCGCGGACGAGCCAGCCCGCCATGCGCCCGAGGTCGTCAGCGGGCAGCCATGCGACGTTCGAAAACACCAGCGTGTCGCTGCGCCGCCGCAGCAGCGGCAGAGCGGCGAGCGGCAGCAGCACCAGCATCCACGGAAGGGCGAAATCGAGGCTCATGGTCATCGCTGATGGCGCCTCTCCGCTCGATACAGCGCACGGCACAGCGCGTGCAGCGAAAGCTCGCCGGCATTCTCGACGGCATGCGGCGCCGGCGTGAAAAAGCGCTCGGCCGAGGTCCGATAGAAACGTTCGAGCTGCGCGCGCAGCGGTTGCAGATACGGCGCACGCGCGAGCAACGCGGATAGCGAAGCCGCATGCACGACCTGGCCGGCGGTTTCGTTCAGCGCGCGATGCAGGCAGACCCACGCATCGTTCGATGAAGCAGCGGGCGTCTCCGGCAGCCGTTGCATCTGCCGCCACGCCCGCGCGAACGGCAGCCGCGCCGCCTCGCGCCGGTTGCGCGCCCACCACCAGCTCGCCCACACGAGCAGCGTCGCGAGCAGCAGGCCGAGCGCCCACGCGATCTGCCGGCGCCAGCCGGACGTGGCCAGCATCGGCGCCTGCCGGTCGGGCCGCAGCGGCTGCAAGTCCCCCGCGGCGAACACGGTTTGCGGCGTCAGCGGGCCGATGCTCGCCGGCCATTCGGCGACCTGCAGCTGCGTGCCCGCCGCGGACGTCAGCGTCAACGCGGGCAACGTGATCTGCGTGAGCGTCTGCGGCGCATTGACGACCTGATAGCCGATCACCATCCACTTGCGGCCGTTCGCATCGGTTTCGAGCGTCACGGGCCGGCGTTCGAGCCACACGCCCGTGCGTCCGACCGAAGGCGGCGTGACCGCGCCGATGTCGCGACCGTCGGCCTCCAGCAGCACGCGCTGCGTCAGCACATCGCCAAGCACATAGCCGAACGCGCGCGGCTCCTGAACGTGCGCGGCCACCTCGGCGGCGCTGGCCGTCGCGCAAGCGGCGCCGCCGCATAGCGACGCGATCAGCACGCGCAGCGCGGCCCGACGCGCACAGCCACCGCGCAGCCCGCGCGCGCTCATACCGTCAGCTCCAGAAAGTAGCGCGACATCGCTTCCGGATCGAACGCGCCTTCGACAAAGAACGGCCGGATGCCGCGCGCGCCGAACACCGCGGCGAGTTCGTCGCGACGGCGCGCGACGCCTTCGCGCCAGCGCTCGCGCACGCCGCGCGATAGCCACACGCGACGCTCCTCGCCGGACTCCGCATCGTTGACGGCCAGCAGCGACGCGTGCTGCGGCGGCGTGGTCTCGGCCGCGTCCCATACGACCATCGGCACCACGCACGCATGCACCAGCATGTCGAGCACCGGCGACAGTCGCGCGAGCGGCCAGTGGAAATCGGACACCACGAACACGAGCGCCTGGCGTCCGGCGATACGGATCGCGCAACGCCGCAATCCTTCGACGGCTCCGCGTTCAGCGTGACGATCGGCTTGACGTTCAGCCTGATCATTCGCCTGACGAGAAGCCGTATCACTCAGGCCTTCGCGCAGCATGCTCGCGAGCAGCGAACCGGTGCCCCGTCCCGTGCGCGCCGGCATGAACAGATCGTCGCGTTCGCCGCTATCGAAGGCCAGCATGCCGAGCCGGTCGCCGACCCGGAACGCGCTATGGCCGAGCGCTTCGACGAAATCAGCGACGACCTGCAGCTTGGTCTTATGGGTGCCGAATTGCATCGACGCCGACACGTCGACGATCACGAACACCGACACCGCGACGCGCTGCAAATGCACGCGCACGAGCCACTCGTCGCGCGCCGCGCGCAAGCTCGCGCGCAGATCGAGCCGGCGCGGGTCCGGATAGTCGAACAGCCGGCCGTGCATCGCGAACTGCTGGCCCGAGCCGAAGCTCGAGCCCGGATGCGAGCCGGGCCGCGCACCGGCCGCGCGCATCGGCAGACGATAGTGGAATTCAGCGGTGCCGTTCATCGTGTAGGCGCGCCGGCGTTCAGCGAGGCACGGCGACGTTCGCGACGATCCGCGCGATCAGCGCCTCGGCCAGCTCCTGGCGGCGCAGCTCGTAAATCGGCGTGAAGAACACGCGATGACCCAGCGCCGGCAGCAGCACTTCGTGGATGTCCTCCGGAAGCAGATGCGTGCGTCCGGCGAGCCACGCGACCACGCGCGCCGCGCGCAACAGCGCGCTCATGCCGCGCGGACTCGCGCCGGCGAGAATCAGCTGCTCCATGTCGACGCCATCGAGCGCGATGCCGAAGCGCGCCGGCGTTTCCGTCGCCTGCCAGATGTCGTGCACATAGCGCTCGATCGTCTCGCTCGCCTGCACGCCCTGCTGGATCGCCGCGCCGATCCGGTTCAACTGTTCCCACGGCACGATCGACGGTGTCAGTTGCGCGAGCAGGCTGTCGACGTCATGGAACCTCGTGTCGAACACGAGGCTGCGCCGCGCCTCCTCGTCGGTCGGCGTCGGCATGTTCAGCTCGAACAGGAAGCGGTCGCGCGCCGCCGACGCGAGCTCGAAGGTCTCTTCCTTCTCGACCTTGTTGCGGTCGGCGTACACGGTCATGTGCGGAAAGCGATGCTCGCGGCCGAACGCCCACACGGAACGCTCGGCCATCGCGCGCAGCAGCAGCGATTGCACCTGCGGGCGCGCGCGATTGATCTCGTTGAAAAAGAAGGTGGTCAGCTGCTCGCCGTGGCGCAGCAGCGGGCCCGGCTCGATGCGCGGCTTGCCGTCGGCGTCGACATAGGTGTGATAGACGAGGTCGCCCGGCATCAGATCGATCGTGCCTTCGACGCGCTCGAAATCGCCGCCCACCACGCGCGCGAACGCCCGCAACACGGTCGTCTTGCCCACCCCGACGCCGCCTTCGAGCAGCACGTGGCCGCGTGCGAACAGCGCGACGTTGATGAGCCTCAGCGTTTGCTGCTGACCGACGACGACTCGCGCCACTTCGTTTTCGATCTGCTGGGCGTGAGAACGCCAGTCCTGAAGCTGCTCGCCAGAAACCATCGCTGCGATCCCCTTCCGTGGTGGCTGGCGTTTATTTGCGCGACGCCCGAACGTCGACGCGCTTCAAGACTCGCCAGCCTTCAGTTCAAGCACGGTTTATGCCGATCGCGCGCGTGGGACGCAAAAGTTAAATCGAATGCGAAAAGTTGGCAGCCTGTCACGACAGCCGGGTACAGACTGTGCCATCGATGCCGCCTATCACGCACCGTTCATCAGCAAGCCGACGAGCGCGCTCGCGCCGCGCCGCCACGAAAGATCCGTGTTGCCGCGTATGTCGACCGAGCGCTGGAACAGCGTCCTGCCGCTCGCGACGTCTTCGATCCGCAGGTTCAGATTGAGAATCAGGTTGCTGACTTTCTGCACCCAGCAGACGCCCACCTGCTCGACGCCCAGCGCACGTCCGAGCTGGCGGGCGCAACCGTCGCAGCTGGTCAGGTCTTGCGCGGCGCCGAGCCGCGTGATCAGCTCCGACGCGCGGCCGTTGTCGGCGACGCGATAACGCTGGCTCGCATCGAGCTGCGCGCGCACCGCATTGCTGACCATCTCGATGCGCGCCGCTTGCGCGCGGTTGGTATCGGCATCGTTGTAGGCGGCGTTATCGTCGATCAGGCCGCAGTTCAGCACCGCGATCGTCACCGGCTCGGCGCGCGCCGGCACGACGCCGACCACGAAGAAGCCGGCAAAGCCCACGCACAGCACAGCCGCGCAACGCACGAACGCGGCCTGGTGAAACGAACGCCATGCACGCAACTCACGCATCGCGCTAACGCTCCGCCCCGACCGGCCGTTTCGCGAACACCCCTGCAAACTGCGCATATTCCTGCTCCAGATGCACCGCCGCATGTTCGAGCAGGAACTGCCGGAACATCACGCTGGTCGGCGAAAGCTGCTTGGTGCGCAGATGCACGATCTGCCACGTTCGTACGATCGGCGTGCCGTGCACGTCGAGCAGCGCGATCTCGCCGGTGCGCAACTCCAGCTGCAGCGTATGCAGTGAGATCAGGCTCACGCCCATGCCGGCCATCACCGCCTGCTTGATCGTCTCGTTGCTGCCGAGCGTGACGGTTTTCGCGGGAGTGAACAGATGCTGCCGAAACATCGCCTCGGCGGCCATGCGCGTGCCCGAGCCCGGCTCGCGCAGCAGGAAGGTGTCGTTGCGCAACTCCTGCAGATCGAAGCGGCGCGCGCCGCACAGCGGATGATGCACCGGCGCGATCACCACCTGGGGATGGCTCGCGAGCGGCTCGGCCGTCGTATCGAGCTCGGGCGGCGGGCGGCCCATGATCGCGAGATCGATCGCGTTGTCCTGCAACATGCGCAGCAGCGCGTCGCGATTGCCGACCGAGAAATGCACGTCGACTTTCGGGTACAGATGCGAGTACATCGCCAGCAGTTTCGGCGCGAAGTAGGTCGCCGAGCTGACGATGCCGACGTTGATCGAGCCGCTGTCGGCCTGCTTCAGCGACATCATCGCGTCTTCGGTGTCCTTGATTTCGCCGAGAATGCGGCTCGCGTGGTGAGTCAGCACCTCGCCCGCTTCGGTCAGCGTGAGCTTGCGCGCGACGCGCTCGAACAGCCGCAGGCCGACCGCCTCTTCGAGCTGATGAATCTGCATCGACACTGCCGGCTGCGTCAGATGCAGCTCCTCGGCCGCGCGCGCGAAACTCGTATAGCGGCTCGCGACGACGAAGATCTGCAACTGCCGCAGGGTCAGCGTGCGAACGAAATTCAGCTTGACCCGGTTCGTCGCGAAGCTCGCGTTCTGCATCGAAAACTCAACGGCTCGCCCGCGGCGCATTCGACGGCTTCGCCGGCACCTTGCCCGATGGCAACTTGTTCAGTGCGGATTGAAAACTCAACGACTCCGAATGCGCCGGATGCGCGAAGTCGTTGTTGGGGCCCGGCACGTCGGTGCGAATCTGCAGGACCTGGCCCGGCACGCCGTCGGCGAGCAGGAAGGTGTAGCGCTTGCCCGTGTATTGCGCGAAGCGCGCCGCGTTCGGATCGTTCAGATAAGGCTGCACGACGATGCGCCGCGCGCTGACCGGCTTGCCGCCGAGCTCGCCCGGCACGCTCTCGATCTGCGGCCCCGCGGCGAGCGCGAGACGCAGACGCTGCTGGAAATAGCGGCGCTGCCCGCCGGTGAGACCCTGCATCTCCGCGATGTCGCGCTCGAGGAAATAAATGATCGCCGGATTGCATTGCAGTCCGCCGATCGGCAGGTTCACGCTGCCGGTGTGGTCGGTCACCTGTGCGTCGCCCTTCGCGTTGTTCTCGCTGACCACCAGCACCTTGACGACGTCGGTGCTGCGCGAGGGCTGCTCCGAATCGATCAGCGCGTAGTCGAGCTCGGTCTGCGCGGCGACGCCGTGCAGATGATCGGTCAGAAAAATCAGCCGCTCCGCCGGCGTGATGTCGTCGCCGCCCGCCGCCGACGCGGCGCTCGCCGGGCTTGCCGCACGGCTTGCGGCCGGCGCGAGGCACAGCACGCACAGCGTCCCCATCAGCGCGGCGCGTGCCGCGCGCAGCCAGGCGCCGCGCGCGCGCGTCATTGGGATGCGTCGCCGGGTTTGCCCGCCGGCGCGTCGACCGGTTTGAGCATCGGCACCTGGTAGGTCGCGAGGATGCTGTCGATCTTGTCGTGATTCGCGCCGATCCATTGATCCACCTTGTCCTTCCAGTCCTTCTCGCCGTAGCGCACGCCCATCGAGATCGTGTAGTCGAAGCGGATGCCGGGTCCCGGCGGGAACGGCACGAGCCTGACCGAATCACCGGCGCGCTTCGCGAAGTAGCCGGCGATCGGCCCCCACAGGAACACCACGTCGACGTTGCCCTCGTGCAGATCGTGTTCGATCATCTGGCCAGGGTACACGCCCGGATCGCCGCTTTGCACCTGGTACGACACCGCCTGGTCGATCAGGTTGTGGCCGAGCAGCCAGTCCACCGCCGGGGTTTGCGAAAAGATTCCGAAACGCAGCTTGTGCAGCTGATCGGGTGGCAGTTTCAGCAGGTCGTCGGGCGTCTTGATGCTCGCGAATTCGGGGCGGTTCGGCAGCACCATCGCGTAGGTCGAGCGCAGATACGGCTGCGTCGTCGACGTCATGTCATAGCCCTTCGGCACGCCGATGATCAGGTCGCAGCGATAGCGCTCGCTGCCCTCCGCCTTCTCGCGCAACGTGTGGCGCACGAAGCCCATGCGCTGCGGAAAGTACGTGTATTCGAGCTTGTAGCCGAAGTCGCTCGCCATCTGGGCGGCGATGCGGTTCTCATAGCCCTCGCCCTTGTCGTTCGACAACGGCATGTTGTTCGGGTCCGCGCATACCCTGAGCACGCCGTCCGCGCCGTCGTTGTTCGGCAGCGCGGGGCCATCCGCCCGGACCGCGGCGCTCGCGAGCGCCGCCCCACACAACGCGGCCGCGATCACGCTGACATGCACGGACATGCTTCTCTTATCACGCATCGTGAGCCTCCGGAAGAATGACGGCGCGGCCGTTAATTCGAGTCGATGGCATGCAGATCGCCCGGCTTGATCTGCCCATCGGAGCGTCCTTTCAGATACGCATAGAGATTTTCCCAGTTCTTCTGCATCATCTGGCTCGTGCTGAAATCGGGCATACCCTTATCCACCCGGCCGCCGAACACGGTGCGATGAAATTCGTTCTTGTCCAGCGTCTTGAACGCGTCGATCAGCGACGGCCCGACCATGCCCTGCTGCTGCGCGCCGTGACAGCGTTCGCAAGCGAGCGCGCGCCACGTCTTCCAGCCCTGCAGCGTATTACTGTCGACCTTGTTTCCGTCGACTACCTTGTACGCGACCTGCGCAATCGAAGGATTGTTCTGCGCGTATCCGACGGGCAGCATGACGAGCGCTACGGGCAACGCGGTGAGCAACAGGATAGATCTGCCTTTCATGCACATGTCTCCATCTGGGAAAAAGCCGCGCCCCGATGCGTTTCAGCGACGCATCCACCAACGGGCGCGATTTGGGGGTAATTCAATGCTTTGGGCGAGGCTGACGGGGCGGCCGTGCCTGTTCAAGCCGCCCCACTGGTTCAGCCTTTCATTTCAGCCGTTCGTTCAGCTCTTTTCGTTAGGAATAGCGAACACGAACAGCGTGCCGCCGAGCGCGGTGTACTTCGCGAGATCCTTGTAGCCGCCGACTGCGCCCAGGCCTTCGGTCGGCTTCTCGAGACCCGCCGCCATGCCGATGCCGGCCCAGCCGCCGATGCCCGAGTACACGCCGACGTACTGCTTGCCCTGATACTCATACGTGAAGACGTTGCCGATGATTCCCGACGGCGTCTTGAAGCGCCACAGTTCCTTGCCGTCCGAGATGCGAACCGCCTTCAGGTAGCCCTCCAGCGTGCCGTAGAACGCGATGCCGCCGCCCGTCGCCAGCACACCCGACCACACCGAGAACTTCTCAGGCTTCGAGTAGATGATCTTGCCCTTGCTCGCATCCCACGCGATGAAGTTGCCCATCGCGTTGCCCTCGTTCGGGCCCGGATACATCGACAGCGTGGCGCCGACATACGGCTGTCCCGACACGTAGTCGACATCGAACGGCTCGTAGTCCATACAGACGTGGTTGGTCGGCACGAGGAACAAGCTCGTCTTCGGATCGAACGCCGCCGGTTGCTGGTCCTTCGAACCGAGTGCCGCCGGGCAGATGCCCTTCACGTTGTGGTCGGACCCGGCCGCCTGCGTCGAGTACGCGGCGTTGCGAATCGGCAGGCCGCTTTGCAGATCGACGCGATCGGCCCAGTTCACCGCCGGGTCGTACTTCTGCGCGACCAGCAGCTGTCCGGTTTCGCGGTTCAGCGTGTAGCCGAAGCCGTTACGGTCGAAGTGCACGATCGCGGGCACCTTCTTGCCGTTGATCGTCAGGTCGGACAGGATCATTTCGTTGACGCCGTCATAGTCCCATTCGTCGTGGGGCGTCATCTGGTAGACCCATTTGGCCGTGCCGGTATTCAGGTCGCGCGCGAAGATCGACATCGACCATTTGTTGTCACCCGGACGTTGCGTCGGGTTCCATGTGCCCGGATTGCCAGTACCGTAGTAAACAAGGTTGAGTTTCGGGTCCCACGCATACCAGCCCCACGTGGTGCCGCCGCCGAGCTTCCACTGATCGCCCTTCCAGGACTTCACCGACGAATCCGCGCCCACCGGCACCATCTGGCCGTTCGAGTACGTCATCGTCTTTTGCGGGTCGAGCAGCATTTCGTTGTCGGGACCCGTGCTGTACGCAGTCCAGACCGGTTTGCCGGTCTTGATGTCGTACGCGATCAGACGCCCGCGCACGCCGAACTCGCCGCCCGAAATGCCGGTCAGCACCTTGTCGCCGAATACGTGCGGCGCGTTGGTGTTGGTTTCACCGGCTTTCGGATTGCCGTTCTGCGCGGTCCACACGACCTCGCCCGTCTTCGCGTTCAGCGCGACGAGCTTGGTGTCGGCCTGCTGCAGGAAGATCTTGCCGTCGCCGTATGCGAGACCGCGGTTGACGGTGTCGCAGCACATCACGGAGACGACCTGTTCATCCTGCTTCGGCTGATACTGCCAGAGGAACGTCTGATCCTTCAGGTTGACTGCAATGACTTTGTTCGGAAACGGGGAGTGGATATACATCGTGTCGCCGATCACGAGCGGCGCGCCTTCATGGCCGCGTAGCACGCCGGTCGACATGGTCCATGCGACCTGCAATTTGCCGACGTTGTTCTCGTTGATCTGTTTGAGCGGGCTGTAGCGGTGATTTGCATAATCGCCCGCCTGGGCCGCCCAGTTGGCCGGGTTTTTCATCAATCCGTCGAGCTGCGAATCGGCCTGCGCAGCCAGAGAGCTAAAGGCTGCGGATGCGAGGATCGCGAGCCCAAGAACTACAGTGCGTAAGTTCATGTCTCCTCCAGAATTGTCCTGCTGTTCAACTCACGAATGACCCACGCTACCTCATCGCATCGTGCGCGCCTTCTCGATTGCAGGTAACGATTAACGCGCTATCCCGATTCGATGTCAGGCTTCGCGACGCATGAACGGCCAACGCATATTCCATGCCGGAATAGCGGCAATATTGCGGCTCTTGCGTGCGCCGGCCCGCCGACCCGGCACGCGCGACCTGTCGCGGCACTCGGGCGTTGCACGCCGATGCTTGCACGGCGGTAAGCTGAAGGGGTTGCGTCACGCGATGCGGCACATACTGTGTCACTTGCGTGATACGAATCGTGTCCTTTGCGAATCACGCGCCGCAGCGCGGGCCTGTCACCTGCATCGAAGCTTCGTTCGGCGAACGATTCGCGCATTCGAGGAGCTAACCGCCATGGCAAACACCGAGCACGTCTATACCGACGAAGAGATCCAGCAACGCCTCGTCGGTCCGTTGCAGCACTGGTATCTGGAAGATGGCTGGCTGCGGCGCAAATACCGCACCGAGGGCTGGAAGGGAACGCTGATGGTGGTCAACGCCGTCGGGCACCTCGCGGAAGCCGCGTGGCATCACCCCGATCTGACGGTCTCGTATGCGTTCGTGATCGTGAAGCTGAAAACGCACACCGCCAAGGGCATCACCGACAAGGACTTCGCGCTCGCAACCAAGATCGAATCGGTGGTCCACTGGCAGCCCGGCCTCGAGGAAGGCCCGCTGGAAGGCACGCCGGCCGACGATCAGCGCTTCCGCTACATCAAGTACGACGCGCCGAAACCCGCGCAAGGCAGTTGACCCGCGCGCCTGCCGCCGCATGAAACAGCGCGTGACACAGTGCGCCTTCGGCGTCACACAGCGTCCATGCAGCGGCGAAACCGGGCGGCGCGCGGCGCGCCGGTTTAGAGATTCCGGTGGGCCGAATCCGCTGCGGCGGCCGTTGCGCGCGCCTGGTACGGCTTTCGCTTGACGTCGCCGGGCGCACTGTCGCTGGAACCCGCGACGCGACACGACGCGTCGCGCACACCCCGCGGCCGAACCCGGTTTCGCGCACCCGCAAGGACACCTGAGGACACACGAGATGCCGCTTCAGCTCCGCCGCCTGCCGCCACGCGCCCCCATCACGATCGATGCGCCCGCGCGGCTGCATCTGGGCTTTCTCGATCCGAACGCGTCGCTCGGGCGCGCGTTCGGCAGCCTGGGGCTCGTCATCGATACGCACGGCACGCGGATTCAGGCGCGGCTCGCCGAACGCGAGCAGATCGGCGGTGTGGCGAGCGAGGCCGAGCGCGCGCGAATTGCGCTGAGTCTCGCGCGGCTGCAGGCTGCCTACGGACCGGCGAGCCTCGCGATCGACGTGCTTGAGGCGCCGCGCGCCCATACCGGCCTCGGCTCAGGCACACAACTGGCGCTCGCGGTCGGTGCCGCGTTCACGCGCCTCATCGGCCAGCCGGCGACGAGCGCCGAGATCGCCAGCCTGCTCGGGCGCGGCGCGCGCTCCGGCATCGGCATACTCGGCTTCGAGTGCGGCGGCCTGCTGCTCGATGGCGGCCCGCCCGGCGATCTGCGCCAGAGCATGCCGCCGCTACTGTCGCGCCAGCCGTTTCCGCAGCCGTGGCGCGTGCTGCTCGTCAGCGACAACAGCCGCGAGGGCTTGCACGGCGCCGAGGAACGCAGCGCGCTCGCATCGCTCGCGCCGTTTCCGCAGCGGCTCGCCGCGCATCTGTGCCATCTGGTGCTGATGCAGATCCTGCCCGGCGCCGCCGAACATAACTTCGCGCCGTTCGCGCACGGCCTCACCGAACTACAGCAGACCATCGGCGAATACTTTGCGAGCGCGCAAGGCGGCGTGTTCGCGAGTCCCGACGTCGAGCGCGTGCTGCGCGCGGTCGCCGCCGAGCGCACCGCCGGCATCGGCCAGACCTCATGGGGCCCGACGGGCTTCGCGGTGCTCGCGAGTGCGCGCGAGGCCGAGCGCGCACTCGCGACCGCGCGCGCCGTCGCGAGCGCGCTGCCGCATATCGAATGCAGCGTCGTCGCGGGCCGCAATAGCGGCGCGGCGATCAGCGACGCCGAGGCGCGCGCGCCGCACATCGACGCCGCATGATGCGCGGCCGCGCTCAGGTCGCCGCTCCGGCCGCCGCTCATCCAATCCGCTGCCACGCGCGGCGCGGCCTTGCCCTGCGCCTTCCCGAGACTGCCACTAAAACGAGCCCCTGCCATGTCAGAAACCATTGAAAGGCCCCACATCCTGCACATGTTCACGGCCACGCCGCAGATGAGTCCGTTCGACGTCAACATGGCCGCCGACGCCGGCTACCAGGTCATCGTGCCGTATTGCAACGTCGAAGCCGGCATGGTCGCGAACCTCACGCAGGACGCGATCTTCTCGCGCGGCCCAAAAGGGGTGTCGCGCACCGGCATCTTCATCGGCGGACGCGACGTGATGCAGGCCGTCGACATGCTCGACACCGCACGCAAGGCGATGGTCCCGCCGTTCGAAGTCTCCGTGTTCGCCGATCCGAGCGGTTCGTACACGACCGCGGCTGCGCTCGTCGCGCTGGTCGAGCGGCATCTGGGCAAGCAGCACGGCGTGGAACTGGGCGGCAAGCGCGTGCTGATTCTCGGCGGTGCCGGCGCGGTCGGACGCATCGCGGCGGCGATCGCCGCGTCGCGCGGCGCCGACGTGACGATCGCGAGCCACACCGACCGCAGTCGCGCGCTCGGCGCGTCGGCCGAACTGAACGAGCGCTTCGGCATCGTCACCAGCGGCATCGGCACCACGACGCCCGCTGAGCTGCGCGGCGCGCTCGCCGACGCGGAAATCGTGCTCGCCACCGCGGTCG
The DNA here is from genome assembly GCF_038900515.1 of Burkholderia sp. JPY481. Taxonomy (NCBI): domain Bacteria; kingdom Pseudomonadati; phylum Pseudomonadota; class Betaproteobacteria; order Burkholderiales; family Burkholderiaceae; genus Burkholderia; species Burkholderia sp. JPY481. Next base: position 450,730 of record NZ_JAYMRT010000003.1, read on the forward strand.
CGGGCGTGCAGGTGGTCGGCCGCGACGACCTCGAGCATGCAAAGCGCCTGCTCGTCGCCGCCGACGTCAACGCGGTGCCGCCCGAAGGTATCGCCGGCGTGAACGTGATGAACGACGGCAAGCCGATCGACGGTGTGCCGAACGCGGGCGCGGTCGGCATCGGCGCGCTCGCGATCGGCAACGTCAAGTATCAGGTCGAGCATCGACTGTTCATGCGCATGCGCACCGGCGGCAAGCCGGTCTATCTGGGCTTCCCGGAAGCCTACGACGAGGCCCGCGCGGTCGCGGCCGGTCTCGGCTGAGAGCGGCCGTCATGAAGCCGCACCGGCCGCTCATGCACGCGCCCATCGTCGCGGTCGTCGGACAGTCCGCGCGCCTGCTCGCGCAGTCCGCGGCGCGCGCCGGCCTGCATGTCGCCGCGCTCGATATCTTCGGCGACTGCGACACGCGCGAGGCCGCCGAACTGTGGTTCGACATCGGCCGCAGTGATGGCGCGCTCGGGATCGACCGGGCGCGGCTCGTCGACGCGCTGGCGCGGGTCGCGCGGTTGCCGGGTCTGCTTGGATGGATCTGCGGCAGCGGGCTCGAAGCTTTGATGCCTGAGCTGTGCCGGGAACCCGGCTTGCCGCGCTTTCTCGGCAACGATACCGACGCGGTCGCGGCCGTCCGCGAGCCCCGGCGTTTCTTCGCGCTACTAGACGCGTTGCGCATCGGGCATCCGGCTGTGTCGTTCGAGCGGCCCGCGACGGCCGAGGGCTGGCTGTTCAAGCAGGCGGATGGCTGTGGCGGTACGCACATCCAGCCCGCCGACTCTCTCGACTTGACGAGCGCTTCCGCGCACGGCTACTTCCAGCGCATTGGCCAAGGCCGCTCGCTGTCGGCGCTGTTCATCGGCTCGCACGGCCGCGCGCATCTGATCGGTTTCGCTGAGCAACTCACCTGCGCAATCGGCGATCTGCGCTTCGTGCATGCGGGCTCGATCGGACCGATCGACTTGCCGCCAGCGTTCGTCGCGCGCGTGCAGCAAGCGCTCGACGCGCTCTGCGCAAGCACCGGCCTCGTCGGCATCAATAGCTGCGATTTTTTGTCGGACGGCGCCTCGTTCGACGTGCTCGAAATCAACCCGCGACCTTCGTCGACGATGGCGCTCTACGAAACCGCGTCGCCCGATGCGTGGCCAGCCGGCCTGCTCGCCTGCCACCTCGACGCCTGCCGCCACGGCCGCGCGCCATCGGCCGCGAGCCTCGCGCTCGCCCGCGCGCCGCGCTGGCGCGCCGGCCAGCGGGTGCTGTTCGCGCAGCGGCCGTTCAACGTCTCCGCGGCGTTCTCCGACGCCTGCCTGCGCGATCCGCAATGCCGCGACGTGCCGATGCCGGGCACCCGCATCGACGTCGGGCAGCCGGTCTGCACGCTGCTCGTGCGAGCGGCGTCGGTGGACGCGGTGCGCACCGCGCTCGATGCGCAGCACGAACGCGTCGTCCAACGAATCGAAACCTGCGATGAACCCGACCATGCCTGCCTCCACGCCCACTGAGACTTCCCCGCCCGCCGCGCCGCCGAGCGTGAATGCGCTTTCAGAGCGCCTCGTCGCGCGGCTCCTCGATCAGGCGGCACATCTCGGCGTTGCGCTCACGCGCACACCCGCCGGCACTGTGATCGCCGACGCCGGCGTCGACGCACGCGGCAGCCTCGACGCCGGCGTGCTGATCGCGCGCATCTGCATGGGCGGACTCGGCCGCGTCGCGGTACGCACGAACTTCGACGCCGCGCCGCTGTGGCCGACGATGCTCGAGGTCAGCACCTCGGCGCCGGTGCTCGCCTGCCTCGGCAGCCAGTACGCGGGCTGGAGCCTGTCGGCGACCAAGGAGCAGACCGGCGGCAAGAAGTTCTTTTCGCTAGGCTCGGGGCCCGCGCGCGCGCTCGCGGTCAAGGAGCCGCTATTCGATGAGCTCGGCTATCGCGACCGCCACGAACGCGGCGCGCTGGTGCTCGAAGTGGACCGGTTGCCGCCGCAGGTGGTGATCGACAAGGTGCTGCACGACTGCGGCCTCACGCCCGAACATCTGACGCTGATCGTCACGCCGACACACTCTGTCGCGGGAACGGTACAGGTCGTGGCCCGCGTCGTCGAAGTGGCGCTGCACAAGGTGCACGTGCTCGGCGTGCCGCTCGATGAAATCGTCGCCGGCACGGGCTCGGCGCCGCTGCCGCCGCCCGCGCCCGACGGCATTCAGGCGATGGGCCGCACCAACGACGCGATCCTGTACGGCGGCCGCGTGCATCTGACCGTCCTGCACGACGAAATCGCGCGACGCCTCGCCGACACGCTGCCCTCCGCCAATTCGCGCGACTACGGCCGGCCGTTCGCGGACGTCTTCACGGCAGTCAACTTCGACTTCTATCAGATCGACCCGGCGCTGTTCGCGCCCGCCGAGGTGTGGGTCAGCAGCCTCGAAAGCGGCGCGACCTATCATGGCGGCCGGCTCGACGGCGGCCTGCTGCGCAAACAGTGGGGCGGCGAGCCCGTCGCGCGATGATGATCGCAACGGGCCTGCGCATCGCGATCATGAGCGACGAAACCGGCTGGCACACCGGCCGGCTGAAAAAAGCGTTCCGCGCGCGCGGCGCCGAAGCGCGTTGCGTCGATCTCGCGGATTGCCGCATCGACACCACATGGCTGCCGCACGGCCTCGTGATCCCGGGCTTCGGCCGCACGCTGCCGGATGCGGTGTTCGTGCGCGGCATCGCCGGCGGCACCTTCGAGCAGGTGACGCTGCGGCTCGGCATCCTGCACGCGCTGCGCGAGTCGGGCGTGCCGGTCTACAACGACGCCCGCGCGATCGAGCGCAGCGTCGACAAGTCGATGACGAGCTTCCTGCTGCATCGCGCGGGCGTGCCGACACCAGCCACCTGGGCCGGCGAGTCCGCCGCGTTCGCGCAACGCGTACTGATGCGCGAAGCGGCCGCCGGCCGCCAGGTCGTGCTCAAGCCGCTGTTCGGCTCGCAAGGCAACGGGCTCAAACGGCTCGGCGCGCGCGGCGGGCTGCTCGCGCCGTTGCCGTCGCTCGCGCGTTATCGGCAGGTCGCTTATCTGCAGCGCTTCGTTGCCGGAGCCCGGCCCGGTTTCGACTGGCGCGTGCTCGTGATCGGCGGCAAGGCGGTCGCGGCGATGCGGCGCAGCGGCGGCAAGGGCTGGATTCACAACGTCGCGCAAGGCGCGCGCTGCGAGGCCGCCGAGCTGACGGTCCCGCTCGCGCAGACCGCCGTGCGCGCCACCGCCGCGCTCGGGCTCGACTACGCGGGCGTGGACCTGATCCCGAATCCCGACGACGCCGCGCTGCCGCTCGTGCTCGAAGTGAACGGCGTGGCCGCGTGGCGGGGTTTGCAGTCGGTCGTGCCGCTCGATGTCGCCGCGGCGCTGGTCGACGATCTGCTCGATCGCAAGCTCGCAGCGCAGCGGCGCGCGGACGAGCTAGCCGAGCAAGCCGCTAGCGCCGGGTTGCCTGAGCCGTCTCCGCAGCGCCGGGCTTGAGCGTCATGACCGTCCCCTTCGAGCATGCGCGCGCAGCCTTCCTCGCAGCCTGCGCGCTCGACGTCACCACGCCGAAACCCGGCAACGTCAGCACCCAAAGCCCCGGCCACGGCATGAACGCGGCGCAGTTCCTCGCCAGCGCGGACGCATCGCTCGACGCGCTATTCGCGCCCGGCGCCCGTGTCGGACAGCGCATTCTCGACGCGGTCACACGCACGCGCGCGGCCGTCGGCTGCAATACGAATCTCGGCATCGTGCTGCTCGTCGCGCCGCTCGCCGCGGCTCTCGACGAGACCGGCGAACGGCCGCTGACGGCGCCAGCGTGGCGCGCCGCCGTCGGCGACGTGCTGAGCCGGCTCGACGTCGAAGACGCGCGGCTCGCCTATCGCGCGATCGCGCTCGCCAACCCCGGCGGCCTCGGCGACGCGCCCGAGCAATCGGTCCACGCAGCGCCGACGATCGGCCTGCGCGACGCGATGCGGCTCGCCAGCGAGCGCGACAGCATCGCGCGGCAGTACGCGAACGGTTTCGCGGACCTGTTCGAGACCGGCCTCACCGCCTGCTTCGAAGCCTCGACGCCAGCGCCCGAACCCGCGCCCGTCGATCCCGGTGAAATCGCGATGCTCAATGTGTTCCTGGCGTTCCTGGCCGGCTGGCCCGACTCTCACATTGTGCGCAAGCACGGCCTCGCGCTGGCGCAGAGTGTCACGCTCGTGGCACGCGAACAGCACGCGCGCTGGCGTCAAACGCGACCCGCCGCGCGCCGCACGGCAAGCGATCCGCAGCTCGATGCTTGGGATGCCGAATTGAAGGCCCGCGCGATCAATCCCGGCACCAGCGCGGACCTCGCGGTGGCCACGCTGTTCGTTGCGCGCTGCGTCGAATGGCGCGGTTAACCCTGAATCGTCTGCACTGAACACGCCCCAAACGGGCGCGTCAGCATGCCGGGTGCCAGAACTGGCACGGAACCTGTTAGTTAGTACCGCCGTGCAATCCCGCACCGCTCTCGCGATGCTGATCTGGACACGATCGCGGGCGGCGCCTCGTCAGCAGGTCCATACCTACTCATTGGAGGAACAGAATGGCCAAGATCAACCGCGTCATGATCGGTGAGTCGCTAGTCGGCGACGGCAACGAGGTCGCGCATATCGACTTGCTGATCGGACCGCGAGGTTCGGCTGCGGAAACCGCGTTCTGCAACGCGCTCACCAACAACAAGGACGGCTTCACGTCGCTGCTCGCCGTCGTCGCACCGAATCTCATCACGAAGCCCAATACGATCCTGTTCAACAAGGTGACGATCAAAGGCGCCAAGCAGGCCGTGCAGATGTTCGGCCCGGCGCAGCACGCGGTCGCGCTAGCAGTGGCCGACAGCGTCGAGGACGGCACGATCCCGCAGGAAGAAGCCGACGATCTGTTCCTCTGCGTCGGCGTCTTCATCCACTGGCAGGCGGAGGACGACAAGAAGATCCAGCAGTTCAACTATCAGGCGACGCGCGAGGCCATCAAGCGCGCGGTCAGCGGCGAGCCGAGCGCGGCTGAAGTAGTATCGAAGAAGGGCACCGTCGCGCATCCGTTCGCGCCGAACTGACGGTGCATGGCAGCGCAGGAGACGCGGCGCCGTTCGCGGCCCCGCCTCCTCGCGCATCCCGTCGCCTCGCGGCCGCAAGGCAGGGCCCTCGCGCAGCGGTTCGCGAAGCGGGTTCAATGCTCTCGCAGAGGCATTCAATGACTAATAGATGTCGCGCACTTCTCGCCTTTACCTCGCTCATGCTCGCCGCGCCGCTCGCGTGGGCGAGCGGCTATAACTATCCGACCGAGGGCCGCGTCGAATACGTGCTCAGCTGCATGGACGACAACGGCCACGATTTCGCAAACGTCTACAAGTGCTCGTGCGTGATCGACAAAATGGCCGCATCGTTGCCGTACGACGAATTCGTCGACCAGTCGACCTTCTCGAAGTACGCGACGCTCGGCGGCGAAGGCGGCGCGGAATTCCGCGTCGATCACGCCAAGGCTCAAACCAGGAAATTCCGCGCGCTGCAAACGAGCGCGTACCAGGCGTGCGGACTCGGTCCGCAGAAAACGTCGACCGTGGCGAAATGACGACGGTTCGAGACGCGCCGGGCGTCCGGCGTGCCCGCTCTCTCCGTCAATTCGGCACCAGTCCCTTGCCGAGCGACGCGTAACACGGGAGCCCCACGGCGGGCGCCGGGCCATCGCCGCGACGCCGCTCGATCTGCACGCCGACGGCCGCGAGGTCGGCGAACTTGGCCGGCTTCGCGAGCGACACGCGCACCCAGTGCGCGCCGAAGTCAGCGATCAGCAGTTGCGCGATCGTCTCCGCAAGCGCCTCCAGCAGACGCACGCGATGCGACGCGAATAGCTCGAGCAGCGCCTCGCGCACGGCCGCATAGTTGACCGTATCTTCGATCCGGTCCGTCGCGCACGCGCGGATCGCGGGCACGCCGATCGCCAGATTCACGCGCACCGGTTGCGCAACATGCAACTCGCTGCTGTCGATACCGATGACCGTCTGGCCGATGAAGTTCTCGATGAACACGATGTCGAGGCGCTCGGGCAACGCGCCGGCTTGCGAGCCGGGATTGGCGTCGAGGCTGGAAAATGCGGCAAGGCGAACAGTATCGATACGATCCATGATGGTCTCCGCCGCGGCGCGGCCCAAGATTAAACAGCCTGTGATGAACAGCGAACGATGCAACAGTAGAACAGTGGAACTGCGCGACGCGCGGCACACTCTGTGTCGAAGCTGCGACAGGCATGCAACCTGCAAAACGGTATAACGCATCGCGCATCGAGAAAAGCAAATTCCGGGCACGGTGAGGTAAACCCACAGTCACTTTCTGTTGAACCGATCTTGCATCGAGCGTACAGTTTTAAATATCCGCCTCGTAGCAGGGCCGGTCGCGAGGGAGCAGACGGACCGAGAATCCGCCGCACCAAGGGCAGACAGGCTTGATAAAGCGGCATTCGCAGCGTGCAAAGCCGTCACGCTTCCGAAATGTCGCAACGGAGACAAATCCCATGTCGTTGCTCGCTGACAGCAGTACGCACGTCCGGGAAGTTCTGAACGTGGTCAACCACCAGTTGACCACGCGCCCGACAAGCGAACCCGTAGCTCAGTCGTGGACGCGCTGCATCAACGAATTCCAGCTGGACCCCGCGCGTTTCGTGCCGCCGCCGGTGCTCACCGAATACGAACTCAGCGCGCGCCGTGAGGCGCTCGGCGATCTGATCGCGTGTTCGAAGCTCGAGATGACGACGCTCTATCAGCAGCTCGCCGATCCCGAGCTCGCGGTTGTGCTGGTCGATTCGGGCGGCGTGATCGTGCATCAGGTGTCGTCCGTGCCGTTCGCCGAGGCGGTCGCCGCCGACGGCTTTCGCGTCGGCGCGCTGTGGAGCGAACGCGAAGCCGGCACCAACGGCATGGGCACCTGCCTCGCGGAGCGCGACTGCATCGCCGTCTGTCAGCACGAGCATTTCTATCCGCGCTACACGTCGCTCACGTGCTCGGCCGCGCCGATCTTCGACGACGGCGGCGAAATCGCCGGCGTGCTCGACGTCACGAGCCGCTCGAAGCTGCTGCAGCAGCACTCGCTGGTGCTGGTCGGCATGTCGCGGCAGATGATCGAAAACCGTCTGCTCGATGCGCGCTACCGGCACGCCAACATGATCCATTTCCACAGCCGCCCGGAATTCGTCGGCACGCTGCACGGCGGCAAGCTCGCGGTCGGCGACGACAGCACCGTGCTCGCCGCGAATCGCAGCGCGCTGTTCCAGCTTGGCTTCCGCTCGCTGAGCGAGCTACGCGGCCGGCGTATCGAGGAAGCGTTCAACGCGTCGCTCGAAGACATGATCGCGCGCAGCATTCGCGGCTCGTTCCATCCGGTCACCGTCTACAGCGCGAATGCGACGAACCGCTTTTTCCTCGTTGCGCAGACGCCGCAGAACGGCACCGGGCGCGTGACGCGCGTGATCGTCACCGACTCCGCGATCCGCAGCAGCGCCCCCGAAAAGCACGAGAAACACGACAAGCACGCGCCGGTACCGAAGCTCGACGAAATCGCGCACCTCGAATTCGGCGACCCGCGCATGGCCTCGCAGATCCAACTCGCCGCGCGCGTGATCCAGCGCAAGATTCCGATCGTGCTGCGCGGCCAGACCGGCACCGGCAAGGAAGTCTTCGCGCAGGCGCTGCATAGCATCAGCCCGCACGCCGACGGTCCGTTCGTGCCGGTGAACTGCGCGTCGCTGCCGGAGAACCTGATCGAGAGTGAGCTGTTCGGCTATCGCGCCGGTGCGTTTACCGGCGCGCAGCGCGAAGGACGGCGCGGCAAGATCGTGCAGGCCAACGGCGGCACGCTGTTCCTCGACGAGATCGGCGACATGCCGCTCGTGCTGCAGGCGCGCCTGCTGCGCGTGATCGAGGAACACGAGGTCACGCCGCTCGGCGCCGAGACCACCGTCAAGGTCAATTTCCAGCTGATCAGCGCGAGCCACCGCAATCTGCTCGAACTCGTGCAAAGCGGCCAGTTCCGCGAGGACCTGTATTACCGGCTCAAGGGCGTCGAGCTGAATCTGCCGGCGCTGCGCGAGCGCGTCGACAAGCTGCCGCTGATCCATCATCTGCTCGCCAACGAAACCGACGATCCGCCCGAGCTGACGCCGGAAGCCGAACACGCGCTGCTCACTTATGCGTGGCCCGGCAACATCCGTCAGCTGCGTCACGTGTTGCAGATGGCGATTGCGCTGTCAGACGGCGAGCCGATCCGTTGCGAGCATCTGCCGCCCGAGGTCACGCAACGCACCTCGGCGGTCGACCTGCCGACCGCGCTGCGCCTCGCGAACGCGGACATGGACGGGCATCTCGCCGACGAAGCGGACATTTCTTCGCTGAACGCGATCCAGCTGAACGAGCGCGAGACGGTGCTGTCGCTGCTCGACGAGCATCGCTGGAACGTCAGCAACGTCGCGAAGGCGCTCGGCATCAGCCGCAACACGCTGTACCGCAAGATGCGCCGGCTGCACATCCGGCTGTCGCACGAAGGCTCGCCGCCGGACGGTATGCCGCTCGATCTCGACGCATGACCCAGCCGTCCCCTAACGAGTCAGCGCCGAAGGCCGCCCGCGATCTCGCCGACTTCAAGCCGGATGCACGCTTCGCGTGGTGCGTGACCGGCTCCGGTCACATGCTCGAAGAATCGATCGCGCTCGCGCGGCGCTTGCCGCGCGTCGATCTGTTTTTGTCCGCGGCGGCCGAGGAAGTGCTGCCGCTCTATGGCTGGCCGCTCGACAAGCTGCGCGAACAGTTCCGGGTGCTGCGCGACAACAGCGCGAGCGGCGTACCGGTCGGCATGCTGTATCACGGCGTCTATCACACGGTCGTGATCGCGCCAGCCACCAGCAACACGGTCGCCAAATGCGCTTACGGCATCTCCGATACTCTGCCGACCAACATGTACGCGCAGGCCGGCAAACAATGCATCCCCGGCATCGTCTTTGCATGCGACACCGAACCGAGCGTGATCACGCATAGCCCGGACGAATGGGTCGAACTGCGGCCACGGGCGATCGAACTCGACAACGTCGAGCGTCTGGCACGCTTCGAATACACGACGCTCGCGCGCTCGCTCGACGAACTCGAAGCGGCGCTCGCCCAACGCCTCGCGACCCTCGATCTCGCATGGACCACATCCTCTTCCTGACCGGCCGGCTTGCCGAACCGAGCCTGCGGCGCGTGCTCGACGGCATGGCGCCGGCGCCGTTCAGTTGGGAGGTGCGCGAAATCGGCCTGCAGGTCGCCGCGTTGATGACCGCCGACATGATCCAGCGCCGCTTGCCCACCCCGCTCGCCGCGCAGCGCGTGATCGTGCCGGGCCGCTGCCGCGGCGATCTCCACGCGCTGAGCGCGCACTTCGGCGTGCCGTTCGAGCGCGGTCCCGAGGAGGTCAAGGACCTGCCGCAGTTTTTCGGCCACAAGGCGAAGCCGTTCGACCTGAGCCGCTACGACACGGAGATTTTCGCGGAGATCGTCGATGCGCCGCGGCTCGACCTCGACGGCATCGCCGCAAGGGCGCGCGAGTATGCGGCCCAGGGCGCGGACGTGATCGACATCGGCTGTCTGCCGGACACGCCGTTTCCGCATCTCGAAGACGCAGTACGGCGCCTGAAGGCCGAAGGCTATCGCGTCAGCGTCGATTCGATGCGCAACGACGAACTGCTGCGCGGCGGCCGCGCGGGCGCCGACTATCTGATGAGCCTGAACGTCGACACGCTTTGGATCGCCGACGAAGTGCCGTCGACGCCGATCCTAGTCGCGCGCGAACCCGCTGACGCCGCCTCGCTCGACGCCGCGATCGACGCGCTAACCGCGCGCGGCCGCGCGTTTCTCGCCGATCCGATTCTCGATCCGATTCCGTTCGGGCTGGCCACGTCGATTGCGCGCTATGTGCGCTTGCGCGAGCGCTATCCCGACATCGCGATCATGATGGGCATCGGCAATGTGACCGAGTTGACCGAGGCGGACACGAGCGGCATCAACGCGGTGCTGCTCGGCATGGCGGCCGAATTGCGCGTTGGCGCGGTGCTGACGACTTCGGTGAGTCTGCATGCGCGGCGCGCGCTGCGCGAAGCCGATATCGCGCGCCGCGTGATGCATGCCGCACGCGATGCGCAAGTGCTGCCGAAGGGCATCAGCACCGAGCTTGCAACGGTCCACGCGAAACGGCCTTTTCTGTACAGCGCCGAAGAAATCGACGAATTCGCGCGCGCCGTGCGTGATCCGAATTTCCGCGTGCAGATCAGCGCCGACGGCATTCACGTGTACAACCGCGACGGCCATCGACGCGGCGACGATCCGTTCGCGCTGTACCCGCAGCTGAACCTCGAAACCGACGGCGGCCACGCGTTCTACATGGGCGTGCAGCTTGCGCGCGCGGAAATCGCGTGGCGGCTCGGCAAGCGCTTCGATCAGGACCAGCCGCTCGACTGGGGCTGCGCGGTCGACCGGCCTGAGGAAGATCTCAGCGTCTGGTGCGGGCCGGGCGAGACGATGAAGAAGCGCTGAACCTGCCGCGCCGTCACTGCATGGCCGCTACGGCCGCGGGTTCGTCGACGGTAGCCAGTTCGCCGCGCATGCCGCGAATCGCCTGCGCGCGATCGCTCGCGCCGAACACGGCCGATCCCGCAACGAACACATCGGCACCCGCCGTGGCGACACGCGCGATGTTCGACGCCTTCACGCCGCCGTCCACTTCGATCAGCAACGGCCGCCCGGTGCGCTGCATCGTCGTGTCGACGCGCTCGCGCAGCCGCCGCAGCTTATCGAGCGTCTCGGCAATGAACGCCTGGCCGCCGAAGCCCGGATTCACCGACATCACCAGCACGACGTCGAGCATCTCCAGCACATGATCGAGCACCGTGAGCGGCGTCGCCGGATTCAGCGCGAGCCCCGCGCGTGCGCCGTGCGAGCGGATCAGCTCGATGGTCCGATGCACGTGCAGCGTCGCCTCCGGATGAAAACTGATCAGGTTCGCGCCCGCCTCGGCAAACGCCGACACCAGCGGATCGACCGGCGTGGTCATCAGGTGCACGTCGAACGGCAGCGACGTGTACGGCCGGATCGCCGAGCACACGAGTGGCCCTACGGTCAGGTTCGGCACATAGTGGTTGTCCATCACGTCCAGATGAATCCAGTCCGCGCCGGCCGCCGTTACGTCGCGAATCTCGTCGGCGAGGCGGGCAAAATCCGCCGACAGCAGCGACGGAGCAATCAGGAATTCGCGCATTGCGTTCTCCGTACCAGTGGCGTCAGTGATAGCGGCTCGCCATCGTGTCGAGCGGCAGCGGCTTGATGCGCGCCGCCTGCCCCGCGCAACCGAACGCTTCGAAACGCTCGATGCAGATCGCGCTAGCCGCGGCGGTGGCCGCCTTCAGGGCCGCGCGCGGATCGAACTCGGAGCGCGCATTGGCGAGCGATTTGCGCATCGCGCCGCTCATCGCGAGACGGATGTCGGTGTCGATATTGACCTTGCGCACGCCGTGCGCGATGCCGCGGCGGATTTCGTCGACGGGCACGCCGTAGGTGGTCGGAATCTCGCCGCCGTATTCGCGGATCACCGCGAGCCATTCCTGCGGCACCGACGACGAACCGTGCATCACCAGATGCGTGTCGGGAATGCGCGCATGGATATCGGCGATCCGGTCGATCGCGAGGATGTCGCCAGTCGGCTCGCGGCTGAACTTGTACGCGCCGTGCGAAGTGCCGATCGCGATCGCGAGCGCATCGACGCCGGTCGCGTCGACGAAGCGCCGCGCTTCGTCGGGGTCGGTCAGCAGGTGCTCGCGCGTCAGCTTGCCTGCTGCGCCGACGCCATCCTCCTCGCCTGCCGTGCCGGTTTCGAGCGAGCCGAGACAGCCCAGCTCGCCCTCCACCGACACGCCGACCGCATGCGCGGCGTCCACCACGCGCCGGCTCACGTCGACGTTGTAGTCGTACGCGGCGGGCGTTTTCTGGTCGGGCAACAGCGAGCCGTCCATCATCACCGACGTGAAGCCCGAGCGGATCGCCTGCTGGCACACCGCGGGGCTCGCGCCGTGATCCTGATGCAGCACGAGCGGAATGTCCGGGTGCGCTTCGAGCGCGGCGAGCACCAGATGGCGCAGGTACGGCTCGCCCGCATACTTGCGCGCCCCGGCCGACGCCTGCAGGATCACCGGGCTATCGGTGGCCTCGGCCGCGCGCATGATCGCGTGAATCTGCTCCATGTTGTTGACGTTGAACGCGGGCACGCCGTAGTCGTGTTCGGCCGCGTGATCCAGCAGTTGCCGCAGGGTGATGAAGGCCATTGCGTGCTCCTCGATATGAAATGAAATCTTGTCGAGCGGCGTGCTCAACGCGCGCGGTCCGCGACGCGCCGCGCTGCGTCGATCACCGCCTGCGCGTTCAGCCCGAAATGCTCGAACAACGCGGCGGCCGGGGCCGATTCGCCGAACGTATCGATGCCGACCACGCCGCCGTCGAGCCCGACGTATTGCCGCCAGAACGCGCGCACGCCCGCCTCGATTGCGACACGCGGCACGCCCGGCGGCAGCACGGCGTCGCGCCAGGCGCGCGGTTGCCGGTCGAACGCGGTGGTCGATGGCATCGATACGACGCGCGCGGCGATGCCGGCGGTCGCGAGCGGCGCGATCGCGTCGAGCGCGAGCGACACTTCCGAGCCGGTGGCGATCAGCACGACACGCGCCGGTTGCTCTTGCCCTCCGTCATCGAGCCAGTCGCGCAACACATAGCCGCCCCGCGCAATCGCGGCGATCTGCACGGCGGAGCGCGTGACGAAACGCAGGTTTTGCCGGCTCAGCAACAGACACGACGGTCCTTCCCGCTCCACCGCGCTGGCCCACGCCTGCGCGGTCTCGACGGTATCGCACGGACGCCAGACGTCGAGCCCCGGAATCAGCCGGAGGCTCGCCGCGTGTTCGACCGCCTGATGCGTGGGCCCGTCTTCACCGAGGCCGATCGAGTCGTGCGTGAACACGAAGATCGAGCGCGTCTTCATCAGCGCGGCCATGCGCAACGCGTTGCGCGCGTAGTCGGAGAAGGTCAGGAAGGTGCCGCCGAACGGCAGATAGCCGCGATGCAGCGCGATGCCGTTCATCACCGCGCTCATGCCGAACTCGCGCACGCCGTAGTGCACGTAGTTGCCGCCGCGTAAGCCGTTTTCATCGCTGCGCACGTCGATCGCGCCCGGCCAGTCCGTCAGGTTGGAACCGGTCAGGTCGGCGGAGCCGCCCAGCAGCTCCGGCAGGCTGCGCGCGAGTGCGCCGATCGCCTTTTGCGAAGCCTTGCGCGTCGCGATCGATTCCGCCGCGCAATCCGCATCGCGCAGCAGCGCGCGAACCGTGTCGTACCAATGCGCGGGCAAGCGGCCCTGCACACGCCGCTCGAATTCGGCGGCCTCCACCGGATAGTGCTGGCGATACGCATCGAAACGCGCGCGCCACTCGGCTTCCGCGGCGGCACCGCGCGCGCTCGCGTCGAAGTTCGCGCGAATCTCGTCCGGAATCTCGAACGGCGGATGCGGCCAGCCGAGCGCGCGGCGTGTGCGTTCCACCTCGTCGGCGCCGAGCGGCGCGCCGTGCACGTCGTGCGTGCCGGCCTTCGACGGCGCGCCCTGGCCGATCACCGTGCGGCAGCAGATCAGCGTCGGCCGGCCGGTCGCGCGCGCCGCGAGCAACGCGCGATCGACCGCATCGACGTCGTGGCCGTCCACCTCGCGCACCACATGCCAGCCGTAGGACGCGAAACGCGCGGGCGTGTCGTCGGCGAACCATTGCGCGACGTTGCCGTCGATCGAGATGCCGTTGTCGTCGTACAGCACCGTCAGCTTATCGAGCTTCAGCGTGCCCGCGAGCGACGCCGCTTCGTGGGAGATACCCTCCATCAGGCAGCCGTCGCCGGCGAACACATAGGTGCGGTGATCGACGATTCCGTGCCCGGGCCGGTTGAACTCGCGTGCGAGCAACGCCTCGGCGAGCGCCATGCCGACGCCGTTCGCGAGCCCCTGGCCGAGCGGTCCGGTGGTCGTCTCGACGCCGGGTGTGACGCCCACCTCGGGATGCCCCGGGGTTTTGCCGTGCAACTGGCGAAAGCGCTTCAATTCGTCGATCGGCAGGTCATAGCCCGTCAGATGCAGCAGTCCATACAGCAGCATCGAACCATGTCCGTTCGACAACACGAACCGATCGCGGTCTGGCCACGCGGGATTGCGCGGGTTGTGCTTCAGATGCCGGTCCCACAACGCGACCGCGATCTCGGCCATGCCGAGCGGCATGCCGGGGTGTCCCGACTTCGCGGCTTCCACCGCGTCGATTGCGAGCATGCGCAGCGCGTCGGCCATCGGGCGCGCGGCGGGTGCGTCAAGCGGTTGCGCGACTGCGCTCATCGAAATTCTCCTTGCGAAACGAACGTCGGCAGGGCAGCGTTGTGCTCAAGCGCGCGAGCGCCGGTCGATCAGTTGCAGGATCATCGGCGTGAAGATCAGTTGCATCGCGAGCCCCATCTTGCCGCCCGGCACGACGATCACGTTCGGGCGCGACATGAACGAGTCGGGCAGCATCGTCAGCAGATACTGGAAGTCGATGCCCTTCGGCCGCGCGAAGCGGATCACCACGAAACTCTCGTCCGGCTGAGGAATCTCGCGGGCGGTAAACGGATTCGACGTGTCCACGGTCGGCACGCGCTGGAAGTTCACATGCGTGCGCGAGAACTGCGGGCAGATGTAGTTCACGTAGTCGGGCATACGGCGCAGGATCGTGTCGACCACCGCTTCGTGCGTGTAGCCGCGCATCGTCTGGTCGCGGTGCAGCTTCTGGATCCATTCGAGATTGATGATCGGCACGACACCGATCAGCAGATCCGCATGCCGCGCGATGTTGACCTTGTCGGTCACCGCGGCGCCATGCAGCCCTTCGTAGAACATCAGGTCGCTATTGGCCGCGACGTCTTCCCACGGCGTGAAGGTGCCGCTGTCCTGCTTGTACAACTGCGCTTCGGCCGCGTCGTGCACGTAGCGACGAAACTGCCCGCCGCCGTTTTCGCCGTAGCGCGTGAACAGGGTTTCGAGTTCTTCGAGCAGGTTTGCTTCCGGCCCGAAGTGACTGAAATTCGGCACGCCGTCGCGTTCGCGCTCGTGCATCGCCGCGCGCATGCCGTTGCGGTCGTAGCGATGGAACGCGTCGCCTTCGACGATCTGCGCATTGATGTGCTCGCGTCTGAAGATATGCATGAAACTCTTCATGACGGTGGTGGTGCCCGCGCCGCTCGAGCCGGTCACCGCGATGATCGGATGTTTGACTGACATACGTTTGTCTCCGGATGACTGGTTCTTCGTCTCGTGAGCCGCTGATCACGCCGTGAAATCCGGCAGGAACAGCGAGCGCGTGCCGAACAGCGGCGACGAGAACGGCTTGTCCTCGCCGCGGTCGTATTCGCCGTGATAGCGCGCAATGCGCTCGACCTCGTTCTTCGAGCCGAGGATCACCGGCACGCGGCCATGCAGCGCGCGCGGCGCGAGCTCGAGAATGCGCTCGCGGCCGGTAATCGCGAGACCGCCCGCCTGCTCGACCAGAAAGCTCATCGGGTTCGCCTCGTAGAGCAGGCGCAGGCGCCCTTCCATGGCCGGCGTTTTCGAGTCGCGCGGATACATGAACACGCCGCCGCGCATCAGGATGCGATGCACTTCCGCGACCATCGACGCGATCCAGCGCATGTTGAAGTCGCGCGCGCGGCAGCCGCTGCGGCCGTCCTTGCACTCCTGCACGTAGCGGCGCACGGGCGGCTCCCAGAAGCGCTCGTTCGATGCGTTGATCGCGAACTCGCCGGTTTCTTCCGGAATCCGGATGTTCGAATGCGTAAGCACGAAGTTGCCGATGTCGCGCTCCAGCGTGAAGCCGTGCGTGCCGTTGCCGACCGACAGCACCAGCATCGTCGAGGGTCCATACACGGCGTAGCCGGCCGCCACCTGTTCGCAGCCCGGCCGCAGGAACGCGGCTTCGCTGCTGGCATCCTCCGCCGGATCGCGGGTGCGCAGTACCGAAAAGATCGAGCCGACCACGCCGTTGATGTCGATATTCGACGAGCCGTCGAGCGGATCGAACGCCAGCAGATACTCGCCACGCGGATACTCGGGCGGAATCGGGTACACGTGCTCCATTTCCTCCGACACCATCGCGGCCAGCAAGCCGTCCCACTCGCATTGCTGAACGAAAATCTCGTTGGTGGAGACGTCGAGCTTCTTCTGCTCCTCGCCGTGCGTGTTGAGCGTTTGCGCGGAACCGTAGTTGCCGCCTAACGCGCCCTTGGTCAGCATCGCCGAGATCGATTTGATGGCGGCCGCGACGTCGATGAGCAGCGCGGAGAGTCCCGCCGTGTCCCGCGTGCTTTCCGTACATGGCGGGCGATCGAGCGTGTCGATCAGGAACTTCGAAAGTGTCGTGCGTCCGTCCTGCATGGCGTTCTCCTTCGATGGTGTCGAGATTCAGCCCGGCGGCACCGTGACGGCGCGCGCGGTGGAAGGCGGTGGCAAGGACGGCTGCATGGGCTCGTCGAATACGCGGCTCGCGCGCACGTCGGCGGCGTCGATCAGCGTCAGCGTGGCGGCGTCGATCGGCTCGCCACCCTGCAACGCGCTCGCGAACAGGCGGTTCGCCTGGCGCAGCCGCGCGCGGTCGAGCGCGTTGCGCACCGAGCGCGCGTTGGCGAAATTCGGTTGACGGATGCGGCGCGCCAGATAGTCGGCGAACGCGCAACGCGACGCGGCATCGAAGCGGTAGTGCATGGTGTCGAGCATCCGCTCGGCGATTTCGAGCAGTTCGGTTTCCTCGTAATCGGGAAACGTGATGTGATGCGCGATGCGCGAGCGGAAACCCGGATTGCTCTCGAAGAACACTTCCATCCGCGACGCGTAGCCGGCCAGAATCACGACCAGGTCGCTGCGCTGGTTTTCCATCGTCTGCAGCAGGATTTCGATCGCTTCCTGCCCGTAATCGCGCTCGTTCTCCGGGCGATACAGGTAATACGCTTCGTCGATGAACAGCACGCCGCCCATCGCGCGCTTCAGCACATCGCGCGTTTTCGGCGCGGTATGGCCGATGTACTGGCCGACCAGATCGTCGCGCGTCACCGACACCAGATGATTGCGGCGAATGTAGCCGAGCCGGTGCAGCACCTCGGACATGCGCAGCGCGACCGTCGTCTTGCCGGTGCCGGGGTTGCCGGAGAAGCACATGTGCAAGGTCGGCGCGCCGCCCGCGAGACCGAGCGAAGCCCGTGCGCGTTCGACCAGCAGATGCGCGGCGACTTCGCGAATGCGCGTCTTCACGGGTGCGAGCCCGACCAGATCGCGATCGAGTTCGCCGAGCACGTCGCCGATGCCCGAGTCGCGGTACAGCGCCGCGAGGTCGATGTGGGGGGTGGCGTCGTCGCGGTGCGCGGTGGACGCGGGCACTGCGTCCACGATGGCGGCGTCAGTCATTGCTCCTCCTTGCTGCGGGTTGTCGTGTGCCTGGCTTGCACCCTCGTGCCCGGTCAGCGGCTCAGCCCGTCGCTCCGTAGCGCTCGCCCGCCGGCCGGTCGATCGCATAGCCCGTCGTGCTGTAGCGCTGCATGCGCCCCTGCGCATCCTGACGCGACAGACGGAAGCCCGGCTCCGCATCCGGCCGGTTGACGATGAACGACAGGCGCATCGTCTCGAAGGTGCGCTCCGAATCGAAGGCGTTGACCTTGATGTAGTGCTGCGGCCGCGCCTCGCGACAGGCCCGGACCTCCTGCAAGACGCCTGCCGCGTCGTGCAGGTCGAACATCGGCAGACCCCACATTTCCCAGTACGTGTTGCGCGGATGCGGGTCGTCGGTGAATTCGACCGAACAGGCCCAGCCCTGGCGCAGCGCATAGTCGATCTGCAGGCCGATTTCCTCGTCGGTCAGCTCGGGCAGAAAAGAAAACGTTCCTTGGGTAATACGCATGACGAACCTCGTTGATGGATGTCGCGTTCAGAACGGTGTCAACGGCGCCCCGCGCGGTGCCGTGGCACCGCGTTGCGGATGCGCTCGTGAAGCGCTGGCGAGTAACGCTCGGCTCTCTTAGGCCGCGGTCGGTGTGGCGGCGAAATCGGGCGTGTCGGTCGACGCGTAGTTGAAAGTCACGTCGCGCCACGTATCGAGCGCCTGCTTGAGCGGCGTGCACCAGCGCGCGGCGGCTTCGAGCACGTCGGGCCCTTCGCGCAGAATGTCGCGGCCCTCGTTGCGCGCCTTGACCATCGCTTCGAGCGCGACGCGGTTCGCAGTCGCGCCGGCCTGGATGCCGGCCGGATGGCCGATCGTGCCGCCGCCGAACTGCAGGATCGCGTCGTCGCCGAACAGGTCGAGCAGTTGATGCATCTGCCCCGCGTGAATCCCCCCCGAGGCGACCGGCATCACCTTGCGCAAGCCGGCCCACGGTTGATCGAAGAATAGGCCGCGCGACAGGTCGACCGCGTTGTGCGCGTCGCGGCACACGTTGTAGTAGCCCTGCACCGACAGCGGATCGCCTTCGAGCTTGCCGACCGCGGTGCCCGCGTGCGCATGATCGACGCCCGCCATGCGCAGCCATTTGGCGATCACGCGAAACGAGATGCCGTGATTGCGTTGCCGTGTGTACGTGCTATGCCCCGCGCGATGCAGATGCAGGATCATGTCGTGCTTGCGGGCCCAGCGCGACATCGACTGGATCGCGGTCCAGCCGATCACCAGATCGATCATCACGATGCACGAGCCGAGCTCCTTCGCGAATTCGGCGCGCTCGTACATGTCCTCCATCGTGCCGGCCGTCACGTTCAGGTAGTGCCCTTTGACCTCGCCGGTTTCGGCCTGCGCGCGGTTCACCGCTTCCATCGCGAACAGGAAGCGGTCGCGCCAATGCATGAAGGCCTGCGAGTTGATGTTCTCGTCGTCCTTCAGGAAATCGAGGCCGCCGCGCAGGCCCTCGTAGACCACCCGTCCATAGTTCTTGCCCGACAGCCCGAGCTTCGGCTTGACCGTCGCGCCGAGCAGCGGCCGTCCATACTTGTCGAGCCTTTCGCGCTCGACGACGATGCCGGTCGGCGGCCCCTGGAAGGTCTTCAGATACGCGACGGGGATGCGCATGTCTTCGAGCCGCAACGCCTTCAGCGGCTTGAAGCCGAACACGTTGCCGATGATCGACGCGGTCAGGTTCGCGACGGAGCCCTCTTCGAACAGATCGAGTTCATACGCGATGTACGCGAAGTACTGCGGCTCGTCGGCGCGCGACACCGGCACCGGTTCGACGCGGTACGCCTTCGCGCGATACATGTCGCAGGCGGTCAGGCGGTCGGTCCACACCACCGTCCACGTCGCGGTCGACGATTCGCCGGCCACCGCGGCCGCCGCTTCCTCTGGTTCGACACCGGGTTGCGGCGTGATGCGAAAGAGCGCGATCACGTCGGTCTCTTTCGGTTCGTAGTCCGGTTGCCAGTAACCCATCTCGCGGTATTTCATCACGCCCGCCGCGTACCGCTCGCGCGGATTGTGCGGATCGCGCGCTTGATGTCCGGGCTGGATCGGCGGTTGACTGAAATCGTTCATGACGTGTCCTCGAAGGTGGCAAGCGCACTGCCGGAAGAACGAAGCGCTTGAGTTGCACTGTAGGCATGGACACGCCCAAGGGGAATTCACGATTTTATTTGGCAGACTTAATGGATCGATTATCGCTATCACATCGTTAGTTTCTTTTTCACGCCATGAAACGGCAATGGGAGCAGAATCGCTTAGTGTGGGGGAGGGGCACGGCGTGACAGCGCAATCGGAATAGCGAATCGCGTGGAACACTTTGCTTCGTTTCCGCCACAACGCGCGGACGGTTGCGTCTGGCAACCCGCGCAAGCGCCAGGGCGTGGCGCAATTCGCCGAGCGCTGTATTAGCGCTCGAATCCGCGCCCGCCTGGCCGGCCGGCACACGCACGGGCATGGAGATTGCGTGATGCCGGCTGCTGTCGACATCTGGCATGAAATTTCGCCGGGCCGGCGGCTCAGAGCAGTTCGAACCGCAGTTCCAACCGCAGTTTCAACCGAAGGAGGAAGCACGTATGCAATGGACGACTCCGAGCTACACCGACGTACGCCTCGGTTTTGAAATCGTGATGTATGTCGCTACGCGTTAAGCCCGCAACCGGGCCGCACGCCGCGGCCCCTTTGCGGTTCCCGTTTGTGTTTGACCTCTGCTGACGGCCGGCCTTCCAGCGCTGTCGGGACAAACGTTCCCAACCATGATCCACGAAACGATCGTCACCACGGCAGCGTGCGATGGCCGTCCTCATATCGCGCCGATGGGCGCGCGCTACGAGGGTGAGCGCATCATCCTTTCGCCTTTCCGACCGTCGGTTACGCTCGACAACATCGTCGCGACGCGCTCGGCCGTGCTCAATTTCACCACCGACGTGCGCATCTTCGCGGGCTGCGTCACGCACTACGCGACCGATTGGCCGACCGTGGCCGCAAGTCGCGTCGCGAGCGTGCGGCTGGCCGAATCGCTGGCCCACGCCGAACTCGAACTCGACGAACTGCAAGACGACAAAGAGCGCCCGGTACTGGCGATGAAATGCGTGCACCGCGAAAACCACGCGCCGTTCGCGGGCTTCAATCGCGCGCAGTCGGCGGTCGTGGAAGGCGCGATTCTGGTAAGCCGGCTTTTCATGCTGCCGGCCGATAAGGTCGATCGAGAAATGGCGTATCTGCAGATCGCGATCGACAAAACCGCCGGCGACAACGAGCGCACCGCATGGGGCTGGCTCGTCGCCGCGGTCGCGCGCTACCGCGCGAATCTGGAAGGGGCGGCCAATCACGCCGCCACGTCCGCCCATCACTGAACCCGTTTGCCGGGAGAACCCTGATGACCGCATTGCTTGCGAGCGTCCGCTCGGATGAGGAAGCATTCGACGCCGCACGCGCCGGCGCCGAGCTGATCGACCTGAAAGAACCGAACGACGGCGCGCTCGGCGGCCTGTCGATCGGCGCCATTACGAACATCGCGCGACAGCTGCGGGCGCGCTATCCGGTCAAGCCGATCAGCGCGGCGATCGGCGACGTGCCGGCCGATGCGTTCGACGAGATCGCCACGCGCGTGATCGACGTCAGCGACGCCGGCGTCGACTATGTGAAGGTCGGGGTCGCGCGCGGTCCGGCCGCGCGGCACTGCATCGAGCAACTCGCGAATCTGCCGGCCACCGTCGTGCCGGTGCTGCTATGCGACGGCGGCATGGACGACGACCTCGTCAGCCACACCGCGGCGCTCGGCTTTGCCGGCCTGATGTTCGATACCGCGAGCAAGGACGGCGGCACGCTGTTCGATCACGTCGATGTCGACTCGCTCGCGCGCTGGTTGCGGCTCGCGCGTCAGCGCGGCGCAATGGTGGGCATCGCCGGTGCGCTCGGCTGGGCGCAGTTGCCGCAGATCCGCGCGCTGGCGCCCGACGTGGCCGGTTTTCGCACCGCGCTGTGCGCCGACGGGCGCCGCTCGCGGCTCGATCCCGAGCGCGTCGCGCAATGGGCAAGCGCGTTGCATCGGCCGGCTGGCGAAATCCGCGTCGATGGCGGCGCACCGCTGCCGGGCTCGACGAGCGCGACGCGGCTCTAAGGTTCAGCCATCCCTCACATCACCGGAATATTCAGCAAACGGTCGCGCATCAGCGCGACGTTGCTCTTGTCGAGCAGTTCGACCACATAGTTCGCATCCGTCACGTAGTCGACGAACTTGCGGTCGACCACCCCCGACGCGGCCAGCATTTCGAGCGGATCGTCGGCGGCGATCGGACAGGATTTGACGACGATCAGCCGCTCCGCGTTGAGCATCGTCGATAGCCAGGCGGCAAGGCTGTCGGAGGTCGTATCCCAGTTGCTCATCGCGTCGGGCGTGTCGCGCATCAGCGCGGTCGGCACCCACACGGCGACGTGGCCGTCGCGCAACGTGCGGCGAATCTTCGCCTCGCTCGACGCGATCACCAGTTCGGGCGACACACCTTGCATCAGCAGCGCATATTGCGTCATCGCGAGCAGACACATGTTGTGCGCGGCCAGATCGTCGAAGTTCCACTCGCCCTGATACTGCCGCACCTTGTCCGCGAAATCGCCGCCGCCGGGCACGATCACCACGCGTCCGCCGCCGACTTCGCATAGCTCGCTGAGCCAGTGGCGCAGTGCCGGGTCGTGACTGAGGCTGCCTCCGATCTTGACCACCCACATGACTGTTGTCCTCGCGTCCAGTTGAGTGCCCGGCCGGGTCGCGTCGATTCGCAACCTCGTTCATCACCGAACTTGTCCCGCTCGCCCAATCGTCCCCACTGTCCCTCTTTGCGCTACTCGTGCGTTGGCGCCGTGTATTCGGGCGGCGCCGCACCGGTCAACTCATGCCGCGCGCGCGGCGACGCCACGCGCGCTTCGCCGCTGCGCTCCCGGTTCGCGCGCCGCGAGCAGCGCGACCGCCACGCTCGGCGCGCAGGTCGCCGCCCACGCCGCGCTGGCATCGGGCACGCCCGCCAACGCGCCGAAGTCGATATAGCCGCGCGCTTCGTCGCGCGCCAAGGCGGCGACGAGGAAGCGGCCGCAGCCCGCGCCCACCAGCGGCGCGGCCGCGAGCGCCGGCTGCGCGGCGACCACGCGCATCAGGTTCGCGCCGATTTCGCGCACCTGCAGCGCGCGCCAGCGCCGCGCAAAGTGCAGCCATTCGAGGTCCGACGCGTCGTGCGCGTCGTGCCCGATCATGCGCGCGAGCCGCGCGCGGCTCGCCGCCGGCGTCTTCGGCCCCTGGTCGGCGCTCGGCTGCACGTCGTGCAGCGGGTCCAGTTCGCCCGTCAGCCGGTAGACGTCGGCGGTGGTCGCAAACCATTCGTTCATCACGTTCAGCGTGGCACCGCCGAATTCGATCCGATGCGCGACGCCGCACAACGGCGTGCGTACGACGCCGTGATACACGAGTTCGCCGCTCGCGAGCCGGCCCGCATCGGTCGCGCCACGCGCGACGACCCGGCCGTCGACGATCGGAATGATGTCGGTGGTGGTGCTGCCGATGTCGATCAGCAGCGCGTTCGGCATGCGGGTAGCGACCCAGCTCGCGGTCGCGAGCCAGTTCGCCGACGCGACCTGGCGCCAGCCGGCCGCGCAGTCGTCGGCGGCGAGCCAGCCGGCGTCGCCGGCGTAGAAACGCAGTGATGAACCGAGCCGCTGCGCGAGCGCGGCCACGATCGCGCGCACGCCTTCGGCGCGATCCGCGAACAGGTCGACCATCTCGCCGGTCATCGTCACCGCATGCTGCGCGGCGCCCGTGCGCGCCTGCGGCCAGCGCTCGAAGACGAGGTCGATCGTGCGGTGCAGATGGTCGAGACCCTGCCACAGCGGACACGGCCATTGCACGACGTCGTGCACGGCATCGCTGCCGTCGATGAGTGACACCTTCACGTGCGCACCGCCGACGTCCCAGCCGAACCGCACCGCCGGGTTCGAACGGGCGGGGCTCAAGGACGCACCTCGAATGTGAGCGGATTGGCGCGCGGCGCACCGCAGCGCTCGAGTCGCACGCCATGCGCGGCCAGCAGCGCGCGCGTCAGGCCGCTGCCGCGCACCGCCGACAGCCCGGCATAAGCGACCGTCAAACGCGGATTCACCTCGATCACGACCGGCCCTCGCTGCGGATGCCAAACGACATCGATGCCGACGAAGCCGCGCAAACCCGGGATCGCCCGCGCGACGCGATGCGCGAGCGTGTCGAGCGCGCGGCCCATGTCGCTGTGCTGGTCGATCTGATCGACCAGCACGCCGTCGAACTCGACGATCCGCGCCACCTCGCCCGGCGCGTCGCCGCCGCTCAGCCCGATCTGCTGACGGTTGATGCTGAGCAGCTTGGTCGCGTCGCCGCGGCAGATCAGCGACAGGCTCAACGGCTCGCCATCGACCCACGCTTGCAGCACCGGATTGCGCCCGGCCGCCGCGCGCGCTTCGTACTCGGCGCAGGCATCGGCGAGGCGTTCGTAGACGATCGTGTCGAGGCCGCCCGCGCCGTCGTCCGGTTTCACGACCCAGCGGCCGCCGTGCTGCGTGGCCGGGTCGCCGGGTTCGAGCGCCGGCGTCGTCGCAATGCCATGCGCGGCAAGACACGCCGCGGTCGCGCTCTTGCTCGACGCGACGCGGATCGCTTCCTTCGCGCAGCCGAGCCAACGGGCGGTGCCGACCGCATCGTGAAAGCGCAGCAGCAGGTCGTCGCATTCCGGCGCGACCACCCACGCGTAGTCGTGCTCGCGCGCCACGCGCGCGACGAACGCCGTCATCGATTCGCCGGGCGCGGCCATACAATGAGCGTCGCCCGCCGCTGGTGTTTCGAAGCGCGAGGTCGCGAAGGTGACGTGCACGCCGTCCAGTTCACGCAAGGCGGCGACCAGTGCGTCGCGCATCACGCGTCCTTCGACGATCAGCGCGCTCAAATCGGCGAGACTGCCTGCGCCGGCGAGTTCGGGGTCGATGCCGCCGCCGGTGAGATACTCATAAACAAAGATCTTGGTCAAAGGAAAGCGCCCCTCTATGCAGGTGATACCTGTTCTCGATCTGCTCGACGGTCAGGTCGTCCGCGCGGTACGCGGCGAGCGGAGCGCCTATCGGCCCATCCGGTCCCGCCTCGTCGCGACGAGCGACCCACTTGCTACCGCCCGCGCGCTACTCGAAGCCAGCGGCGCGCGCACGCTCTATATCGCCGATCTCGGCGCCATCCTGCAGCGCGGCGCGCATGCTTCGACGCTTGCCGCGTTGCGTGCCGCGCTGCCCGGCATCGAACTGTGGCTCGACGCGGGTTTCGCGGACTACGCATCGATGCGCGCGCTGTTCGAGCGCATCGACGCTGCTGTTGATCAACTCGACAGCCCTACTGCCAATTCAATCCCTGCGACCCTCGTGCCGGTCTTCGGCTCGGAGACGCTTCGCGAAATCCGTGCCGTGCATGCGGCGCAGCGCGCCGGCCTCGCGCCGATCCTGTCGCTCGATCATCGCGCCGGCGAACTGCTCGCCGCGACCGCGCTCGATCGCTCGTCGGCATGGTGGCCGTCGCGCGTGATCGCGATGACGCTCGACCAGGTCGGCAGCTACGCCGGCCCCGATCTCGCGACATTCGAGCGCCTGCGCGCGCAAGCCGCCGCTCACACCACGCTGATCGGCGCGGGCGGTATCCGCAATCGCGACGATCTGGCCGCCGCGGCCGCCACCGGCGCAAGCGCCTGGCTGGTGGCGTCCGCGCTGCACGATCGGCAGATCGACTGCGCGCCTTCCGATTCGGCGTAGGCCTTCCATACAATTTCCATGCCACGCGTTCTGACAGCGCTGTCTGTAAACGCAACACAAGCCGGACAGTTTGCGTGTGACACTCTGCTCCAGAACGGCACACATTTTGTATGGCGCAGCGGGCCTGTGAACCCGCGCGCCGACGCGCGATCGGGCACGCTCGTCGCCGGTACGTCGCGCAGGTTGATCGCTGAATGCAAAGCAGCATGACCGTAAGCGCGGCCCGCTTCAGCGCGGTGCTCGCCCGCTGACGATTCGTAGAAAGATCGGCATGGAGCTTGCTAAACCTGGCCCATGCATAGTCCCGCAACCGATCCATCGACCCCTGGCCCGAGCGCAACCCGCGCCGCGACGCTCACACGCGACTGGATCTGTCCGTTCTGCCCTTTGCTGTGCGACGACCTGGTCGCCGCTTCCCACGACGACGGCACGCTCGAAGTGCCCGACACCGAATGCTCGCGGCTCGCTCACGCGCTAGCGCAGTACGGCGCGACGGATGCGCAATGCAGATGCGTGGTCGACGGCAGCGAAGTGGACATGGATACCGCGCTGGCGAGCGCCGCGCAGTTGCTCGCGAACGCGCGCCGCCCGCTGTTCGGCGGCCTCGCGACCGATGTCGACGGCACCCGCGCGTTGTATCCGCTCGCCGCCGCCTGCGGTGCGATACTCGATCATCTGCACGGCGATGCGCTGACGCCCGCGACGCTCGCGTTGCAGGATCGCGGCGCGTTCTTCACGACGCTCTCCGAAGTGCGCGCGCGCGCCGACCTCCTGGTGTTCTTCGGCTGTCAGCCGTCGCTGCGCTACCCGCGCTTCTTCACGCGCGCGCTGGTGGGCACCGAACTCGCGCGCAAACTGGTCTTCGTCGGCTGCGAGGCGGACCCGGGGGCGGCCGGCTTGCCGCAAACGCGTATCGACTCGCTGCTGCACGACACTGATCCGTATGACACGCTCGCGCTGTGGTCGGCGCTCGCCGAAGGACGCGACGCGGCCGCGCTAAGCCACGGCGATGGCAGCCGGAGCCACGTGGCGACTGCGCTCGCGTCATTGCACGCGCGCATCGCCAGCGCACGTTACACGGTAGTCGTCTATGAACCGGCCGCGCTGCCCGCGCCGCACGCGGCGCTGCTGATAGAAGCGCTGAACCGTATCGTCAAGGCCGTGAATCGCACGACGCGCGCGGCATGTGTCGCGCTCGGCGGTGACGATGGCGCGCTGACGGTCAACCAGACCATCACGTGGCTGTCAGGCTTGCCGCTGCGCACGCGCGTGTCGATGCCGGCGCGCGTCACGGGCGCCGCGCCGCTCGATCACGATCCGTACCGCTATCGGACCGCGCGGCTGCTCGCCGAACGCGAAGTCGATGCGCTGCTGTGGATCGCAGGCTTCGAGCCGCATGCATGGCCCGCGTCGCTCGATCCCACGCTGCCACTGATCGTGCTAGGTCATCCTGCGCTCGCGAATGCCGCCAGGGCACGCGGAGCGAACACCGTGTTCGTGCCGGTCGCGACTCCGGGCATCGATAGCGGCGGCCATCTGTTCCGCGTCGACGGTACGGTCGTTATGCCGCTCACTGCCGCGCGTGGTGCTGCGCTGGAATCTGTGGCGTCGATTGCCGCGCAGTTGCACGAACGACTGAGCGAACGATCGAATCCGCGCGAGGATCGGCCATGACTCTCGTTCGGCTCAAGGGCGGCACGCTGTTCGACCCGATCAACAACGTCAACGGCGAGCGCCGCGATCTCACGTTCCGCGACGGCCGCATCGTCGATGTTCCCTCCACCACCCCCGTCGATCGCGAATACGACGCGACCGGCATGATCGTGATGGCGGGCGGCATCGATCTGCATTCGCATATTGGCGGCGGCAAAACCAATCTGTCGCGTCTGTTGCTGCCCGAGGACCATCGCGCCGACGCGCGCCGCGAGGCCGCCTACGAAGCGGCGCGCGACGACAACGGCCGCTATCTGCGTCTGCCTTCGTGCGGCGTCTGCACGCCGGGCACGCTAGCGACCGGCTACCGCTACGCCGAAATGGGGTACACGGCTGCGTTCGAACCAGCGATGATGCCGTCGAACGCGCGCCACACGCACCTCGAAATGGGCGACACGCCGATCATCGATCACGGCGCGTACGTGATGCTCGGCAACGACGAACTGTTCCTGCAAATGCTCGCCGCACGCGACGACTTCGAACGTCTGCGCGACTACGTCGGCTGGACGATCAACGCGAGCAAGGCGCTCGGCGTCAAGGTGGTGAACCCCGGCGGCATCTCCGCGTTCAAGTTCAACCAGCGCTCGCTCGACGTCGACGAACCGCACGCGCACTACGGCATCACGCCGCGCGACGTGCTGCGCACGCTGACGCGCGCGCTGACCGAGCTGCGCGTGCCGCATGCGCTGCACGTGCACACGAGCAACCTCGGCGTGCCCGGCAACCTCGCATCGACGATCGCGACGATGGACGCCGCCGACGGCCTGCCGATCCATCTGACGCATATCCAGTTTCACAGCTACGGCACCGAGGGCTCGCGCAAGTTTTCGTCGGGCGCGCGGCAGATTGCCGAGGCCGTGAACGCGCGGCCGAACGTGTCGATCGACGTCGGCCAGATCATCTTCGGACAGACCGTCACGGCCTCCGGTGACACGATGATGCAGTTCCGCAACGCGCCGCTCGCGCGGCCGCACAAGTGGGTAGTCGGCGATATCGAATGCGACGCGGGCTGCGGCGTGCTGCCGTTCCGCTATCGCGAACAGAGCTATGTGAACGCGCTGCAATGGATCATCGGGCTCGAAATCTTTCTGCTCGTCAACGACCCGTGGCGCGTCGCGATGACCACCGATCATCCGAACGGCGGCCCGTTCACCAGCTATCCGCATTTGATCCGCCTGCTGATGGATAAAGCGTTTCGCGATGAGCAGCTTGCGAAGCTGCATCCCGAAGCGCAGGTTGCCAGCGCGCTGCCGGAACTCAAGCGCGAATTCTCGCTGTACGAGATCGCGATCATCACGCGCGCCGGTCCCGCGCGGCTGCTCGGTCTGCGCGATCGCGGCCATCTCGGCGCGGGCGCGGCGGCGGACATCGCGGTTTATCGCGACGAGCCGGACCGCGAGCGGATGTTCACGTCGCCCGCGTATGTGTTCAAGGACGGCGAACTGGTCGCGCGCGACGGCACGCTGGTCGCGACGCCGACGGGCGGCATCCATTTCGTCGCGCCGGAGTTCGATCGCGGTATCGAGAAAACGCTGCGCGCGTATAGCGACGCTAATCTCGCGAGCAACTTCGCGCACGCCGCGATCAGCGACGACGAAGCCTGCCGCTGCTGCCGCGGCGGGCGGCTGTTGCCCGTCGAATGTCTAACCTGACGCGGCCACGATGAACGCTCCCGCCCCGCTCGAAATCAACGGCACCGCGATCGACGCGACCTTCGCCGAAGCCTTCCCGATGAAAGCGACCCGGCTCGTGATCACCGCGCACACGCCGACGTGGGCGATGCACGCGGCGAACTCGCTGTCGGGCTTCGCGACCTCGGTGATCGGCTGCGGCTGCGAGGCGGGCATCGAGCGCACGCTCGCGCCCGACGCGACGCCCGACGGCCGGCCCGGTGTCGCGGTGCTGCTGTTCGCGGTGTCGACGAAGGAACTGGCGAAGCAGATCGGGCGGCGTGTCGGCCAATGCGTGCTCACCTGCCCGAGCACGGCCGTCTACAGCGGCATCGATCCGGCCACGAGCCGCGCGCCGCTGTCGGACCCAGCGCCGCTCGGCAGCGGGCTGCGCTTTTTCGGCGACGGCTGGCAGATCGCCAAGATGATCGACACAGGGAACGGCCCCACGCGTTACTGGCGCGTGCCGGTGATGGACGGCGAGTTCGTCTGCGAAGACACGGCGGCGACGGTCAAGGCCGTCGGCGGCGGCAACCTGCTGCTGCTCGCGCGCGACCAAGGCGCGGCGCTCGCCGCCGCCGAAGCCGCGGTCGAAGCGATGCGCCGGCTGCCGAACGTGATCATGCCGTTTCCCGGCGGCATCGTGCGGTCGGGCTCGAAGATCGGCTCGAAGTACGCGGGGGCGACTGCGTCGACCAACGACGCGTTCTGTCCGAGCCTGATCGGCCTCACATCGCGCAGCGAGTTGAGCGCGGACGTGGGCTGCGTGCTGGAGATCGTGATCGACGGTCTGACCGACGCCGACGTGGGCGCGGCGATGACGGCCGGTATCGGCGCGGCGACCGGACTCGGACGCGCGGCCGGCGTGCTGCGCATTTCGGCGGGCAACTACGGCGGGAAGCTCGGGCCGTACCACTTTCATCTGCACGAGCTGGCGGCGGGACTCGACGGGGGACGCGCATGAGCACGACCACGTTGCGCGTGAAGACACCGCCCGGCTTTCGCGTCGATGCGGCCGCGCTGTCACCGGCGGCACTGGTCAGCATGAGCGAGGCCGAGATCGAGCGCATCGTGCTGCCGGCCGGCAACGAGCGCTGCGTGGTCGGCGACGTATTCGAGGTTGTGCGCGATGACGCGCCCGCATCCGGCGACGACATGGCCACGCTGCTGATCGACGGCGCCGCTCGGTGGCTCGACCGGCTCGGTGCGCAGATGGACGGGGGGCGGCTCGTCGCGCGCGGCCCGGTCGGCGACTACAGCGGCTTCAGGATGAGCGGTGGCTTGCTTGAAATCGACGGCGACGCGGGGCACTTCACCGGTTGCGAAATGCGCGGCGGACGCGTGACGGTGCGCGGCGACAGCGGCGACTTCGCCGCCGGCGCGGTGACGGGCGACATGGAAGGCATGAGCGGCGGCACGCTGACGATTCACGGCAACGCGGGCGCGCGGCTCGCCGACCGGATGCGCCGCGGCCTCGTGCTCGTCGGCGGCAACGCGGGCGACTTCGCGGCGTCGCGGCTGGTGGCGGGGACCGTCGGCGTGGCGGGGCAACTGGGCGCACACTATGCGTATGCGATGAGGCGCGGCACGCTGCTGCTCGCACAACGACCCGAGGGTTTGCCGCCCCCGACGTTCACCGGCGGCGGGCACGGTTTCGACGTATTCTGGTCATTGCTCATACGCAGCCTCGCGGCCGAAATCGCGCCGTTTTCGCAGTGGCGCGCGGACCGTCTGCCGGTTCGTTTTACGGGCGACCTCGCGGTCGACGGCCGCGGCGAAATCCTGATCGCCGGCTGAGGCAGCTATGTCAGCCAGGACCGAAACGATAGTCGGCAAAAAAGAAAGGTCCCGCCACGATGTTGCATGGAGACAGCGCATGACGACAGCGGATTCACGAAACGCGAAGCCTGATATCAACGTCAACGCAACTGCCCGCGCCGGCGGCCCGCGCTATGCCGCGCTGCTGATCGCGCTGCACTGGCTGATCGCGCTCGGCATCATCGGCCTGCTCGCGCTCGGCCTCTATATGGTCGGATTGCCGAAGGGGTTGCCTGTCAAAGCGACGCTGATCAATCTGCACAAGTCGCTCGGACTGACGGTTTTCCTGCTGGTGCTTTTGCGCATCGTCGCGCGGGCAGTCCTTCACCGGCCTGCCCTGCCGCCGATGCCACCGTGGCAACGCGCCGCCGCGCGCACTACGCAGGGTCTTTTATACGTCTGTATGGTGGCGATGCCGCTCGCCGGGTATCTCGGCTCGTCGTTCAATCGCTACGGCACGCGCTTCTGGGGCATCCTGCTGCCGAAGTGGGGCTGGGACGACGCGCATCTGCGCGACCTGTTCTTCGGCCTTCATCATGCGATCGGCTATGCGCTGATCGCGCTGATCGTGCTGCACGTGGCGGGCGCGTTCAAGCATCAGTGGATCGATCGCGACAACCTGCTCGCGAGGATGCTGCCATGACGATGCGAAGCTCGTCGCGCCCGACGCAGGCAGCCGCAACGCTCGAAGTCCATACGCTGCGCACGCGCGATGGTCATCGGGTGTGGTATGCGCTCGCCGGCGCGCGCGACGGCGTGCCGATCGCGGTGCTGCACGGCGGCCCCGGCAGCGGCAGTCAGCCCGGTGTACTGCGGCTCTTCGATTTGCGGCGTTTTCGCGTCGTGCTGATCGACCAGCGCGGCACCGGTGCGTCGACGCCGCACGGCAGCGTGCGCCACAACCGCACCGACTATCTGATCGCCGATCTGGAAGCGATTCGCGTGCGGCTCGGTTTCGCGCGCTGGGGCGTGCTCGGCGGATCGTGGGGCGCGGCGCTCGCGCTCGCGTATGCGGGACAGTGTCCGCAGTCGGTCACGGGCGTCGTGCTGCGCGGCCTGTTCCTGACTTCCGCGCGCGAAGTTCGCGGTTTGTTCGTCGCGTCGCGCAAGCGCGCGCCGCGTGCGTGGTCGAGACTGCGTGACGCTGCTCGCTGCGACGAGCCCGCAACGCTGGCCGCGCGATGCGGCTCCGGCTTGCAATACGGCGCGAACGAAGCGCGTCAACGTTCGCTCGCGCTGGCCTGGCGCGGTTATGAAAACGCGGTGCTGGCGAGCGCATCGCCGCGAGGCGCCGCGGCGCAACGACGTGGGGTCCTGCGAAACGCACACGATTCCCAACCCCACACCCGCAAGCTGATCGGCAAATACCGGATTCAGGCGCACTACCTCGCGCATCGCTGCTGGCTCGGCGAAACGCGTTTGCTGTCGCTCGCGCGCCGCGCGGCGGCGGCCGGCGTGCCGATCGCCGCCGTGCATGGCACGCGCGATCCGGTGTGTCCGCACGGCAATCTGCGGCGTCTGTCGCGCGCGGTTCCGTCGGCGCGCGTCGAGTCCGTGAGCGCGGCGGGCCATCTGGCGAGCGACCCCGCACTGCATGCACGAGTCGCGCAGGTGCTTGCCGCGATGTTCATTCCCACCATCGACGAGGAGCGCAGCAGCATGCGTCACGCGGCATGAAGATCAAGGTACTCGGCTCGTCGGCGGGCGGCGGTTTTCCGCAGTGGAACTGCAATTGCCGCAATTGCGACGGCGTGCGTCGCGGCACCGTGAAGGCGACGCGCCGCACGCAGTCGTCGATCGCGGTCAGCGCGAACGGCGAGGACTGGCTGCTCGTCAATGCGTCGCCCGATCTGCTCGCGCAGATCGCCGCGCATCCCGAGCTTCAGCCAGCGCGGCGCGCGCGCGACAGCGGCATTGCCGCGGTGCTCGTGATCGACGCGCAGATCGACCACGTGACCGGCCTGCTGATGCTGCGCGAACGCGACACGCCGCTGCCGCTGTACGCGACCGATGCGGTCTGGCAGGACCTGCGCACCGGCTTTCCGGTCGCGCCGATCCTGTCGCACTACTGCGGTGTCGAGCATCGCCGGATCGCGCTAGACGGCGCGCCGCTCGCCGTCGACGCGCTGCCCGGCATCCGCATCGACGCGCTGCCGCTATCGAGCAAGGCGCCGCCGTACTCGCCGCATCGCGAAGCGCCCGAGCGCGGCGACAACATCGGGCTCGTGCTGACGAACCTGCAATCGGGCCAGCGCGTGTTCTACGCGCCGGGGCTCGGCGCGATCGAGCCGCACGTGCTCGCGGCGATGCGCGAGGCCGATCTGCTGCTCGTCGACGGCACGCTGTGGACCGGCGACGAAATGATCCGCCTCGGCCTGTCGAAGAAGACCTCGGCGGATATGGGCCATCTGCCGCAGAGCGGCGCGGGCGGCATGATCGAAACGCTCGATTCGCTCGACGCGAAGCGCAAAGTGCTGATCCATATCAACAACACGAATCCGATCCTGATCGAAGACGGCCCCGAGCGGCGCATGCTAGGCGAGCATGGAATCGAGGTCGCGTACGACGGAATGAGCTTCGAGCTTTGAAGTGCGCAGTAAAGAGTGCGGAGAGATGAGGTAGCCAGGCGCGGCTGTGAACGACGATAAAACGGAGACGGACGGCATGAACGCGAAAGACATTCAGGACACGACACCGACACGCGACGCAAGCGCAGCGGGAACCCAGGTCGTCGACCGACCTGCCTGGAGCCGTGAGGAATTCGAAGCGCAATTGCGCGCGAAGGGCACCGCCTATCACATCCACCATCCGTTCAACGTGAAGATGAATAGCGGCGGCTGCTCGCGCGAGCAGATTCGCGGCTGGGTCGCGAACCGCTTCTACTATCAGATCAACATTCCGCTCAAGGATGCGGCCGTGCTGTCGAACTGTCCGGACCGCGCGACGCGCCGCCGCTGGGTGCTGCGTATTCTCGATCACGACGGCTACGAAGGCGCGGAAGGCGGCATCGAAACCTGGGCGCGTCTCGCCGATGCGGTCGGTCTCACTCGCGACGAATTGTGGTCGCTCGAACACGTGACGCCGGGCGTGCGCTTCGCCGTCGATGCCTATGTGAATTTCGCGCGCCGTGCGCCGTGGCAGGAAGCGGTGTGCTCGTCGCTGACCGAGATGTTCGCGCCGCAGGTGCATCGCGACCGGCTCGCAAGCTGGCCCGAGCACTATCCGTGGATCGAGCCCGAGGGCCTCGCGTACTTCCGCTCGCGCATTTCGCTCGCGCAGCGCGACGTGCAGCACGGACTCGAAGTCACGCTCGCCCATTTCACGCGACGCGATCAGCAGGAACGCGCGCTCGAAATCCTGCAGTTCAAGCTCGACATTCTGTGGACCATGCTCGACGCGATCGAGAAGGCGTTTCCGCAATGAACGACACCACACGCGCCGACCCCGCCACGCCGCTCGCGATCGCGAAGCCGTTCCGCCTGCAATGGGAGCCCGCGCAGAACGCGCACGTGCTGCTGTATCCGGAGGGCATGGTGAAACTCAACCAAAGCGCCGGAGAAATCCTCAAGCGCTGCGACGGCACACGCGACATCGATACGCTGATCGCCGAGCTCGAACAGGCGTTCAACGCGACCGGCATCGGCAACGAGGTGCGGGCTTTCATCGCCGACGCGCATGGGCGCGGCTGGCTGGAGTAGCGCGATGACCGATCTTTCTCAACCCGGTTCTCAACCCGGTTCTCAACCCGGCGCGCAACCGCAAAGCAGCGCGGCCGCCGCGGTACCGCCGCCGCTGTGGCTGCTCGCGGAGCTGACCTATCGCTGTCCGCTGCATTGCGCGTTCTGCTACAACCCGCTCGACTACACCGATCACAACCGCGAACTGACCACCGGCCAATGGCTCGACGTGCTGCGCGAGGCGCGCGCGCTCGGCGCGGTGCAGCTCGGCTTTTCCGGTGGCGAGCCGCTGGTGCGCGACGACGTCGAAGTGCTGGTCAAAGAAGCGCACAGGCTCGGCTTCTACACGAACCTGATCACGTCGGGCGTCGGTCTCACCGATCAGCGCCTCGGCGATCTGAAGGCGGCCGGGCTCGATCACATCCAGTTGTCGTTCCAGGACTCGACGCAGCAACTGAATGACTTCCTCAGCAGCACGCGCACGTTCGAGCTGAAGCAGCGCGTCGCCGCCGCGCTCAAACGGCACGGCTTTCCGATGGTGATGAACTGCGTGCTGCATCGCTACAACCTGCCGCACGTCGACAAGATCATCGAGATGGCGTTGGCTCTCGGCGCCGAATATCTGGAGCTGGCGAACACGCAGTACTACGGCTGGGCGCGCGAGAACCAGGCGCAACTGATGCCGACGCGCGAGCAGCTCGAAGAAGCCGAAGCGGTGGTCGCGCGCTATCGCCAGACTCATGGCGAGCGCTGCAAGATCTTCTTCGTCGTGCCCGACTACTTCGAGCGGCGCCCGAAGCGCTGCATGAACGGCTGGGGCGCGGTGTTCCTCGGCGTCGCGCCCGACGGCGCCGCGCTGCCGTGTCACGCGGCGCGCGGCCTGCCCGGCCTGACGCTGCCGAACGTGAAGGACATGCCGTTGCGCGAGATCTGGTACGAGAGCGACGCGTTCAATCGCTTTCGCGGTTTGCAGTGGATGAAGGAGCCGTGCCGCAGCTGCGACGAAAAGGAACACGACCTCGGCGGCTGCCGCTGCCAGGCATTCCTGCTGACCGGCGACGCGGCCAACGCCGACCCTGTCTGCGACAAATCGCCGTTTCACGAGAACGTGGTCAAGATCGTGCGGCAGGCGGCGTCGGAATCCGCGGCGACAGCAGCCGCCCGCGAACAGCCGATCCTGTTTCGCAACGACGCCAACTCGCGCAAGCTCGCTGCGGCTTCCCGCGAGCCCGACGCCGCCGGCGACAACCGAGCATCACCCGGAGCCCAATCATGAGTGCCGACACCATCTCCGTTCTGCTCGTCGACGATCATGCGGTCGTGCGCGAAGGCTACCGGCGTCTGCTCGAACTGAACGACGACGTCGAGGTGTGCGGCGAAGCGGCCGACGCCGCGCAGGCCTACCAGCGTTTTTGCGCGCTGCGGCCCGATGTGGTCGTGATGGACGTGTCGCTGCCGGGCGCGAGCGGCATCGAAGCGATGCGGCGCATGCTCGCGCGCGAGCCGGATGCGCGCGTGCTGATCTTCAGCGTGCACGAGGAATCGATTTTCGTGCGGCGCGCGCTCGACGCAGGCGCGCTCGGCTACGTGACCAAGGCGAGCGCGCCCGACGTGCTGGTCGAAGCGGTGCGCTCGATCGCCCGGCGCGCCGGCTATCTGAGCCCGGACATCTCGCAGGCGCTCGCGCTGCGCACCGCGTTCAACGAAGGGCCGCCGGGGCGTCAGTTGTCCGCGCGCGAGTTCGAGGTGCTGCGGCTGCTCGTGCAGGGCTATACGCTGCCGAGCATCGCCGAAAAGCTCGGCTTGAGTCAGAAGACGGTGGCCAACCATCAATCGGTGATCCGGCAGAAGTTCGGCGCCGACAACGGCGTGCAGCTCGCGCAGATGGCAAGCCGCCTCGGGCTTCAGTTCACGGGCTCGGCCAGCCCCGCTTGAGCGGATACGCGCGCGCAGAACAGAAAACCGCGCTGCGGCTCGCTGGCGACGTGAAACTCGCCGCCGAGCGCCTCGACGCGCTCGCGCATACCGATCAACCCGAGCCCGCTGCGCGGCTCCGTCAGATCGGTGCCGGGGCCGTCGTCGGCCATCGTGACGACGATCTCGTCGATCTGCGTGCCGTTGTCTTCGCGCGGCGCACGCACCATGAACAGTTCGACGCGCGAGCGGCGCGCGAACTTCGACACGTTCGTGAGTCCTTCCTGCACGAGCCGGTACAGCGTGATCGTCAACGCATCGCTGAGGCCGCTGAAGTCCCCTTCGATCGTCACCGAGAACGACGCCTCGGGCAAACGCTCGCGCCAGCCGTCGACGCAATGTTCGAGCGCGGTCGGCAAGCCGAATTCATCGAGACCGATCGGCCGCAGGCGGCGGATCATGCCGCCGATCTGTCGATACACATGCGTCGCGCTCTGTATCAGCCCGAGCGCGATGCGATGAATCTCCGGCTCGCGCTCGCCCGATAGCTCGCGGATGCGCGCCGCGTCGAGCGACATCGCGTTCAGGTATTGACCCAGCTCGTCGTGCAGCTCGCGCGCCATATGGCGGCGCTCGCGTTCCTGCGCCTGCAGCGCCTGACTGGCGAGGCGCCGGTTGTCGGCGAGCAGTTGTTCGGCCTGTTCCTCGAGCATGCGGCGATGGCGCGCTTCGCGGCGCGCATCGCTATAGCGGCGCCACGCGAACCACGCGAGCGCGATCGACAGCACGAACAGCGTGCCCGGCAACTCGTCGAGCTGGAAGCGCTCCATGCCGCGCGTGAAGCGGTAGATCTTCTCGCTCAGATCGAAGGCGGCGCCGAGCGCCGCAGCCAGCGCGGTCACGGCGACGACCCAGCCGAGGTCGCGCCATATCGGTGACGATGGCGGCGGGCGGCCAGCAGAGGAGGAATGGATCGGTTCGCTTGACATGACGCTTGCATTCTACTCAGCGACGGCACGCGCAGCGGGTTTCGCGCGAGTTTGGGAACGCTTCCCCGGCAGATCGGGAAAAGCTCCCGCGCGGCTTACAGACGCGTATGCGAAGCTTTACACCAACGTCGAACAACGCGCGACACGCGCACATAACAAGCCGGCAGGAGACAACAACGATGAGCATGCGATCTCAAGCACGCCGCAAACGCCGGCTTCAGCGGCGCGCCGGCATCACGTTCTGCGTCGGCGGAGCGCTCGCCGGTTTGTCCACGAGTGTATGGGCGCAAGCGCAAGCCGAGCCGCCGGTCGCGGCGTCGGCGCCGGCTTCGGCGTCTTCCGCTGCCCCTTCCAAGGTGCCCGACGACAACGCCAACAACAACACGACGCCCGCCACGACCCTCGCGCCGATCGTCGTCGTGGGCACCACGCCATTGCTCGGCATCGGCACGCCGCTTACGCAGGTGCCGGCCAACGTGCAGACCGTACACGCGGCCGATATTCAACGGCAGGGACGCCAGACGCTCACCGATTTCCTCGCGGCGAATCTGCCTAGCGTCACGATCTCCGACGCGCAGGGCAATCCGTATCAGATGAACCTGTTCTATCGCGGCTTCACCGCATCGCCGCTGCTGGGCACGCCGCAGGGCTTGTCGGTATTCGTCGACGGCGTGCGCGTGAACGAGCCGTTCGGCGACGTCGTGAACTGGGACCTGATACCGCAACAGGCGATCGACACGATGCAGCTGATCCCCGGCTCCAATCCGACCTTCGGCTTCAACACGCTCGGCGGCGCGCTAGCGATCACGACGAAAAACGGCAAGGACAATCCGGTCGGCGAAGCCGAAATACAGGGCGGCTCGTGGGGACGTAAGGCCGCGCAGATCGAACAGGGCGGCACGATCGGTCAAAACCTCGACTACTACTTCACCGCCAACGCCGCGAACGATAACGGCTGGGCCGAGCAGAACGAAAGCCGCATCCGTCAGGCGTTCGGCAAGCTGCGCTATACCGACGCTGACACCACGCTGTCGTTGTCGGCCGGTGGCGCGGACAACGATCTGCACGGCGTGCAAACCCTTCCGCGCTCGTTCCTCAACAACCCGAAGCAACCGTATACGTATCCCGACCGGAATCAGAATAGCGTCGGCTACCTGACGCTGTCGGGCGATCATTACTTCAACGACAACGTCGAGCTGAGCGGCAACGCGTACTACCGGCACTTTCGCAATGCCAACACCAGCAGTAACGTCAACGAGAACTTCGGCGAGATCGGGGACGACGGCGCTGTCGATACGTTGCAGGCGACCAACCTGCAATCGACCGTGACGACCGACAGCTACGGTGCGAGCTTGCAACTGACGCTGCTCGGCAAACTCGGCGGCATGAAGAACCAGTTCATCGCGGGCATGGCCGTCGATGCCGCCAATTCGCACTTCACGCAGGCGTCGCAGGACGCGATGTTCACCGATTCGCGCGCGACGGTCGGCATCGGCAATTTCGAACCGCAGACCAACGCGAACACGCACAACACGAACTACGGCATCTACCTGACGGACACGCTGTCGCTGACGCCGCAGTGGTCGCTGACGCTGTCGGGCCGCTACAACTGGGCCGATGCGACGATCGGCGACGAATCCGGCACGCAGCCGCAGCTCAACGGCCACCATACGTTCTCGCGCTTCAATCCGGCGGTCGGCATCAATTGGAATCCGACGCCGGCCTTCACCGCCTATGCGACCTACAACGAGGGCATGCGCTCGCCGACCGCGATCGAGCTGGCCTGCGCCGATCCGAACGCGCCATGTTCTCTGCCGAACGACTTCGTCTCCGATCCGCCGTTGCAGCCGGTCATTTCGAAGACCTATGAAGTCGGGGCGCGCGGCAGGATCGGCGGCAACACGACATGGAGCGCCGCCGCTTACAGCACGACGCTCGACAACGACATCCAGTTCATCAGCAGCAACGGCGCGGGCAGTTCGCAGGGCTTCTTTCAGAACGTCGGGCGCACGCGCCGGCAAGGGGTCGAACTGGCCGGGCAGACGAAATACGGACCGCTCACCGTGACCGGCAGCTATAGCTACGTCAACGCGACCTATCAGTCGACATGGGTCGAAAGCAGCCGCAGCAATTCGAGCGCCGACGCGAACGGCAACATCACCGTGCATCCGGGCGACCACATCCCGAGCATTCCGGCGACGACCGTCAAACTGCGGCTCGATTACGCGGCCACCTCGAAATGGCGAATCGGCACGAACCTCACGTGGCGCGGCAGCATCTACGCGCATGGCGACGAAAACAACCAGGATGTGAACGGCAAGATCTCGGGCTATCTGCTGATCGATATGGACACCTCGTATCAGGTGACGAAACAGTTGCAGGTGTTCGCATCGGTGTCGAACCTGCTCGATAAGCGCTATGCGAGCTTCGGCGCGCTGGGGGCGAACTTCTTTACTGGGCCGGGGAATACGTTTAACGGCGCTAATCCGGTCAACGAGCAGTTCGTCGGGCCGGGGGCGCCGAGGGGGTTTTGGGTGGGGATGAGATATGGGTGGAAGTAGTGGTGACTGGCGTGGTGCGAAGGGGTGGCTTCGGTCTTGCGGTCGCTTGACGGTTCTGCACGAGCGCAATGCCGGCAAAGCGGCGCGGACCAGTCGTCTTCGCTATAAAGCAACCAGGTCGCCTGCGACATAATGAAAAGCAGAAAAAACATACTAGTGTCGCGCATCATCGATTCCCATTTCAAATAGCTTCGCCGAAACGGAACTGCTTTTTTAGTGAACACTCCAATCCTTCAGCAATTTAGCTAACTCGTTTGCGCGCGTTTGCGTAATGTCAGTCATACATCCCCAAAAATATATATCGCGCTCTGCCGCCTCGCCCATCATATATGTTTCTGCATAACATTGACTGTCACGAAA
Source organism: Burkholderia sp. JPY481 (assembly GCF_038900515.1). Classification (NCBI taxonomy): domain Bacteria; kingdom Pseudomonadati; phylum Pseudomonadota; class Betaproteobacteria; order Burkholderiales; family Burkholderiaceae; genus Burkholderia; species Burkholderia sp. JPY481. Next base: position 490,855 of record NZ_JAYMRT010000003.1, read on the forward strand.
CTTCGCCCACGAAACTTGCGCCGAAATGAAATATGGCATCGCCAATGGTTTCTCATCATAGGTTTTTAAAAAAATATCGCCCTGCTCAAATCGCGCCGTAACGACTTTAAGCTTCTCATCCAGCCGCACCTTTGCACGCTCAAATTCCCGGTGTTGGCATTGAGCTAAATCATCATTCGTCGCGTGCTCTCCGCTCTTGCACAAACGATCAATTTCCTTTTCCGAGTGGCCGGAGAAATAGGTCGCCGATGATTGGATCTGCCTGTAGTCGAACTCCCCCGAATAAACGGTGGCCGCTATCGAGAAGATCGGCCAGAATGCAATCGCCGCGATAAGTTTAGTGTGATGAGTCATAGATCCCTGCCTCGAACATTTCTGCCTCACGGTGACGACGCCTGAGCAAGCCCTTAACTAAGCGACCCTGATGGTCATGGCTGTAAGTTCTCATCTTGTCGCCAACCTTGTCATAATCACCAGTGTTCACGAAATCGAGGAGGTTGGCGCCATGACCTTGTAGATTGTATATAAAACACACTAGGGCGTCGTACTCGTACTGGTGCAAAGGGACCTTGATCGCGCTATTGACAATGCGTTCAGCCTTTTCGACATCAGCGCGGAGCATTTTATCGGCATCGGCCTCCGCAATTCCATGCAAAAATGGCTTCTCAGATATTGCTCCTGATATCGGCCCCATATGAACAAGGTGTCCATAACCGATAGTCGCATTGCCTTTTCCGCTTCCATCCTTGTCATATATGACCGCACTGAATTTCTCCCAGCCCTTCAGAAATTCAATACCCCCGGCCGATAACTTCCATGGCTTGCAGTAGCGTGTCACATAGACATTCACGTTTGAATTAGCGTTTGTATTGGTCACGCATTCGTGCAGCGGATAAGTCATTTTTACCCCGTTTTATGAGTTACCTTGATAGACAAATTGTTACGCTGACTGGCGATGTCCAAGATAGATTCGCACCGCTTGCGCGCCGTCTGTCTTGTGCCGCTGTGTACGTCCCGCGTGATCGGTAACCCCATGCTTCAACTCGCCCGAGGGAAATCGGACCGTATAGAGAGTATCGGAAAGCGCGCGCCCGTTCGGGTCCCGAAGCGTGAACTGTTCATCGAAACGCTTCTTTGATCGTTCGCGACAATTGCACGCCCATGCAACGCCCAGTGCTTCGGCCATGGCATAACCGGTTTTCAGCTTACGAACTCTCTCAAACGGAAAGAACTCCCCGGTTTCCATGTTCAAGGCCTGGGCGGACGGCATCGGCGGGAACTTGGAATAAATAGAAAAAGATAATGCTGCAAACTCCGCATTCTTCCTCGGCATTCGTCCCACTGCTTTGCTGCATCTGTTGATCCACTGTACTCCTCATGAGTTCTCTAGCGTTGCTACGAGAATTAACCATCGAAACGGACCGCGGTCAACGGTTTTAATTCGGGATAAGCCCGCTTTTACAAGAATTGACGCTATTGGTTTCGGATAACTCATTTCTGTTGCATATTTCTGCTGGTGCGAAATCGGGATTAGGCTAGACGGAGACTTGCATCCCCGAGCTATTGAGCATGCTCGAACACACATAAAAAAGGCCGCCCTTGTCAGGCGGCCTTTTTGTGCTTCTTCTCGTACAGCGGTACAAGACGGGGAAAAGCTAACACCAACTCAGCAAAGCCAGCATGTCACTCAATGCGATTCGATCGACCCATCGCTATGCGGATACGTGACGATGCCCCACGCGAGCGGCAGTTCACCGATCTGCTTGAGCGGCTGATAGCTCTTCGCGTCGAGCACGTACACCGCGTCGGAGCGCCCACACGCGACCATCAGCTTCGAGCCGTCCGGCGTGAAGCTGAAATGCCAGCAGCGCTGGCCGACCGGCACATCGGCGACATGTTCGAAGGTGTGGCCGTCGAACACCTGCACGACCTTGTCGCGCGCGGCGGCCACGAAAAGCCGCTCACCGTTCGGTCCGAACGCGACGCCATAGGGACCAAGCTTCGTATCGACCGTCTTGACTACCTCGAATGTGTGCGCGTCGATCACGACGAGCTTGCTGAGCGACTCCAGCGTGACCACATAGTGCTTGCCATCGGGCGACAACCGGATGCCGCGCGGCCGGCCGCCCGCCGCGAGCTTCACGGTTCTGATCGGCGCGCCGGTTCGTGCGTGATAGATCGACACGGTATCGTCGCCTTCGTTGGTGACCAGCATCATCTGACCGTCGCGCGAGAATTCGATGCCTTCGGTTTCGTGGCCGCTCGTGACCGAGCGGATCACCTGCCAGTTCTTCATATCGATGATCGCGATTTCAGCGGGCGGCTTGTTCGCGTCGTCGTCGTCCGCGCCGGGTTTGCCGCCCGCGTTCGCTTCGGGCTTGTTGTCCCCTTTCGCATCGGGTTTGCCTTCCGGTTTGGCTCCCGGCGGCCCGCCGTCCTCGCCGGGCTCGTAGGTCACGTACGCGTAGCCGTTGCGCACCCGCACATATTCAGGGTTTTTGCCGATCTTCACGCGCTTGACGACCTTGCCGGTAGCGGTGTCGATCACCGCGAGATCGTTGGTGTTCTTGTTGGCGACCAACAGACGCGTGCCGTCGGCGTTCAGGCTCAGCCCGCGCGGGCCGTCCGCGCCGACCGGAAAGGTCTGCGCAAGCGTCATCTGGTCGAGATCGATCACGCCGACGCCGGCCTTCTCGCTCGTCACGTAGGCGAGCGGCGCGGCCGCGGCATGCGCGGCGCTCGCGGCCAGCACGAGCGCGCAAGCCAGCGCGAGGGAACGGCGTGGCGGTCGGGGGGAAATCCGTGTCTCCAGCATCGTTGTACTCCGGGTTGATATGGCAGCGCCGCGATGGTTCGCGTCATCGTTTCAAGGTAGCCCACCGGGTGATTGTTTGACAACGCGGACCGGCGGGAGATTTTCCCGAATTGCTTCGCGCCTGCCGTCGCGGGTTTGAAAAGCGGGGTCCGCGGAGGACAATGACCGCGGAGGTGACGATGATGCTGCAAGTTGCCGTGGTGCACCCAGCAAGCTCTGCGAATCTCGCGGCCGGCTACCGTCGCGCGGCGATCGTGCTGGGCGCCGTGATCGTCGCGCATCTGCTGCTGCTCGTCATCGCGTTGAGCGCACGCAAGCCGATCGTCGAGCGTCCGGTCGAGCCACGCACGATCACCGCGTTGCTGCTGAGCCCCGAGCCTCCCGCTCCGGTTGTTTCATCACCCGCGCCGCCCCCGCCCGCCGCTGTCGTCCCCCCGGCGCCCACGCCGCCCGTCATGCATCCCGCCGTGCACGCCAAACCAGCGCCGCAGCCGCGCGCGCAGGTGCCGCGCAGTGTGGAAAAGCCTGTGCCGGCACCGTCTCCGACACGCGAAAGCACCACGCAGCCCGTCACGCAAACCGCCGCGCCATCGGCGGCACCGCAGGCCGCCGTGCCCACCACGCCAACGGCCGCCGCGCCGTCGACCGCATCCGCTCCCGCCGCTCATCCGGCGGCGCCCGCGTCGACCGAGCCGCGCAACGTGTCGCATGTCGACTGCTCGATTCCGAAGCCCGACTATCCCGATGTCGCGAAGCGACGCGGCGAGCATGGCACGGCGATCGTGCGCTTCGTCGTCGGGCTGACTGGGCATATCGAAACGGCGCAGCTGCAAACCAGCAGCGGCTCCACCCGGCTCGACGACGCGGCGCTCGCGGCCGTGCATGCGGGCGCCTGCCAGCCGTACACCGAAAACGGCACGCCGGTGCGCGCCGCGTACTCGCAGTCGTTCGTATTCGGACTGACCGAGTGACCGACCCGGCGTAACCGAACCGCCAGACAGACCACCGACACCAACCGAAGGAACTCGCCATGCAACATTACGGACTCGCAAACGTATGGGATTCGGGTGATTTCGTCACGCGCGGCATTCTGTGCGTGCTCGTGATCATGTCGGTGCTGTCGTGGACGGTGATCATCGTGAAGCTGTGGCAGGTGGTCCGCCTCAGGCGCGTGACCAGCCAGAGCGACGCGCGCTTCTGGAGCGCGGACCGCTTCGACGACGGGCTGCACGCGCTCGGCTATCCGGATTCGCACGCGCACGACAACCCGCTGCTCGCGCTCGCGCTGGCGGGCCATGAAGCGGCGACGCATCATCGGCAGACGCAGCAGCAGTTGCACGACCGCATCGACGTGTCGGACTGGATCACCCGGCGTCTGCAGGACACGATGGACGAAACGATCGCACGTCTGCAAAGCGGCCTCGCGATCCTTGCTTCGATCGGCAGCACCGCGCCTTTCGTCGGGCTGTTCGGCACCGTATGGGGCATCTACCATGCGCTGATCGTGATCGGCGAGACCGGTCAGACGTCGATCGATCATGTTGCCGGCCCGGTCGGCGAGTCGCTGATCATGACCGCGTTCGGGCTCTTCGTCGCGATACCGGCCGTGCTCGGCTACAACGGCCTGACGCGCGCGAACCGCTCGATCGTCGCGCGCCTGAAGCGTTTCGCGCACGGCTTGCATGCGTACTTCGTGACCGGTGCGCAATTGCCGTCGAGCGCCGGGCCGCAGATGCGCGTGGTGCCGCGCGGCACCAACGCGACGAACGCAACCCGCGACGGAGACCTCGAATGGCAATGAGCCCTTTCTCCGACGACGACGATCAAGGTCTGATGAACGAGATCAACATGACGCCGCTCGTCGATGTAATGCTGGTCCTGCTGATCATTTTTCTCGTCACCATTCCGGCGCTGCAGCACGCGGTCAGGATCGATCTGCCGCATGCGAGCAGCCAGCCGGAAGCGGTCAAGCCCGCGCATGTGGACGTCGCGGTGCAAGCGGACGGCACGGTTCTGTGGGACGGTCAGCCCGTGACCGACGACGGCCTGCGCGCGCGCATCGCCCAGGCCGCCGTCGCGACGCCGCAGCCGGAGCTGCATTTGCGCGCGGATCGCAAGGTGCCGTACGAGCGGGTAGCGGTCGTGATGTCGGCGGCGCAAAGCGGCGGGTTGACGAAGCTCGGCTTCGTGACCGATCCGCAGTTGGGCAAATGACCTGTTGCTGCGCGCATGTTGCGGCGTGCTTGCCGGCACATAATGCAACGCTTATCGACGGCGAAAGAATCTCTGAATTTGAATCGGCGGATGGCTCGGCTATCGTGGTGCGTGTCTGAACGGCACCCCACCCTCGCGAGGACCGCACGATGCAAGCCCTTATCTTCGACGTCGACGGCACGCTCGCCGACACCGAGACCGCTCATCTGCACGCGTTCAACGCCGCGTTTGCGGAAGCCGGCCTCGACTGGTTCTGGGACGAAGCGCTCTATTCTGGCCTGCTGAAAGTGGCGGGCGGCAAGGAGCGTCTGCTGCATTACTGGCGCACGGTCGAGTGCGAGGAAGCCGCTGGCCCGCTAGCGAGAGAGGCCGTCGACGCGCTGCACGCACTGAAGACGCGCCACTACACCGAGCGCATGCGCGAGCGCGGCCTGCCGCTGCGCCCCGGCATCGCGCGTCTGATCGACGAGGCGAACGAGGCCGGCCTGCGCGTGGCGATCGCGACGACCACGACGCCCGCCAACCTCGACGCGCTATTGCACGCGCATTTCGGCGCCACCTGGCGCCATCGCTTCGCGGCCATTGGCGACGCCGGCACCACGCCGGCGAAAAAGCCCGCCCCCGACGTCTATCGACACGTGCTCGACCAGCTCGGCTTGCAGCCCGCGGCCTGCCTCGCCTTCGAGGACTCGCGCAATGGTCTGCTGGCGGCGCGCGCCGCGCGCGTGCCGGTCGTCGTCACGCCGAGCACTTTTACCGCGCACGAGGACTTCGATGGCGCGCTGGCCGTGCTGCCTCATCTCGGCGATCCGCATGCGCCGATCGTTCCGATGGTGCGCGGCGAATGGCATCGCTGGGTGGATCTGGCGACACTGCGCCGCTGGCATGAAGACGCCACGCGGCGTCCCGATTCGGCCGCGCGCGGCGCACTGAACGCGGACCAGGCGAACGCGAGCGCGAGCGCGTCATGGCGATGAACCGCGGCTACCACGCCGTCCTGATCGATCTGGACGGCACGATGGTCGACACCGCGCCGGACATCGTCGCGGCCGCCGGACGAATGCTGAAGGACTTCGGCGCCACGCCGCTGCCGTACGACATGGTGACCGGCTTCATCGGCAACGGCGTGCGCAAGCTCGTGCAACGCTCGCTGAACGCGGCGGGCCTCGGTCAGCAAGTCGAACTGGAGCATGCGCAGCACATATTCGAGCGGCACTACGCGGTGACCAGCGCGGAGCTGGGCCGGGTTTATCCCGGCGTGATGGCCGGGCTGCACGCGTTGCGGCAGCACGGGTACCGCTGCGCGTGCGTGACCAACAAGCCGCAGGCGCTGGCGGCGGCGCTGCTCGACAAAACGGGGCTCGCCGCTCATCTGGACGGGCTGGTCGCGGGCGACACCGTCGCGAGCATGAAGCCGTCGCCCGAACCGCTTTGGCACGCGTGCCGGCTGCTCGACGTCGAGCCCGAACGTTGCGTGCTGGTCGGCGATTCATCGGTCGATGTCGCGGCGGCGCGCGCGGCCGGTCTGCCGGTCTTTATCGTCAGCTACGGCTATGGCAGCGCGAGCGGCGCCGACATGCCGCGCTGCGACGCGCTGATCGATTCGTTCGAGGCATTGCCGGCGATCCTGGCGCAAGCGCGGCCGGCATTGCGCGCGTGATTCCAGCCGCTAACTCGCCGACAACAACCCCGCGACCCGCGCCGACTTCGTCTGCACCGCGATATCTTTCGCCGTCATCCCCCGGTTGTCCTTCAACGACTGGTTCGCGCCACGCGCGAGCAACAGCTGGGCGGTCTCCGCGCGATCGTAGCCGGCCGCCCACATCAGCGCGGTCAGATCGTTCTTGTAGGTCCGGTTCACGTCGACGCCGGCATCGAGCAATTGACCCACGACCTTCGTTTGCCCCTCGCCCGCCGCGTATTCCATCGCGGTCTTGCCGACGCGATCGGTCGCGAGCGGATCGGCGCCATGCGCGAGCAGCAGCGCGACGATCTCGTCGAAGCCGCCGTAGGCGGCGGCCATCAGCGGCGTATCGCCGGGCGCGTTCGCGTGCTGCACGTTCGCGCCGCGTTCGATCAGCGTGCGCGCCATCGCCGTATCGCCCTTCTTGCACGCGGTGACGAGCGCGGTATCGCCGATCCGGTTCATCGCATCGACCGACGCGCCGCGCTGCAGCGCCGCGACGACCGACTGCTGATCGTCGTCCTTCGCGGCCGCGAGCAGTTGGCGGTTGATTTCCCCCTGGTCCTGCGCGAGCGCCGGCATGCAAGCGCCGGACGCGGCGGCGAATGCGGCGGCGAGCAGAACGGCGACCACAAGTGGCCGATTGAACATATCAGTCATGGTGTCTCCCCCGTGCTACTGCAGATTGTTGATATAGGCGGCCAGATGATGGATGTCGTCGTCGGTCAGATTACGCGTCACGCTCGTCATGTTGCCCGCATCGTTGGTGCGCGTGTGCGAGCGGAAGTCCTGCAACTGCTTGACGATGTACTGATAATGCTGGCCCGCGACGCGCGGAATCTCGTTCTGCCCGGAGAAGCCGCCCAGGTGGCACATCGTGCACAACACCTCGGCGGCCTTCTTGCTGCCCGCTTCGATGCTCGCGCCATCCGATTTGAACGGCACCGATATGGGCTTCTGCGCGGCAAAGTAGTCGGCGAGGTCCTGCATGTCCTCTGCCGACAGGTTCGCCGCCATCGGCGACATGCGCGGATCGCTGCGCCGTCCCTGCTTGAAGTCCTTCAGTTCCAGATATATATAGCGCGCGGTTTGGCCGGCCAGAATCGGATAGTCCGGATTGGTCGAATTGCCCATCGGCCCATGACAGGCCACGCACACCTGCGCTTTCGCCTTGCCCGCCTCGGCGTCGGCGCGCGCGCGCGACGGCAGCCACGCGGCGATCAATCCGCCGCACAGCAGCGCGATCCATGCAGCGCGCGCCCCACCCGGCGCTCCCCGCGGCGCCGGCCCCCTCATGGCACCGCGAACACGATGACGCTATTGCCGCGCTTGTAGTCGAGCTGCGTATTGCCGCCCGCCGCGACCGCCACGTATTGCTTGCCGTCGAGCGTGTACGACACGGCCGGTGCGTTGACGCCCGCGCCGCACTGGAACTCCCATAGCTTCTTGCCGTTCGCGGCATCGAACGCGCGGAACAGGCCGTTGCCCTCGCCGTTGAACACGAGACCGCCCGCCGTCGCGAGCACGCCGCCGATCAGCGGCTGGTCGGTCTTGTAGTCCCACGCGATCTTGCCGGTGTCGACGTTGACGGCCGACAGCTTGCCCCATTGCGCCTCGGACGGGATCACCTTGAACGCGCCGCCGAGCCACAGCTTGCTGCCGCCCGGATAGGCGGCGTCCTCGACCTGGTACGTCATCGGCTGATGCAGGTTGGCCGCGTAGACGAGACGCGTCTGCGGATCGAAGGCGATCGGCGACCATTCGACGCCGCCGTTCGCGCCCGGCAACATGCGCGCGCCGGACGCGGTCGGCAGGGTCCACATGTTTTCCTGCGGAATCATCGCCTGCGAGAAGCGGATCAGACGGCCGGTCGCACGATCATGCACGTACACGTGACCGGTCTTGCCCGCATGCACGATGCCGGGGACCATCTTGCCGTCGTTGTCGCGCACGTCGATCAGCACCGGCGGGCTCACCGCGTCGAGGTCCCAGACGTCGTGCGGCACGTACTGGTAGTGCCATTTGTACTTGCCGGTGTCGAGATCGATCGCGACGAGCGAGTCCGTATAGAGGTTGTCTCCCGGCCGGATCGCGCCGTACAGGTCCGGCGACGGATTGCCGACCATGAAGTACACCGTGTTCGTTTTCCGGTCGATCGCCGGCGTCATCCACACGCCGCCGCCGAGCGTCTTGTAGAAGTCGCCGCCCTTGTCGGCCAGCTGCTTCTTCTCTGCGTCGATGTCGCGCTTCTCGTCGCGGCCGGTCGCGTCTTTGGTCGCCCACACGCCTTCCTGGCCGGTTTCGGGAATCGTGTAGAAAGTCCACAGCAACTGGCCGGAATTCGCGTCGTACGCCTTCACGAAGCCGCGAATGCCGTACTCGCCGCCGTTCGTGCCAATCAGCACCTTGCCGTCGACGACCGCCGGCGCCATCGTTTCCGAGTAGCCCTGGTCGGGATCGGCGATCTGGGTTTGCCACAGCACGTTGCCGGTTTTGGCGTCGAGCGCGACGAGCTTGGAGTCGAGCGTGCCCATATAGAGCCGGTCACCCGAAATCGCGACGCCACGGTTGTTGGGCCCGCAACAGAACGTCGTGACCGGACCCATCTTGTGCTTGTAATGCCAATACTCCTTGCCCGTCTTCGCATCGATCGCGTACACGTGATTGAACGACGTGGTCAGGAACATTACGCCGTCCTTCACGATCGGCGCCGTTTCCATCGATTCGTTGACGGCCGTCTGGAAGATGAACACCGGTTTGAGCTTCGCGACGTTCGTCCTGTTGATCTGCGAGCCCGGGTAATAGCGGGTCTGCGCATACGAGCCGTTCGAATGCAGCCAGACCGCCGTCATGCTGCCGGCGCGATCGAGCTGATCCTGGGTGACGGGCTGAAGCGTCGAGGGCACCGGCGCGGCGGTGGTGGTCGTGCTGTTCTGTACTTCGTCGGCGGCATGAGCCGCGGGCAAGCCGAACGCGATGGCGAGCAGTGGCAGGCCGACAATTCCCTGAATACGGTTGAATGGCATGAGCGTCTCCTAGCTTTTTATATCCCTATGAATTGCAGCGCAGGAGCGCGACATGGATCCACGCGGACGACAGCGTGAAAGAACACGATGGCGCAACCCTCGCAGACAACGAAAGCGTACGGCTTCGAATCGTTGTTTAGCTTTGTCAGGACGGGTCGGCTTCGCAGAGGGGAGAAGTGATGCACGGGTCCGCGGCAAACCGGCTCGATTAAGGGTAGGCGATGTGTTGTGGATTTTCTAGAGTAAAGCGTTAAGGAGTAGCAAGCGATTGACGCGCACCGTTGTCGCCAGTCACTGTCGCGCTGGTCATCGTTTTCACCTACGTTGCGGCGAGTGGACTACGCGTCGAAACCGAACAGCCGGCGTGGCGTTTCCCACTGGATCTGCCGCCGCAGTTTCGCGTCGGGCACGAGCGTCTCGAACATCGTCAGCAGCGGACCGTAGTCGAGCCGTTCCGGCGCGCGTAGAAACGGCCAGTCCGAACCCCACACGCAGTGCTCCGGCCCGAACGCGCGCAACAGCGCCTGAGCGTACGGCCAGATGTCCTCGTAGGGATGCGGGGCGCGCGAATACTTCTGCCAGCCCGACAGCTTCACGCTGGCCCGGCCGCTGTCCGCGAGCCGCAGCAGCGCGTCGAAGCCGGCCTGCGCAATGCCCTCCGCGACGTTCGGGCGCCCGCAGTGATCGACGACGATCGCGGCCGGCTGCCGCGCGAGCCAGGGGCCGAGCGCCGTCATCTGGTCGCCCGCGACCTGGATCTGCGCGACCATGCCGAGGTCGGCCAGCATGCCGAATAGCGCGCCCGCTTCGAGCACCAGGTCGATGCCCTCCATCGCCGGATTGAACGCGACGCCGACCACCCCTGCCCGCCGTAACGCGGCGAGCTCTCCGCGGCCTATGCCGTTATCGACCACCGCAATACCGCGCAAACGTGCGTCGTATGTTTCGAGCGCATCGAGCAGGCAGCGGTTGTCGGTGCGATAGCCGCTCGTCGGGCCGACCAGCAGCGCGTGGCGCACGCCATACGCATCCATTACGCGCACGAACTGCGCGGCGGTGCCGACCTCCTGCTGCGCTGGCCGGTAAGCGGTGTCGTCGCGATACGGAAAGCGCATCGGATCGAACACGTGGCAATGGCAGTCGATCTTCTCTTCGTCGAACACGCTCATGAGTTTTTCCACTGAATAGACCGCTCATGGAGCTGATCAGAACCGCCCGTCGCGCCAATCGGCCCCTTGCAGATAGTTCCGGTTGGTCTGTTCCGGATTGCGGTTTACCAGAGGTCGCGCGTAAAGCGGGTGATGCAGGCTGCGCACTTCGTGCTCGAGCCTGAAGCAACGCTCTCCGGACGCCAGATCGACGAGGTCGGCAAACCGGTATTGATGCGGCTCCTCTCCATATACGAGGCCTTTTTCGGCGAGCCTTCTGAACGGCTCCGAAAAAGCCGCCGTGTAAATGGCGATGTGGTGTCCGTCGTATTCAGGAACGGGCCCGGTCGTTTCCGCATACAGCAGTTGCTGATGCGTGCCGATGTCGATGATCGCGCGGTGCAAGCCATGCTTCTCTTCGATGTCGACGGGCGCATCGAACATATCGCGGTAAAAGCGCGCGATAGGCAACGCGCTGCCGACCGGCACATCCATCTTCACGAACGCGATGCCCAGATCGATTTGCGACCACGGAGCCGACGCGGATCGATTGACGGGATCGAGGCACTCGTAGCGGTTGCCCCATGGACACGTCACTTCGACACTGCCCGCGCGCTCCGTCCAGCCGAACCCGGTGCCGGCGAGCAGCGGCTCGACCGAACGCAAACGCTTCACCAGCGCGTCGAGTTCGCCCACCACGAGTCCGACACTGCCGCGCAAACGTTGCGCCGCCCCGTGCGGCAAGTGAATCTGCGAGCGGCCGATGTTGATCCACATATTCTCGACCCCGGTCATCACGAACGGATCGCGCGTGAGCCCGAGGCCGGTGACGTAGAAGGCGGTCGCGAGAATCTGGTTGGGGATTTTCAGGTTGACGTGTTCGAGCAGGATCAGATTGCCGGTATCGTCGTTAGCGTAAGAGTGTTCCATGTGTCTGCCTTGTGCATGAGCCGCGAAACGCTGGGCAAATTATGCATCAACAGCGCAAATGGTTCGTATCGAGCGACGCGCAGATGCTTATCTCTTCAGTACCTTCCATGGCCCATCGCCGGTCTTGCAGACGATCGGCGTCCAGGTTTGCGTCTGTCCTTTCGCAATCGCGGTCAGCGTCGCGGTCCGGCAGGTTCGATCGCCGTCCTTCGTCGTATCCTGCGGCGTCACCGTGCCCTTGATCGAAACGGAATTGCCGGTGCCCGCATTGCTCCACTCGTACGATTCGCCATCCTTTTTCGTATCGAGCGCCTTTTGCGCCGCATCGTTGAGCGCTTTACGGTCGGCTTCGTGCATGTAGGTGACGGGCGTGTCCTTCAGAAAGTTCAGGTTCGCTGCATGGCACAAGACGGGGCTGGCGAGCAGCGCCGCCGCCGTCAGCCACTGCGTGATCGTGAGGCTGTGGACGGCGTCGTGTGCGAGCGCGCACGCGCCGGGAAGCAATTGACGTGACATTTGGTTTTCTCCTCGAAATCATCCGCGACCCGCTTCGTCCGCGAAATCGCCGTTTTGCTGGAATGCGTCGACGAGGTCGGCCACCGAGCCGCGCCGGCTGATGTGGCCGACACGAACCTCGAGCCCCTCCGCGCGCAACAAGTCGCGCACGTCCGCGTGAGCGCCGACGATCTTCATCTCCGTGCCCGCCGCCTGCAGCGCGACGTGCATCGCCTTGAGCATGCGCGCGCCCGCCAGATCGACGACCGGTGACGCCGACAGATCGCAGATCACGAGCCGCACCGGCTCGGGCGCGGCGCGGATCATGCGCCAGATCGTCTCGCGCACGTGCTCGACGTTGAAGTAGAGCAGCGACGCCTCGACCCGCACCGCCAGCACATGCGCAATCGTCTCGTTTTCGGCATGACGTTCGAGATCGGAGAAATAGCGCGTGCCGGGAATACGCCCGAGCATCGCGACATGCGGATGCGCGGCGCGGCGGATGATCAGCAGCATCGACACCAGCACCGCGACGATCACGCCCTTCAGGATGCCCAACAGCAGCACCGCCGCGAACGCCACCATCGAAATCGCGAATTCGAAGCGGCTCACGCGCCACATATGACGCAATTCGCGGACATCGACGAGGCCTTTCACGGCCACGAGCACGATCGCCGCCAGCACGACGTTGGGCAGATTCGCGAGCAGTCCGGTGAGGAACATCAGACAGAAGCCGATCGCCAGCGACGCGAAGACCAGCGCCAGCGGGCTTTTCGCGCCGGCCTTGTCGTTCACCGACGATTGCGACAGCCCGCCCGCGACCGGAAACGCCTGGAACAATCCCGCCGCCAGATTGGCCGCGCCGAGACCGAGCAATTCCTGGCGGGCGTCGATCTCGTCGCCATGTGCCTGCGCGAGCGCGCGCGCGGCCGAAACGCTCTCGACGTAGGCGAGCAACAGGCACGCAAACGAGAGCGGGATGATGCCGTCGACATCGCTGATCCGCAGCCCCGGCAGACGGAATTCAGGCAAGCCCTGAGGGAGCGCGCCAACCAGCGTAAAGCCGCGGCTGCCCAGCGACGTGACGGACAACGCGACGATCGACGCAGCGACCACGGCGAGCGCCACCGGACGCCCCGGCAGAAACTTCTCGCCGAGCAGCAGCAACGCGATGCAAACGAGGCCGAAGGCGAACACGCTGACGTTGGTCAGCGGAAGCTGCCCCCACAGCACGGCGATCCGTTCGAAGAAAAATTCGCCGCCGCCTTTTACGCCGAACAGCTTCGGCAACTGGGTCATCGCGATCGTCAGCGCGGCGCCCGCCTTGAAGCCGAGCAGGATCGTCTCGCTGATGAAGCTGACGAGCGAACTCAGGCGCAGGAGCCAGCCGATCACGCACATGCACGCGATCAGCACCGACGTGAGCGCCGCGATCGACGCCCAGCGCGCCGGATCGCCGTCGGCCATCGTCGCGACCGTCACGCCGACCAGCATCGAGATCGCCGAGGTCGGGCCGACCGCGAGCTGGCGCGACGAACCGAACAGCGCGTAACAAAGGCCGCCGACCAGATAGCCGTAGATGCCGTATTGCGGCGGCAAGCCGGCGAGCGACGCATACGCGAGCGATACCGGAATGCCATAAGCCGCGAGCGTCACGCCGGCGACCGCGTCTTTCGCGAGCCAGCGCGGCTGATAGCTTCGCAGCCATTGCGCGGGAGGAAACGCGGAGCGCCACCCGCGCGCGGGTGGCGTGGCTGACGCGAGGCCGGTGACGCTGGGTGGGTGGTTCAACGTAGCGCCTCGAGTACGGAAGCGGAGCCGACGGAAGCACGGGTGCGCGGCGCCGGCATGGCCACCGCCGACCCTGAGCGGATCAGAGCGAACCCTTGACGCGCTGCCACGTGTGATCCGGGTTGAATTCGGTCACCGGCGGCGCATGCGGGCCACGGTCCTTCTGGTAGATCACGCCATTGTTGCTGACCACGAAGGTCATCACGCCGCTCTTGCCGTACTGCGCCGGATAAGCGACCATCGCGAACCCCGCGATCATGTGGCCGTTGATCACGTAGCTGAACGCGCCGCCCGGCGCGTTCTTGCCCTGCCGCGTCAGGATGTGGAACTGGTAGCCCCGGTAAGGATCGCCCGCCGCGTGGCCTTTCAGGTATTCGGAGCTGGCCGCGACGAGCGGGCCGAACGGACTCTCCTCTTCGTCGCTGTTTTCGTCGGTATGCCAGTAGAGACCGTCCTGCTTGCCCGGCGTGCTGGCCAGCTTCTGCGCGTATTCGTGCAGGCCGTCGTGGTTCCGGTCGCGCGACGCATATTGGCGCTGCGCGTCGAGATAAGCCTCCAGCACCCTGATCGCTTCGAGTTCGTTGGAGCCGATCCGTCGATTGATCAGTTCTTCTTCGCCCTCTTCGGTCGCGAAGCGCCAGCTGCCGCCCTCCTTGACGATCGGTATCGGCATCGGCCACGCCTCGTCGCCGACCAGCAGAATCCGCCGGTTCGGTCCCCTGTCGTCGAGCACGTGATAGGCGTCGAGCTCCTTGCTCGCCTTGGCCCAGTTCGCCTCGTTCTCTGCCTGATCCGGCGAGACCACGAGGCTCTTGTGCGTTTCGCCGAAGATCGCGACGAGCGACGCTTCGTCGTCGGTCTTCAGTGCGCTGGACAGCGCGGCGACTGCGTCTTCCGGGGTGGCGAAAGTGCGCTGCCCTGCGGCGAACGCCGCGAACGGAACCGACAGCGCGAGCACCATCGCGCACAGCCGCCGCGATGAGGCCACGCGTCGCCGCGAAACGTCGCGTGCGCGCTTTCCGGTGATGCTCTGCCCGCTCATGGCTGCTCCTTATCGCCGTCCGCCGCCGCGGCCGCCACCACCGGCCCGCGGCGAGAATCCGCCACCACCACGCCCGCCGCCCGAAAATCCGCCGCCGCCACCGCCGCCGAATCCACCGCCACCGGCGTATCCGCCTCCGCCGCCACGCGCCGCCGACTGGCGGCTCGCCGCGCCGCGCGCGCTATTGGCTTGCGCGTCGCGCGCCGAGCCGTAGCCGCTGAACGCATCGCCGCCGCGTGCGCCCGTCGACGCGGTCGGACGCTGGGACGGCTGCGGCCGCCCTTGCGCGCCAGCGCCGCCACCGGAGAAGTTGGCTCCGGCACCGCCGCCAGCACCGGCACCGCCGCCGGCAAAGTTCGCACCGGCAACGCCGCCCGCTCCACCGCGGTTGCCGCCTGCCAATCCACCGCCCGCGCCAGCACCCGCGCCGCCGCCGCGCGACGGCGGATCGCCGACCCGCTGCGTGCGCGCCGAGCGATCCGAGATACCGCTGACCTGGCCCGGCTTCTTGTCCGGGGTCCACGCGGAGGTACCGCCTCCCTGCCCGCGACCACCGCCGCGGTTGATGTCGCCGGTGTTGACATTGCCGCTGTTGATATTGCCGCGCTCGACGTTCCTGTCGCCCCGGTTAACAGTTCTATCGCCGCGCTCGACGTTTCTTTCGCGGTTGATGTTGATGTTGTTGTTGCCGCCGCCCCCGTAATGCGTTTCATAGTGCCCGCCGTTCCAGGCGGCGGTAATCGCCGCGCCCCAGATCAGCCCCGTCGCGAGCGCGGCGCCGGGCGCGTACGGATAGTAGTAGGCCGGATATGGCGTGGGCGCATACGCGTAGGTCACGGGTGCACTGGCCACCACGACGGTCTGCGGGTTGTACTGCGGCACGTAGATCACCTGCGGATCGGCCGGCTGGATCTTGATCACTTCCTTCTCGACGACCACGACCTGCTTGTCGTCGGATTTCAGATGCCCCGCCGATTGCGTTTGCCGCCGGAAGCGCTGAATCGCTTCGAGCACCGAGCCCTGATCGGCGACGACGGCTTCGCCGAGATCGATCGTCCAGTCGAGATCGGTGCTCATGTTCTTGACGATGTCGGGGTAATTCAACAGCGCCTTCACCGGATCGTGCCACGCGTCGTTGAGTTTCAGCGACTTGTTGTTCTTGTACTGATCGAGAAACCGGTCGGCCTGCACGATTTCCACCGGATAGGTGGACGCAGGCAGGATGATCGCGATCAGGTCGTCCGGATACAGCGCGATCGGCCCGACGAGCTTGTCGAGCGTCGCCGCGGGAATGGGCGCGTTGACCGCGTTCGCCGGGGCGTTCGCGGCCGGCGCCTGCGCCAGCGATACCGTAGCGGAGAACGCGCCGCAGCACGCCAGAAGCGCGGCGCCCAGCACATGGCTGACGCGTCGCGCGCGCCTCGGCTCTTCGTCGAGCGCCGTTGCAAACGGGATGGTGCGTGCATGCGCACGCGAATCGCGGTCCATCGATGCTTCCCCTTGCGCTTCGTCAGCGGCCTCGGGCTGCATCGCTACGCGGCAGTCCACGGCCATAATCTTTGACAGACAGTTCTCCGAAGCAATGGAAACGACCTGCACCTGTTGCATGAATACAGTTTGGAAATCACAAGCGATCTTGCAAATACGACCTTGGTCCGATTGCGCGCGACAGGCCCGCGACAGCATGATGAAAGCGAACCTGCCATTGCTGCGCATCCATCGCGCGGCAACCGGTCCCATCAGAATTCCCATTCACGGGTGCCGGTTGCGCCCTCACGCCTGAACCAACAGGCAGCCGGCGACTCGCACCCGCGTGTGCCCACGCAAGGAGCTGTCGTGAACAAATCGACGAAATATGCCTTGATTGCCGCATTGACGGCGTCGCTATCGCTGGAAGGCATCGCGCAATCGAGGCCGATAGCGTATCCGGCCAGAGGGCAAAGCCCGCAGCAACAACAGCAGGACGAAGGGGCCTGCTATGGGTGGGCAAAGAACAACACCGGCATCGATCCGACCCAGGTCGCCAACGCCCCGCCTCCGCCTTCCGGCCCCGCGGTGGGAGGCGGCGAGCGCGTGCAGGGCGCCGCGCGCGGCGCGGCCGGCGGCGCCATCATCGGCGCGATCGCGGGCGATGCCGGCAAGGGCGCGGCGATCGGCGCCGCGACCGGCACGATGGTCGGCGGATCGCGCGCGCGGCAGAACCGGCGCGCGGCCGCGGCAAATTCGCAGGCGCAAACGCAGGGCGCGATGGACACGTTCAATCGCGCTTTCGCCGCATGCATGTCGGGCCGGGGTTACACCGTCAATTGATCACGCTAGGGGAACAGAATGATTAACCGCAAACTGATGATCGCGGCGGCGCTCGTGTGCGTCGCGAATACGGGGTTCGCTCAGACGGAGACACCGGTCACGGTCAAGAGCGAGCCCGGCAGAGTCACCGTGTCGGGCACGGTCAAAACCACTTCGACGGTCGTCGGCATCGAGCCGGAAACGCGCACCGTCCTGCTCAAGGACCCGAAGGGCAAGGTCGTGCAGGTCGTGGTCGGCGAGGAAGCGCGCAATTTCGATCAGATCAAGGTCGGCGACGTGGTCAAGGCCGAGTATTCGCAGGCACTGACCCTCATGCTGAAAAAAGGCAACGCCCCGCTGACGGCGAACGAAACCCAGACGCTCGATCGCGCACCGGCGGGCGCGAAACCCGGCGGCTCGGCCTCGCGCCAGGTCACGATCATGGCTAACGTGATCGCGGTCGATCGCCAGAGCGGCGTGGTCACGCTGAAAGGCCCGCAAGGAAACATGGTGGATCTGGTCGTGCAGGACCCTGAACAACTGAAGCGGATCAAGAAAGGCGACCAGATGCAGGCGGTCTATACCGAGGCCGTGGCCATCGCCGTGGAACCGGTCGCCGGCAAATAGCGAGCATCGCTCGCGTCAGATCAGGCGGTGCGCTTGCGCGAGGTCGCTGAGGGGCGGCGAAAAATCAGCGCGTCGGAAACGCACCGTCGAGAACACCCGCATCGCATTGGGACTTGCCGGCAGATGCGCAAGGCGAAACTCGATTTCGTGCGCGGGCCGCGTATCGCCGTCTTCCACGACGACGTTCATCCGGTCGAGCCGGTATTTGCTCTTGCGCACGTAGAAATGCGCATCCGGCGCCTGCAGTACGCCGCACATCACGTCGAGATGCCGCTCCAGCGCCTCGGTCTTCAGGCCCAACTCAGCCAGCGCCTGATCGTTCTCTTCGATCTGTGCCTGTAGCTTCGCCACCTCCGCGTAGTTCGACGACGCGTCGCTGCCCAGCAACGAGCGCACGCCCGCCCCTTGCCGTTCGAGAATCGTCAGACGCGTTTTCAGCAGCGCCTTTTCGCGTTGCAATTCGTCCTGCCGCGAGGTCTCGGCCTCGATCTTGGCGAGGCCCTCGAGCACGAGCTGATCGACGATCCGCAACACGATTTCACGCCGCAACGCGGCTTCGGACTCGCCGCATACGCGCACCTGGTGATCGCTGAAGTTGAGGGTCGTCTGCGCGAGGTCGGTCTGAGTCGTCTCGCCTTGCTGGCCGACGCCGAAAACGCGCCGCTCATCGAAGGCCATGCCGAGCACCGCGAATACCGGGTCGGCAACGGGATGGTCGTTGAAGAACTGATTCAGCTCGTGGGAGCGGTTGAAGACCGGGCAGACGTCGTCGGGTGTGGCGAAAAAGGCGTGGATGTACGGGTCGGTCGCCCACGCCGCCGCGCTCGCTTCGCGCGCGGGCGGCACTTCATCGGCGAGCCGGTCCAGATAGGCGAGCGTGTGTTGCGCGGCGGGCCGCAGGCGCGACGCATAGTTGCGCGCGAGCCGCAACGACGGAGAGAGCCCGACGATCCGCTCGATGATTTCGTTCGCCTGCTGATCGTCGCTCTCCTGGGCAGCGCTGCGCTTCGTCAGCCACGACAACAGACCCATCTCCGGCTCCCGTCGCCCGTTACGACTCGTCGCGCTCCGGCAGCAACTGCGCGACGATCGTGTGGTTCTTCCAGAACAGGTTATGCACGCGGCTTTGCAATATGCGCAGCCCGTCCGTGGGCACGTCGTCGAAGACGACCACCGCACCCGGACGCGAACCCGTGCCGGGCACCCGCTGGATCGAGCTGAAGCGCGGGAATCCGTAGCGAATCAGGAACTCGCCGATCTCTTCGTCGGAGACGCTTTCCTCGACGTTTCCAAGAAACAGTTCAGCCATGATGCTTACTCCTCCAGACCCTAAGCAACGATGTTCAATCCGCCGTCGATATACAAGGTGGAACCGGACACGCGCCGCGCATACGGTGTGGCCAGAAACGCACAGGTATAGCCGACGTCCATGATGTCGACCAGTTCGCCGAGCGGCGCGCGCTGCACCGCTTCGTTGAGCAGCAGCTCGAAATCCTTCAGGCCCGAAGCGGCGCGAGTCTGCAGCGGTCCGGGAGAAATCGCGTGCACGCGGATACCTCTCGGTCCGAGCTCGAACGCCAGATAGCGCGCGCAGGCTTCGAGCGCCGCTTTGACCGGGCCCATCAGGTTGTAGTTCGGCACCACCTTGTTCGCGCCGTAGTAGCTCATCGTCAGCATGGTGCCGCCGTCTTTCATCAGCGGCGCGGCGAGGCGCGCCATCCGCACGAACGAATGGCAGGAGATGTCGATCGCGCTCAGGAAGCCCTCGCGCGACGATTGCAGCAAGCCGCCCTGCAGATCCGCTTTGGGCGCCCATGCAACGGCGTGAACGAGAATGTCGAGCTCCCCCCATGTTTTCTCGATCCGCTCGAATACGGCCTCCATTTCGTTCTCGCCCGTTACGTCGAGCGGCATGAAGATCTCGGCATCGAGCGCTTTGGCGATCGGTTCCACATAAGGGCGCGCCTTGTCGTTCGCATAGGTGAGCGCGACGCTCGCGCCGAGGTCGCGAAACGCCTTCGCGCATCCATAGGCAATCGAATGCTCGTTGGCGACGCCGGTCACGAGGGCCTTCGCTCCTTCGAGAATCAAACGCGGTTGCTCGACAGACATGATGAAACTCCTCTATGGGGCGATAGCGCGCGTATGACGGGCAATCATCAGTTCCTCGTTGGTGGGCACGACCCACACCGCCAGCTTGCTCGAAGGTGTAGTGATCAGCGACCCGTTCGCCCGATTCGCCGCGTCGTCGAGTTCGGCGCCGAGCCACGCGGCGTCGCGCACGATGCGCTCGCGAATCTCGACCGCGTGCTCGCCGATGCCGGCCGTCAGCACCAGCGCGTCGATACCTTGCATCGCCGCGGCTAGACTGCCGAGTTCGCGCCCGATGCGGTAGGTGTAGACGTCGATTGCAAAGCGCGCGCGCGGGTCGTCGCTGTCGAGCAGCACGCGCATGTCGCCCCCGATGCCCGACAGGCCGAGCAGCCCCGAGCCCTTGTAAAGCAGGTCCGCGATCGCCTGCGAATCCATCTTCAGCTCGTCGAGCAGATAGAGAATCACGCCGGGGTCGAGGCTGCCGCACCGCGTGCCCATCGGCAGGCCTTCCACCGCCGTGAAGCCCATCGTGCTGGCCACGCTCTTGCCCGCGACCATCCCGCACATGCTCGCGCCGTTGCCCAGATGCGCGACCACGGTACGCCCCGCCGCCGCGTCCGGTGCGATCTCCGGCAGCACGCTCGCGATGTATTCGTACGAAAGCCCGTGAAAGCCGTAGCGCCGCACGCCGTGGTCGGTAATCGACGGGGGCAGCGCATAGGCCTGCGCGGTCTCGGTCTGCGTGCGATGAAACGTGGTGTCGAAGCACGCGACCTGTGGAAGGTCGGGACGCAGTTGCGCAAGGATGCGGATCGGCGCGAGGTTATGCGGCTGATGCAGCGGCGCGAGCGGGCTCAGGCTGTCCAGCTGGTCGATGACCTCGGGGGTCACGAGGACGGGGCCGGTAAAGCGCTGTCCGCCATGCACGACACGATGCCCGACCGCCTTCAGTTGATTGCCGCTGCCGTGCTCGCGCAAGAAGCCGCCCAGATATTCGATCGCGCCCTGATGGCCGAGGCGATGGCCGTCGCCCCATTCGTGCGAGCTGACGTTGCCGTCGCGATCGGTCGCGCGAAAACGCGGGTTCGTGTAAAGCGCTTCGATCTGGCCGCGCAGAATCAGCTCGAGTTGCGCGTGTTGCGCGTCGAAGGCCCGGAACTTGAGGCTCGACGAGCCTGCGTTCAATACGAGGATCACATCCGACATGGCATCACCCGACCACCTTGGCGGCCTCGCGCCTTGCCTTCGCCACCAGTGCGGCGACCGCGCACGACGCGAGACGCGTCGACAGCGAATCCGCGCGGCTCGTCAGAATGATCGGCACGCGCGCGCCTAGCACGATGCCCGCCGCGTCAGCGCCGGCCAAAAACGACAGGCTTTTCGCCAGCATGTTGCCCGCTTCGAGGTCCGGCACCACCAGTACATTGGCGCGTCCCGCCACCCGCGATTCAATGTTCTTGATGCGCATGGCTTCGAGGCTGATCGCGTTGTCGAGTGCAAGCGGACCGTCGACGAGACCGCCGGTGATCTGCCCGCGGTCCACCATCTTGCACAGCGCCGCCGCTTCCACTGTCGATGGAATCTTCGGATTGACGCTCTCGGTCGCGGACAGGATCGCCACGCGGACTTCTTCAAATTTCAGCGCGTGGCCGAGATCGATCGCGTTCTGCAGGATGTCGACCTTCTCTTCGAGCGTCGGCGCGATGTTGATCGCGGCGTCGGTGATGATCAGCGCGTTCTCGTACGCGGGCACGTCCATCACGAAGCAATGGCTGATGCGCCGCTCGGTGCGCAGGCCGGTGTCACGGCGAATCACCTCGGCCATCAGCTCGTCCGTGTGCAGGCTGCCCTTCATCATGGCCTCGGCCTTGCCTTCGCGCACCAGTTGCACGGCTGCGGCGGCAGCGGCATGGCTATGCGGTGCATCGACGATCGTGAAGTCCGAGATGTCGATGCCGTGCTCGGCGGCGATCGCTTCGATACGGACGCGCGGCCCGACCAGAACCGGCTCGATCAGGCCCATGCTCGCCGCTTCGACCGCGCCCTGCAGCGAACTCTGGTCGCACGGGTGCGCGACCGCTGTCGGCATCGCCGGCAGCGTCTGGCAGAACTCGATCAGGCGCTGATACTTCGCGTGCTTTTCCATCGGCTTATTCCTCGTGTGTACAACGCGTTAGATTCGCGACGCGCGATGCGCCCGGCTTACGGGCACCGTGCTTACCGTTGCGTCACGCTTGCGTCCGGCTGCGCATCGCGCCGCTCGCTCACATGCGCGTGGGGTCAGGCAAACGCGCGTCGCGCTTGCGGTTCACCCGCGAACCCAGCACCGCGCGGATGCGTTCGAACGCGTCCTTTTGCGCGGCGTCGGGCGAGGCGTTCAGCACGCGCTCGTCACTCGCCAGCTTGTCGAGCAGTTGCAGAAAGCGCTCCCGGTCCTCGCTATGGGAAAGCAGCTTCGGCAGCGTCGCAATCGCCTTGTCCGGTTCGAGGCTGACGATGATTTCCTGCTCGCCCCGGATGCGCCGCCAGTGATCGCTGCTGATGTCCGGCAGATACTCCGCGTAGCTTTCGGCGATCTCCTTGCGCAGCTCGTAGCGCGCGAGCGGCAACGACTCGCCCCTTCGCGACAACAGGAAGGCCGCGCGCGCGAGCGCCTCCGTGTAGCCGCCGTCGCCGATCGCCTCCAACGCGGTGCGTACGAACGGCAGCTCGCGCGGATCGATTGCGCCGGCCTGCGCGGGCGCGCCATCGGCGGCCGGCTTGCTCAGGTACGTCGCATACAGATTCGCGTACACGCTGAAGAAGCCGGCCTCGGTCGCCGCGTCGCGCATCGCGCGGTAATAGTCGAGCGACGCGCTGATCATTTGCGAGCCGTTGCGTTCGAGCTTGCTCCATGGGTTATCCGCGCCGGTCCGCTGACGATTCTCACGCACCGACTGCGCCGCCGCCGGCAGCCAGCCGAGCCACGGGTTCATCGCGGAAACGGCCCAGCGCTGCCAGCGCAGCGGATGGAACTGGCGCAGCATGCGGGCGCTCGTTTCGTTCGACATCGCCTGCACGAACGGCTGCGCGAACAGTTCGTACATGCGCTGATTCACATCGGACACCGCGGCGACCGCTTCGAACGGCTTTTCGTCGATGCGGCCGAAGCGGTTGTAGCGCGCGGCAATCTCTTCGAGCCGCCGCTCAAGAAATTCCACTTCGTACTCGATCTCTCCGGCCGCATTGCGGGTCTCGTTGATGGTCATGCCGTAGAGTCCCGGCGGAAACGTTTCGATGGTCTCTAGCACGGAGACGATCTGCTTGTGCTCTTTCTTCGCGACTTTGCCGGACACGAAAATGCCCAGATGCCCGATGTTCTGGTGCGTCAGACCGACGATCACCTGGCCGCGCGCCTTGATCTCCTCGGTGCTGCCGTACAGGTCCGCGACCCAGTTGAACGCCTGTTGAGGTGGCGTGATGTTGTCGCCCATCGACGCGAACAGGACGATCGGCGAGCGGATTTCACGTAGATCAAATGCCTGGCCGCTGCTGTTCGTCACATCGCCCGACCACAGCTTGTTGCCGACGAACAGGTTGCGCGTGATCCATTCGATCTCCTCGCGATTCATCAGGTAGTAGCTGCCCCACCAGCGCTCGAATTCCAGAAAGCGCGGCGGTTCGGTATCGACGTTCGAATACAGGTGGTAGTACTTGTCCCAGAACGTGTTGGCCGGGTTCAGGTTCTCGAAGTTCTGCACCAGATACGCGCCGTCGAACTTGCCGTTGCCGAGATCCGCCGCGTACGACGCGAGCCAGGCGCCGCCCAGCATGCCGCCCGAGTAGCGCATCGGGTTGTCGCCCTCGCCTTCGCTCCAGGCCGCGCTCCAGTACGACATCGGCGCACCGTTGATGACGATCGGGCCGGTCTCCTCGGGGTCGGAGCTGGCGAGCATCATCGCCGCCCAGCCGCCCTGGCAATTGCCGACGATCGCGGGCTTCGGACTGTCCGGATGCAGCGCGCGCACCTTGCGCACGAAGCGCTGCTCGGCGTTGCACACGTCGAGCAGAGTTTGACCGGGTTCGGGGTCGCGAAAGAACCCCACGAAGTAGACGGGATAGCCCGCGCGCAGCGCGATGCCCGCCTGCGAATCGTCCTTGAAGCCGCCGATGCCGGGGCCGTGCCCCGCGCGCGGATCGATGATCAGATACGGGCGCTTGCGCACGTCGACGCCCACGCCTTCGAGCGGACGAAGTTGCAGCAGCGCATAGTTGACCGGCCGCTCGAACGTGCGCCCGTCGAGCAGCATGTCGTACTCGAAATGCAGCACCGGCGTCGGACCGCTGACGCTGCGTTCGACGAATTCGTTGCCGCGCCGGTACAGCGTGTCCCAGAACAGCAGCGAACGCTGCGCGGCATCCACCGTGTATTGCCACGCGCTGAGCGGATCGAATGGCGCGGGCATCGCGCTTGCAGTCGGCGCGCCATCGTGATCGAGGCCCAGCGTTTCGGTGACCCGTTGGTTCAGATGCTGCTGGGCGATTTGCGTGCGCTTTTGCAGCACGCGGGTGATTTTCGAGGCAATGTCCTGGCTTTGTGACAACAGCGTTTCAGCGTCCATCGGAAGACTCCTGAAAGGTGCGCGTCACGATCGCTGCGGACGCACGCGCCGTGCATCGATTGAATCGTGGAGTTGGCCCTGACCGGTGGCAATCGGACCAAGGTCTTATTATGCGCGCGACCCGACGCGGCACCCGGGGTCGGGCGCCGTACGCGTCGATGTGACGCGGCGCGACGCGTCATTGAACGGGGTTCGCCTGCACTGCGGCGGCGATATCGCGGCTCACCGAGGCGAGCGCGCGATCATGAGCGGCGATGATCGGCTCGAAGCCGGGACCGGACACGCTCTCGCGAGCGACCGAGCGGCCGGTGACCGCGCGGATCTTGCCGGGCGGGCGCACGGCCCACAGCACGTCGACGGTGACGTCGCGCCCCGGCACGGACTCGAAGCGCATCACGTCGATCCGCACGCGCCAGACGACGGACGGATCGCGTACCGCATCGAACACCGAAATCTGCTGCGAGTTCAGCAGTGCGCCGAGGTCGGCCGCGATCACCCGGCCGATGTCGCCACCGAGCGGCTGCGCCCAGCGGTCGAACTCGTTGACCTCGACCTCGTTGTTGCCGATGCGCGTGACGATCTGCGGCCGGTCCACGATCTCGGGAATCGTGACCGGTCCGACCACGGCCGCGATCGGCCGGCTCGCGCCGGTGCTGCTCAGCGATTCGTCGGGGCTCAGCGTGTAGAAGTTCGTCGCCGGCGACTTGCAGGCGCCGAGCAGAGCAGCGGCGAGCGCGAGCATCACGCAGGTCGTGAGGCGGGCCGAAAAGCGGGGCAATGAGCGGACGGTCGCATCTGTCATGGCTTCTTGTCCTCCGACTTGCCGCGCACGAGCGATTCCGGATGCTGCGCCAGATAGTCGGCCAAGGTGCGTAGCGACGCCGCGGTGCGGGTCAGTTCACGCATTGCGTCCTCCGTCGACTGCTGCAGCGACGAGTCCGGCTGCAGCGCGGCATTCGCCGAATCGAGCGTGGATTGCGCCGACAGCAGCGTGTCGAACGCTTTCGGCACGACCTGGGTGTGGAGCTGCCCGAGCATCGCGTTGGTGGTGCGCAGCGTCGAGCGCGCGTCTTTGCCGATATCCTCGAACGGTATGTTGTTGATCTTGGTCAGCAGTCGCGAGACCGAGTCCTGCAGCGATTGCAGCGTGCGCGGAGTCGCGGGCATTTCGGGCGGCGTCTTGCTCCAGTCGATCGACGCCTTCGGCGCGTCGGGGAAAAAATCCACCGCGAGATAGAGCTGGCCCGTCAGCGGATTGCCGCTTCTCAACTGGAAGCGCAAGCCGCGCTCGACGAGGAAGTTCGCAAGCGCGCGCGGGTTCTCGACTAGCCGTCCGCCGTCGCCGTCGCCGTCGTTCTGATAGCGCGACGTGAACCGCTCCGGATAGAGATTGATCTCGACCGGAATGCTGAACTGGCGCGTCTTAGGATCAAAGCGCGTGTAGATCGCCGTCACTTCGCCGATCACGACGCCACGGAAATCGACTGGCGCGCCGACCGTCAGACCGCGTACCGAATCTGTGAAATTCACCACGTACTTGTCGACGATGCGATCGTGCTTCTCCATCGCGTCGGCGCGCCTGGGGTACAGCTCGAACCGCGTGCCGCTATCGGCGCTCGTCTCTACCTGCGATCCTGGCGGCGATTCGAACGCGATCCCGCCGATGATGATCGAGACGATCGACTGCGTTTCGAGGCGCAAGCCATTGCTGTCGAACGACATGTCGACACCGCTCGCGTGCCAGAAACGCGTGTCGGTTCTCACGAACCGGTCGTAGGGCGCGTTGACGAACACCTTCACCGTGACGCCACGGCCGTCCGGGTCCAGGTGGAACGACGAGACCTGGCCCACCTGGATTCTGCGGAAAAACACCGGCGTGCCCACGTCGAGCGAGCCGAGCCCGACTCCGTGCAACGTGTACTCGCGCCCCGGCACATCGCTCGCGATCGCGGGCGGTTCCTCCAGGCCGACGAAACTGCGGCGCGCTTTCGGCGAATTGCCGACGTCGACGTCGATATACGAGCCCGACAGCAGCGTGCCGAGCCCCGACACCGTGCCGCCCGAAATGCGCGGACGCACGACCCAGAAGCGCGTGTTGTCGACGAGCAGGTCCGACACGTCACGCGTCACCTCGGCCTTGGCCACCACGCGCTTGTGGTCCGGCGTCAGCGATACCGCTTCGACCACGCCGATGTCGACGTCCTTGAACTTGAGTTTCGTCTTGCCTGCTTCGAGACCGTCGCCGGTCTTGAAGCTGATGCTGATCTGCTCGCCGCGCTCCATCACCGCCTTCACCGCGAGCCAACCGCCGATCAGGATCGCGACGATCGGCACGAGCCAGACCAGCTGCATCCGCCAGCGCGAGCGCGGCACCGGCTCAGCGTCGGGCAGCTCGGGCTCTTCAGTCGGAGTGGACACGTTCGGTCTCCATGGCGTCCCACATCAGGCGCGGATCGAACGCCATCGCGGCGAGCAGGGTAAGCACGACGACCGCGCCGAACGCGATCGCCGCGGGCCCGGCCTTGATCGTCGCCAGCGCCTGGAACTGCACCAGCGCGACCAGCATCGTGATCACGTAGATGTCGAGCATCGACCAGCGCCCGATCAGCTCGATCAGCCGATAGATCCGCGTGCGCTGCCCGGGCAGCCATTGCCAACGAAGCTGCGTCGACAACGCGAGATAGCCGATGCCGAGAATCTTCAGCATCGGCACGGCGATGCTCGCGATGAATACGAGCACCGCGAGCGGCCACGAGCCCGATACCCACAGGTAGACCACGCCGCTCAGGATCGTGTCTTTCTGCGAGCCGAACAGCGAACTCGTGTCCATCACGGGCAGCACGTTGGCCGGAATGTAGAGCACCATCGCGGCCAGCAGATACGCCCACGTGCGTGACAGGCTCGCGGGCTTGCGCAGGTGCAACGGCGCCTTGCAGCGCGGACAGACATGCTTGCCGGCACCGCCGGGCTGCTTGAGCAGCAGGCCGCATTCTTCGCACAGCACGAGCCCGTAGGCAGCCGCCGTGATGGCGTTGCGGCGCACGCGGATCGGCGGCAATTGCCATGCTTGCGCGCCGCGCGCCGCCGTGATGCGCGCCCACACCTCGCGAGGATCGAACGTCGCGGCCGCGGCCGCGAGCAGCAGCATCAGCGCGATGAACGACCACAGCGCGGTGCCCGGCACCACCTTGGCGATATGCGCGAGCTTGACCAGCGCGACCAGCAGACCGAGGATCAGCACCTCGGTCATGCCCCACGGCCGCGCGAGCTGAAACAGGCGAAAGAACTCGACCGGGCGCCACGGCGCGCGCCCGAAGTGCAGCGGCACCAGCAGCCACAGCATCGCCGCGGTTTGCAGCACCGGCGTGACGATCGTCGTGAGGCCGACCAGCAACGCGAGCGGCCACGCGCCATGGGTGTACAGCATGCGCACCGACCCCGCGAGCGTCGTCTGTACGATATTGCCGTTCAGCGACAGACCGACGATCGGAAACGCGTTCGAGATCACCAGCAGCACCGCCGACGCGCACGAGAATGCGAGCGCATACTCGGGCCCGTTCGAGCGTCCGCGCCTGAGCTCCGCGCGGCAACGCTGGCAGCGCAACGCATTGCCGGCGGCGGGCGGCGCGCCGAGCTGAAGCAGGTCGCACTCTTCGCACGCGATCAGCTCGTTGCCCGTCATCTCGCCTCCACTGCACCCGACGTTCCACCCGGCGCGGGCAAGTTCTGCGAGACCGGCGCCATCGCCGGCGACGCTTGCGGTGCCACCGGCGGTGCAGTCAGTTTTTCCGCCTCGGCCACCCAGCCGCCGCCCGTCGCCTTGTAGAGCGTGACGTACGAGGTCAGCACCGCGCCTTGAGTCTGCGCATAGCTCAGTTGCGCGTTGAACAGGCTGCGCTCCGCATCGAGCACTTCGATATAGCTCGTATAGCCGCCTTCGTAACGCTGCCGCGCGAGGCGCGCATACGTGACCAGCGCTTCGACCTGGAGGTTTTGCGCATCGAGTGCCTGATGAGTCTTCTGCACGGAGATCAGCGAGTCCTCGACCTCCTGGAACGCCACCTGAATCGCCTTTTCATACGAGTACAGCGCTTCCTGCTGGCGCGCTTCGGCCTGATGCACCTGGCCGGTGATATTGCCCGCCGTGAAGATCGGCTGCGTGACGCTGCCCGCAAACGACCACACGCGCGCCGGTCCGGTGAACAGATTCGAGAACTGCGCGCTGACCGAACCGAACAGCCCGGTCAGCGAAATCGACGGGAAGTACAGCGCGCGCGCCGCGCCGATCAGCGCGTTTTGCGCGACCAGCGTCTGCTCGGCCTCCAGCAGATCCGGACGGCGTTCGAGCAGTTCGGACGGCAGCCCCTCGGGAATCGGCGGCGTGCCCATCTGCGACAGCTCACGGCCGCGCAGAATCGCGCCGGGATTCCTGCCGATCAGCACCGACAACGCGTCTTCCTGCTGGCCGATCTGCGCTTCGAGCTGCGGCACCGTGACCTGCGCGGCTTGATACTCCGACTGGCTTTGCGCGAGTTCCATCTGCGAGACCTCGCCGTAGCGGAAACGCGCCTCGAACACGCGCACCGATTCCGCGCGGCTTTGCACGGTCTCCTTCGCGATCTCGAGCTGCCGGTCCAGACTGCGCAGATTGATATAGGCCGACGCGACCGAGCTGACCAGCGTCAGAATCGTCGCGCGGCGGCCCTCTTCGCTGGCGAGCAGATTCGCGCGCGCTGCCTCCGTTTCGCGGCGCACCTTGCCGAACAGATCGAGCTCCCACGACACCGCCAGGGTCGCGTCGAACTGGTTGTAGACGGGGCTCACGCCCTTCGGCACCGTTACGGCTTCAACCTGCGAGACGCGTTGGCGCGACGCGTCGGCGCCTGCCGAGACTTGCGGGAACAGCCCGGAACGCGTGGTCACGAACATCCCGCGAAACTCGTCGACCCGAGCGGCCGCGACCTTCACGTCGCGGTTGTCCTGCAGCGCGGTGGCGATCAGCTGATTGAGCACCGGGTCCTGAAACTGCTCCCACCATACGGCGTTGGCGATGCCCGCGGCCTCGCCCTGGGTGAACCGATAGGTGGCCGGCACGTCGACCGCCGGGCGTTGGTAATTGGGGCCTAGCAGGCATCCGCTCAGCGCGAGCAGCATGACGGATGCGAGCAGACGCGTCGGTGCCGTGCCGCGCATGTCATTCACCTTCCCGCGGCGCGGACGGCGCCTCGCTCGACGCACCGGGCCCGGCCACCGCCGAGGGCTCCCGTCCCGCGCCGCCACTGTGTTGCGCGTCCGGCTTCGATTTTTTGCCTCCCTTCGAGCGCGACGACATCGATTCGAGCAGGTAATAGAACATCGGAATGAAGAACACCGCGATCGCCGTCGCGCCCAGCATCCCGCCGATCACACCCGTGCCGATCGAATGGCGGCTGTTGGCCGACGCGCCGGTCGCGATCGCGAGCGGCACGCAGCCGAGAATGAACGCGAGCGAGGTCATCACGATCGGGCGGAGCCGTTCTTCCGCCGCGGTCATCGTCGCGTCGAGGACCGATGCGCCGCCCTCGCGGTTGAGCACCGCGAATTCGAAGATCAGGATCGCGTTTTTCGCGGCGAGCGCGACCAGCATCGTCAGGCCGATCTGGAAGTAGACGTCGTTGGACAGCCCGCGCAGCATGATCGCGAGCAGCGCGCCAAACAGCGCGAACGGCACCGCCATCAGCACGCCGAACGGCAGCGTCCATTTCTCGTACTGCGCGGCGAGGATCAGGAACACCATCACGAGACCGAACACGAACACGAGCCCGGAGGTGCCGCCCGACTGCCGCTCTTCGAACGCTTCGCCGCTCCACGCGACGTCGTAACCGTCGGGCATCTGCGCGGCGAGCTCTTCGAGCGTGGAGATCACCTGCCCGGAGCTATAGCCCGGCGCGGCATTCGCCGTGACCTTGACGGCCGGGAAGTTATTGAAGCGGGTGACGAGGTCGGGGCCCGTCACATAGCGGTAGGTCGCCAACGCCTTGATCGGCACCATCGTACCGTTGGTGCTGCGCACGAAGATCTGATCGAGATCGGTCGGCTTCAGGCGATACGACGGCTCAGCCTGCAGGATCACCTGCCACAGCCGGGCCGAACGGTTGAACTGCGACACGTACAGCGAGCCGAACATCGTCTGCATCGCGCTATAGACGTCTTCCACCGGCACGCCGAGCGTCTCCGACTTGTCGCGATCGACGTTGACCATCAGTTGTTGCGACGACGCATTGAACGTCGAGGTCACGCGAGTCAGTTCCTTGCGCGCCCGCGCTCTCTGCAAAAACTGGTCGACCACGCCCGCGAGCTGTGAGATGTTCCCGTCACCCTTGCTCTGGATCCACACCTCCGTGCCGCCCGTCGTGCCGAGCCCAGGAATCGACGGCGGATTGACCGGCAGCACGATCCCCTCCTGCACGTTCGAGAAGTACTTATACGCGTCGAGCAGAAGCGCGCGCGCATTCTGCGTCCTGATGTTGTCCCGCGTGTAGCGTTCGTCGAAGCTCTTCAGACCGACGAAGAATGTGCCGGCATTGTTCTTGTTCTGACTGTCGAGCAGGCTGAACCCATCGATTGTGGTGATGCTGCCGACCCCCTCCCGCTCCTTG
The DNA here is from genome assembly GCF_038900515.1 of Burkholderia sp. JPY481. Lineage (NCBI taxonomy): Bacteria > Pseudomonadati > Pseudomonadota > Betaproteobacteria > Burkholderiales > Burkholderiaceae > Burkholderia > Burkholderia sp. JPY481. The sequence continues at coordinate 522,249 of NZ_JAYMRT010000003.1, forward strand.
AAGTAGTCGGTGATGCGTTGCGATACCTGGCCGGTGCGGTCGAGGCTCGCGGCATCCGGCATGATGACCGCGCCGAGCAGATAGCCCTGGTCCTCGGGCGGCAGGAACGCGGACGGAATCGAGCGCACCATCAGCACCGAGAGCGCGATCAACGCCACGAAGAACACGAGCCCCATGATGCAGCGCTTGATGATAACTTTGACCGCGCGCGTATAGCCCGCCGTCATGCGGGCGAACTGATTGTCGAACCAGCGGAAAAAGCCCTTCTTCTCGTGGTGCGCGCTCTTCAGCAGCAATGCGGCGAGCGCCGGCGACAAGGTCAGCGCGACGATGCCGGACAGCACCACCGAAATCGCGATCGTGATCGCGAACTGCTTGTACAACTGCCCGGTGATGCCACCGAGAAACGCAACGGGCACGAACACCGCGCACAGCACCAGCACGATCGCCACCACCGGCCCGGCGACTTCGTCCATGGCCATTTTCGAGGCTTCTTTCGGCGACAGCTTGTGCACCGTCATGTTGCGCTCGACGTTCTCGATCACCACGATCGCATCGTCGACGACGATACCGATCGCGAGCACCATGCCGAACAGGGTCAGCATGTTGATCGAAAAGCCGACCAGCAGCATGAACATGCAGGTGCCGACGATCGACACCGGCACCGCGACGATCGGAATCAGCGTGGCACGCAGGCTTTGCAGGAACACGAACACGACGATCACGACGAGCACCAGCGCTTCGAAGAACGTGTGGATCACGTCCGAGATCGACGCCCGCGTGAACTCGGTCGTGTCCATCGCGATCTCGTAGGTCATGCCTTCCGGAAACGACTTTTTCAGCTCCGCGAGCGTCTTGCGCACCTGCTTCGACACTTCGAGCGCATTGGCGCCCGGCTGCTGATACACGGCCAGCACCGTGGCCGGCTTGCCCTGGAAGCGGCTGCGAATCGAGTAGTCCTTCTGGCCCAGCTCGGCGCGGCCGATGTCCTTCAGGCGCACGATCGCCGCGCCGCCGCTCGCCGCGCGCACGATGATGTTGTCGAACTGCGACGGCTCCGCGAGGCGCCCCGTGGTCGTGACCGCGAACGACTGCTGCACCGCGGAGCCCGTTGGCGACTGTCCGATGCTGCCGACCGCGAACTGCTGGTTCTGGTTCGAGACGACCTTCTGCACGTCGGCGGCCGTCACGCCCAGTTGCGCCATTCGGTCAGGCTTCAACCATATTCGCATCGCGTAGTCTGGATTACCGAATATGGACGACTGGTTCGCGCCGGGAATCCGCTTGATCGCGTCGAGTACGTAGATGTTCGTGAAGTTCGCGATATAGGTCGCGTCGTAGCGGTCGGTGGGCGAATAGACCGCGATCACCATCATGAACGCCGACGACTTCTTCTGGACCTGAACGCCCTGCGACTGCACCGAGCTCGGCAGTTGAGGCAGCGCGAGATTCACGCGGTTCTGCACGTCGACCTGGGCCAGTTCGGGATTCGTGCCGATGTTGAAGAACACGTTGAGCGTAAAACTGCCGGTCGACGAACTGGACGAGTTCATGTAGATCATGTTGTCCGCGCCGTTGACCTGCTGCTCGATCGGCGCGGCGACGTTGTTCGCGACGACCTCGGCGCTCGCGCCCGGGTAAGTCGCGGACACGGTGATCTGCGGCGGCGTGACATCCGGGTATTGCGCGACCGGCAGCGCGAACATCGCAATCGCGCCGCCGAGCGTGATGACGATCGAGATGACCGACGCGAAAATCGGCCGGTCGATGCAGTAGCGCGAGATATTCATGTGGGCGCCCCGTCACTCGGCGGCGGGCGCCGCTGCCGCGCCGCTCTGCGATGCAGCCGTCGCCACCGCCGCCGAGTCCTTGGCCGCTGGCAGCTCCTTGACGATCTTCAGCTGCGAATCCGCGGTGACGCGCAGCGCGCCATCCACGACGATGCGCTCGCCCGCCTTCAGTCCATCGGACACGAACCAGTTGTCGCCCTGCCACTCGCCGACTTCGATGACCCGCTGATGCGCCTTCGCATCGTTACCCACGACCCACACGAAGTGACTCTTCGCGCCCTGCAACACCGCGCGCTGCGGCACCAGCGTCGCGTTGGGCCGGATCGCACCGCCGACGCGGGCCTTCACGAACTGCCCCGGACGCAAGGTGTATTTCGGGTTGGCGAAGGTCGCGCGCACGAGGAAGGTTCCCGTTTCGGTGTTGAACGCCGGGTTCGCGAAGTCGATCTGGCCTTGCTCGGCATAGAGCGTGCCATCGGCAAGAATCAGATGCACGGAGAAATCGTTGTTCGGCGGAAAGCGCAGCCGTCCGGCCGCGATTTCGTCGCGGTACTTCAGCATCTCGTTCTCGGAGATGCTGAAGTTCACCCACATCGGGTCGAGCTGGTACACATAGGTCAGCAAGCTGCTGTTGCCGGTTGCCGTCACGTAGCTGCCATCCTGCTGACGTGCGAAGCTCGACAGCCCGTTCAGCGGAGACTTGATCGTCGTGTAGCCGAGATTCAGCTGCGCGGTATCGACTTCGCCCTGCGCGGCGAACACCGCCGCGGCGCTTTGCTTCTCGTTGCCGACAGCGTCGTCGAGATCCTTCTTGCTCAACGCGTTCTGCGCCGCCAATGGCTGCACGCGCGCGAGATTGGCCTTGGCGACTTCGAGACGCGCCTGCTGCTGGGCGAGCTGCCCTTTCGCGGTCTGCAGCGCGGCCTCGAACGGCTTGCGGTCCATCTGGAACAGCGTCTGTCCCGTCTTGACCAACGTGCCTTCGGTGTACATGCGCTTGTCGAGGAAGCCGTCCACTCGCGAGCGGATCTCGACTTCGCGCGAACTCTGGGTCTGCGCGGTGAATTCGAAGTCGACCGGCGTGTCCTGCTGGACGACCGTCATCACCGTCACTTCCGGCAAGGCTGCGACCGGCGGTGGCGCTTCCTTCTTGCACGACGCGAGCAGCGTGAGCAGCATCAGTGCCGCGACGACGGCGAGCAACGGGAGAGGGCCGCGAGAATCCGGCCGCGGCGAGGCCAAACACACGGGTACGGTTTTCATCGCGCACTCCGCCTGATTACAAAGGCGTGCAGTTGCCGAACAGCACGAAGGCATCGTTTCTGTTCGCGATCATCAGCGTCATCTCGCCGTCCGTCGAATCGACGGCCAGCGTCCAGCCGAAGCCCATCTCATTGCCAAGCATCACGATCTGATCCGCCTCTTTGGTAACCGAGAGCATCGGCGTCGTGTGCGCGGGGCCGACGACCGCGCGTTTGTCGAAGTCGAGCGTCAGGAATTTCGGCAGACCGAGATCCGCGGGTAGCGCGCGCGTGCAGGCGATCCCCGGATCGCAGGCGTGCGCGTCGATCGTCGCGCACATCAGCCGCTTGCTGCCGTCGAAGTCCGCCGCGCCCACCTGCATCGCAGCGGTACCGAGAAGAATCGCGAGACAAACCGAAATTGATTTCATCACTTGCGCTCCCGCTTTTATCGTTGAACGCTGCCGCGTTACGCGCGGCGCAGCCGGCGTTCGGTTCGACGCTTGGACTGAGTTCAGTTTGGTGGTCCGAAGAAACGGCGGCAATCGGACCTTGGTCTCATATCTTCCGGTGCGAAGGCGCGCGTTCAGGGTGTCGGCGGCGGACCGCCGATGGCCACCTCGACGGCCTTGAACAGAATCGCGCTGGTGAAAGGCTTGCGCAGATATGCGGCCGCGCCGGCCGCGAGCGCGGCCTGGCGGACGGAGAGATCTTCATAGGCGGTAATCATGATCACCGGCACGCCCATTTGCGCGAGCTGACGCTGGACTTCCAGACCGTTGGTTCCCGGCATCTGGACGTCCAGAATCACGCAGGCAGGCCGATACGACGGAATTGCCGCAAGCGCATTCAAGAACTCGTCACCGCTGCAAAACGTCTCCGCCCTGATACCTTCGGAATGCAGCAAACGCTTGATAGCTCGGCACACCGACTCGTCATCGTCGACCACCGCAACGAATTGGTTAGGGTTGACCATATGACAGCGCGAACGCGCGGCCGCTCCGGAAAGGGGACCTCTGATGCCTTAGCGTACTGGTTGAAACCCCGATGAGATATAAGACTTTGGTCCACTAGCGGTGTCGGCCAGCGCCGCTGAAAGTGGCGGCGCAACGCGCGAGCTGGGCGATTATTCTTCGTCGGCCGTACAAAGGCCGCCCTTTCGCACCAGATGAACGAGTTCGACGATCGATCGGGCCTTCATCTTCTCCATCACGCGGGCCCGATGAATCTTGATCGTTTTTTCGGCCGCGCCCAGATCGCTCGCAACCTGCTTGTTCAGACGGCCGGTCACGACGAGCTCCATCACTTCGCGCTCGCGCCGGGTCAGATGCCGCATTCGCTCTTCTATTTCCTCGCGTTCGTGACGCCGCCTGCTTTCCACACATGCGCGCGCGAGCGCGCGATCCACCGCGGCGAGCAACAGCGAGTCGCGCACCGGTTTGGGCAGAAAGTCGACGGCTCCGCCTTTCATCGCGTCGACGCTCGAGCCGATGTCGCCGTGGCCGGTCAGAAAGACGATCGGCAGCAGCTGATCGAGCTTGCGCTGCACTTCGAGTCCCGTCATGCCCGGCATCTGCAGATCGAGAACGAGGCAGGCCGGCATGCTCGTCAAATCGGCCCGTTCGAGAAAGGCCTCGGGACTGTCGAAGCATTCGACCTGGTAGCCGGAGGCGCGCAGCAAGCGGGCGAGCGCGCTGCGCACGCTGCCGTCGTCGTCGACGATGAAGACGCGAGTGTTGGTCTGGTTCATGATGATCAGGGCACGAGTCTCTGTCGGATATCGGTCGCGACGGGAAGCGTGACGTGAAACGATGCCCCTTTGCCCTCGTTGTTTTCCGCCCACAGCCGGCCGCGGTGCGCCGTGACGATCGTGCGGCTGATCGACAGACCGAGCCCGAGCCCCTGCGGTTTGGTGGTGAAAAATGGCCGGAAAATCCTTTCCATGCTGTCGACGTCGAGGCCCTGGCCCCGATCTTTTACCGTTATCCGTATCATCCCGCCCGCTTCCTCGCGCACCGTCGTTTCGACGAGGCGGTCCGCGGCAGGGCAAGCCTTGACCGCGTCGAACGCATTCAGCAGCAGGTTCAGGATCACCTGCTGAAGCTGAACCTTGTCGCCGCAAATCAGCGCCAGATTCTCCGGGATGTCAAAGCTCGTCTGCACGCCGCGTGTCAACGCATCGCTATGCACGAGAATCGCGGTGTCGCGCACGACATTGCCGGCGTCCAGCAACTGCAACTCGACATCGCCTTTGCGCACCAACGCGCGGATCTTCTGCAGCACGTCGTTCGCGCGGCAATTGTCGGCCACGATGTCTTCGAGCGCTTCGCGCAGCTCCACGACGTTGGTCGTCTCCGAATCCAGGAATTTGCGTGCGGCCTGCGCGTTGAAGAGGATCGCGGTAAGCGGCTGCTTCAACTCGTGCGCGAGCGATCCGGCGAGTTCGCCCAATGAAGAAACGCGCGCGAGGTGCGCGAGATCTCTCGTATTTCCATCGACTTCGCCGCACGCACTGCAATCCGATATCGCGGTGATCCGCAATTCCTGATCGTGCACGCGGCATCGGGTGGTTTCCGCTTCCGCATGAAAGCCGCCGCCATCACGCCGCCGTGCGATCAGACTCTGCGTGGTCGTGGCGCCGAGTTGCATCTTCGCGCCACGATTGCCCGGACCCGACCGATCGTCGTTGAACCCGTCGATCGGAAACAGCCTGGCGCTCGGCGCGCCGATCAGCTCTTCCGTCGTGTAGCCGAACAGTTGCGCCGCCCGCGCATTCGCGAAGATGATCTGGTCCCACTGATCGATCGTGACGATCGGGATCGGCAACATTTCGAGCGTCTCGCACAGCGGCACTCTCGCGTTGAGCATGCGCCGCGTGTCGCTATCGCCTGCGCCTCGCAACCACGAAGAGCAAGCGGCGACATAGCGCCGCCATGCCGGCAACCCGTACGGCGGCGCGTGGGTATCGCGGGTACTCTGCCGGCTCGACACGCCGGTGATACCGCGAGCGCGCTGAAACCGGTGATGCCTGGGTGAAGACTGTCTGGAACGGTCTTGCCCGAATAGTGGGGGACCGTCGTTGCGCGCATTGTCGATCTGCGACGGGCTGCTTTGGCCCATGTGGCGCGGTTGCGCGTACAGCGCCGTGAGGATTCCCGCTACCCCGATCGCCAGGTGTCTGCCATGCACGATCAGATTAATCATTGGCACCTCCGGGTCCAGTGCGAACGGATTCCGTACAACTGCGACGTCTTTATCGTTGGGCTTCGAACCAAATAATTGACTTCACAATCGGTACTTCGCACGTCGGGTGGCTGGAAGTCAGTATAGGCCATCCAGAATCAGTTACCGATAGGTGACCGTAATTTATGCCGCTTACTCGGGAAACTACTCAATCCTTTTCTGCGTTGTCCGCCAGCAACCGGCAAATGGCGACTGAGTTTGTTAGGCAGTTAATTATTGCTCGGCGAGGCACTGCCAGTGTCGCGTGTTCGCACGCGCGCAAAAGTTAGCAATCCAGGAACATCGCCTGGTTGGAGCCGCAATGCTCGCTCTGCACGATAGCGCTTTCAAATGGAAACTTCGACGGTTAAGTTTTCATGCATTGCGAATCACAGAGCCAGCGAGTTTGCCCATCTTCAATTTAATTAATTTCCCGGAGAAATGTTTTTGACGCAGGTCAACCTTTTATCGCCGCTATTCCTGCTGCGAATCATTCGCTTTTACCAACCGCGAAATATAAATCTATGCCAGGCAGATGACTAAACGCAGCGCGGCGAGAAGCCGGATTTCGATTTCGTCTCTTCTACCGGTATTGAATAAACAGGATCGTCAGTGCCGATCAGACGCAGCGTCGCCGCGAGGCGAGAGCGCTTCTGGCCCGCAGCGTTTGGTGAGAACAACGGGAGGGATGATAGCGAGACCAGCGAGGTGGCTCCGCCAAAAGCCATGCTCGGCGCGTCGCCATGCCAAAGCATGCGACGCGCCGCCGGGTGACAGCGTCATGACGATCGATCGAATGCCGCTGCTTGCCGCGTCCGGTTACAAATTCAGGCGCGTAACCTTGGTGCCAGCCACCGACACGTCGGCCATCAAACCTGTATTGGTCAAGACCATCGCCACGACCTCGGCGGTCGCCGACGAGGTATCGATCGCGCCGTTCGCCCCGACTTTCAGCAGTGAGACCGACGCATCGGCGCCCGCAGACCAGCCCTTCGAGTTGCGGAATTTGTCGAGCGAAGCCTGCGTCATGAACAGGAAGAACACGGCGGTCGACTGCGCGCCGGCCTGCAATCCGAACGAAGCCGCGGCGGTACTGAAATAGCCGACCGTCGCTCCGCCGACGCGCAATGCGCCTTCACCGTACTCGCCACCGACGATGAACGCCGCCTTCTTCACCGAAGGAAACACCAGCACGCCCTGCGCCTTCGATACGAGCTCGTGCGAGCCTTGCACCGTATCGAACAACTTCGACAGCGCACCGTTCACGGCCGCGTCGATCTCCTGCCGTTTGGCGGCGTCGGTAGTGGCACTTTCGCCACTGCCTCCGGTCGTCGTGCAACCCGCCAAAGCCAGACTCGCGGCCATGGATGTCAGCGCGAGCGTGTGCACAAAGTTCCGTCTGTTCACTTTCGACTCCGTTCTGGTTACGATCCGAGTCGCCAGTCGTGATGTCTGGAAGCCTCGATCTTTTTTCTCTGCCGTGATGCGGCATAGCCGCCCAAGGAACCATCAATGCAACCGCCGCGCGTCGATCTTCCGGCCGCACGTAGCGAGCATTGGAAGCGTCGCTCTCAAGTAACCGGAGCGACGACTACAACGCTTGCAGATACATGATGTCACGCTGGAACCGCTGCGGAATCGGACCTTGGTCTTACAGGTAGCGCAATGTGGATGCTGAGCGAAACGCGAAGCCAGAGCTCACCGATCATCCGCCGAGCGCGATGATCGCCATCGTCAGCAGCACGCCGACCGCCGCCATCGCAAGGCCGGCGTGCCAGCCGCGAAATCCGGCGTAATGGCCGAGCGCCACGCCGCTGCCGAATAACATCACGATGGTCAATACGCGGGAGACGATCAGCGCCGTCGGCACGTGCGTGAACAGCACGAAGGGCAACGCGACCGGGAACGTCGCGGCAACCACGAGAACGAAGATAGCCGCGGCGCCGATGAAATCGTCGCGCACGAATACTGCGCGCTGCGGCAAATCCGGACGCGCGGCAACACGCCTGCGGATCGACTCCAGCTCCGTGTCGCCGATCAACGGCTTGAGCCATGACGACATCGCGTCGCGAAGCGCCCGAACTCCCGCGGCCGCATCCGGCTCGCTTCGCACGGAATGCGCAACCGTCATACGTCTGCCGCGAGACACCAGCGTACGCACGAGGTACATCACAGCGTCCGCGAGACCCCACGCAAGATTGCAGCCGAGCGCGGTGTAGAACATCTTGTGCCCCGCGTCCGCACTCGCGCCGACGGCCGAGACGGTGCCGACGAACGTCAGCGCCATGAAGAGGCCGAAACATAGCTCGCACACTCGATCGACGACATCGAGGACCGGCTCTCTATCGCCGACGTTTTCCCGTTCCGTGTGACCGGCGGCATCCATGAGGCCTCCCGTGGCGATGGCGTCGAACTATCCCGCGCGCTTTGCCGGCATATCGACGAGGTACCGCGAGGACAGTCGGATCGGGCACGCGCGAACAAACGCCCAGAGCATACAGCGCACTCTGTACCGACGATATTGGACCAAGGTCGTATGGCCCTGCTGCGCGCCGCGCTCTACCTTGGGAATGGATCATTGCGCAGTACCCTGGAACAGTCCGCGCTGGGGAGAAAAGAATGGCCAAAACGAAATCGGAAAACGGGCAGCCTGTGCAAGACAGGTCGCTGTCGTACAAGGAGTATCGCAAGGCGTTGTTCGACCTGCATGTCGAGCTCGTCAAGCTACAGGAATGGGTCGTGCAAACGGGAGCGAAGATCTGCATCGTCTTCGAGGGTCGTGACGGCGCGGGTAAAGGCGGCACGATCAAAGCGATGACCGAGCGCGTCAGTCCGCGCGTGTTCCGCGTGGTCGCGCTTCCGGCGCCGAGTGAACGCGAAAAAAGCCAGATGTATATGCAGCGCTACGTGCCGCACTTGCCGGCCGCGGGCGAGGTCGTCATCTTCGACCGTAGCTGGTACAACCGCGCGGGCGTGGAGCGCGTGATGGGCTTTTGCTCCGAGGATGACGTGCAGGGCTTCTTCAAGGCGGTGCCGCTCGTCGAGCGGGCGATCGTTCATTCCGGGATCATCCTGCTCAAATACTGGCTGGAGGTCAGCCCCGAGGAACAGACCCGCCGGCTCGAAGCACGCATCAACGACGGCCGCAAGCTCTGGAAACTGACCGACATGGACCTGAAATCCTATAGCCGCTGGTATGACTACTCGCGCGCCCGCGATGAGATGCTCGCGGCGTCGGACACCGACTTCGCCTCGTGGTACCTGGCGAACTCGAACGACAAGCGGCGCGCGCGGCTGAACATCATCAGCGACATGCTGCAGAGGATTCCGTATAAGCAGCCTGCCCGCAAGAAGGTCACGCTGCCGAAACGGCAAAAGCCGGACGGCTATAAGGAACCAGACTATCCGTTTAAATACGTGGCCGAGCGGTATTGATCAGGCGGATGTTGCTCGCCTCACCTCGCTAGAACGACTCGTTGAACGGGCGCAGGTCGATTTCCTGCGACCACGCGCTGCGTCCCTGCCGATGCAGGTGCCAGTATGCTTCGGCGATGTCGTCGGGGTTCAGCAGGCCGTCCGGGCCGCGTTCGGCCACGTATTGCGGCGCGGACGTGCGCAGACGTTCGCCGTCGATGCCGCCATCCACCACCACGTGCGCCACGTGAATATTGCGCGGCCCGAACTCGCGCGCGAGGCTCTGCGTGAGCGAGCGCAAGCCGGCTTTGGCCGAGGCGAATGCGGCGAACGGCGGCCGCCCGCGCAGCGACGCGGTCGCGCCCGTGAACAGCAGCGAGCCTCGCCCGGCTGCCAGTAACGCCGGCAACGACGCTCGCGCGAACAGAAAACCACCAAGGGTGATCACACGCCATGCCGCCTCGAACTGCTCGGCGCTCAGTTCGAGCGTCGGTCCACGCGTTGCGCCGGCAGCGTTGAAAATCGCGACTTCCAGCGTGCCGTGGCCGGCGAGCTGACGCGCTATGGCGGCGAGTTCGCTTTCGCTCGTCACGTCGCCGGGCAACGCATCGGCTTGCCCTCCGGCACGCCGGATTTCGTCGACGATCGTATCGAGCCGATCGCGCGAGCGGCCCGTCACCGCGACGCGCAGACCCTCGCGAGCAAAACGACGCGCGAGCGCGGCCCCTAGCCCGGCGCTCGCGCCCACTCCGGCAATCCACGCGACACGCGCGTTCGCCGTGTTTCCGACAGCCTCAGTCATCGCACTCTCCTTTTCGTGGCAGCCGCGGCACGACATGTGTGACGGCGCCAGGTACATGATTGAATGGACGTCATTAGCTTAGGCGAACTTTGCGAGGTCGGCCGGCGAATCGAATCGTCAGAGCTGTCGAGCTGCCGCTGACTCTCAAACGTAGGGCAGCGTTGCCTCGCAACCGGCTTCAACGAGGCTGCGGCGATAATCGAAGGACGCGAGCGGGTAGTCGAAGAAGAAGCGGCCCGTGTCGCGCTTCTCCACGTAGAACGCTTCGGCCTCGCATTGCGGCGTCGCAATTCGCAGCGTGCGCGCCCACGCGAACGCCAGCAGCATCCAGCCAAGCATCGCGAGATAGTCGTCCGCGACACGGTAGGCCGTCTCCGGGTCTTGCGCATGGCGTGCCTTGATCGCCTGCGTCGTGTTCCCGACTATCTCCGCGAGCTCTTCGAGCTTCGCGCCCGCGGAACGAACCAGCGGATCGGACTCCTGGCACAACCGCGCTTCGGCGCGCACGTGACGAAGCAGCACATCGAGGGCCCCCGCCCCGTCCGGCAGCACCTTCCGAACCAGCAGATCGATCGCCTGAATCTCGTTGGTGCCTTCGTACAACATCGACACGCGGCTATCGCGCAACGTCTGTTCGATGCCGTACTCGTGGATGTATCCGTAGCCGCCGAACACCTGCAAGGCCTTCGATGCGGCGTCGAAACCATTGGCCGTAAAGAACGCCTTCGCAACCGGCGTGAGCAGCGATGCGAGCTGTGCCGCCCGTTCCCGCTCGGTCGCATCGGCATGATGCGCGGCGATGTCGAGCCAATGCGCGGTCCAGTAGCCGATCGCGCGCTCGCCTTCGACGATCGCTCGCAGCTCCAGCAGAATCCGCCGCATGGCCGGATGAAACGCAATCGGCGCAGCCTGCCCCGCCGCGACGCTCGCGCCGGGCGGCACGCTGACCGTGCGCATCTGCGCGCGTTCCTGCGCGTAAGCATGCGCGCGTTGCCATGCGGTATGCGCATGCCCGAGGCCTTGCATCGCAACCTGCAGGCGTGCCGCATTCATCATCACGAACAGGCAGGCGAGGCCGCGATGCGGCTCACCGACGAGCCAGCCGAATGCGCGCTCGAAGCGCATCGTGCAAGTCGGGCTGCCCTTCAGGCCCATTTTCTTTTCGATGCCTTCGCAATGGACACCATTGCGCGAGCGCCCACCATCGGCGTCGTCAAGCCATTCCGGCACGACGAACAGCGACAACCCTTTGGTACCGGATGGCGCATCGGGCAAACGGGCGAGCACCAGATGAACGATGTTCTCCGTCAGATCGTGCGCGCCGCCGCTGATGAAGATCTTGCTGCCGTCGATGAAATATCCGTCGGTGCCCGGCGCTTCTGCCGCGCGCGAACGGATCAGGCCGACATCGCTGCCGGCCTGGGGCTCGGTCAGACACATCGTCGATAGCCACTCGCCACTCGCGACTTTCGGCAGCAATTCCGCTTTCACGCGTTCGCTGCCATGCGTCTGCAAGCATGCCGTCGCGCCGTGCGTGAGCCCAGGCGACATCAGCCACGCATGATTGGCGCCCGCGAGCATCTCCTGAAGTGCGACGTCGAGAAGCTGCGGCAGGCCCTGTCCGCCGTGCCCGGTGTCGAGCGACAGCGTCGGCCAACCCGCTTCGACGAACTCCGCGTAGGACTCGCGAAAGCCCGCGGGCATCGTGACCGTGCCTGCGTCGAAACGACATCCTTCAAGATCCGCGCTGGCGTTCAGCGGTGCGATGCGCTCCTCGACGAAGCGCGCCGCTTCTTCCAGCACCTGCTGCGCCGTCTGCGAGTCGAGATCCTGCCAGTCCGGCACATCTCGCCACCAGGACGCGGCATCGAGCCACTCGTCCATTACGAAGCGCATGTCGCGCAGCGGCGCCTGATAAGTCAACGTCATCTCTTCCCGTCCCCGGACTAGCTGCCTTTGCGCGCATGGATCACCGTCGCGTCGGCTGCGTCGGCTTCGTGCATGGCTTCGACGAGCGCCGCGCGGTGCTGGAGCACGGCGCGCTGATTGATCGAGCCTTTGTCGGTGATCTCGCCGAGGTCGAGCGACGGCGGCACGCTCAGCAGGTGCATGCGGGCAATGAACGACGCACTGCCCGTCGCACTACGATTCAGCCGCGCAATGAGTTCGCTGAAGAATTCGCGCACGGCGGCCGTGTTGAGCACCTCCTCCGCGCTCGCATCCGCGGGCGAACCCGCCAATGCGCGACACGCGTCGAGGCGCGGAAAAATCATCACGCCGACTTCGTCACGATTCATCCCCGTGATGACGGCATCCTGAACGTAGGGCGCTCCTTCGCTGATGATGCGCGCGCGCATCGGCCCAACGCTGACGAAGGTTCCCGAGGCCAGCTTGAAGTCTTCCGCGATGCGGCCATCGAACATCAGGCCCAGTTCGGGACGTTGCGGGTCGACGAAACGCACGGCGTCGCCGGTACGGTAGTAGCCTTCGTCATCGAACACGCTGCTTTGCAACGCCGGCGATGCGCGCCAGTAACCGCTCATCACGTGAGGGCCGCGAAAGCGCGCTTCGAACTTGCCATCGACGGGCGCGATCTTGGCCTGGCACCCCGGCGGCGGCAAGCCGATATAGCCGGCGCACGATATCGGTCCCGTCGTGAACAGACACGACGGCGCGGTCTCGGTCATGCCGAGCCCGGCCATGATGCGGATGCGTTCTCCGCAATGTTCGAGCGTCACGCGCTCGAGACGCTCCCACGCCGCCTGCGACAGACCGGCGCCCGCGAAGAAATACATCTTCACGCGCGAGAAAAACCGCTCGCGCAGCACCGCATCCTTTTCCAGCGCGATGGTCAGTTCTTCCCAACCCTTCGGCACGTTGAAGTAGATGGTCGGCGCGATCTCACGCAGATTGCGCAGCGTCTCGTCAAACTTGCCGGCCACGGGTTTGCCGTCGTCGATATAGAGGGTGCCCCCGTTGTACAGAACGATGCCGACGTTGTGGCTGCCGCCGAACGTGTGATTCCACGGCAGCCAGTCGACGAGGACCGGCGGCTCGATGCCGAACTGCGGAAAGGTTTCGAGCAACATCTGCTGGTTTGCGCCCAGCATACGATGCGTGGTCGGCACGGCTTTCGGCAGGTTCGTCGAGCCGGACGTGAACAGGAACTTCGCAATCGTGTCGCCATTCACGCGCGCATTGGCCGCGTCGACGTCGCGCGGGACCGTGTCGAGCAATGCGTCGAAGCGCGTCGCGTTTGGCGCAGGCGCCGCGCTGACACGTTCGACTTCGCTACCCAGCGCGGCATCGAGCGCCGTCGTATATGCGCCGATATCGTCCGCGTACACCAGACCCGGTTTGAGCAGTTCGAGGACATGACGCAGCTTTCCGTAATCGCCCGACATCAGCGAATAGGCCGGCGACACCGGTGCATAAGCGATGCCCGCCCACATCGCGCCGAGTGCGAGCTGCATATGTTCGACGCTGTTGCCCGACAGAATCACCAACGGGCGGTCCGCGCTGAGATCGCGGTCGAGCAGCGCCTGCCCGATCGCACGCGCGCGCTCGAGCATTTGCGCATAGGTGATGCCTTGCCACGCGCCATTGGCATCGCGTCGTGCGACGAGCAGCCGGTCGGGATGCGCGCGTGCGCCGCTCAGCAAGCGGTCGGTAAAACGCTCCGGAAACGGGCCCAGAGGTTCAAGTGACTCGAGGTACCAGCAGTCGCCGCGTTTCTCGATCCGCGAGGAAGGCGCTCCGATGGCGACGCTCCGGTAGCCGGTCGCCAGAGAGCTTGCGTGGCTGTGCTCCGATTCCAAAACCTGTCTCCTATGTCGACCAGAGTTAGCGCTTTAGCGCTTACTCTGGTCCCATGCGATCTATCGCGGTCGACCAGAGTTAGCGCTTTAACGCTTACTCTGGTCCCATGTTGGTTGTATCGCTTTTCCTATCCGCAGGGCATTGCGGCCGTGATCCGACGCCTAGATCGGATAGTGACGCGGGCTCGTCTGCACCGTGATCCAGCGCAACTCGGTGAACTCCGGGATCGACGCCTTGCTGCCGAAGCGCCCATAACCGCTTGCCTTCACGCCGCCGAACGGCATCTGCGCCTCGTCGTGCACGGTCGGGCCGTTGATGTGGCAGATGCCCGATTCGATGCGTTTCGCGACGTTCATCGCGCGTCCGATATCGCGGCTGAACACGGCCGCCGACAAGCCGTACTCGCTGTCGTTGGCGACCGTCAGCGCCTCTTCGTCGCCGTCCACGCGCTGCACCGTCACCACCGGGCCGAACGATTCGTCGGCATAGAGCTTCATCTCGCGAGTAACGTTCTCGACGATCACCGGCTGCATGATCGCGCCGTTCACCTCGCAACCGAGCGGCAGCTTCGCGCCCTTTTCGCGGGCATCTTCGACGAGCGCGCGAATGCGCCGCGCGGCCGCTTCGCTCTCCAGCGTGCCGAGAATCGAGCCCGGTTGGGTCGGATCGCCTGCCTTCAGCGTGCGCGCTTTCGCGACGAGCTTCTCGACGAACGCATCGGCAACCTTGCGATCGACGATCACGCGTTCCGTCGACATGCAGATCTGCCCTTGATTGAAGAACGCGCCGAACGCGATACCCTCGACGGCAGCGTCGAGGTCCGCGTCGTCTAGCACGAGCACCGGCGCCTTGCCGCCCAGTTCGAGCAGCGCGGGTTTCAGATGGCGCGCCGACAGCTCCGCGACGATGCGCCCGACTCGCGTCGACCCGGTGAAATTCACGCGCTTCACGGCGGGATTCGCGACCAGTCGCTCGACGATCACGGGTGCATCTTCCGGCGCATGCGTGAGCACGTTGACGACGCCTTCGCCGAGACCCGCGTCGTTCAGCACTTCGCCGATCAGCGCATGCACGCCGGGACAGCCTTCCGACGCCTTCAGCACGACCGTATTGCCACACGCGAGCGGCATCGCGAGTGCACGCGTCGCGAGAATCACGGGCGCGTTCCACGGCGCCATGCCGAGCACGACGCCGCACGGCTGACGCACGGCCATCGCGAGGCTGCCCGGCACGTCCGAAGGAATCACCGCGCCGTCGATCTGCGTCGTCATCGCCGCGGCTTCGCGCAGCATGTTGGCCGCGAGCATCACGTTAAAGCCGTACCAGTTCGCCATCGCACCCGTTTCGGCCGCGCCGATCGCGATGAACTCGGGTGTGCGCGCGTCCATGCGGTCGGCGGCGGCGAGCAGGCGTTTGCGCCGCTCCGTAGGCGTGAGCGCCGCCCATGCCGGGAACGCGCGCGCCGCGGCGGCGACGGCCGCATCGGCGTCCTCGACGGTGGCCGCCGCGGCGCGGGTGGCCACTGCGCCCGTCGCGGGATTGATACGCTCGAAAGTCTTGCCGTTCGACGCGGCACGTTTCGCGCCGCCAATCAACAGGTTCGTTTGATGCATATGTTCGTCTCCTCAGTCGTAGCGCTGAAGTGCGCCGCTTAGCGCTTGTAGCTCTGCAAGCCCGGCTTGATGCTCTTGTCGTCGAGGAACTGCTTCAGGCCCTGTTCGCGGCCGCCTTCCGGATCGCGATAATTCGCCTGGTCGAGCTTCGCGTACAGGTAGTCTTCGTTCTGCTCCCACGTGAGTTCGCGCGAGCGCTTGAAGCCATGCTTGGCGTTGCGCAGCACGACCGGGTTCTTGTTCAGCAGTTTCGCCGCGAGCGCGATCGTTTCGTCACGCAGTTGCGCGAGCGGCACGCTCTTGTTGACGAGACCCATCTTCGCGGCTTGCGGACCCGTGAAGGTGTCACCCGTCATGATGTAGTACAGCGCTTCACGATGCCCGACAGTATCGGCCATCGCCTTGCTCACGAGGTTGCCCGGCGGAATGCCCCAGTTGATTTCGGACAGGCCGAACACGGCTTCGTCCGCGGCGATCGCCAGATCGCAGGCGACCAGCGGCGAGAAACCGCCGCCGAAGCACCAGCCGTTGACCATCGCGATGGTCGGCTTCGAGTACATGCGCAGCAATTGCCATTGCCAGCGGCTCGCGTCGCGGCGAATCCGCTCCTGCAGCACGTCCGGACCCGCGTCCACTTCGCGGAAATATTCCTTCAGGTCCATGCCGGCCGTCCACGCGCTGCCTTCGCCCGTCAGCACGAGAACCTGGGCTTCGGCGTCGAGTTCGAGCGTTTCGAGAACGTCGATCATTTCCTTGTTCAGCGTCGGGCTCATCGCGTTGCGCTTTTCCGGACGATTGAACGTGACCCAGGCGATTCCGCCTTCCACCGCGACCTTGACCGTTTTCCAGCGTCCTTCGTAACTCATCTGCATCTCCGTATCAATGCCGCCCTCGCGGCCTGAGTGCAATTTAATATCAGGCGACCTGATAAGTAAAGTACAATGTAGAGGTCTTGGTAAAAACCCCTAACCGCCTATGCCGACGATCAAGAGAAAGCCGTCAGCGTCCGAAATCACGCGAGGCGCCACGGCGCGGCGCAGCGTGCGCGATCGAATACATGCTGCCGCTCCGGTGCGTCTGACCTACCTGGCCGGGCAGCTCGACAAGATCCTCACGCGGCAGCTTTCCGAAGCGCTTGCGTCGCATGGTCTGACGTTGCCGCAATACACGGCGCTGTCGGTGCTGCGGGCGCGCGCGCGTTCATCGAACGCGCAGCTCGCGCAGCGCTCGTTGATCACGCCGCAAGCGGCCAGCGCGGTCGTCAAATCGATGGAAGCGAACGGATTGGTCACGCGTGTCGCCGATCCGTTCAACCGTCGCGTCGGGCTGCTGTCGCTGACGCGGGCCGGCGAAATATTGCTGGCTCAGTGCGACGGTGCCGCCGACAGGATCGAGCAATCGATGCTAGGCGAAATCGATGAACACGGTTCACAGATGCTGAAACACCTGCTGTTGACGTGCGTGCGCAATCTTCGCGCAGCCTGACGCATCAGCCTTGATTACACATAGGAGACGCCATTGAACATCGATCAACTGAAGGCCATCGACACTCACGTGCATGCCGAGGTGTCGTGCTGCCAACCGCCAGACCTGTTTGCAAAAGAATTCGACGAAGCCGCCGACAAGTACTTCGGCACCGTGCTCAAACAAGGGCGCCGCCCGACCATTCCCGAAACGATCGAGCACTATCGGGAGCGCAAGATCGGCTTCGTGATGTTTACCGTCGACTGCGAATCGAACATCGGGCGCCGTCGCATTTCGAACGAAGAGGTCGCGGAGTTCGCGCAGAACAACACCGACATCATGATCGCGTTCGCCAGCATCGATCCGCATAAAGGCAAGTTCGGCGCGCGAGAAGCACGGCGGCTCATCGACGAGCACGGCGTGCGCGGTTTCAAGTTTCACCCTACGATGCAGGGCTTTTTCGCCAACGACCGCATGGCGTACCCGCTATACGAAGTGATCGCCGAGTACGGGCTGCCGGCGGTTTTTCACAGCGGACATTCGGGCATGGGCTCTGGCATGCGCGGCGGTGGCGGCTTGCGTCTCAAGTATTCGGAGCCGATCTACCTCGACGATGTCGCCGCCGACTTTCCCGACATGAAGATCGTGATCGCGCATCCGTCCTGGCCGTGGCAGGAGCAGGCGCTGTCGATCGCGCTGCATAAGCCGAACGTGTATATCGATCTGTCGGGCTGGTCGCCGAAGTACTTTTCGCCCGAGCTGGTCAAGTATGCGAATACGCTGTTGCGCAACAAGGTGCTGTTCGCGTCCGACTTCCCGCTGATCCGCCCCGACCGCTGGCTGGCGGACTTCGACACGCTTGACATCAAGCCCGAAGTGAAGCCGCTCGTTCTGAAAGAGAATGCGGTCAGCTTGCTCGGCTTGCGGGCCGACGCATGACGAATCGCGAATGACGCATGAAAAATGGCCCGGCGCGAAAGCGCCGGGCCATCTCGGTCCATCAACGAATACTTAGCGTTTCGCGGTGTTGGAGCGAATGACGAGCAATGCCGTAATCGCCGCGATGATGGTCACCGGCACGCTCGCGCCGATAACGAGGGCCGAGCTCTTTCCCATCGACAGCAATTGCCCTGCGGCAGCGGGGCCGACGATCGAACCGACGCGTCCCACCGCCACCGCGGCGCCGACGCCCGTACCCCGCACACTCGTCGGATAGCTCGCGGCGGACAGCGCATACAGCATCGACTGCGCGCCGACGACGCCCATGCCGGCAAACAGCACGGCAACGGATAACGTCTCGATGCTGGCGACCTGCGAAAGCGCGATCAATGCACCGACGATGCACGCATAGACTGCCGTGACTGACAGGCCTTGTCTGAACCGGTCCATCAGCACACCGATGCCGAGCACGCCGATCACGCTGCCGACGTTGAAAAAGATCTGCGCGATCCCAGCCTGCGAACGACTCATGCCGCGCCCGACGGTCAACGAAGGCAACCAGTTCAGCAGGAAGTAAAGAACGATCAGCGTGCAGAAGAAGCTGATCCAGATACCGATCGTCGCCGCGGCGCGCCCCTCGCCGAACAGGACTGCGCGCGTCGAGAGCAGCGGTTTGTCCGCTTTGGTCGATTCCCGCGACTCGGCGGCGAATTCGCGCGACTCAGGCAGCAACGCGATCAGCAGCGGAATGATGATCAGCGGTCCGACTCCGCCCACGTAGAAGATATGGCGCCACGCAGTAGCACCCGCGCTCAGCACGGCGATCAATGCCGCAAGCGCGCCGCCGACCGGCATGCCGCAATACATGACGCTGACCGCCGTGTTGCGGTGACGCGGATCGACCGCCTCGGAAGACAACGCGATCAGGTTCGGCATCGCGCCGCCGAGCCCGATACCCGTCAGCAGGCGAGCAATCAGCAGACTTTCGAAGCTCCAGACCTGCGCGGTCGCGATCGAGAAGATGCCGAATACCGCCATCGAGATCATTAGAACGCGCTTGCGGCCGATTCTGTCGGCGAGTCTGCCGCCGATCATCGCGCCCGGCAAAAGCCCCAACATCCCGGCGCTGAAAGCGAGCCCCAACTGGCCGACCGACAAGCCGAACTCGTGCGCCATCCGAGGCGCCGCAACGCCGGTGGACTGTAGGTCGATACCCTCCAGCACCGCGACGAGAAAGCACAATGCCAACGTTAGTGCAGTACTGGAGCCCACGGCACTGGACCGATTAGCAACACTTGACATGAAGTCTCCTTGACCTTTGATTGAATTACCGGTGGCAAGCTACGCTTCGCCGTTCGACGAAGCGGCCATGGGAAGGAGAAGATTTCCGACAATGATCTTTGCGTCACTTATCAGAACCCCTTCCATAGCACCCCCGGAATTGACGATGAGTCTAGTCTCAGGATGCCTGATATTGAAAGTAGAATATGATATGCCTGGTAGAAACACCTAAGGCAACGTGATAATGATCAAGACAATGGAGAAGCGGCGAACGCCCCTTGCCAAACAGGCCGGTTCAACGAAAACCGGTGCCCCACCAGCCCGCGTTTCCTACGTGGTCGGCCAACTGGACCGCCTGCTCAAACGCAGTTTGATCGATGTGCTGGGTGAATTCGGGCTGACCTTGCCTCAATTCACCGCGCTCTCCGTGATCAGCGCCAGCGGCGCGATGACCAACGCAAAACTCGCCGAACGCTCGTTCATCACGCCGCAGTCGGCCAACGAAGTTGTCAAGACCATGGAGGCCAACGGTTGGGTCGGACGCGCTGGACATCCTACGCACGGCCGGCTGATTCATCTGTTTCTGACCGACGAAGGTCGCCGGGTACTGAAGGAATGCGATGCGGCGATCGACACGCTCGAAGCGTCCATGCTGGACGGAGTCACGGAAATCCCGGTCGAAACGCTGCGCAAGGTGCTGCAGCGATGTGTGTCGAATCTGCGTGGTTGAGCAGACCTTTCCAATGACGAAAGAGTCGCGCTCGAATCGAGCGCGACTCTTTTTCTTTCGCCTGAGGGCTGAAGTGCGTTCAGCTCGGTGAAATCCCTGGTCGGCATTTAGCCGCTTATTACCCCGCCCACTGCGTCGATCGCTATATTGCTTGTCAACGGCCGCTTTGCGCATACCGCGATAGCGCGTCCGCCTCGCCTTTCCCAACCCGATTCGAGAGGACACGAAGCATGTCGAAGCGCATTCTTATCATCGCCGGTGATTTCGTCGAAGACTATGAGCTGATGGTGCCGTTTCAGGCACTGGGGGCAGTCGGTCATAAGGTGGACGTCGTTGCGCCCGACAAGCGCGCAGGCGACGCGATTCGCACCGCGATCCACGACTTCGAAGGCGATCAGACGTACACCGAAAAGCGCGGACATAACTTCACGCTGAACACCGATTTCTCATCGGTCGACCCCGCGCAATATGACGCGCTGCTCGTGCCCGGCGGCCGCGCCCCCGAGTATCTGCGGCTCAACGACAAGGTGATCGGCTGGGTGCGCCAATTCGCCGAAGCGAAGAAACCGATCGCCGCGGTCTGCCACGGCGCGCAACTGCTGGCTGCGGCGGGCGTGATCGAAGGCCGGCGCATCTCCGCGTATCCGGCCTGCGCGCCCGAGGTGAAGCTGGCGGGCGCGGAGTACGTGGCGCTCGACTGGCCCGACGCGATCACCGACGAGAACTTCGTCACCGCGCCCGCATGGACTTCGCACGTGAACTGGATCGCGCAATTCCTTGCGCTGCTCGGCACGCGCATCGCGCATTGAAGGAGCGCAGGACCGAAGCGCGGCATCGCGGGCGAGCAGCCGTGTTACGCTCGATCACGACGGCATGAGCGACCGCGCCGCGCGCTTCGCGTCCTGCGACGTCATCACTTGCGAGAAAGGCTGACCGTATGTGCAACGTCTATGTCAACGCTGATCCGATCCACTACGAGTCGCGTACGCGCGCGCTACGCATTCACGGCGTCGTGACCACCGTGAGGCTCGAAAATCTCTTCTGGGACGTGCTCCAGGAAATCGCCAGCCGCGAGGACGTGACGACGACCCAGTTCGTCGTGAAGCTTCACGACGAACTGATCGCATTGCGCGGCGAAGAGCCGTTGAATTTCGCGTCGTTTCTGCGCGTGTGCTGTTTGCGCTATCTGTCGACGAGCGCTGCCCGCAACGAGGCCGCTGGCGACGTGCAGCTCAACGCGCCGTTTCAACCCAGAATCGTGAAGACGGCTGGGTGACGGAGTCGTCGCTCGCCTGGCGAGCCTCGCGCCGTATCTGTTCCGTTGCGTCAGTCAACCGACGCATCGCACGCGCACTCAAGAGAAGACGCAGCGGCCGGTCGCTCCAGCACGGCAAGCCGTTGCAGTGTGACGAGACCGAGTAGCGCGAGTCCAAGTCCCAACGTGAAGTCGGCGTGAATTCCCGCCCGGTCGACAATAGTGCCTCCCACTGCCGAGCCCGCCGCAATCGCCACCTGGATGATGCTCACGAACATAGCCGACCCCGCTTCGGGCAGGTCCGTCGTGCTGCGCTGAATCCATACGCTAAAGCAAAGCGGCAGCGCTCCGAACGCGATTCCCCACAGCAGCATCCCCGCAGTCTCGCCGATCGACGAATGCTCGAGCAGCAACATCGACGACATCGCGCCCAATAGCAGCAGAACCATTGCGGCGACGGATTTCTTCAGATGGTCCGAAATCACCATCGACGCCAACGCATTCGAGAAGAAACCGATCAGACCGAATCCGAACAGCAACAGCGTGATGGCGCTCAACGAGAAGTCGTGTTCGAGCAGCGGAGCGATGTACGTGTAGGTCGAGAAATGCGCGCCGAAGACGAGCGCGACCATCACCATGCTCAACCTCGTATGCGGCCGGCGAAGCAGCGTTTTGAAATCGGCGATCCGCAACGCCGATGCCGACGGCAACGAAGGCACGAGGAACGCCTGCGCCAGCAACGCGAGCGACACGAGCCCCGCGGTCGCGGCGAACGCCATCCGCCACGATGCAAACGACGCGATGAACGTCCCGAGCGGCACGCCGATCACGGTTGCGCAGGTCACGCCGGTCAGAATGGTCGCGGTTGCTTTGGCGGCATCCTTTGCTTGCACGAGTCGAGGAGCCGCCGCCGTCGCCAGAGTCCAGAAGCCACCCAGCGCGCCGCCGAGCAGAGCTCGTCCTACCAGCATGATCGCGAGGTTCGGTGCGATCGCGCACACGACGTTCGCGATCAACAGTACCGCGGTGAGGAGCAGGAAAACGTACCGGCGGTCCATGCGGCCCGCGCTGACGATCAGCGTCGGCGCCAGTATTGCGGCCATTACGCCGGGCGTGGTGACCATCAGACCAGCGACACCAGTCGACACGCCGAGGTCGTGTGCGATCTGTGGCAACAGACCGACGGGCAAAAACTCGGCCGTGACGAACGCGAACGCGCTTACCGCAACGGCGATGACGGATAGCCATTGACCTGCGGACGTTGAATTCCCTTGCAGGGACGCAGAAGTCGTAGGTGTATCGATTTGCATGATGACCCTGATGCCAGATTGAAGCCTGACACTTTAGGCGGGGTCTCACGTTGGAAAAAGAGTCGTCCGATGAAAAGACTAGAAGGTGTGGCTGAACAATGCGCGGGCGGCGATATCCGCTAACGGCCGAAACGACCGCGTAGCCTCTTTCATATGCGCCAGCAGGAAAGCGTTCGTCATCAGCGGCGTGACGCGTTTCGTTGACAGTCTTCCACGAAGTTACAAGATCTCGTAAGTCGCGCCGCAGCGCTTGCATCGGGCTGCCAACGCGGTATCGGTATTTGATGGGCATCTCAACGGACCGTGAGGCAGGCATCGTTGAGCTTGCCCTGATGTTCGACAACAGGAAAGACCGCGTTCGCGTTCGATTCAACGGCGCAACGCGCTGCCTTGCAAACGATTTCCTCATTCAGAACATCATTTATGAAGTAAAGACACTGACGGATTTCCAGTCCCCGGATTATCAACACGCGCTCGATGCGCTCGAAAAATCGTATTTCGGGAAAGAAAACCGCCCCGATATGCCGATTGCATCCGTCAGCGCCTCATTGGGCGCGGAATTGCTTATCGAGTTCGACACGGTGAATGCGGTTGCAGACGAAGCAGACGCCCTGCTTCGCTAAGCGTATAAAACACCGAAGTAAAACTGCGCCACACCCAATCAATAAATTGCAGCGCCCGTGTCCCGCCGCAAATTCGGAAAACACAGGAGATCCATTTCGGAAATCGTCTCGTCTTGCAATCTGCGCTCAGTAACATATGCTCTCTTTCAGAGCGCTTTCCGGGTCCTTTTTCCGGAACCACGGTGCGTGCGGTCGCCCACTGGCGCGAGGCGGCCGACATACGCAAACAGCGCGGCAACCCTCCTGAAAGCCGACAGGTCACACACAAACGAAATCAGACTGCCGAGGCTTTCCGGTGAGAACAATCGCATCGAGGGGTAAGCAGCAGTTTGCGCATACGGGCGACGTGCGCGACCTTGTTGGATTTTTCGAGCTTCTGTCACCGAGCTTTTGCAACGTGCGCCGCTCAAGTGGGTAAGCGGCGTAACCGGCAATGGTGCCGACCGCACGTATCAATGTCGCGCTCACGCGGCTCGAGTCGAACCACCGCAGGCGAGCGTCAATGTACAAGGAGTCTTGGCGATGAAAGCTCCTCAGCGTCCCCAGCGCATCGAGTTGATGGCGCCACTGTCGGGCGTACTGGTTCCTCTCGACAGCGTGCCCGATCCGG
Organism: Burkholderia sp. JPY481; assembly: GCF_038900515.1. Taxonomy (NCBI): domain Bacteria; kingdom Pseudomonadati; phylum Pseudomonadota; class Betaproteobacteria; order Burkholderiales; family Burkholderiaceae; genus Burkholderia; species Burkholderia sp. JPY481. The sequence continues at coordinate 546,362 of NZ_JAYMRT010000003.1, forward strand.
TCTTCGCGCAGAAGATGGTCGGCGATGGCATATCGATCGATCCGACCTCGGATGAACTGCTATCGCCGCTTGCCGGCAAGGTCACACAACTCCATAGCTCTTGCCACGCGACAACGATCACCGGCGACAACGGTCTGCAAGTGCTGCTGCATATCGGGCTCGACACCGTGTTGCTGCGCGGCGAGGGCTTCATGCCGTTGGTCCAGGAAGGCGACATCGTCGCGGCGGGCACGCCGCTGATCCGCTTCGACCCGATCGTGGTCGGCGCAAGAGCAACCAGTCTGCTCACGCAAATGGTCATCGCCAACGGCGATCTCGTCACGCGCTACGTTCCCGCGAAAGGGCTCGTCGTCGCCGGGGCCGACGTCGCGCTGTACGTCGAACTGGTCGGCAGCATCGAGAACAAGGATACGGCCAGCGCCACCGGCGCGACCCTCTCCGGCGAGATCACGCTGCCGAATCCGGCGGGCCTGCATGCGCGGCCCGCGGCAGTCGTCGCGGTCGAGGCGAAGAAATTCAAGTCCGAGATCCGACTGCTGCGCGGCGACGCCAGCGTAAATGCCAAGTCCGTCGTCGCGCTCATGGGGCTCGCAACGAAGTTCGGCGACAAGCTGCGCGTCGAGGCCCGCGGTCCCGACGCGGCGGAGGCGGCCAGCGCCGTCGCGCGACTGCTTGCCGAGGGATCGGGCGAAAAGCCCGGCGACGCGCCCGCACCCGCGGCGGCCGCGCCGACCGCACCGGCTGCGCCAGTGCCGGCACCGACCGAGGCGGCCCCCGCCGACGCCAACGAATTCATCGGCGTCTCCGCTTCGCCTGGGCTTTCGGTCGGCAAAATCGTGCAGTTCCGCCAGCAAGTGATCGAGGTGAACGAAGCGGGCGAATCGCCGCAACGCGAACGGGCGCAACTCGAAGCGGCGCAGCATCAGGCACGTCAGCAGATCGAGGGGCTCAAGGCGACGCTCACCGATCCGTCGAAAGCGCAGATTCTCGACGCGCATCTCGAACTGCTGGACGATCCCGACCTGAACGATGCCGCCATCAGCAGCATCAGCACGGGAAAAGGCGCGGGGTTCGCATGGCGCGAAGCGTTCCAGAACCAGGCAAGCATGCTGGAAAAGCTCGACAATCCGCTGCTGCGCGAACGCGCCGGCGATATCCGCGACGTCGGCCGCCGTGTGCTCGCGCTGCTCGCCGGCGTGAAGCAGGCGCAGATCGACGTGCCGGAAGAGTCGATCCTGATCGCCGAGGAACTCTCGCCGTCCGACACCACGTCGCTCGATCGCAGCAAGGTGCTCGGCTTTTGCACGACGACCGGCGGCGCGACGAGTCACGTCGCGATCCTCGCGCGCTCGCTCGGCATCCCGGCGATTTGCGGTATCGACGCGCGCGCACTGCAACTCGCCGACGGCACGCCCGTCGTGCTCGACGGTTCGCGCGGCAGCTTGCGGCGCAATCCGAGCGCCGAGGAACTGGAGAAGGCGCGCGAACGCATCAGGCGTCAGGCCGCCAAGCGCGAAGACGAAAAGCTCGCGGCAACCAAACTCGCAATGACGGCGGATGGCCACCGCGTCGAAGTCGTCGCGAACATCCGCAATGCGCAGGAAGCGCGCGACGCGGTAGCTGGCGGTGCGGAAGGCGTGGGACTGTTGCGCTCCGAGTTCCTGTTCGACGCGCGCGACACCGCGCCAACCGAAGACGAACAGGCCACCGAATATTGCGCGGTCGCGGAAGCGCTCGGCCGCGAGCGCACGCTCGTGGTCCGCACGCTCGACGTCGGCGGCGACAAACCGCTGTCGTATATGCCGCTGCCGAAGGAAGACAATCCGTTTCTCGGCCTGCGCGGTGTGCGCGTGAGCCTCGAGCGTCCCGACATCTTCCGCACCCAACTGCGCGCGATTCTGCGCGCGGCGCCGCTCGGCAATCTGCACGTGATGTTCCCGATGATCACGACGGTTGAGGAAGTGCGTGCGGCGCGCAAGATCCTGCTCGAAGAAGCCGGCGATCGCGCGGCGAGCGTGAAAGTGGGCGTCATGATCGAAGTCCCGGCGGCCGCGCTGATCGCCGAGCCGCTCGCACGCGAAGTCGACTTCTTCTCGATCGGCACGAACGACCTCACGCAATACACGCTCGCGATGGACCGGGGCCATCCGCAACTCGCGAAGCAGGCCGACGCACTGCACCCGGCGGTGTTGCGTCTGATCGGCATGACGGTCGACGGTGCGCATCAGCACGGCAAATGGGTCGGCATTTGCGGCGGCATCGCGTCGGATGCGATGGCGGTGCCGGTGCTCGTCGGACTTGGCATCGACGAGCTATCGGTGAGCATTCCGGCAGTGGGTTCGATCAAGGCCCAGCTTGCACGCATCACGACCGACGAAGCAAAGAAACTCGCCGCCGAGGTGCTGCGTCTGGGCACCGCCGCGGAAGTCCGCGCGCATCTGTCGCGCTTTGCCGACTGAGCCGATCAACAGGAGATCAGCCATGTTCTCGCATGCGTTTGGAGTCTTGCAGAAGATCGGCAAATCGCTGATGCTGCCCGTCGCCGTGCTGCCGGTGGCCGGCCTGCTGCTCGGTCTCGGCGCCACCGACTTCCACGGCTACGTGCCGACCGTCGTGCTCGCGCTGATGAAGAACGCGGGCGACGTGATCTTCGCGAACCTGCCGCTAATCTTCGCGATCGGCGTCGCGCTCGGCTTCACCGAGAACGATGGCGTGTCGGGCATCGCCGCAACGATCGGGTATCTGGTGATGACGGCCACGTTGGGTGTGATCGCGAAGATAGAGGGCATCGAAACCGACACGATCATGGGCATACCGTCGATCCAGACCGGCGTGTTCGGCGGCATCCTCGCCGGTGGTCTTGCGGCCTGGATGTTCAACCGCTACTACCGGATCACGTTGCCGCCGTATCTCGGCTTCTTCGCCGGCAAGCGCTTCGTGCCCATCGTGACCGCGATCGGCTCGATCGTGCTCGGCGCGATCCTGTCCTTCGTGTGGCCGCCAATAGGCAGCGCAATCAAAGCCTTTTCACACTGGGCAGCGGTTTCTGACCCGCGCACCGCCGCGACGGTCTACGGTTTCGTCGAACGTCTGCTGATTCCATTCGGTCTGCATCACATCTGGAACGTGCCATTCTTCTTCGAAATGGGCAGCTTCGTCGACCCGACCACCGGCAAGGAGGTTCACGGCGACATCACCCGCTATTTCGCGGGCGATCCCACCGCCGGGATTCTTGCGGGCGCGTTCCTGTTCAAGATGTTCGGCCTGCCGGCCGCCGCGATCGCGATCTGGCATTGCGCGAAGCCGGAGAAGAAGGTCGCTGTTGGCGGCATGATGGTTTCGGCCGCGCTGACTTCTTTCCTCACCGGCATCACCGAGCCGATCGAATTCGCGTTCCTGTTCGTCGCGCCGGTGCTGTACCTGATTCACGCATGCCTCGCGGCGTCGGCACAGTTCGTGGCGAACACCCTGGGCATGCGCATGGGCTTCACGTTCTCGCAAGGCGGCATCGATTTTCTGATGTTCAACCTGATCGGCGGGAAGGCCACGCACGCCTGGTACGTTTTCATTCTCGGTCCAATTTACGCGGTGATCTATTACGGCGTGTTCCGCTTCGTCATCACGCGCTTCAACCTCAAGACACCTGGCCGCGAGGACGATACGGCAGATACCGTGGCTGTCGCCGCGAGCGGCACGGGCGGACGCTCGCGCGAACTCGTGCTCGCCTTTGGCGGCCGCTCCAATATCACCAGTCTCGACGCTTGCATCACGCGGCTGCGCATCTCCGTGAAGGACCCGGCGCGCGTCGACGAACACAAGCTCAAAGCGCTCGGTGCGGCGGGTGTGGTGCGCGTGGGCAACGGCGTGCAGGCGATCTTCGGGCCGTTGTCGGAGAACATGAAAACCGACATGCAGGACTATCTGAAGACAGCGGGCGCCGAAGCGGATCTGCCAGCGGAAGGCGCGGCCGATGCGCAAGGCGCGGCAGCGGCGACTGCCGCGGCTCCAGCGGCCGTGGCCGCCTCGGCGCAACACTCGCCGCAGGAAACGGAGCGCGCGGAAAAGATTCGTGCGGCGCTGGGCGGCGCGGCCAACATTGTGAAGCTCGATGCGCTGGCGGCCACGCGGTTGCGTGTCGAGCTATCGGATGCGTCGCGCATCGACGCGGCCGGCTTGAAAGCGGCGGGCGTGCTCGCCACGCAAGCGTTGAAGAACGGTGCAGTCGATCTGATCGTAGGTCTCGGCTCGGGCAACCTCGCAGGCGCAATGCGATAGGAGCGACGCGTACATGGGGGACGGCATGGAAGCAGTCAGAACTTTCCTCGAAACTCAGCCGCTGCTCGCGCTTTTTCTGACCATTGCGCTCGGCTACCTGGTCGGAGAAATCACTATCAAGGGCGTGGCTCTGGGCTCGGGGGCCGTGCTGTTCGTCGGATTGGGGCTCGGCGCATTCGCGCCGAAATCCGCGCCGCCAGCGTTGCTGGGCACGCTCGGTCTGCTGCTGTTTCTGTATGGCATCGGCATTCAGTACGGCGCGCAATTCTTTCGCGGACTCACCAGCCGGGACGGCATGAAGGCCAACGCGGCCGCATGTGTGGGCGTGATCGCTTCGGGTCTGGTGGCGTGCGCCCTGATCCACTTCGGCATCACACTCGCCGATGCGCTCGGCATGTTCGCGGGCAGCGGCACCAGCACGGCGAGCCTGCAGGTTGCCATCGCATCGATGAAAAGCAGCAACGCCGCCGTGGCTTATAGCGTCACCTATCCGTTCGGCGTGGCCGGACCGATCCTGTTCCTCTATGTGCTGAACGCAGCCCTCAAAGCCAAAATACCGAAGCCGACCGCGAAGGTGCTGGAGACCGCTGAAATCGCGCTGCGCAATGCCAGTCTCTTCGGTCTCACGCTGGCGGAGCTTTCGAGCCGCTTGCCTGCCGGCGTGGTGATCGCGGCCGTGCGGCGAGCGCATCACAATCAGCTGCCCAGCGACGACTTCACGCTGCGCGCCGACGACGTGCTCCTCGCGACCGCCACCGAGCGCCGCCCACTCGACGAAGCCACCGCGCTATGCGGCGAGCTGCAGCCCGGGCGTATCTCGAGTCATCGGGAAGACCTGGACTATCTGCGCGTGTTCGCATCGAGTCCGTCGGTGGTCGGCACGGCGCTCGGCAATTTGCGCTTTCCGGATGGCGTGACCTGCGCGGTCGCGCACGTGCGGCGCGGCGACGCCGATCTGCTGTCGACGCCGGACCTCATCCTCGAAGCGGGCGACCGCGTCGGCCTGCTCGTCAGTAACGCGCATCGCGCGAGGGTCCGCGCGTTCTTCGGCGATTCGATCAAGGGCACGGCCGAGCTGAGTTTCATCTGTCTGGGCATCGGCGCGGCAGCGGGGCTGCTGGTCGGCGCGATCCCGTTGCGCGCGCCCGGTCTCGGCGCGTTCAGCCTGGGTCTCGCGGCGTTGCTACTGGTCGCGCTGTGCCTCGGCAAGGTGCGCCGCAGCGGACCTTTCGTGTGGGTGATGCCGCTCTCCGCCAATCTCGTGCTGCGCAATATCGGGCTGACGATTTTTCTCGCCCAGGTAGGCCTGTCTTGCGGACCGAAGTTCGTTGCGACCGTTGGCACCGCCGGACCGCTGCTGCTGCTTTATGGCGTGATCACGCTGCTGGTGCTCGTCGGCGTCACGGCTGTGTGCTGCCTGTGGATCTTCAGACTGTCTTTCGATACGTCGGTCGGCGTGATCTGCGGCGCGACCGGCAATCCCGCGATTCTCGCCTTCGCCAACCGCATCGCGCCGACGGATCAGCCCGACGTCATGTACGCGATGATTTTTCCGTCGATGACCATCGTCAAGGTGCTGTTCGTGCAGATCGCTATCGCGGTCGCTGCTGGCTAGACGAAGCCGCTATCGCGACCCGCCGCTGTCGGGAACGCCGCTTGCGTGACTCGCAGACGCGCGATGCATTCCGCAACGACGATGCGCGGACGGTTCGGCGATGGAGGCCAGATGAAAGGACGGGTGGCAAGTGCGGGCGTGGCCGTTGTTCTGGTCGCCCTCATGGCCGCGTACGGCCCCACTGCGCATGCGCGGGAGCCCGCGCCCGGCGACGTCACCACGCCCATCGCGGCCGACAGCGATACGGCGGCCGCGGCGCGCGGCGCGAAGCTCGCGGCCATTGGCAATTGCGTCACGTGCCACACCGCGACGGACGGCCAGCCCCTCGCGGGCGGACTGCCGCTGAAAACTCCTTTTGGCATCGTTTACTCGACCAACATCACCCCGGACAACGAAACCGGCATCGGAGGCTGGACGCTCGACGCGTTCGAACGTGCGATGCGGCGCGGCGTGTCCAGCGACGGACATCTGCTCTACCCCGCGTTCCCGTATCCGCACTTCACGCACCTGAGCGATGCCGATATCGGCTCGCTGTATGCATGGCTGATGAGCCGTGCTCCCGTCAAAGCGCCTGCGCCGCATAACGAGCTGATCTTCCCGCTCGGCTTCAGGCCCCTCATAGCCGTGTGGAATCTTTTTTACCTGCATACCGGTAGCGAAGCCGCACCGTCGCCGAGCGAAGCGCCGGACCTCGCACGCGGGCGTTACCTGGTCGAAAGCCTCGGTCATTGCGGTGCATGCCACACGCCGCTCGACCACCTCGGCGCAGAGCGTCGCGACCATGCGCTGCAAGGCGGCACGATCGACGGATGGGACGCGCCCGCGCTGACGGACCTCGCTTCACGCCCGACGCCCTGGACGCAGGCACAACTCGTCGGGTATCTGCGCACGGGCCTCGCCAGCGCCCATGGCGCGGCAGCCGGTCCGATGCGCCCCGTCACGCGCACGCTCGCCGACGCATCCGCCTCCGACGTAGAGGCGATAGCCGCGTATCTGCTGGCGTTGCCATCCGATGGGCGAGGCGTGCCGGAGCATCCGGTCGCCTCCCCCTCCGCTACCTCCATGCCCGTGTCCCCCGCGCCCGGCGGCGGCGCGAATCTGTTCGCCGCGGCCTGCGCATCGTGCCATGCCGAAGGCGCGCCGATGTCGAACGGGGGCGCTCTACCGTCCCTGTCTCTTTCCACGGCCGTCAACGCCGACAGCCCTCGCAACATGGTCCGTTTCATCCTCGATGGCATCGACTGGCACGAAAGCGATAGCGCGCCCTTCATGCCATCATTTGCCAACACCTTCACGGATGAGCAGATAGCGGAGCTCGCCAACTACACGCGCGAACGCTTCACCGCACGCGACGCGTGGCCCACGCTCGACGCCCGCGCAGTCGCGCAATTTCGCAAGGACGGCTTGCCACGATGATCACACTCAACGTCAACGGCGTCAGTCATGCGGTCGATGTCGATCCGTCCACGCCGCTGCTCTACGTGCTGCGCAACGAATTGCAACTCGACGGCGCGAAGTTCGGCTGCGGTCTCGGTCAATGCGGCTCATGCACGGTCAGCGTCGGCGGCGAACCGGTGTTCTCGTGCCTGATGCCGGTCGTGGCCGTGGGTGAGCGGCCAGTGCGAACCGTCGAAGGCCTCGGCAGCGCGCAACATCCGGGACCACTTCAGCAAGCCTTCATCGACGAGCAGGCCGCGCAATGCGGCTATTGCATCGCCGGCATGATCATGCGAGCGCAAACGCTGCTGGACCGGGTCCCGCACCCAACCGATGAACAGATCCGCCGCTACATGCAGCCGAACCTGTGCCGCTGCGGCACGCACATGCGCATTCTCGCGGCGATCCGGCAAGTCGCGAGCGGTTCGCCGCGTACGGGCCAGGGAGCGCAATCGTGAGCGACGGCCGCCCATTCTCCGCCGCCCACGGCAGCGGCCCGGATGACGCTGCGCGGCGCCGCTTCCTCGTTGGCGGCTCGCTGATGGTGAGCTTCGCGATCGCGCCGGCCATGGCCGCGCTCGCGCAAACCACCACCGAAGCGGGCACCTTCAACGCGAGCGACCCGAAGCTGCCGGGCAGTCTCAAGACCACGCCGTTGCTCGATGCGTGGATCAAGGTCGCCCCCGACGGCCACGTGAGCGTATTCACGGGCAAAGCGGAGCTTGGCACGGGCATTCGCACCGCATTGCTGCAGGTCGCCGCGGAAGAGCTGGACCTCGCGCCTCATGCGATCGAACTGATCACCGCCGACACCACCAGAACGCCGAACGAAGGCTACACCGCCGGCAGTCACACGATGGCCGACAGCGGCACCGCGATCCTCAACGCCGCGGCTCAGGTGCGCGCGCTGCTGGTCGCGAGCGCGGCCTCACAGTTGGGCCTTGACGCGGCGACCCTGACAACACGCGACGGCGCCATCATTGCCGCCGACGGAAGACGCGTGAGCTATGGCGAAGCCGTGAAACACGCGGACCTCCATCAGAACGCCCAGGCCGACGCGCCGAGAAAGCCGCCAACGGCCTACGCGCTGATTGGCCATATGCTGCCGCGCGTCGATATCCCGGGCAAGGTGACGGGCGGCGCGAGCTATGTCCAGGACCTGCGGCTGCCCGGCATGCTGCATGCCCGCGTCGTGCGGCCGCCGTCTTATGGCGCGAGCCTCGTTGCATTCGATAGCGGGCGCGTCGAGGCGCTGCCAGGGGTCGTCAAGGTCGTGCGCAACGGCAACTACCTCGCAGTGGCCGCCGACGACGAATGGCGCGCGATCCTCGCGATGCGTGAGCTTGCGCTCGCCGCGCAGTGGCGCTCGGGGCCGCCGCTGCCGGATCCGGCGAACGTCCACGCGTTGCTGATGAGTCTGCCCGCACAGGAAATCGCGGTGGCCGATCACGGCGCGGCGACCGGCGCGGCCGCACCGATGGCGACGCTGCGGGCGCGCTATTCGAGGCCGTATCTGACGCATGGCTCGATTGGGCCATCGTGCGCGGTCGCGCAACTCGACAACGGTGTGATGACCGTTTGGACGCACACGCAAGGCGTCTATCCGCTGCATGCCGGTATCGCCGAAATGCTCGCGATGCCGCCCGGCAAGGTGCGCTGCGTGCATGTGGAAGGTTCGGGCTGCTACGGACACAACGGCGCGGACGATGTCGCGGCCGACGCCGCCCTCATCGCACGCGAGTTGCCTGGCCGCCCGGTGCGCGTGCAATTGATGCGCGAACAGGAACACATGTGGGAACCGTTCGGCCCGGCCATGACAGTCGACGCGAAGGCAACGCTCGATGCGGCAGGCATGATTGCCGACTGGCGTTACGAGCTATGGAGCAATACGCATAACAACCGCATCGAGAATGCCGGCCGCCTGCTGCCCGCGCAGCTCCTTGCGCAGCCGTTCACCCCCGCGCCGCCGAAGCCGATTCCGATGCCGGAAGGCGGAGGCGACCGCAACAGCATTCCGCTTTACCGCGTGCCCAACCTGCACGTGCAGCATCATTTCGTGCCCACGATGCCGATCCGCGTCTCCGCGATGCGTTCGCTCGGCGCGCATATGAACGTGTTCGCGATCGAGAGCTTCATCGACGAGCTCGCCCGAGCCGCGCACGCCGACCCGGTTGCGTTTCGCCTCAAACATCTCGATGATCCGCGCGCCCATGCCGTGATTCGCGCGGTAGCCGATCAATTCGGCTGGCATGCCCGCAGCGCGCTAACGGGCGACGCTAGCCCGCGCTCACACGGCACCGGCTTTGCGTTTGCCCAATACAAGAACCTGATGGCCTACCTTGCCGTCGCGATGGATGTGACGGTGCTGCGCGATACCGGCGAGCTCAGCATCGAGCGCGTCGTCGCGGCCGTCGATTGCGGACAGATCGTGAATCCGGACGGCGTGCGCAATCAGATCGAAGGCGGCATTTTGCAAACCATGAGCTGGACGCTCTATGAAGAAACTCGATTCGATCCGCAACGCATCACGAGCTATGACTGGAGCACTTATCCGATCATGCGCTTCTCGTCCGTACCCAAACGCGTGGACGTGCTGTTGATCGACCGGCCGGGCTTGCCATTCCTGGGTGTCGGAGAAGCGGCGCAAGGCCCGGCCGCCGCGGCGCTCGCGAACGCGATCGACGACGCGACTGGTGTGCGGATTCGCGACTTGCCGTTGCTCGGGGCGAACGGCAAGAAGATGCTCAAGGCATGAGGCTTTCGCGTTAGCAAACGAACGCGCCGCGCGCGAGCTTCGGCGCGGCGCCGGGACCGCGCTTAGTGGCCGCCGGATGGGAACGAGAAAGTGGCGCGCGCGCTGCCATTGCCGCGGACGTTCACCGTCTGCTTCCTGGTCACGCCGCTGTATGTGGCGCTGATCGTATAGCGCCCTTGAGGCAGCCGCACGAGCATGTACGGCCCCTTCGACGTGGCCTCGAACACGGAAGCGCCGCCTTTGGCGATCTGCACCTGGACGTCGGCCACATAGCTCGCACCGGGTCCCGTGAACTGCAGAGACAGCGGCCACTGCCTGCGTGCCTGCCGCAGCGCGGTCGACTCGTCGCGACCAACTCCGCCGGTCACGAACGATATGTCGCCCTGCTGCTGCGTCGGTGGCATGCCGGTCCTGTGGATCTCGCTGGCGCTCTGCGGAGCAGCCGTCTGCGCCACTGCTACGCCTGCCTGCACCAGGGTGAACGCCGCGGCGAGCAGGGTCGACGCGATCCGGGGAGCGTTTCGTTGCATTTTCATCGTGACTGCTCCTTACAGTGTTGCCGACTGCCGGTTAGAGTGCGTGCCCGGTTCGTCGGGTGGAAGAACGCTTGCACCAGGTTGGAAACGCATCGCGCGCCGGGGGCCGGCCACGAGCGAGGGCACCTCACGACCACGGTCAGCAGCGGACTTATCACGAATAATACGACATAGGGCGCGTAGCAGAGTGTCGGCACGCCGATGAGTCACCGCCATGCACACCGCGCAACTGCTCCATGGCGTCGGTCAGCAATGTTTGAGCCAGTCCCCCGGACCAGAACTTATAAGACATTCTTCAGAACGTCGGGGCTAGGTGTCGCCTCGATCTTGAGAAGCCCATTCGATCGTCTATGTTCGAAGAGACGTTATTGGGCCGACGCGCCGTTGCGGACAGGAGGATGTCGCCATGTCATTACTCGCGCAATCCGGTGCTGGACTGCGGCATCTATGTCTAGTCACATCGATAACCGTGGCGGCGGCCTTTTCTACTTCGATCGCTGCGCAGGTAGTGCGGACCGAGGTTCTACCGCTGCAGTCGGTCACGCTCACCGACGAGCAGTTCCTCGGCGGACACGAAGCGGGCAAGCCGGTCACCGTTGCCGGGGTGCTGAGCCTACCCAAGGCGGGTTCGGATCGTCTTCCTGCGATCGTCATGCTTCATCCGTCGGGAGGCATCAACAGCGGTATCACCGACTGGCAGCAGGAGTTCCTGGCGATGGGCGTCGCCACGTTCGTGGTCGACAGTTTCGCGGGGCGCGGTATCGTCAGCACGCTCAACGACCAGGGGCAAGTGGGCCGGCTCGTGCAGCTCGAGGACGCGTATCGCGCACTCGACCTGCTCCAGAAGCATCCAAGAATCGATCCGGAGCGGGTGATACTGATGGGCGAATCACGCGGCGGACAACCAGCGTTATACGCCGACCTCAAACGGTTTCAACAATTGCATGGCCCCACTTCCGGCAAGGGCTTCGCCGGGTACATCGCGTTTTATCCGAACTGCAATACGACCTTCAGAGCCGATGACGATTTCGACGACAAGCCCGTGCTCGTTTTTCATGGCAGTGCAGATGAATTTGCTCCTGTCGCATCATGCCGCGCATACGTCGAAAGACTGCGAGCCAAGGGAAAAGACATCAAGTTCATCGAGTACTCGGGGGCCCAGCATATGTTCGACTGGAAAGCCGCGGCGAAGCCCATCGTTCTCGCCAAGGCGCAGACCATAAGAAGCTGTCAACTGAGCGAAGCACAGAACGGCCAGATCATGGACGCAGCGACGGGCCAGCTTTTTACTTACAGCGATCCCTGCGTCGGGTATGGAGCGACCCTCGCGTACGACGAAAAGGCCGCAGTCGATGCCAGGAAGACCGTGCGCGAATTCGTGACGGGCACGCTCAAACTTGGCGCACCCGCTCCGTGACCCGGAAGGCCGGTTCGTTTGCGAACCTGCTGTCAAAGTCGTGCAGACATCCCCCGAACGCCTGGAGGCCTGACTGCCGGCGCTCTAGCCATTCCATTCGCATCGCTCGTTCTTAGCGGATGCCGCGCTTGATCAGCGGAATCAGCGAGTCGATCGTCGCCGGTGTCTGCACACCTGCGCCGGTGTTGATGGTCAGTCCCGCGAAATGATAAGCAGCCGAGAGCACGCACTGCGTGACTGGCAGGAAGCCCTGCAGATAAAGCTGCTGGTCGAGCGTCGCAGTGAGGTACTTGTTCTGCAACCCGGAAATCGTGGCGGGCGCCAGATCGATGCCGCCCACGATGATTTGCCCCGGCTTCTTGCCAGCCTGCTGGAGCGCCTGCGGAATGAACCCGGTCACACCGCCGTGCTGCGTGCCGATCGCCTTCAGATCAGGGTGCGCCTGGATAAAGGCGACCAGGATCGGCACGGCGAGCGATGAATCGGCATCCACCTGCGGTGAGATGTTGAGCCTCGTCACCTTCACACCGGCCTTTTCCAGCGTCTCGGAAAGGCCACGGTCGGACTGGCTGCGCACACTCTCGTTGAAGACACCGTATTCGAGCGCCTCGTCGCCCTTCTTGAGTCCGGCGTTGAGCATCGCCTGAGCAGTGATCTGCCCGCCGATATAGAGTTCGACGCCGGCGTAGCCAAAGCCCTTCGCGTCGTAGAGCTTCTGGTTTTCGGGCAGCGGCGTATTGCCGACGGTAACGATGATGCCCTGGTCTACCGCTTGTTTGATCAGTGGTGCGAAGGCTGGATCGCCCGGATGGCCCATGATGCCGATACACGTCGGATGCGCCGCCATCGCCTGGCGAAACTGCGCAAGCATCGTCTCCGGACTCCAGGCCGAGAACTGCTCGATCACCTTGATGCCTAGCGCATGTCCCGCGTCCGCAGCGCCGGTCTGACGTGGCAGCGTCGCGCCGTCGCCGGGGTTTCCGCCCATCTGCATATACATCGTCATACCGGCGCCGAGCGGCCCCGTCGTGGTCGGCTCGGTGGCACCGGCGGTTGGCGCGAGGCCGAACGCAACAACGCTCGCGCCCAGTAGCAATCCCGTCATGATCTTGATCATTTCCGCTCCTATCTCCTGATTTAACGGCTTTATCTCCCGCCAAACCTGAGTTTTTCGCGCAACACACGCAGCCTGGCAGGGTTCTCGACCAACAGATGCAGGATCACGGCGACGATGAACACCACTCCTTCGATCGCCTGTACCCAGAAGCCGGCGATACCTGTCGCAACGATTCCCGCCTCCAGCATGCCAATCACGAAAGTGCCGAAGAACGTACCCACGATCGTCGCCGTGCCGCCGAACACCGAGGTTCCGCCGATGAACACGCCGGCCAGCGCCGGCAGCAGGTAGCCTTGCCCCTGGGTCGAGAAGTAGTTCAAGTTCTCGAGCGTGAGCAGCACCGTTGCGAAACCGGCCAGCACACCCATTAGCGTGAACAGTTTCACCGTCTCACGCGGCACATTGATGCCCACGACCTTCGCCACGTTGCGGTTGTCTCCGATGAACAGCACGTGCTCGCCGAAACGGTGGCGATTGAGGATGAACCACATGAATATGGCGAGCCCGAGCGCCCAGAGCGCTTGCATCGGGACCAGATCGAACAGCGTGCCCGCGAATACTGCATAGGCCGAACCGCTGGCGAGTTGCTGTAGCGCATTCGAAAGGCCGCCGGAAAGTATCGAAGCGACCCCGGCCCAGAGGAACTGTGTGCCGATTGTCACGATGATCGACGGCACGCCGACCACCGCGACCAACACCCCGTTCACCACGCCGACCAGCGCGCCGCCAGCCAACGCCGCAATAACGGCAAGCCAGGCCGAACCGGTGGTGTTCACGCACCAGGCGAACAGGAAGCCCGCGAATGCCATCACCGACGGGAACGAAAGATCGATCTCCCCAGCCGCAATCACCAGAGTCAGCCCGATCGCCAACACCACCAGCGGCGGAACGGTGGTCAGGAAGGAGAAGTAGATTGGCCAGCCCAGAAAGACCCGCGGTGCGGTCGCCATGAAAAGGCCGACCACCAACGCAAACACGACCACGCTCGGCAAACCTTCCAGGCGAGCAAAACCGGGCAGGCGAAAAAGCACTAACCGCGCCGGCCGTTTTTCTTTAATCGGATCGCTCACGTCCGTGTCCCCGCAACCGGCCCCGGCCCGTGCCCGCTCTGCTGCAGCGAAATCAGGAACCGGGTGAGTTCCTCGAGGCTCATCTCACCGGACTTGAATTCCGCGACGATCCGGCCACGATCGAGCACGACCAGTCGATCGGCGAGCTCGTGCACATGGGCAAGGTTATGTTCGATGTAGATGCAAGCGCGGCCGGAATCCTTGATCGAGCGCACGAAGTCGAGAACCTTGCGCACCTCGCTGATGGCGAGCGCCACCGTTGGTTCATCGAGAATGATCAGATCGCTTTCGAAATACATTGCGCGTCCGATCGCGATGCCCTGGCGCTCGCCACCGGAGAGTTTCGCAATCAACGAATCCGCGTCGATTCCCACGCCGCGGAAACCGAGCTGGTGCTTCAAGATTTCGTTGGCGATGCGCCGTTGTTCGGCAACGTTGATGAAACCGAACCGGTTGGTGATTTGCCGGCCGACAAAAAAGTTACGCCATAGCGGCTGCTTCTCGCCCAGCGATTTTTCCTGATAGACCGTTTCGAAGCGCAAACGGTGCGCCTCGCGCACGGAAAAGCGGCTCCAGTCGACCTCCTCGTCCCGGATGAAAAGCTTGCCCGTGCTCGGCCGCACGACACCGGTCAGCACCTTGATGAGCGTCGATTTACCCGCGCCGTTGTCACCGATCAGGCCGACGATCTCGTTGCGCCCAATGGCGAGGTCGATGCCGGACAGCGCGCGTATCTTCCCGTAGGACAGGCTGATGCCCTGCGCGCGCACGATATGTCGCCAGGCGCTCGTAGCGCGCGCGGCATCGCTCGCCGTCACGCTACGCCCCAGCTCGAAGAAACCACAGTGATGTTGTGTACGACGATAGCCATAAAACCTTCCTTTTGCTTATCGATCGCCGCATCAACTTACATTGAGACTGTCTATGCAATTCAGCAAGATTTAAAGTCTAGTTCAAGAATCGCCCGACGGTGGCTAGAAAATGCCGGCGGGCGTGACAGCGCGGGCGTCACAGCGTCTATCACTCAAACCGGCCAGGGGACTATCATGAGAGAAGCTGCATTCATCAGCGCAGGAGCACATCATGACCTCCAGTCCATCCGCTGAGCCGACCGGCACCTCTCGCGACCCCGCGCAAACTTCCGCCGGCACGACTGGCCATCCCGATCCGAAGGGCTCGCAAAAACCGGCCCCAGACGACCTTCCTAACGCGGACGCGGCAGAGCCCGAGCCTCACGAGCATCTCCCGTCCAGAAGCGACGACAACTGATTCAACACCACAGGTGCCGACGCCGTCCGCGTGACGATCCGCGCGGCAGGTTCGCGAGTGGATCGCACGTGCTTTCGCGCCGACGCCGCGAAGTCGGGGAGAGCTCGCGGTTCACGCAAACGGCCCGATGGATTTCGTCATACGAAGTCGCGACCCGGTGTGAACCGCACAGGAGCAGATCATGCAGAACGTGCTGGTAGGTTATGACGGGTCGGCATCCGCGCAATATGCCGTGACTTTCGCGGCCGATCTGGCCAAGCGTTTCGACGCGCGCTTGCATGTGCTCGTCGTCGCGCGCACGCCGGACTGGGGTGCGATCGAAGTCGAGCGAAAAAATCTGATCGAGCTGGAAGTGCGCCATGCCAACGAGATCCTCGACGACGTCAAGGCGAAGCTCGCCGCTTCGAACGGAGCCGTGGAGTTCGATCTCGTGGTCGGGCCGCCGGCGAAAGAGATCGTGCTGTACGCGGAGCGGCATGCTATCGACCATCTCGTGGTGGGACATCGCGGACATACGCCGTTCGATCGCTGGCTGATCGGTTCGGTCGCCCGCCAGGTGCTCGCCTACGCGCCGTGCGCGGTCACCATCGTGCGCGATCCGGCGACCATGAAAAAAACGCGGCATGAGAACTGATCGTCCCTGAAATTTGGCCGTCCAGCAGGCCAAATCGGCGGCTACCTCGCAATATGCAAATAAGCGATTGCCATAACTTTCACGACTTCCGTGAACTGGCACGGCTCAGACTGCCGGGCCCGATCTTTAACTACATCGATGGCGCCGCCGACGACGAAGTGACCTATCGCCGGAACACCGCGAGCTTCCAGCAATGTGACCTGGTACCCAATGTGTTGCGGGGAGTCGGTGACGTGGATCTCTCGGTGCACGTGCTCGGCCAGCGGCTGGCGATGCCTGTGTATTGTTCCCCGACCGCACTGCAACGCCTTTTCCACCATGAAGGCGAACGCGCAGTGGCCGCTGCGGCGTCGAAGTACGGAACGATGTTCGGCGTTTCTTCGCTCGGCACGGTCAGCATGGAAGAGTTACGCAAAGCGTTCCCGACACCGCAGGTGTACCAGTTCTACTTCCATAAGGACCGCGGTTTAAACCGTGCAATGATGCAACGCGCCAAAGAGACTGGCATCGATGTGATGATGCTGACGGTCGACAGCATCACTGGCGGAAACCGCGAGCGCGATCTGCGTACAGGCTTCACCATCCCTTTCAGACTCACCTTGGGCGGTATGCTCCAATTCGCTCTGAAGCCGAAATGGGTTCTGAACTACGTCACGCATGAGCGCTTTTCCATGCCGCAATTGGAGACCCACGTCGACTTTGGCGGCGGTGCGATGTCGATTGGCCGCTACTTCACGGAAATGTTGGACCCTTCGATGAATTGGGACGACGTTGCCGAGATGGTCCGTGACTGGGACGGCCAGTTTTGCCTGAAGGGCGTGATGTCTGTCGAGGACGCGAAGCGTGCGGCCGCAATTGGCTGTACCGGCATCGTGCTGTCCAATCATGGCGGCAGGCAGCTAGATGGATCGAGAGCCGCGTTCGATCAGCTTGCGGAGGTTGTGGATGCCGTGGGTGACAAGCTGGACGTCATCATGGATGGAGGAGTGCAACGCGGAACACATGTTCTGAAGGCTCTGGCTCTAGGGGCCAAAGCCGTTGGCGTCGGACGTTACTATTTGTTCCCGCTGGCAGCGGCTGGGCAGGCTGGCGTCGAGCGGGCACTGGCCTTGATGAAAACAGAATTAGAGCGGGGCATGAAATTGATGGGATGTAGCTCGGTCAGCGAGCTCTCTCGCGAAAGTCTTCGCTTTCGATAATTGCGACGGATTAGTCATCTTTCAGAGGACGCTGCCGATACGAGAAGATTGAGTCGAACACGGCATCAACATTGATGAGTTCGCCGATCATGTCACCGGCACGCAATTATTCTTGAAGAAATGGCGCTGCGAGATCCGAAGCCAGGGTTTTCGCCTACACTGCTGTGCCGACGAAAGAGAACGGGGCGCACAATAATTGAAATGGCGCCCGTGAATCGCCCAATCGAGTCACCACCTCCGTTCTGCCGCTTAGAAACCCTGAGCGGTTATCGCAGGGTGTGTGACAAGCAATACGACACCCAGAATGCAGCCGCCGATGAGGGCAGCCAGCCCAATTGCCACGAACGGCAGCCAGCTAAAGTTGACATGGGCGAAGTCGGCTTCGTGGGCGGTTCGATTGCGCACTCCGAAGAAACTCCACAGAACGATGCGCGCCATCCGGATGAGTTCCATCACTTCCTCCTGTTCGTTTGATCGCGTTGACTAATGTTCATGCTTCTCACGGATTCAGAACAGCAGCAGTTGTGATCAATTTGAGGAATGCAGCCGGGGCTGGCCGACTCTGACACTTCAGCACAGGTATTCACGCGCCGGCATCGCCGCAGTTTTACTTCTGGCGATGCGGTGAGCAAATCGCAGCGATATACCTGCTGCGGCCGCGCTCAGGCTTTTTCTTCGTGCGATACCGGCAAAATGGACGCAGCCGACGCGACACCTGTACCTGTCGCGCCATACGGTGCCTCGCGCACAACATCGCCCTGATAAAACCCGGTGAAGCGTTCGAGTTGACGCTGCGCGTCTTGCACGGCGACGGTTTCGTCCAGTACCGCGCTTGAAAAGCCCATGCGCTCCATCTGCATCAGTTGATCGACCAGTACCTCGCCCGTCGCCCGCAAGTCTCCATTGAAGCCGAGCCGGCGGCGCACGAGGTACGCCTGCGAGTACGCGCGTCCATCGGTGAAGGTGGGGAAATGCAACTCGACGCGCGCGGCGGCTGAAATATCGGCCGCATGCGCGAGCGGATCGGCATCGTTAGGCAAAGCGAGTACGGGCGCCGCTGCATCGGCGGCATGGTCGTGCGCGGCGAGCAGGCGAATGCGTGCCGGGGTCTTCATACGCGCTCCTGTGCCGTGGCGCGAACCGCGTCCGCGGCAGCCTTGAATGGATCGAGTCCGACCCGGCGCACGGTTTCGATGAAAGTCTCGCGACGTTCGCCGCGCCGCTCGCGCAACGCCACATAGCGGCCGAGCACCGCGTCGACGACATCGGTCACTTCATGTGACGCGAACGACGGGCCGATGACCTTGCCGGAGCGGGCGTCGCCGCTGCGCGCGGAGCCATCCGCGCCGCCGAGCGTGACCTGATACCACTCCGCGCCATCCTTGTCGACGCCAAGAATGCCGATATGTCCGCTGTGATGATGGCCGCACGAATTGATACAGCCGCTGATATGCAGATCGACCTCGCCAATGTCGTTCAATTCGTCGAGGTCCTGATAGCGCTCCATGATGCTCTGTGCGATCGGCAACGAGCGGGCGTTGGCGAGCGCGCAGAAGTCGCCGCCAGGGCAGGAAATCATATCGGTGAGCAGATGCACGTTGGCGCTTGCGAGCTGCACCGCGACCGCCGCGTGCCAGAGCGCGAGCAGGTCGTCGACGTGGACCCACGGCAGCACGATGTTCTGCGTGTGCGTGACGCGCGCTTCTCCCGACGAAAAGCGGTCCACGAGATCCGCCACGCGTTCGAGCTGCTCGGCCGATGCATCGCCGGGCGCCTGCAATGGTCGCTTGAACGACAGCGTGACGATGCGCATGGACGGGTCCTTGTGCGGCGCGACGTTGCGCTCCAGCCAGCGCTGCAATTGCGGCGTCTGCCGCGCAGCGGCTTGCAGCGCGGCAGCAGCGGCCGGGTCGGCGGCTCGGCGCTCGGCCGCTGCCGGCGGCACGACGAAATACGTGCTGATGCGGTCGAACTCGGCTTGAGGAATCGTGTGCGGACCGCCGTCGTGATCCACGATCTGCCGGAACTCTTCCTCTACTTCGTCGATGAAGCGCTGGCCTTCGGCCTTCACGAGGATCTTGATACGCGCCTTGTATTTGTTGTCGCGCCGTCCGAACTGGTTGTACACGCGGACCACGGCCTCGATGTAATTCATGATGTGCCGCCACGGCAGAAACTCGCGCAACACAGTGCCGATGACCGGCGTGCGGCCCATGCCCCCGCCCACCGATACGCGAAAGCCCAGCTCGCCATTTTGGTCGCGCACGAGGCGCAGTCCCACGTCGTGCCATCCGGTCGCCGCGCGGTCCTCCTTAGCGCCGGTGATCGCGATCTTGAACTTGCGCGGCAGAAACGCGAACTCGGGATGCAGCGTGGTCCACTGGCGCATGATTTCGGCGAAGGGCCGCGGGTCGGCGATCTCGTCCGGTGCCACACCTGCCCGCTCATCGCATGAAATGTTGCGGATGCAGTTGCCGCTGGTCTGAATGCCGTGCATGTTGACCGTGGCGAGGAGGTCCATCACGTCGGCGGCTTTCGACAGCGGTATCCAGTTGAATTGAACATTGGTGCGTGTCGTGAAGTGCGCTTGATTGGTAGGCAAGCGCACGGTGCCGAGCTTGCGCTGAGCCTCCATTGCCTGCCGGTACACCTCTGCTTCGGGCTCGTCGTATTCGCGTGCAATACGCGCGAGCACGCGAAGCTGGGCGCTGGAGAGCTCGCCATACGGAACCGCGACACGCAGCATCGGCGCGTGCCGCTGGACGTACCAGCCGTTTTGCAGGCGCAGCGGGCGAAACGCATCCTCGCTCAGCCTGCCGTCTTGCCAGCGTTCGATCTGATCGCGAAACTGGGCCGCGCGGCTTTGCACGAAGGCTTTGTCGAATTCGTTGTAGCGGTACATAGTGCGGAAATGGCGGACGTGTGGTCCACACGGAACAAGGAAAATATCGCGCCGCAGTAGCCGCCTCAAGCAGCAGATGGCGCTTAATGGAGCGCAGCAGCTCTCGCCCCGCACTGATTCAGCGAGGGTCGGCTGGAGGGCGCTTGCGGGTCGATCGTGCGTCCCGATGGCCTGGGCAAGACGTCGCATTCCTTCTCCGATCTGATCGGCCGTCGCACTCGCGAACGATAGGCGAAGATGCACGCTGCCATATAGCCGCCCCGAGGCTCTCAGGTGATCATCGTGAATACAGCCAAAGCCCGACCTTCCCCGAATCGTCTGCGACTGTCCGCTGCGGTGAGGGGGAGAGTCCAGACTGTGACAACGGCGACGGGCATCAGCATCTGGCAGGCGGCCGCGCCGGTTTCGAGCCATACTGTGCGCCGACAAGCTCGCCGAACGTTCACATCTCCAGACATCACATGACGTCCAACGCCGAGCAACATGCGACAAACATTCCAACAAAGTCCAACATGACCCGCTACGAGGCACTCGCCACCACGATCGCTGAAGAGATCCGAGCCGGCCATATTCCGATCGGCTCTCGCCTTCCATCCCTGCGCTATATCATCGCGCAGCATGGCGTCAGTCAGTCGACCGTTCTGCGTGCGTACTATCTGCTCGAGGAGTGGGGGCTCATTCGTGCCGAGGAGCGTTCCGGTTTTTACGTCACACCGGGTGCGGGAGTCCAGCAAGCGGTTTCCATGCAGGCGGCAACACTCGCGGAGTCCGCGAAGGTAGACATTTCGGATCTCGTCTTTTCAGTGCTCGATGCGGCAAAGCATCCTGGCATCGTGCCGCTTGGCTCCGCTTTTCCTTCCCCTCTGCTGTTTCCGTCCGCCAGGCTCCTCAAGTCGCTGGCACAGGGCACGCGCTCGCTGAGCCCGTGGAGTACCGTCGCGGACCTGCCACCGGGCAATGACCACCTGCGTCGCCAGATCGTGCTGCGCTACGTCGGCACGGGCCTCTCCGTGGCAACCGAGGAAATCGTCGTGACAAACGGCGCTCTGGAAGCGCTCAATCTCTGTCTGATGGCGGTGACGCGCCCGGGCGACGTCATCGCGGTCGAGTCGCCTGGCTTTTACGCCGCATTGCAGGCCATCGAGCGGCTCGACCTGCGCGCGGTCGAGATTCCCGTCGATCCGGTCACCGGACTGGACCTCGACGCACTCGCGGTCGCGCTCGATAAGCATCCGATCCGCGCCTGCTGGTTCATGACGAACTTCCAGAATCCGACCGGCGTTACGCTCTCGGTGGAGAAAAAGAAAGCGCTCGTCGATCTACTGGCCAAGCGCGAAATACCGCTGATCGAAGATGACGTCTATCAGGAGCTTCACTTCAGTCGTGATCGGCCGCTGCCGGCGAAGGCCTTCGACACCAAGGGCCTCGTCATGCACTGCAGTTCTTTCTCGAAGACGCTCGCGCCCGGCTACCGGATCGGCTGGGTAGCGGCTGGCCGATTCGCCGACCGGGTGCAACGGCTCAAGCTGATGACGACGCTGTCGGCCAGCATTCCGGTACAGGCCGGAATTGCCGACTATCTGCAATATGGCGGCTATGACAAGCATTTGCGCAAGCTGCGCAATGCGTTCAAGTCACAGCTAGCGTCAATGGATGCCGCGCTTCGGCGTTCGTTGCCGCGCGACGTGCGATGGACCCTTCCCAACGGGGGCTACTTTCTCTGGCTTCAGTTGCCCAATGCGGTCGATGCGATGGCGCTTCATCGACGCGCCATCGCCCACGGCATCAGTATCGCGCCCGGGCCGATCTTCTCCGCTACCCACTCGTTCGAAAACTGCATCCGTCTGAACTTCGGCCACCCATGGGATACCTCGATCGATGAGGCTGTGCGAGTACTTGCGGACATCCTCAAAAGCTGACCGGCTGTGTGATTCGCGCGCCCCGCTTCAATCCTGGCCCGGCATGCCGCCGACAAACTTCCGCGCCGCGCGCGCGGCGCAGTCCAGTGCAAACCCGAGCGCGCCAATGATCAGAACGACGGCGGTCAAATCGCCGTAGGCGAGGCGGTCCCGTGCATCGAGGACGAGATAACCCAGCCCCGAGCTGACCCCGAGCATTTCGGCCGGCACCAGCACTATCCACAGGATGCCGATTGCGAGCCGCACGCCAGTCAGCACGTGCGAGGCGACACCCGGCACATACACGTGCCACAACATCTCGAGCCTCGTCGCAGCGAGCGACTCGCCTAGCTGCACCCACCGGCGATCGATGTGCGCCACCCCTGCCGCGGTGCTCATCGACAGTGGCCACACGGCCGCGAAGGTCAGCAGGAAATACACAGCGCGATCGCCGATGCCGAGCGACATCACCGCGATGGGCATCCACGACAGCGGCGAGATCATGCGCAGAAACTGCAGCGTCGGTGAGAACGTCGTTTCGAAGCGCTTCGAGCGGCCGAGTGCAAAGCCCAGCGGAACGCCGACGACGAGCGCCCAGCCAAGGCTAACCGCGACGCGGCGCAGACTCGCTGCCACATGCGACAACAGATGCTCGTCGGCGACGAGCCCCGGCAATGCCGCCAGCGCATGCAGCGGTGAAAACTGCGCAACGAAGCCGTCGGCACCGCCAGGCAGTGTCACCGCCGCCCACCAGGCGACGATCGCGATCGCGCCGCCCAGCAGTCCGAGCAGCGCGTTCGGCAGGCGCCGCGAGCGCCGCACTGCCCTGTCCCCGTCGGCGTGACTCGCAGTGCGCGATGAACTCACCGTCCGTGATGAAAGACTACTAGACAATCACAGTCTCCATTCTCTCGAATCCGTCCGGCAAACCGAATGCCTGCATGCCGCCAACCGATGTAATGCTTCGTCTCACGAATCGCTCGTCGACGAGATCCCCCGCGACGAACTTTGGGTCCAGTTGTGCAACGAACGCCTGGTTACCGTCGATCTTTGTCGCCTTGAGCCGCCGCACGAGTTCCTCGGTGTACGACGGATACGGATAGGGCTGAAAATCGATCCGCTTCTGGTGCCAATCGGCGTGAACGATTGCCCGGTCTCCGAGGTAGCGGCCCTCGCCTGCCGCGGACGGCGCCAGCACATCGGTAAGCACCTCCGCCGTATGCGGTGTGTAGTGGTCCGCCCCCGAACGCGAAAGCAGTTGCGCCGCTTCCTGCGGATGCGCGCGCGTCCACAGTTGAGCCTGCACGATCGCATCCACCACCTTCTGCGTCCACTGCGGACGGCCGGTGATATCCCGTTCGTGCATGAACACCACGCAGCAGGCGTGGTTGCGCCACACGTCGCCGGTGAAGCGCAGGACCTTGCCCACCTGCATCTTTTCGGCCGCGGCGTTGAACGGCTCCGCGACGATGAAGCCGCCAATCTGTTTTGCAGCAAGCGCGGGCGGCATATCGGAAGGCGCCATCACGACGAGACGAACTTCATTGCGCTCGAGCGGACCGCTCTTCGTCAGCACGGGCGTCAGGCCATGCGCGCGCAACAGGTCCTGCAACACGATGTTATGAATCGAGTACCAGAACGGCACCGCTACGGTCTTGCCACCAAGATCGTTCACCGTCGAAATGTCCGGCGCGACGGTGAGAGCCGACCCGTTGACGTGATTCCACGCGACGATCTTTGCCGGTGCCTTGGCTCCGTAGCGTGCCCATACCGTCATCGGAGAAAGCAGATGCACCACGTTCACCTGACCTGACAGGAACGCTTCGACGAGCTGAGCCCAACTGCGCAGCAGTACGGGCTTGTCCGCCTGCAAACCGGCAGCGGCGAAATAGCCCTTGTTATGTGCGACGAGCAGCGGCGCGGCATCGGTGATAGGCAGGTAACCGATGCGTACGGGTGCATCGGGTTCGGCGTTCGCACGGGCGTCGAAAGCACTCAGCAACGGTGCCGCGCCAGTCACGGTCAGCATCGCGGCGAGCTTGAGCCAGTCGCGACGGGAAATAGGGTGTTCGCACATTAAACGCATTCCTCAGTCGTTGTGGGAGGAAACGGATGAAGGCACCGAATCGCGTAACGCTTCCAGGATTCGCAGCCGCAACGCGCCGAGCCTCTGCAGATGTTCGACGCGTGGGTAACGGATGTCGATGTCCAGTTCCAGCGCCAGCGTGCCGCGCCGGCCAAGCACCGCCACGCGGTCGGAGACGAGCAGTGCTTCATCGATGTCGTGCGTGACGAGCAGCGTTGCTGCCTGCGTGTCGGCGACAACCTGTTTCAGCAGTTTCTGCATCCCCTCGCGGGTGATTTCATCCAGCGCCCCGAACGGTTCGTCGAGGACCAATACTTTTGGCCGCCGGGCCACGCAGCGCGCCAGAGCCACGCGCTGCGCCATGCCGCCAGACAGCTGTGAAGGCACCAGGTCTCGCGCGTGTGCGAGCCCGACTTCTTCGAGCGCCGCGGCCACACGCGCCCGGCGTTCAGCAGCGGACAACTTCGTCTGTCTCGCGAAGCCCAGTCCGAATGCGACGTTGCGCTCCACCGACAACCAGGGCAGCAGGCAGGGGTCCTGAAAGGCAATGGCCACGTCCGGGCGCGGACCACTGACGGGCTCGCCATCGATCAGGACGGTGCCGCGCGTTGCCGCGGACAGTCCCGCCACGACCCGCAGCAACGACGATTTGCCCGCCCCGCTCGGACCCAGGATCGACACGATCTCGCCGCGTCGCACGCTATACGTCACGCCATCGATAACCCGACGCTGTCCGTAGCTGAGCGCGATGTCGTGGAGTTCCACGTGAGGTGCGACGAACTCGGCCATCATTCGGTCCTGGCATGCAGCGCAAGCTGGTGCTTGAGTTGCACGATGCTCGGCGTGACGATCGGCACGAACGACGCCTCGCGCACGCGACGCGCAACGGCCGACTGCTCGCGCAGATAGCCCTGTCCGCCGCTCGCCTGGACCTCGAGGTTGACGGCCGATGCCACCAGCGACGCCAGCGCAATGCGCAGGCGGAAAAGGTTCGGCGCATCCTCGATATAGGTCTGAGCCGCAATGCCCGTGCATAGCTGGTCCGTCAACCGTGCAAGCTCGTCGGCGAGCTGTTCGGCGTCTGCGGCCAGCGCCAGCCTCGATGCCGGACGGGCCAGCGCCACGGCCGCGAGCGCGCGACGCGCAAGACCAAGCGAAAGACCGCACTGCAATCCAAGGAAGCCGGGACGCACTCGAGTCAGGAACGTACTCGCGTCGGCGGCGATCATCCAGCGTTCGTCGAGCTGTGCGCCCTCGATCTTCAACGCGGCGGTATTGCTCGC
Source organism: Burkholderia sp. JPY481 (assembly GCF_038900515.1). Taxonomy (NCBI): domain Bacteria; kingdom Pseudomonadati; phylum Pseudomonadota; class Betaproteobacteria; order Burkholderiales; family Burkholderiaceae; genus Burkholderia; species Burkholderia sp. JPY481. Next base: position 571,855 of record NZ_JAYMRT010000003.1, read on the forward strand.
GCGCAATGCGATCAGGTCGAGATCGCCGCTTCGCCCAACGCCGGGAAGATCGTGCGGAACCGCGAAAATCGACGGCTTGCCGCTGTCCGCGTGATCGAACGCTGCTGCCACCAGAAATCCCTCGGGACGCAGATTCGTGATCCACGGCAGACTCCCCGACAGCGCCCAGCGACGCGCGCCGGACCCATTGGCTGCAACCGGTTCGGCCCTCATCTGCAACGGCTCCAGCGCGGACAGGTACTTCATTGCGTTCGACAGGCCGGTCGCGCCCGCGACCTCGCCACTCAGCAGTGGCGCGAGCCACGTGTCGCGCAGCCCGGCATTCGGACTGTGCAACAGGTATTCGATAAAGGTCCGATGGCCCCAGAACACGAACGCGGCGCTCAGAGAGTGGGAAGCAACCTGCGCGATCGCTTCGACTGCATCGGTCGCGGCACCACCACGACCGCCGGCATAGGTCGCGGGAACGCCAACGCCGAAAAGTCCGGCAGCGGCAAGCCGCGGCACGATTTCACGTGCGTGCCCCGCGCTCGAGTCGAGCGACTCCGCGTGCGTGTCGAGCCATACGGCAAGATCGGCGGGGACGAAAGAAGCGGTACTCATACTGTTTGCGTCCC